>JBGTBJ010000178.1:0-70375 GCA_041749395.1 Pirellulaceae bacterium
GGAGTGACTTGGTGTGGAACTTCAAAAAGTACTTTGGCCAAGGCAGCTGTGCGGGCTCGCCCCAAGCCATGGCAGCCAATGCCAAACGCTCAGGCCGCCGCTGGCATCCCGGCCAAAAGAAAGTTCAGCATTGTTTTGTAAGTTAGCCTAAGACGATCCTCCTTCCTGGATCGTTTTCGATGTGCGCATCGACGCAATCTGCTTTCGACAGACGCACAGGCTGAGCGCCCCAACGATGGCCTTGTTGGTGCTCATTCTCTAACAGCGCCACGCGGCGTTACCTACAAAAGAGCCGAGAGATGCCACTACGCTTCTCGCTCGTCCTAAGCTAGTGCGCCATTCAAACCTCAGCTTTGACAAGAGCCCCGCACTTAAAAGCACTTGCAGAAGTCGGATGGCACTAATTGCACCTATTGCCTAGTCACCGCGGCTCCCGAAAAATGGATAGCCGCCCAAGTTTGTGACGCAATCCGCCAAATGAGCACCTGCCCCCCGCCCGCTGCTTGGAAGAAACAAATGAGTGCCACCCAATGGATTGAGATGGATGGGTGGCACCTTCTGAGAGCGAGGCTGAGACGAGGAGATGGATGGGTGGCACCTTCTGAGAAAGGTGGGATGTGTGTGGCCCGGTGTTTTGAACCCGGGTATGCTTGAGGGACCCGCCTGAAACCTGTTCACTCCCTTTGGTTTCAACTTCCAATGTCCTCCTTGGAGACCTAGACATGCCTTACCCCTCGAAAGCTATTCATCGGCGTCGGTTCTTAAAAACTGCGGCAGCCACTACCAGCGCTGCAGTTTTGGCCCCAACAATCATTCCTAGCTCCGCTCTGGGTCGCGACGGTGCGGTCGCCCCAAGCGAACGAATTGTGGTGGGTGGCATCGGTATCGGCAATCGAGGCACTTACGACTTGGGCTGCTTTCTGGAACAGAAAGATGTCCAGTTTGTCGCCGTTTGCGATGTCAAAGAAAAACGGCGCGTCGAGGTTAAAAAAATCGTCGACGCAAAGTATGAAAATCAAAACTGCGGGATGATTCGCGACTTTCGTGAACTCCTGGACCGAAAAGACATCGACGCAGTGCTGATCGCCACTGGACCCAACTGGCACGCAACGGCTGCAATGGCTGCAGCTCGCGCAGGCAAAGATATGTACTGCGAAAAACCAGTGACAAAGAATATCTCGCAAAGCCTTATCTTGGCCGAGACCATGCGTCGCACTGGACGAGTCTTCCAGGCTGGGACCCAACGACGAAATTTGCCGCACTTCGCTTTCGCCTGCGAACTTGCACGTACCGGGAAACTCGGCAAATTACAAAAGGTCTTCGCGCACCCCGCCGGTATGCAAGCCATGATGAGTGGCTGGCTACCCGCCGAACCCGAACCCAATAAAGAAGTAGTTGACTGGGACCTCTACCTTGGCCCAGCTGCTTGGCGCCCTTTCAATGCGAAACTCCTCGATGGTTTCAATTTCGAAAAAGGTGGCGGCTTGGTCGGTGGAGGCGTGCTCGAATGGGGCTCCCACTGCGTGGATCTATGCCAATGGGCTGTCAATGATTGCCCTCCCCCTGTCGAATACAACGCGCCGAAGGATGGACAACTCGTAGCCAAATACGAAAATGGCACCGAACTGATCTTCCGCGAAACCGGCTGGATTCCACTCGGCTCTTGCCCTGTGAGATTTGAAGGAGAAACCGGCTGGGTGGAAGCCGGAGACAGTGGCAAATTGGTGCTCAGCTCTCCTGAGTTACTGGCCGGCCGCGATGTCGCCGAAATCGGTGGCTATCCAGCTACCTACCACGTGCGCGATTTCCTCGATTGCGTAAAATCCCGTCGACAACCTAAAGGAAATGCGGACGCAGCCTGCAACGCTCACATCGCTTGCCACGCCGCAAACATCGCCCTCTACCTGGGCCGTCAGATCAAGTTTGACAACGCAAGCCACACGTTTATCAACGATGAACAAGCAAATCGTCTACGGTCCGAAGCCTTGAGAGAACCCTGGCGAGTGTAGTGATTGTCCGCTCCTAACAACAGCGTCTTGCCACTGCAGTTCACCCCAGTCACTACTTTTTTCAATCACTAGGATTCGTCCCTATCATGTTTTTTATACCACATCTCAAAATTGCTTTGCTGCTCACGTGCGGCCTCGTCACTAGCGCCACATGGGTTCCCGTCTCTGCGGATGACCCCATCGATCCCACGCAACGCGAACAAGAATTGATCGCTGTTCTTCGCTCCGATTCGCCTGCAGCAGACAAAGCAATCGCTTGTAAAAACTTGGCAATCTACGGATCAGCTAATGCCGTGTCTGATCTTGCCATGCTCTTACCCAATGCCCAACTTTCATCATGGGCACGCATCGCTCTCGAAGCAATTCCTGACCAAGCTGCCGATGCCGCACTGCGGTCCGCAATGACCGAGCTCTCCGGCCAACTGCTGGTCGGCACCATCAATTCCATCGGCATTCGACGTGATGCAGACTCGGTCCCACAACTCATCATTCGTTTGCAAGACAGCGATGCTGAAGTAGCATCTGCAGCTGCCGTCGCGTTGGGTCTCATTGGCAACGACGACGCAGCGAGTGCCCTTCAACAGGCCCTGGCAAGCGCTCCTGCCGCTGTTCGCTCCGCCGTCGCTGAGGGTTGCGTGCTGTGCGCAGAGAAGTTTTGGACCGAAGGAAATTTGCCCGCCGCGATCGCTCTCTATGACGAAGTTCGAAAATCCGATGTCCCTCGTCAGCGCATTCTGGAAGCAACTCGAGGTGCCATTCTGGCCCGCAGCCAAGATGGAATTCCTTTGCTATTGGAACAATTCCAATCATCGGAAAAAGCAATGTTCCAACTCGCCTTGAGCACCGCTCGAGAGTTTCCTGGGCGCGAAATCGATAGCCAACTCGTATCCGTGCTCGAATCTGCACCGACTGAGCGAGCAGCACTCATCGTTCAAATTATGGCAGACCGACCAGAAACAGTCGCTCTCGCTGCAATTCTGAAAGCGGCTCAAAATGGCGACAAAATCGTTCGCTTATCCGCCATCGATGCTCTACAACGAGTCGGCGATGAGTCATGCCTCCAAACCCTTTTGGAAATTGCTGTCGACAACGACCCAGAACTCGCCGATGCAGCTAGAGCCACCCTCGCAGATCTACCCAGCGAACGAGTCAACGCAAGAATCGTTTCATTGCTTCCCGAAGTGACTGGAAAAAGCTACTCCCTGCTGATTGACTTGGTTGGACAACGTCGTATTGATGCAGTACCAGAACTTCTCAAAGCTCTTGACCATTCCGACCAATCCGTAAGAAACGCTGCGCTCGTTGCCCTCGGTGAAACAGTCTCTCTGAAACGACTACCTCTCCTCATCGCACAGGTGACCTCGCCCAAGAATGCCAGCGATTCAGAAGTAGCTCAACTTGCGTTGAAGACAGCCAGCATCCGCATGCCCGATCGCGAGGCCTGCGCAGAGGCACTTGCAGCCGCACTACCAACTTCAATGCCAACAACCAAAATTGTGCTGCTGGAGATCCTCAGTGAAGTTGGTGGCACTAGCGCTCTATCATCACTTGCTGCCGCTGCCAAAAGCAATGATCCGTTACTACAGGATGCTGGAAGTCGACTGCTCGGAAAATGGAATAGCGTAGACGCTGCTCCCGTCTTGTTGGACCTTGCCAAATCGGCAGCAAGTGAAAAATACCAAGTTCGTGCACTCCGCGGATACATTGGCTTGGCTCGCAAGTTCGCAATGCCCGAATCGCAACGAGTGGAAATGTGCAAGAACGCTTTCGAGATCGCTCGCCAAACTGCGGAAAAATCTCTCGCTCTTGAGGTGCTAAAAATCCACCCCAGCACTGAGGGCCTGCAAATGGCCATTCGATCCATGCAGGTCGCAGAAACGAAGGAGGCGGCCACTCAGGCCACTTTACTCATTGCCCAAAAACTTGCCAGCCAAAAAATCGATGTCCGTTCGCTCTTGGCCGATGCCGGTTTCGACAATATCAAATTGGAAATCGAAAAAGCCGAATATGGTGCCGGTTCCATCCGAAAAGATGTCACGGCCCTACTCCGCAAACAGGCGGGCACCTTGCCATTGATCGCACTAGAATCCACCAACTACAACACAAGCTTTGGTGGTGATCCGGCTCCCGGAAGCGTCAAGCAATTGACGATCCAATACCGGATCAATGGCAAACCAGGAACGGCCTCGTTCCCTGAAAACGCAATCATCATCTTACCGATGCCCAAGTAATTTCTGCTTTGGCAACCCATCCGTTCGGTCCCCGAGCGGGTGATCAACTGACGACTTCTCGCCTGCCTAAACTACCTTGCTCCTGGTCACTGGAGATACCCTCTCCACCAGGTCGCTTCGTTTCAGCTTTGAATTTGCTCATCGAGATAGAATGGGTACTGCGAGAAGATTATGCCGAGAATGAACTGGGCCATTCCCGAGCTGCGCGTCACGCAAGCCAACGACCATCCCCTACGATCCGATGGGAATTACGTTGTCTATTGGATGACCGCTTCACGACGCGCACACTGGAATTTCGCCCTCCAACATGCGGTCGATCGAGCCATCCACTTCGACAAACCGCTGCTGGTCTTTGAACCACTTCGCATTCGTTATCCCTGGGCTTCAGAACGACTCCATCGGTTCGTAGTCGAAGGCATGCGAGATAATGCAGCCGATTTCGCGGCAACAACTGCGACCTATTTCCCGTACGTGGAACCACGTGCCGGCGAAGGGACTCCGCTACTGCATGAACTCGCAAAACAGGCCTGCACGGTCATCACCGATGAGTTCCCCTGTTTCTTTCTCCCCTCGCTCATCCGAGCCGTCCAAGATCGTATCCCGGCACGTCTCGAACTCGTCGACAGCAACGGAGTGCTCCCACTTCGACTGGCCGATCGCACGTTTACCGTCGCACACAGCTATCGTCGGTGGATGCAAAAACAAATGGAATCCTGGCTGGGGCAGACACCTCTGGCCAACCCACTTGATAACGTTCAATTGCCGCGACTCTCGTCGCTCCCTAAAAAAATCACCCACCGCTGGCAACCCGCCAACTTCGATCAGCTCCTGACGAAGAACGAAATTTCTCTTTTACCCCTTCGTCACCTCGTGCCCTCCGTCAATCTGAAGGGAGGTGCCGTTACCGCTCAAAAAATGCTGCGTCATTTTCTCGCGAAGAATTTGATCAACTACAACGAAGATCGCAATCAACCCGACTGTGATGGCAGCACCGGTCTGAGCGCCCACCTGCACTTCGGTCACATTTCGGCACACCAAATCGTTGCTGAGATTCTCGCTCATGAACATTGGAATCCCAGCATGCTTGGAAAACCCAATGGCAAAAATCACGACTTCTGGAACACTTCTCCGTCCGCCGAAGCTTTGCTTGATCAGTTGCTGACTTGGAGAGAAATGGGGTTCAATATGTCGTTCCGCAACCCTGATTCCTACGACAAATATGAGTCTCTGCCCGACTGGGCCCAAGCAACGCTCGCTGCCCATGCTGCCGACAAACGACCCTTTCTCTATTCGCTTGAACAGTTCGAACGGGCCGAAACTCACGATGAAATCTGGAACGCGGCCCAACGACAGCTGACCACGGATGGACGCATGCACAACTACTTACGAATGTTGTGGGGCAAAATGATCCTCCACTGGTCTGAGTCGCCTCAGCAAGCACTGGCGACGATGATCGAGCTGAATAACAAGTATGCACTCGATGGCCGCGACCCCAATTCGTATAGCGGAATTTTCTGGACACTAGGCCGATTCGATCGTGCTTGGGGGCCGCGTCGTCCGGTGTTTGGCTCGGTTCGCTATATGACCAGCGACAGCACGCGACGAAAACTAAAGCTAAAACAATATCTCAGCAAATGGGGAAACACTCCCCCCCGAAGCAGCGGGCAGGCTAACCTCTTCTAATCCGCTCGGCTGGCAAAGCCCGATTCTGCTATGTTGAATTGAATCGCCGTTCCGGCCAATCCAAAAACTCGGTACAGTCGACAGAGTCTGACGCCGATCCACTGCCTCCCATCACTTTTACTTGATGTCCATGACTGGCAAACAAGCACGATTGTCTCCGGCCGACCTGCATCAGCAGATTCGCACTCAAGGTAGTCGCGAAACGGTGGAAACCATTGTTGTTGCGATCATTCTGGCCCTGCTCTTCCGATCGTTTGTGGCAGAAGCATTCGTCATTCCCACGGGCTCCATGGCGCCGGCGCTCATGGGCGCCCACAAAGACCTAAATTGCCTCGAATGCGGTCACCCGTATCAAGTTGGGGCGAGCATAGAAACCGATACTGCATCGCACGAGGAAGCGGTCATTGCCTCCTTCTGCCCCAATTGTCGACATCTCAACCCTATCGACTTAGCCAACAAGCCCAACGACGAGACGTTCGCTGGCGATCGCATTCTCGTTAGCAAGTTTGCCTATGCCCTTGCCGAACCTGAGCGATGGGACGTTATCGTTTTCAAGTTCCCGGGAAATCCCAAGCAAAATTACATTAAACGACTCGTTGGGTTACCGGACGAGACATTGCGAATTCGCTACGGCGACCTCTATTCCAAACCAAATGGCAGCGACGATTTTGGCATCCTTCGCAAGGATCACACAAAGCTCCTTGCCATGTCGCAAACGGTCAGCGACACGATGTACCAACCCAAAACCCTCGTGGCAGCGGACTACCCTTCAAATTGGCAGCCTTGGGCTCCAGGCGCCGCGCAGCCGCCCACCGATTCCTGGCAGATCATCCGCAATGCCGACCAATGGAAAACCGAGTTGACCGCGGCCACAGATCAATGGCAGCTATTGCGATATTACCACCGCTGCGCGGATGAAGTGGAATGGCAGGGTGCCAAAGAAGGTATCCCGTTAACCAGCATCGACCCCTATTCCAGCGTTGCCATCACCGATTTTTATCCGTACGATTCTTACACATACGTTGATGCCGAAAAGGTTTATGAAATCCCACCTGGCCTTCCGCCCCGTAGCACCGGCTTCTTCGAAGGTCTTTTTTACCGCTTCGGTGCCTACCCAGGCGAGCTGCGAGACGACTACAAACCGGGAGTAGGCCCCGAGCAATTTCGCTCGGGAGTGAATTTCGGTAAGTCTGAAATTGCTCAATACGGAAACCACTGGGTCGGCGACCTCATCTTCGAGGCAGATTTTGAAGCTGCCAACGAACAAGGGGAATTGTTGTTTGAATTGGTTGAATCGGCAGTCGTCTTTCGCTGTTACATCCGACTCTCTGACGGACAAGCACGCCTGGAAATTAACGATATCGAGGGACCAATTTCCTTCCAACAAGCGGGCGGAAAAGCGACTGCAGAACCAACGGCGAAGACCTCCATTCGCGCTGGACAACGACATTCCGTCCGATTCGCTAACTGCGACGACCAGCTCTATCTATGGGTCGATAATTCACCGATCACCTTTGATCAACCCACTTCATACAATATGGCAACCATTCGTCCCCTCGATGAACAGCGCCCCTACACCGACAGCGAACATCCCTTTGATGCAGCACCCATTGCGTTCGGTGCTCGAGGAACAACGGCAACTACTTACCGCTGCAAGGTCGATCGTGACAAGTATTACATCGCGGTTGATGGCAACACACGCGGTGGTTTGAAAGACTATGAATTCGCGTCAGGCAACTTCGTTACCGACTTCAAGCGAGTACTGCTAACTCCTTCGCTTTGGGATTCCTCACGCTTGTGGGCAGCGCGTCGAACGGTCGAATTCACACTCGATGTCGACCAATTCTTTCCCATGGGAGATAACAGTCCCGAGAGTTCCGATGCGCGATGTTGGGTTCGCGGTGACAACCGTTACTCAGGAATCGCCTCGCGAAATAACTCCGATGCCTATATCTATGCCGATGCTCACTTCGTACCTCGAGACTTGCTCGTCGGTAAAGCGATCATGGTCTTTTGGCCTCATACATGGAATTCACCTGTTCCATTCACTCCCAATTTTAAACGAATCGGTTTCATTCGTTAGGTTTCATCCAAACCCATTATGACTCAACCGATCTTACAAGCTGTCGATCTCCATAAAACCTATGGTCGCCGACACGTCGTCAATGGGGTCAATCTCTATGTAAACCCAGCTGAAATTGTGGGCTTGCTGGGCCCCAATGGCGCGGGCAAGTCGACCAGTTTTCGCATGATCTGTGGACTGGTTGAACCCGATCGTGGGCGAGTCCTACTGAACGGCCAAGATGTCACTGATTGGCCTATGTTTCGTCGTGCCCGCGACGGAGGCATGGGATACCTGCCTCAAGAACCAAGTGTGTTTCGCAAACTTACGGTTCAACAAAACATCTCATCCCTCTACGAATTGCTTGGAGTGGGCCGCCAAGATCGCAATGATCGCACTAATGCGTTGCTCGAAGAATTTAATATCACGCATATCCGCAAGGAATACGCTGGTGGACTATCGGGGGGCGAACGACGGCGATTAGAAATTGCTCGCTGTCTCGTCAGCAACCCTCAAATTGTTATGCTCGACGAGCCGTTCGCAGGTATCGACCCGGTCACCGTGCAAAGCATTCAGGGTGTGATCCGCCAATTGCGAGACTCAGGAATCGCGGTCCTCATTACCGATCATGCGGCTCGCGAAATTCTGGGCGTAGTCGATCGCTGCTACGTCATTTACCAAGGTGAAGTCCTTATTGATGGGACACCGGAAGAGGTGAAGATGCATCCCAAAGTCCAAAAAGAATACCTTGGTGATCTCGATGGCGCTGCCGGAAACACCTCTCCCACCGCTCCTGCAGAGGCCGAAGATCCCTCTACCACACCCATTTTTCCAGCTCCCGTCCGCCCTCGTCGCGTAGCAGATGTCTAGCGACTTGCGTTTCCACTGACGTTTTCCCACTGACGTTCCAGACCAGAAGTATTTTGCGGCAGCAGCAATTTGCAGCAGCGTTTCGGTCACGGGCTTGGGTCCCTTGGAAAAATAGATCGTTGTAGCTTACCATTCGAGGATTGGCGATTCATTCCATTCCACCTCGCTTGATAGTGCTCTCCGTGTCGAACTCCGCTTCCCCCACAGCCGCTTCCGGCGCCGATCCCTACTTCCAAAAACTCTTCGCCGATCGCATCGGTGGCTTAAACTACGGCAAAGGGACGGCGATCTACAAATTCGAGAAGATCAAACGAGCCAAACGGAAGGCGCTCGCCGATCATCCGAATCGACAGTTGCTCGATTTTGGCATCGGTGAAAATGACTCGATGGCGCCAGCAAGTGTCCGGGAAGTCATGGCCAACGAGATCAATCTGCCGGAAAACCGCGGCTATGCGGACAATGGTATTGCCGCGTTCAAAGAGGCAGCCGCAAGATTCATGCAACGCAATTTCAACGTTAAGCTCGATCCTGTTTCACAGATTGTCCACGCGATTGGTAGCAAACCGGCCTACGCCATGCTCCCCGCGTGCTTCATTAATCCTGGCGATGTCACGCTGATGACAGTGCCCGGATATCCAGTCGCTGGCACGCACACTCAGTACTACGGCGGTAGCGTTTTCCGATTGCCGTTGCTGCCCGAAAATCACTTCTTCCCCGATTTCTCCACTGTTCCAGATGACTTGTGGCCACGAGTCAAAATGCTCGTCATTAACTATCCCAATAGTCCTACAGGCAAGACCGCAACAGCAGAGTTCTTTGAGCAAGTTGTGGAGCTGGCGAAACAAAAAGAGTTTATCGTTGTTCAAGACGCGGCTCACATTTTGCTCTCTTTCGATGGCCCGCCTCGCAGCTTCCTGCAAACCCCTGGTGCCATGGATGTGGGAGTCGAAGTTCACTCACTGAGCAAAGGCTACGACATGATCGGTTGGCGGATGGGCTGGGTATGCGGACATGCCAAGATCGTTCAAGCCTATGGGGATGTCAAAGACAACAGCGATAGCGGTCAATTCATGGCTACGCAGAAAGCTGCTGCCGCCGCGCTAGACGATCCCAATATTCCCCAATCGATCCGCGAGAAATATCGTCGACGATTGCAGAAACTCGTGGCCGTCTTGCAAGCCTGCGGTTTCGATTGCCAAATGCCTGGTGGTTCCTACTTTCTCTATACGCGTTCACCCAAGAGCGCGGGTTCGGTTGCCTTCCCGGCAGCGGAAGATGCCACTCGCTTTTTGATTGAAGAATTAGGAATTGTCACCGTTCCTTGGGATGATGCCAGTCCTCACTTGCGATTTAGCGTCACCTATGTTGCCAGTAGCGAAGCCGAAGAGGATGCCCTCATGGCCGAAACGAAACAGCGCTTAAGCCAAGCAATGCTCGCGTGGTAAATCGTGCTTAGCAATTTCTTGGACTTTGGGGCTACAGTCGAGTCTTTCCGACATCGCTGAGACTCAAACCAACCTCGGTAACGATTCGCACGATATCGCTTTGAGATTGAATGGATAACTTCTGACCGATTGATTCGCGATGGCGTTCGATCGTTTTTGGGCTGCGGTGCAGGATCCTCGCAACTTCTGGTACCGATCGACCGTGCCCCAACATCACAAAGACCTCAAGCTCGCGAGGTGATAGTACATTCAGAGGCCCGAGCTCGATGTATTGCGATTCCAACACTTCTGCGTTTATGGCATTGGTCTCTTCCGTGGAATTTGACACAGCCCGACTGATCACTAGTACGCGAGGTTTATGTCGTCCGATTTCTTTGATTGGCCATAAAGTCGATTCAATTTTCTGACCCAAGTAAATGTGTCGAAAGATAATCGGCTTGCCGTTCTCAACCACCTTTCTGAGTAATTGCAGACGCTCATTAACAAACGACTCGGCATGAAAATCTCGAATGTTCTTCCCTGCGTAATCTACATTCGAGCGCCCCTCAAACAAGCGAGTCTCCTCGTCGTTCAAGTACAGGAGATCGCCCTCTACGTCGATCAAGCCGACGCCAATTCCTGGTGTGTGGACCAAACTGGCCCATAGCATTTTGTGGAGGCCCGGATCAATCATGTGGCCGACTCAATCTAAAAATCAGTAAGGGACACCACGACTGGTGCAAAACACCACAAAAAATGCGTAAATCCCCCCATACTGAACTGTGTTATGAATACACGATAATCCCTGGTACCGCTTCAGGGGAAGAACTACTTACCCCACCAATTCTTTTCGAATTCAACGTCGGTGCCGGACCCGCAAACTGGGGATGCTTGGGCAGAGCCGCCCCAATTGACCGGCACCGACGATTGATTACCCCTCTTGCAAGCCATTCCCGCTCCAGGAGTTTGCATTGAAAGGGTACTTCCAACTATCATCGGGCTGATAATATTCTCCCCCTGATTCGGTGTGCTGGAATGCGATCTCGAACTCGTCGAATAGAAAAGCTGGAATCCCGCCAACTTTTGACGGCATATATCAACGAAGTTCTGTTTGCTCCCTTGTTCGGTGACCAAGATACGGACCAATACGTCGAGCTACGTGGGGAGCGTAACACGGCGCTCGACGACGGCACTTATTTGCTGGTAGTGGAAAGCGGCAAAGGGGTCAACAATAGCGAAGGAAAAATCGAAGCCATTTTCGATCTCTCGGGACTCGTATTTGGCGATAACGGATTCCTGGTCTTACAGGAACAGAATAGCCCGTTCACTTCGGATCCGCTGGCCAACACGCTGAAGAGCACCGCACCAGGATTCAGTGGACTTCCAGGAAACATCTTCAGCGATGTTCACGACCTGTCGGATCGGCTCGATTTTATCTACGCATCCAACACAATCTTCTTGATCCAATCTGATATCGCACCAAACCTGGGCGATGACATCGATACCAACAGCGATGGTTTCATCGATGAAGCGGGCGTCTTTGCGAATTGGAACGTTCTCGATTCCGTGTCGACCCTATGGAGTCTTAACGATGGATACGGTTACGGCAAAATCGTTTTCATTGATCGCATGGGACACAATCCCGCAGTGACCCTACCCACTGGAACCACGCTGGTTGAATTGGAAGGGACCGGTTATGTCGGCCGCATCGGCAACTCAACCGGATGGGCGGCTAGCGATTGGGTAGGCGGCACGGTCAAAGATATGTCGGATGACAATCTCTTTATTCGATTCGCGGGTGACGTTCATGGACGGCCACGACCCATTGTCTTTCAAGGCCGCGAACTCGACAACTTGGGTAGCGAGAACTTCACTGCTGCCGTTCGCGCCAGCTTCTTTCGTGACCTCGACGGCGATGGATTCCGCGATGCGAATGAAGTCGGCTTGACGGACGTGCAAATCTTGGCCGACACAAATGCCAATGGTCAACGAGACCTCTTCACAACGATCATTGAACCCGATGCATTCAATTTAGATACTGAACTCAACAACCTCACCAAGGGTGTCTCTCTCAGCACGGCTGTCGATGATAATGTCATCATTGGCTTTGATATCCAAGCCGTCCAAAACGTCTCTGCGGCAACGGGAACGCGGGTTTTTTCTCACGCAGGTGTTGGGTTCTTCAACACCACACGCCGCTTCCGAGCCGATTTTTATCGTCCCGCTCAGCAAGTCTCCATCGATGTCATTGGCGATAGCAACAGCACTCCCACTTACGGTCGCCTGGAGGTCTTCGACGCGGCTGGTAATTCTTTACGTATTATTCGTACGGGGCCACTCGGTGCTAACGCTTTGCAAACCCTTACTATCGACATGGGTTCGGACGTGATCGCCTATGCGGTGGCCTATCCCGATAATGATTATTTGAACTCGTCCCCCTTCGGAAAATTGGATCGCTTTACCTTCTCGGTACCTGAAGCCATTGCCAGCACCAACGCCCAAGGTATTGCCACTCTCAACTACTTGGACCCTGATGATTACTTGTTAATAGAGTATGCCTCCAACAGTTCATTTGGTTACCAATTCGATCCGATTCCGATTCGCGTCACTGAATATGAAAATTTTAAAATCGAAATTCCGGTACGTGTAAACGAACCCCCGCAGATCGCGCCGCAAACGCTGACGGTGGCAGAGAATTCACCCGGCAACACAGTCATTGGCACCATCATTGCCACCGATGAACCAGGGCAAGCTCTCAATTTCACGCTGATCAACGGGACGCAGTTCTTTACCCTTGATGCAGCCACGGGTGTTTTGAAAGTGAAGAATGGAGTCTCGCTCAATTATGAACTTCGCGATTCCTATGTTTTCCGAGTTCGCGTCACCGACAATGCAAACTCGCCATTGTCGAGTGAAGCAGAGATCACGGTCTCAGTGATTGATGTGAATGAACCACCGGTCATGAACAACTATCAATTCGAAGCCCAAGAAAGTCCCTTGCTGGGCGGGCTGATCGGAACGGTCCAAGCAACGGATCCCGATTCCGGACCTGCCGGACAACTTGGCTATCGAATTGTCGGCGAGAATCCAAGTCAAGCCTTTCTACTCAATGACGTTTCGGGAGAACTTACCGTTAATAACCCGGCCGCATTCAATTATGAATCGGCAACTGAATTGACGATTTCGGTTCAAGCGTATGACTTTGGTGATCCATCGCGACAAATCACAAAAACCGTTACGGTTTCGATCATCGATCTCAATGAAGCACCGCAAATTATCAGCACGGAATTCTCCATCGGTGAGCTTGCTGCCGCTGGAACGGTCGTAGGCCGGGTTCAAGTCACCGACCCTGAGACCATCCAAAGCCATACCTTCCGTTGGGCAGACGGTTTCTCAACCGATGTCTTTGATCTTGATTTCAACACCGGAGACATTCGTGTTGCAGCCGGAGCAACGCTCAACTTTCTTCTTCAAGATCGTTACGAAGTACCAGTGCACGTCGCCGATTCGGGGTTGCCTACTGAAACCGCAGAGCGAACACTCGTCATTCATGTGGTCGACGAAAACAATCCTCCCGTCATCGACGATGCGATTCTTTCTATTCCAGAAGACATCTCCCCTCTCACTCAGGTTGGTATCCTTACCGCCTCAGATACCGAACCGGGTTCCCTTCTGACCTTAGCGATCGTCGGTGGTAACGGAGCCAGCAAGTTTTCAATCGGTGCCAGCGATGGCGTGCTGACTGTGGCCGATGGAGCTGAGTTCGATTTCGAATCGGCGGAGCAATGGCAGATCGTCGTTACTGTTTCCGACAACGGCACTCCTTCTCAATCCACTGCGCGCTCCTTCACTGTAAGCGTCACAAATGTTAACGAAGCGCCCCAAGGACTCGGCGGAACATTTCTACTAGCTGAAAATGCGATTGCCGGAAACACCGTGGGGCAGGTTGCATTTGTCGATCCCGACAATGGCGACAGCCCCAGCGCGTCCATTTTAGAGGCCGTAGCGGCAAATCGATTTTCCATCGATCCTGATTCGGGAGAAATAAAGGTTGCGGATGGTGCAGCTTTAGATTTTGAAACGGAACCGGAAATTTCGTTCACGGTTCGCATCATCGATGATGGCGAACTTTTTGTTGATGTTCCAGTGACAATCTCCATCACTAATGTCAACGAACCACCAACGACAACCGGCACACTAGAGAAAATACCTGTCACGGCTGCCCTCGAATTCTCGCACTCCTTACCAGACGACCTATTCTCAGAGGTTGATGCAGGACAAGTCCTCACCCTTACGCTCAAAGACCATACAGCAACTTGGTTGTCCTTTGATCCTACAACACGAACCCTAGCTGGCCTCGCCTGGAACGGTTCCGTCGGCGAGCATAGTTTCACGCTGGTAGCGACAGACAATGGCATTCCACCACTGTCAACCGAACTTGATTTCACCATCGAAGTGACTGCCAATGCTAGCCCTTGGAAAAATCCTGGCAATCCATTTGACGTCAATGGACGCAGCGAGGTCACTCCCACAGATGCTTTGGTGATCATCAACTTCTTGAATCGATCACCATTGATTAACATCCCGACGGATATCAATTATCGACCAGCTTTCTTGGATGTGAACGGCAATAACAAACTTGAACCGATCGATGCCTTGCAAGTGATCAATTACCTGAATCGTCGTGGCCAAGGTCAAGGCGAGGGAGAAGGCCAAGGACCAGTCGCAGAATTGGGCGATACGATTTCGGGACCGCAGCATCAACCGAACGATCTGGGCTTGATGGAATATCTAATGGATCCAATAACCAAGCGACGACGCAGTTGGTAAAGGTCCATATCCATCGCAATTAGAAGTGCATGGGGGTTTACCGACGAGGTGAATCCCCTTTGCTGACTCGCTCGACATCGGGAACGGTGTCCAGGTAGCCGCACACGCCGACAAGGTAGATAAGGCTAGCAGATTGCAAAACGATCGAGCAGTAAATCCACCAAAACTCGGAATAGCTGAGGCTTGTGGCGGTGAGATCTTCCATCATCCCGAGGATCGCCGCCACCACTGCCGAAAGGATCAAGATTAGGGGTAACCCAAACAACCGTCCTTTCGAAGATGCACTGGTTGCCATTGCCGCGATGCCAACGATACAGAGCAGGGACAATGCGGAGATACTACCGGAAATAAATCCCACGCCTGCTACGTCGGCATATCGCCTTGCGGAAACCAAGATCAATGCCACGACCGCCGTCAGAACCACGATCGATAAAATGCCAAATTGCCGGGGTGGTGCTGGTCGAAAATCTGCTGGGTTCTTGGAATCGCTGCTGAGATTCTGCCACTGCGGGAGCCCCAGCAAGGTAGCGGCCGTTGTTTGTAGCACGCCATAGCTGCCCAATAAGATGAGGCAGCGCTCTGGCGGTCGCCCCATCACCAGTCCCAACATGGCGCAGTGCCAACCGAAACTAATGCCCAGCAAAACCACACGCTTGAGCGATAGTGGTTGTCGCACCAAAATCCAGAGACTGATTGCCCAGAATGCCCAAACGCTAGCCAACCAAGCCTGCGTACGCCATGTACTCTCATCAGGCGCTTTGCCGGTACCCAGTGCGAATTGAAGCACAACGATGGCTAAACAAGCGAGCCACGTTAAGGGACCAGGTCGCAACATAGACCAACCAACGTGATGAGGATCATTCTCTGGAATTTTGTTCATGGTAAGATTCTAGCCTTTCGTCAAAATGGTATGTCAGCCATCATGAAGACTCTCGTTTCGGACCAATCGTCTTAGTGAGTTCCATGGAAGAATCGGCAATACCCTCGCTCCTAGGCGTAATCGGTCACCCCATTGCCGGCTATCCAATGCAATTTGTTATGGAGCAGGCTTTGCAGGCGGCCGGATTGGAATGGCGATTCCTATCATTCGATGTCCCACCCGAGCGGTTGGAGGACGCGTTCCGTGGCGTCGACGCGTTGGGTTTTCAGGGTATCAGCATAGCGCCCCATTTTGGTTCACCTGCCTATCAATTGGTCCAAAGCCATACGGCCACGGCCAATGCAGCAAAATGGATTGATGCACTGGTTCGCGATGATACGGGCAAACTAGTCGGACACAACCTGCTGGGCGATGCGGTCCTGTCCCTGCTTGCCCCCACTGCCAGCGAAGGTACGATCGTCGCCGTGCTGGGCGATTCACCTCGCAGCCAAGCAATTGCCGACACGCTCGCAATGGAACCCGTTCTTTGTTCTGTTCGAAGAGAGCTTCAAGACTTGGGAAGTCTGCAAATACTGATCCGCAGTACGAAAAACGTTGATGAAACCGGTATCACGGAAATCTCCGAAAAACAAATCGACCAATTGAACTCGCAATGCATCGTCGTAGATCTGGCCACACACGCCAGCACTTCGCCACTACTCCGCTTCGCTGCCAGCCGAGGCTTGCCAACTCTCTCGGCAATCGACTTGTTAGTTGGCCGCGCAGCGCTCGCATTTCGACTCTGGACCGGACAAGAAGCAGATGAGTCGCGTGTGCGCGATGCCTTTGAAGAGTATTTGGAGATTTAAATGACCACCACCGACCCAACCGTTGAACTCATACAACTTTACCGTGAAGCACTCGTTGCTACCGAACAGCTTTATCAATCGGCCGCAACCGAAATTCGCGACTCGTATACTTGGCTGGCCGATGGTGACGCGATGTCGGCCGCCGACCACATGCATGAGCTGCATCAAGGCTTGATCATGAAGGTCTACGCCACGCTGGCACCGGATGGGCCGCAGTCGATAGAGCAACGACAACTAGGCAGAGTGCTGCTCGGACATTTGTGGAATAAGCCGGTCATGGGAAGCGAACTTCGCGAAGCCCTACAGTGGCTCGTGAATGCGGCAGTTCCCTTTCGCTGGAACGACTTGGTTCGCCCCTTTGTCGAAGTCCCGTCGCTTCGCAATCTGTACGGCCAGTGGATGAGTCTCGTTATGCGAATGGCCAATCTGGTCGCCCGCGCCGATGGTTCCTACAGCACCACCGAAACCGCACAACTTGAATCGCTTCAAACACTGCTTAACGAACTCGGTGAACGACCACCATCCGGGAACTACGTTTCCTCACATACTGCCGAGCCCGACCAGCCTACAACAGAATCCATACAGACCACTGACAGCCCAGCCGCTAAGAAATCACTCTCCAATAGTGATGCGCTGCGCTGGTTGCGCGAAGAAGCCGAGCGTCTAAGAAACCTGGCAGTAAAGGGTGTAGACGAAGATTCCACAGCCGATTCCACAGCCGATTCCACAGCCGATCCCAGAGCCTCGACCCCAGCGGCTCCGGTCACGACCACTACCCGTCCACCTCAAGCAACAGAGTCTTCGCCACCTTCATCCCCAGTAAAAAACACGGCGCCTACTCCCGAGGATACTCGGACCACAGAGGAAAGGCTCGCCGACTGTATGAAGCAACTGAATCAGTTAATCGGACTGGACGGCATCAAGCAACAGATTCAAACATTGACGAACTTCTTGACGATGGAAAAGCGTCGGGCGGCCGAAGGGCTCCCCACGACTCGGCTGAGCCTTCACATGTCGTTCGTGGGAAATCCAGGCACCGGCAAAACGACAGTTGCGCGTATCATTGCGGATATCTATGGTGCCTTAGGAATTCTGAGCAAGGGTCATTTAATCGAAACCGATCGCAGCGGACTGGTTGCCGAATATGCTGGACAAACTGGACCCAAGACCCATGCAAAAATTGATGAAGCGCTCGATGGCGTGCTGTTTATCGATGAAGCCTACACGCTGATTGATTCCAGCGGCCAAGATCAATACGGACGCGAAGCCATCCAAACATTGCTCAAACGAATGGAGGATCAAAGAGATCGTTTGGTAGTGATCCTGGCTGGTTATCCGCTCGAAATGGAAATGATGATTCGATCCAATCCGGGTCTCAGCTCTCGCGTAGGCACGACTCTAGAATTTGTTGATTACACGCCAGGCGAACTGGCGCGTATTTTTGGACTGATGGCCAATAAAGCAGAGTACCAGCTGCCCACCGATGCACGGCGACGAGTTCTCTACGGATTTGACTATCTCTACGCCCGCCGCGATCGACATTTTGGAAACGGACGGACTTCGCGAAATAGCTTCGAGCGATCCGTTCGCCGTTTGGCAAATCGATTGGCATCGCTACCCGATATCAACCGTCAATTGCTAACGACGCTTGAGCCGGGCGATATTGAGATTGCTGGCATCGACGACGCGCATCTCTCCGCACTCGTCGCGCAGACGGGACATGTACGAATTAACTGCGATGAATGCAAAAAGGAACTCACTATTCCCGATGAACAGTTGGCAACGGAAATCACCTGTTCCAGTTGTCAACAAGCCATCACGCCGTCATGGGGTGAACCGGTAGTGGTTCAAGATTGAGCCCGGGTCAGTGCCCAATAAATTCGGTACACGGGAATCGAATGCTGACGACTTCGGCGTTCGAAGTGAGTTCGGTAATCGAGGTCATGCTCGGCCTCGGCCGCCTCTTCGGGAATCGGTGGCCCCAATTGTGGTGCAACACGGGCGGCCAATTCCAAGGCCGATTCAAAATACTCAAGCACGTCAGTCCAGAAGTGCAAACGCCCGCCGTCCACCAAAAGTCGACAGCAATTCAACAAGAACACTTCATTCACGACCCGTCGCTTTTTGTGCTTTTTCTTCCACCATGGATCGGGAAAATACACATGCACTGCAGCGAGGGATTGCTCTGGAATTCTCGCGGAAAATAACGGTCCCGCATCGGCCAAGATCAACTTCACATTGCTACAGCCCGCACGACTCACTCGTGTCGCTGCGGCCAGAGCATAAGGACGAGCAATCTCGATTCCCAAAAAGTTATGTTGCGGACGCTCTGCAGACGCCGTGGACAAAAACAGTCCCTTGCCTGAACCCACTTCGATCTCTAGGGGCAACGAATTGCCAAACAACGATGCACTGGTTAACAACTCTGGGAGGTCGTCTTTCTCGCGCAGCACGTGGCTGACATCTACCGCAATCGCGGGTCGGCGGACCTGTCTCCGAGGCATACTTGCAACCAACCGTGGGTGAGGACGGAGCACCAATGTCAGTAGGAACATCTGTCGAGTTCCTGTACTTCCGGGTGCTCAAAACTTGGGAGCGTTTATCGCATGAAACACCCTGTTCGTCGACCGCCATCTCGTGGGTATTCGGCGGCCACTGGATAAACTCTCAAAACATCGCATTCTGCACCAGACCCCACGCCAGCAGATCCCACTACTCTTCCCCTGAATTGCCGCGTGCATCATCATGCAATCCCCTCCAGCCATTCCCCACTCTCCCGACAAGCAGATTTTCGTATGGATACGCCCGATTTTTCTGGCCTACGCGTCGCTTCGCTGGAGAGTCGTCGCGCTGACGAAATGACTCGATTAATCGAGAAACTGCATGGGGTTCCTTTTGTTAGCCCTTCGCTTCGTGAAGTGCCCATTGAACCGAATCGCCCGGCCATCGATTTTGCCTATCGAGTGATTACGGGTGAAATTAGCATCGTGGTGCTGATGACGGGCGTAGGCTTTCGCCACCTGATGAGGGCCATCGAAAAACATGTTGATACTCAACGCTTCTTGAATACGCTGTCAGACATCATCACCGTCTGTCGCGGGCCGAAGCCTGTTGCGGCAATGAAAGAGTTTGGCCTAACTCCAACTCACCGCGTACCGGAACCAAACACTTGGCGCGAGCTCATTAAGACACTCGACGCAAATGTTCCACTGGGCAATCAAACGATCGGCTTACAAGAGTACGGCATCACGAACGCCAGCCTGATCGCGGGACTTGAGGCGCGCGGCGCGTTAGTGGTTCCCGTACGTGTTTATACTTGGGATCTGCCCACCGATACGGGTCCCTTGGAAGAAAATATCAAACAATTAGCAGCCGGAAAACGCGATGTGTTGTTGCTGACCAGCGCGCACCAAATTGTCAACATGCTCCGTACTGCGGACAAACTTGGCTTAACCGACGAGTTAAGAGCGGGGCTGAAAAAGACGGTGGTTGCCTCCATTGGCCCCACAACCTCGGAGATGCTATATGAGTCGGACTTGCCAGTCGACATTGAGCCGGAACATTCCAAGATGGGACATCTTGTTGTGGAAGCCGCACGACGTGGTACACAAATTCTCGTTTCGAAACGACCAACGACCCTGTTTGGAACTTCAGCAATGCCAGTAGCAATCGCGCCGCATCCGTCGCAAGAGAGTCTTTTCATGCGTGCGTGTCGTGGTCAAGCGACGCCGCGTCCACCGATCTGGTTAATGCGTCAAGCGGGTCGATATATGGAAGAGTATCGCGAAGTGCGCGAGAAAACGACCTTTCTGGAACTCTGTAAAAATCCACAGCTGTGCAGTGAGGTCATGTGCACGGCCGTCGATCGGCTCGGTGTTGATGCGGCCATCATCTTTTCGGATTTGTTGCCGATACTTGAGCCTCTAGGATTCGATCTCGAATTCGTAAAGGGAGACGGCCCTGTAATACATAACCCGATTCGCAGCGTGGAAGATTTGTCGCGCGTGAAAGAATTGAAGGATGCGGACGAATTAGGGTTCGTTTACGAGACGGTATCTCAAACCCGAAAAGACTTGCCCGAGGGAATCCCATTGATTGGATTTTCCGGATCTCCCTTTACACTCGCGAGCTACGCCATAGAAGGCGGAGGGAGTCGACAATACGCGCACACAAAAAAGCTGATGTATGCGGAAGATGGCGGTTGGCATGCACTGATGACTTTGTTGAGTCGCGCCATTGTTGCCTATTCCAATCGTCAAATTGAATCTGGCGCACAATGCATCCAACTATTTGATTCCTGGGCCGGGTGTCTCAATGCTTACGACTATCGGCAATTTGTCTTGCCGTACATGCAACAGATCCTGGCAGGAATACATCCCCACGTGCCGGTCATCAATTTTGCTACTGGCAATCCAGAATTGCTGACCATGCTTCTTGGCGACCAAAGAACCGTTGTTGGAGTGGATTGGCGAATCGATTTGGGGAGCGCTTGGAAACGAATCGACTATCAAAGACCGGTGCAAGGCAATCTTGATCCAACCGTCCTGCTCGGTACACCCGACTTTATTCGCCAAGCGGCAGACCGCGTTCTCGATGCAGCAGCAGGTCGGGCAGGACATATCTTCAATTTAGGGCATGGCGTCCTACAACAGACACCGGTTGAAAACGTAATTGGGCTTGTCGATTACATCAAACACCGCACCTGATGCTCATACAAACTTCATCGACTCGAATTATCCTATGAGAAGACGCGCGAGCTAGCCTTGCTCTGCTTTCGTACTCACTCCAAGATCAGGACTACTTTCGTGATGATCCCTCCAGCAGCATATTCCATGATCACTCGCTACATGACCTTCGGTTTCCTCAGGATTGGGATACTAGGTCTTGGAATATTGGGTCCCGGAATATTGGGTCTTGGAGTATTGGGCGTGTTGCCGAGCGAGTTGTTCGCGCATGAAATTCCTGTTGCTCAGACAAATCAAGAAATTGTCGGTCCGACGAGCAACGCGACAGGCATTGTGTTTCATGATCTCAATGAAAATCAAAGCCTTGACGAAGGGGAACCTGCATTGGAAGGAATCAAAGTTTCCAATGGTCGAGAAATCGTTTTGACCGATGCCGACGGTCGCTACACCCTGCCAGTGGACGATGATCAAATCTTGTTCGTCATCAAACCTCGAAACTGGCGGACTCCAGCGAGCGCCGAAATGTTGCCTAGGTTCTATTACATTCATAAACCCGCTGGCTCACCGCCGTCTCGATATCCTGGCGTACCAGCGACGGGCCCGTTGCCGAAGTCGATCGACTTTCCTCTCTATCCGAGCGAAGAGCCCAATGAATTTCGAGCCATCATGTTTGGAGATCCCCAACCGCGTGACCTGAAGGAAGTCGACTACATCGCTCATGACGTAGTGGCTCAGATTGTGCGTGAGGAGGGACATGGTGCCTCATTCGGTGTCACTCTCGGTGATATTGCCTTCGATGATCTCAATACAATGGAACCCTTGAATCGCGCCATCGCGCTGATCGGTATTCCTTGGTACAACGTCATCGGTAATCACGATCTCAACTTCGAAGCGAAAGATGACGTTCATTCTGACGAAACTTTCGAACGCATTTACGGTCCTAACTACTACTCGTTCGATCATGGATCCGTCCATTTCATGGTCTTGGACGATGTACGCTGGATCGGTGCGACGGCCAGCGAACGAGGAAAGTATGTAGGTGGCTTTGGGGAGACTCAGATGGAATTCATCCGCAATGACTTGGCGATGATTCCAGCGGATCAACTCGTTGTGTTGATGATGCACATTCCATTAATTGGCGTCGAAGATCGACAGGAGCTTTACCGTCTGATCGAACAACGGCCCTTCGCTCTATCGTTTTCCGCACACACGCATTATCAAGAACACGTGTTTATTGAGAACGAAGATGGATGGCAGGGCGCGCAACCGCATCATCATGTAATCAATGTCACCGCGTGCGGAAGTTGGTGGCGTGGTGCACCGGATGAAACCGGCATTCCCCACGCAACGATGAGCGACGGCGGGCCGAATGGTTACTCGATCATCACCTTTGACGGCCAGCATTACAAAATAGAGCAACGTGCGGCTCGGCGACCCGCCGATCATCAAATGAATATCCACTCTCCCGATGCAATTTCCGCCAACGAAACGGAGACGCTCAAGGTTGTGGTGAATGTTTTCGGGGGTTCGGAAAAATCAACGGTTGAAATCCGCTTCGGCGAACAGGGTCAATGGAAAGCAATGGAGAGAGTCGCGGGAGAAGATCCCTACTATGCAGAGGAAAAAGCTCGCGAGGATGCCTTATCACAACAGCTACCGGAACCAAAAAACGGCAAGAACCTCCCTTGGATATCGTTGCCCGCGCCACACAAGACGCCTCACTTATGGCAATCGACCAATGATCAAGCGTTGCCCATTGGCAATCATTCCATACAAGTCCGCACCACCGACATGTTTGGCACCACCTACACCGATCAGCGATCCATCCGCGTGACCAATCCCACTGAGCAGTGAATTATAGTCGCCATAGTCGCCTTTCGCTCCGCGAAAGTAGCGTCGGTACCCACTGCTTTTTCAGAACTTTCGCGGAGCGAAAGGAGACTATTATTGCCTTCGATTAATCAACTTGCAGCCTATCCGCGAAAACGCTCTATCGTGCCGTACGCTTTTGTACGCAATCAGGAAACGCTCACGAAAGACGACGCTACTTTCGCGGAGCGAAAGGCAACTATGGCATCTTTATTCTGCTGCGTTGTAGCGGTCGATGCATGCTTGGATGGTTGGTGCGTCCAGCGGGTAATCGCCATCAAGTGGGAACCCCTGCCAACAAACGGTTCCCGAGGGATCGATCAAGAGCGCGTGTGGGATGCCTTCGACACCGATTACATTCTTCGTTCGAGCTTGAGAGTCCACTGCTGAATAATATTCGATTACCGGCTCACTCATTTCACGAACCTTCTCTGCAGACTCATCTGACAAGCCGACGACCACCAAATCCTCGGAAAACTGTTTGGAAAATTCATTGAGTTCGGGGATCACTTGTCTGCAGGGCGGACACCAAGTGGCCCAGAAATCAATCAACACAAATTTCCCCTCTAGCTCAGGCGCATCGCCTAACCACGATTCCACAACCAAAGCCGGCGCTGGCTGATTGAGGACATCTTTTTCCGCGTAGAGCTCTTTCTTCGGTGACATACCCCAATCGACCTTCTTGCCAGAGAGCTGCGAAAAATCAAATGCAAACTCCCTCGCATGCGTCATTCCCGAGCTGAGATCTTCATTTGGTTCCAGAGATGCATCTTGATCACCGGTTGAGTCTGTCGGAGCAGCCACATCTTTGTTGCAACCGCAGAAAGCAACCAATGAGATCCCGATAAACATCGCTTTGATCGACAGGGCAATGCGCATAGTGGAACCGCTTTCCAGGTGGAGTCTTCAGTAAATAGATAGATAGAAAGCGATCGTACCCCCAAAATCTACCAAGCACCATACAATTGAAAAAAGGAACTTTGCCGGCTTAGTTCTGTGAAAGTGGGACAATTTAGCGAAACTGGGGTAATTCCTCAGTGTTTGATTGAATTCAGTCGCGGTTGCTCGTAGAGTAACGCATACTCCGGCGGCGGATACCACTTGAATTCATTCTTCCGTGTGGCGGACACGGTCAACCGGTCTCGCACGTTCCCAGACGTTCAATTGTACATGATCCCACTCCGTCCTCTGCCCCATCGGGCCTGTATTGTTCCACGCCCGCCCGTTGCCATTTGCATGGGTTCTTTAAAGCGGGTCTTGGCAATTGCGTTGTCCATAGCATCCGCCTGCGCTGTTTCCGCGATACCCTGCCAGGGTGAGGAAGATCGAGTCTTAGCCTTGGTGGGTGGCCGAATTTTGACGATGTCGGACGCGGGCGAGTTGCCCAACGGGACTGTTGTGATTCGCAACGAAAAGATCGAAGCGGTTGGAACCGATATTGCTATTCCTGAAGGGGCTCAAGTCATCGAGCTCAATGGCCTCGTGGTCACGCCGGGCTTGATCGATTTGCGTAGTCCTCTCTGGATGAGCGCCGATACGCTAGCGGATTCCGGTTCTACGGGAGTCTTGGATGCTGCTGACAGTATCGATCCCTATGACAGATCTTGGTTGGAAGTTGCTCAGCAAGGAGTCACGGCCACCTACACACAGCCGAATTCGAGTGGCGTCTTGGGTGGTTACGGGGTTCTATCGCGAGTCCACGAGGGCAACGGTGAAGCTGACTCGATCATCGTGAAGCGTGAGGCGGGTTTTCAGAGCTCCCTGGGCGTTGGTACTTACGGCCAATCCTCACGCGGTAAAATCGCGGAATTCGATGGCTTGAAAAAGCGGCTAACGGACACCAAAGAGTACGTTGAACAATGGAAGAAGTATCGCGACTACGAAGCAGAAGAGGCCAAGAAAAAGGCTGCGGGAGCGGATGCCAAGCCGGCCGCAGACGCACCCGCTGCTCGGTCTCCGAGTGGATCCGGCGAAGCGAATCCAGGTGAGGGTCAAGGTCGCGGATTTCGTCGGGGACCACGGGGTGGCGGACCACCAGGAGAAGGACCACGTCCCGAGCGTCCCCCAGGAGAAACTCCGCCCGACCCAAAACCTGTCGAGACAAAAGGGACCGAGGCAAAACCTACCGATGCGAAACCTGCCGAGGGTGCTGCGTCCGGCGATAAGGCTGCCAATCCAGAAAAGAAAGAAGAGCCGCCGAAGAAGCCTAAGTTTGATACGGTGAAAGAGCGTTTGGCTAAAGTCTTATCGGGTGAATTGCCCATTCACCTGGAGGCCCATCGTGGCGACGATGTAAATCGGGCTCTGGAGTTAGCCAAAGAGTTTAGCCTAACACTCGTGTTAGAGGGTCTCAGCAATTTAGGGAGTGGAACGCAAACAGTTCAACAAGCGAACCTGCCGATTGTCTTGGGACCATGGCTCGACGGCGAACAAAGCGATTACCATGCTCACGACCGCACCAAGCAATGGGGCACTGCTTTTGCTGATTACCAGGGTCAGTTGGCGATTGCCACATTTGGCCGTTCGGCTCGATCTTCCACCGACCTGCGTGCTCATGCAGCGGCCGCCGTTGCCGCCGGCTTTTCTCCCCTGCGTGTTTTGCAGGCGATCACTTCGGTCCCAGCCAATCTTGCTGGCGAAGGAAGTCGACTCGGTAAAATCCAACCAGGATTCGACGCCGACTTGGCGGTATTCGCGGGAGAGCCTTTGGATTTGGCTGCCCAGGTTCGGATGACGATTGTCGCTGGCAAGATTGTTACAGAATCAACCACCGCAGCGGCTCTGGCAGCGGCGTCACCCATCGTCGTCTGGGAGACACTTCCCAGCAGCCTGCCTTCCACCTACGCGGTTCGCAGCAATAACGTTTTACAAGGCGACGGTACTTGGCAACCCAATCTGTTGCATATCGCCGATGGCAAGTTAATAGATATTTTGCCTTATGAGTCGATCCTCACTGACGTGACGCTTTTCGACGCTCAAGATTGCTATCTCACACCCGGTTTAGTCACTGCGTATGCAGAGTTAGCACCCACATCGTGGAACGATCGGCAAGAGATTTCCGATTCGGGTTCCGTCCGCGCAGCCGACGTTTACGATCCACTCTCGCCTGTCGTAAACGAATTGGTGGCTGGTGGTGTTCTTCGGGCTGGACACGCACCGGGCAGCACGCGTGTATTAGCGGGCCAAATGTCTGAGATGCGATTGGGCGCAGAGAATAGCGTCGTTCAACCTGAGCTAGCTGAATTAGTGGTACTTAGCTCGGCTTCACGCAACCGCGAGCGATTTCCGGCTAGCCTTGCCGGTCAAATTCAAATGGTCAGCAACACACTTTCAGGAACCTGGGACGCATCTCCCTTGTACTTGCCCAAGTCAGCGTTGGCGGTATTAGAGAAAGCGCAACAGGATCGCCGCGACAGCATGCTGGCTGGTAAGCGAAAAACCATTTTGTTGGCCCAATCCGATGCAGAGTTAGCGGCCGCGATTAAGCTGGCTCGACAATGGAAATTGTCCGCAGCGCTGCTTGCACCAAGTCAACTCGAATCGATTATTCCAGTCCTTGCGGCAGAGAAAATTGGTGTGCTTGCTCGATCGGTTCGCCCCAGTGATTATCAATGGTATGTGCGCGATCTGGTTGCCGCATCGGCTGCTGGAATTTCAATCGGGTTCACTGGTACAGATCCTATGTTGTTGCGACAAACGGCGGCTGACACGGTGCGAGCTGGAATGCCGCCTGCCACTGCCCTGCTCTCGCTCACATCAGCGGCGGCAGATGTCGTTGGAATGTCGCAATCGGCGGGCCGCCTCTTGCCAGGGTCGGATGCTGACTTCGTAATCTGGAATGGCTCCCCTTTGAATCTTGCCGCTCGACCTTTGGCAATCATCGTTGATGGCGACCTAGTGGATACGGATAACTGAATGTTTCACACATCTTTAAGAACCCTGTTGGCCCTATTGGCTTGTTGCCTGCTCACAAAACCGAGCAGTGCAGTTGATGCCATTTTGATTCGTGCCAAGCATGTTATCACCATGACGGGCCCTCCCCTCGAAAACGTCGAGGTACTTGTACGCGATGGACATATTGTTGGCTTGGGCGATTCTGTCAAGCCGCTGGGGACTTATCAACTGATTGAAGTTGATACGTTAATGCCTGGCTTGGTCGATGCGTACAGTCTCGCAGGTCTTCGCGGTGGAGATGCCGAGTTAACTCGAGAAGTCACAGCTGAGTTTGAAACCGCTACAACGATCGATTGGGATTCAATTGATTTTCTCGAAGCGGCAACTGCAGGGACGACATCGTTGCATGTCATGCCCAGTACTGAGAATGTGATTTGCGGTTTCGGCGCACTGGTGAAATCGGCCGGTGATGACCAGTCGACCGATACGGAGAACAAGCGAATCATCAATCCACGCACTGGCTTAGCACTGGCCGTTTGCTCGGACCCAACGTCGGGTAATTCAGCGCGATCTCGTCCTGACAGCATTTACGTTCGGTTGCCAACGAATCGTATGGGTGTGGTTTGGATTATCCGCAATCAGCTGCAGAAGACTCGCGATGTCGCGCCGAGAAACCCAGCGGCAATGACGCCCACAGACAAAGCCCTGACCGCTGTCTTGCAGGGAGAAACCTCAACTTTCGGCGTCAGTCGCACTTCGTATGACATTGAAACTTTTCTCTCTTTAGCCGACGAATTTGCCTTCAAGCCAACGCTGATTGGCGGCCATGAAGCCTACAAAACGGTTGACGTCTTGGCGGAAAAGAATGTGCCGGTCGTTTACACCGCGTCCACTGGGAGTGGGTTGATTGGTGAAGAGCGCACCGATTTGTTTTGGAACACCCCTGGTCTCTTGGAGAACGCAGGGGTCTCGGTAACTTTGGCTGGCGGAGATCTACTGGAACGAGCGCGGTTTGCAGTTCGTTTCGGAATGACTTCCGACGGCGCTTTGCAAGCAATTACGACTCGTCCTGCAGCCTTGCTGGGTGCTGGAGATCGCATTGGGAAGATCGCGGCCGAATATGACGCAGATCTCATCGCACTGGATGGACCACCTCTCGAATTCACAACCAACGTCCGCTGGGTCATGGTTGATGGCAATGTTCTTCAATCGGGTAGCAACGAATAGATGAAGCGACTAAACCGTTTATTCACCTGGGGCTGTTGCACCGCAATCGCCATATCAGTTTCCACGCATTCCTTTGCTGCCGGGCCACTGGCTATTCGCGCAGGGAAGCTGATCCCCATCAATGGCGAACCGATCGAAAATGCCATTATCTTAATTGAGGATGGCAAGATCGTTCAGGTTGGAACCGACATTGAGATACCTGTCGAAGCACGGGTCATCGACGCTTCGAAACAGGTCGTCATGCCTGGATTCGTTGATTCGCACAATCCATCGGGAATGAGTCAAGCAAACGAGCGGAACTCAAATGTGCCGTTCCTGTCGGTTGTCGATTCCATCGATCCCCAGCTCGATTATTTTGAAGACTGTCGTCGCAACGGTATTACCACTGCGGCCGTGGTGCCAGGAAATAGCACCATGATCGGCGGGCGAGCTGCCGTTGTGAAAACCGCCGGTCAGTACGTCAATGATATGTTGCTGCGTCGGGATTCAGGCTTGAAAATATCTCTACAACCGGTTGGCAGCAGCCGGATGAGTCACATCGCTCGTTTGCGAGCTGAATTGGACACGGCCAAACGGGCCATGGAAGAAGAAGCGGAAAGCGAGAAAGAACCCAAAAGCGAAGCTCCAAGCCCTTCAGACTCGGCTAAGAGTGGTCCCGCTGGTGGCCCAGCTCCAGAAAAACCAGCCGACGGTGAGACTCCGGCCGCTGCAGCTGCAACACCTCCACCCACGGCAGAAGAATCCAAAGAGGGTTTGCTCGTCATGCAGCAATTGCTGAAGGGCGAGATGCCCGCCTACATCTATTGCGAAACCGCCATGGACGTTGGCCAAGCGCTGCGTTTGATCGATGACTACAAAATCAAATCTATTTTGATACTGGGACGTGATTGCTATAAAGCGGCTGATCTGTTGGCCGCTCGCAAGCAAACCGTGATCCTGGATCCCACCTTGGTATTTTGGGAAACTGATCCTCAAACTCGCGAAGACAAGCAAGTCATCATTCCTCAAATTCTTATCAAGGCGGGCGTTCCCTTTGTCTTCCAAACAGACAACTCAGGCATTCGTCAAACCTTGGGTAGCGGCTTTCTCTGGTACCAAGCGGCAACGAGTGTGAAGTACGGCATGCCTCGCGATGAAGCGTTGCGATCTCTGACATTGACCTCCGCTGAACTGCTCGGCGTGGATTCCTTTGTAGGTTCCATCGAGCCAGGTAAGGA
Source organism: Pirellulaceae bacterium (assembly GCA_041749395.1). GTDB lineage: Bacteria > Planctomycetota > Planctomycetia > Pirellulales > Pirellulaceae > Laterigemmans. Next base: position 29,730 of record JBGTBJ010000178.1, read on the forward strand.
TGCAGACCTGGTGATCCTCTCGGGTGATCCGCTCTCAGCGAACACCTGGGTTGAAACAACGCTGGTTGCCGGAGAAGAAGTTTACAAGCGAAGTGAAGATCAAAAACTGAAGCGATTGCTGGAGGAACCACTCGAGTGAATCTTTTAACGCATCGCCGGCTAGCGACCTGCCTAGCTACAATATTTTCATTGACGAGTTTGTTGAGTATTTCTAACCAACAAGCCAATGCAGCCACAACGGATGTCTATTTGGCCGGTGCCGCATATGTCGGCCAAGGTCAAGTCATCACGAATGTCGCAATGGTGGTCCGCGAGGGCCGCATCGTGACGATCGGTCCACGCAGTGAAGTCACCCTTCCCAGTGGCGCTACAATTCATGACTTGGGTTCAGTGACTCTGGCACCTGGTCTAGTGATTGCCGAAACCAATCTGGCCGATCGAGGCGTCGACGAAGATGAGGCCCTTACGCCTTTCATTCGCGCGATCGATGGCTTTGATTTCTTTGGCGATTATGACTCGCTGCTCGCAACTGGTATTACGACCGTGCAGGTTTCACCTGGGCGTGCGAGATTAATGCCCGGCCAAGGAGCCGTTGTCAAACTTGGCGGAGAAGACCCACAGCAACAATCGTTGAATGCAAGCGAAAGTCTCCGCATTCTGTTGACGGAAGAGGCATTCAATCCGCCTCGCATTTACAAGCCACCAGTCGGTGCGGTTTCAGTAGATCGCCCCCTCGAACCGACACAGCCGCAATTGGCGAATAATCTGGGTGATGCGGTGATTGGCCTACGCGCCTTGATGATCGCTCGCGCTGCAGAAGATGCTCAGAGCGATCTTGTCCTGGGCACCTTGAACGAAGTGCTGAACGCAGGAAAACAACTGCGAATCACTGCTAGATCCGCCGGGGAGCTCGCCGCCGCCCACCGGATCGCCGAAGAGTTCCAAGTGCCCTATTTGTTGGTAGGCGCTGACGAAGTCGTCTCCGCATCGCAGTCGATTCCATGGTCGGGTGATCTCCTTCGCGGTGTTGTGCTCGCTGGGAAAAGTGGCGCCGCATCGCTTACGAACCAGCCGGTACCAAAACCCAATGAAACGCCCATTAGCGAACCTTGGGAACGCGCCGCCGCGCTGATCAAAGCAGGTGCAAAGGATAAATTGGCGATCACCGTCCCTAACAGTGAACTAACCGATATTTGGTATCTTGCTGGAAACTTCCTGGCGGCGGGACTTGAGCCTCACGAAGTGCTTTCCATGCTAACCGCTATTCCAGCTCGCCTACTGTCGGTGGATTCTCGCGTCGGCTCACTTGCCGAAGGAAAAGATGCTGATTTTCTTGTACTGTCGGGCAAACCTTTTGCACCGTCGACTCGCGTCTTGGAAACCTACATCGATGGCAAGCAAGTTTACCAGCGACCACAATCTGCCAAATCCAAAGTGATCCGTGCCGCTACGATCCATGGCGCTGACGGAAAAACCATGGATGGTGAAATTGTTGTTCAAGACAAGGTCATTCGTGGCGTTGGTAGTAGTGTATCGTTTCCCTCGGATGCAGAGATCAGCGAGTTTCCAGGTGCCGTGGTTGTTCCTGGCTTCATTGATATGGCGACCCGCGTGGGAACGGGCACCGACCTGAATGATCGAGTTGGTTTAAACGATCGCCTTGGCAGGTTGCTCGTTTCAGATGACGACCAAGTGGCCATGGCCCGACAAGGTGGCGTTACGACTGGCTTGCTTTCTTCATCCGGACTACCCAGTCCCGTTGTTGCATTCAAGCTGGGTAACATCCCGCGCGTCCTGCAAGATCCGGTGGCAATTCGCTATTCCATTTCAGGGAACCTCACCAGCGAAGAAGCCAAACTAAAAGCAACGCTGGCAGCCGGACAAAAGTACGCGGAAACTTGGGTCACCTACGACCAAGCCTACGCCGCCTATCAAAAACAATTAGCCGAATACGAACAAGCTAAAGCAAAGTACGACGCAGCTATCGAAGAACAAAAAAAGAAAGCTGAAGCGGAAAAGCAAAAGGCAGAGGCAGAAGCCAATGCGAAGCCGGCAACGGGTGCGCCAAGCGGCGATGCACCCAAGCCTGATGCACCGAAACCTGATGCACCGAAACCTGATGCACCGAAACCTGATGCGCCGAAACCTGATGCACCGAAACCTGATGCGCCCAAGCCGGATGCGCCCAAGCCGGATGCTGCGAAACCAGACGATTCAAAGCCAGACGCTGCGAAGTCCGATGAAAGCAAGCCTGCTGAAGCTCTGGTAGAGCCGAAGAAGCCTGAAGAGCCCAAGAAGCCAAACGTCACAGACGCTTTGGAACCCTATCGTTTGCTGTTTGCGAAGAAGATCGTCGCGATTGTCGAAGTAGGCGATGGGTTGGCAGTGGACTTAGCAGTGAAGTTGTTTGTAGACGAGTTTAAACTACGAACGATTTTGGCCGCTTCGGGTACTGCCTATCGACAGGCATCGGCCTTGTCGGACAAACAAGTTTCGGTCGTGCTGTCGCCGCCGCTAGATACCGTTGACGATGGACAACCTGTGAGTGTTGCTCAACAATTTCTGGCGGCCGGAGTTCCGGTAACGATCGAAAGTCGCGCGGGAACGGGTGCAGTAAATCTAACCTCCGCGATTGGTTTTTCTGTCTATCGAGGTTTAGGTGGTCGCGATGCGTTGGCGGGCTTAACTTCGGTCCCTGCGGCCCAGTTATCCCTGGCATCCGTCGGCTCTATCAAAGAGGGCAACGACGCAGATTTCGTCGTGCTCAGCGGTGAGCCATTTCATGCGGGCACGCGAGTATTGGCAGTCATGATCGATGGCGATTGGGTCTACAAAGCAGATGATAAGGAGGGGGCACAATGAATCGATCCTACACTGGCAAATGGGTAGGGCGTGCACTGCTGTGGTGCAGTTTACTGATTGCCCCTGCGGTGAATGCCGACGAAAAGCCAAAAATGGCTGTGCGTGTTGGCAAGATCATTACGTCAGCGGGTGACCCTATCATCAACGGCACCATCTTGATTTCCAATGGCAAAATTGAAGCTATCGGCACACAAGATGAGATTGCTATTCCTGAAGGATATCAAATCATCGATCATCCCGATCGATTTGCTATGCCAGGACTCATTGATGCCCATAGTCATGTTGGTGGCTCTGGCGATTTGAACGAAATGGTTTATCAGACCAATCCCGAATTGAGAAATTGGGATCAAATCATTCCACACAATGATGATCTAAAGGTCGCCATCGCAGGTGGCGTTACCACGATTTGCTATATCCCCGGCAGCGGAACCAACATGGGTGGCTGGGGAACACTGATGAAGACAGGTCCCGGTAAGCCAGCCGACGTCATCATGCGAGCACCTGGTGTTTTGAAGATCGCCCAATCGGGAAATCCAGAGCGAAGTGGTGGAGAAGTGGGCTCGGGTCGGATGGGTATGAACTATGTCATTCGACAACAATTGCTAGAAGGTCGCTTGTATGTTCAGCAATGGGATGCTTGGGAGCGGGGCGAACTGCAAACGAAGCCCGAATTGAACTTGCGGCTCGAGTATTTCAAGCCATTGTTTCATCGCGAGATTCCAGTTGTCGTTCATACACAAGCCTATCAGGTCGTTCAATCAACGCTTCGTATCGTGCACGACGAGATGAACCTGCGATTGGTAATCGACCATGGGACGTTTGATAGTTTTAAGTTGACTGACGAGATTATCAAACGCGATATTCCTGTCATGGCTGGCCCTCGTGGTTTTTGGTACGAGCCCGAAGATGGCCAAGTCAAAGGCATTGTTTCAGAGTACGACAAACGTGGTTTGGTTTCATTAGGTGTTAACACCGATGCTCCCGTCATTCCACAAGAAGAATTGTTTTTCCAAGCCTCCATGGCAGTTCGCTACGGTTGGACCGAGGCCAAGGCAATTCGCGGGATGACAATCGAAGCGGCCAAGGCGTTGATGATCGACGATCGAGTCGGATCGTTAGAAGTTGGCAAGGATGCAGACATTCTGATCACTACGGGATCGATTATTGACCCACGCAATTATGTGACACAAGTCTTTATTGATGGGGCCAGCGTCTACGACATTCGCACCGATCGACGTCGGTTCTAGGAAATTGCAAGCTATGATTGAATCCATCCAACGTTCGCTCATCTGGACTATTTGCTGCCTTGTGCTGATGTCATGGAATGTGGCCTCAGGACAAGGCTTGCTCGCGCTGCGCGGTGCAAGAATCGAAACGGCTTCTAAAGAAGGCGTTATCGAGGGCGGAACCGTGCTCATTCGCGACGGCAAAATCGAGGCTGTCGGCAAAGATCTAACCATTCCCATTGCCGCGCGTATCATCGATCTCCATGGCAGTACTATTTTGCCAGGTTTTGTCGATCCCTACTACGTGGTTAGCGTTGGATCCGACGCGCAACCGGAAGAAGTCCGCGAAGTAACTTTCGGAGGGCGAACCTTTCGATTACCGGCCGGGCCCGCTGCAACGCCCACCGTATTTACACGTATTGTTGATGGTTTCGACCCACGCTCACAGAAGTGGTTGCCGACAACTCGCACCGGAATCACCAACGCACAATTGGTGACCAGCGGCTTCGGCGAATCGGCGATGGCTCAAGTCAATCCCGAGCTGGATGATGCGGTTCTAACCAAGCAAAAAAGCCAATTGTTTTTGGCACTAGCCAATCAAACCTCCAGTTTGCAAGTACTGCGAAGTGGACTGGAGATCGAGAAGAAAGAAGAGAATTCCGAGGGACGACCTAGCCCCGAAGCCATCGCCGCGATGATGCGAGGCCGAGGTGGACGGGGTGGGCGCCCCGGTGGGCCGCCTCCTGGCGGTGCGCCCTCAGGCCCCCCTTCCGCACCCCGCGGTGGAGAGACCAAATCGCCCGCTGATTCACTGTGGCAAGCGGTACGCGATGGCCAACAGCCACTCTTTGTGAACGCCAACAACGCGGCGGCAATCCTGTATCTGACCGAAGCCTTGAAAGATTCGCCGAAAGCAAAAGTCAACCTGGTGGCTGACGGAGCCAATCTGTTCCGCACCCTAGAGTCGCTTGATGTGGAACGCATCTCGGTGATCATGCCACCACGCATCGAACTGGTGCCGAACACGCGCAATCGTGTGAACGTCGCCAAAATGCTGAATGACAAAAAATTGCGATTGGCATTTTCGCTGAGTTTGAATCAGGGCGACTTTCGCTCGTCTCAAGATACGCCTCTGTTCGCGGTTGCCATGTTGGTTCGTGCGGGACTCGACCGCGATGTGGCCATCCGAGCACTAACAAGCGTTCCAGCAGAAATGCTCGGCATCGACAAAGAAGTCGGTACAATAGAGAAAGGCAAACTGGCCAATTTGGTCGTAATGGACGAGGATCCATTCTCTGGGACGGCCCAGATCACACAGGTCTTAGTGGAGGGGGGACCGGTTTATGTCAAATAAATATACTTCGATCTTGTTGCTAACGTTGATCGCCATTTCCAGCGCGCTGTGCCCTAGCGGATCGTGGGCTGCATCACCATGGCAAGATGGACTTCAAGATCCCCCGGCGAAAGAGGCGCCGAAACCCGATGCGGAGAAGGCGGAGGAACCTAAGAAGGACACGCCTGATAAACCGGTTGATAAGGACAGCGAAAAGCCAAAGCCCAAAATCATTGCGATTGTCGGAGCCGACATTCACACGGTCTCCAAAGAAGTGATTCGCTCGGGGACTCTCTTGATCGAAGGGACAAAAATCAAAGCTGTGGGAAACGGCATTGCGATCCCCGAGGGGGCAGAAGTGATCGATGCAAAAGGTAAGCAAATATCGCCAGGCTTCGTAGCGATCGATATGTCTGGGATTGGTCTCTCGGGCGGCGGCGGCCCCAATAACAAAAATGCGGATAGCCTGGACCCCTTTGATCGCAATATCACATTCGCATTGGGTGTTGGAATTACAACCGGATGCGTTGCTGCAGACGTTGGAGGTCGACGTCGTGGTCGGCGCTCGGAAGATGTTTTCCTAGGGCTCGAACCGGATAATTTAGCGTTGCAAGCTGAAGTCGATTCAAGGGAACTCGATTACGGTGTTGCCGAATCTCTTTGCCCATGTTGTGGATTACCAATTCTTCCCACCGATCCCATCACGGATCCGCCGCCGCGTGACATCACGCCTGCTGGAAATGCGGTAATCAAAATGTCTTTTGGTTCTATTGATGGAATGTTGGTCCAAGAATCTGTCTTTTATGACCTCGCACCTGGATCGCTATCCGGCTCACTAAATCAACACACTTGGCGTCAACAGATTGCTAAGACAAATCAGTATTTGAAAGACCTCGCTGCACATGAAGCGGCTACTAAAGAAGGGAAACGTCAGAATCCGCCACGTAAGTCTGTCAGTGATGAACTAATCAGCCTAGTTAAAGGAGAAGTTCGCCTGCGAATTTCTGCTAGCAGTGCCTCTGAAATCCGTGCAATGATTGATCTCTCGAAAGAGCTCGGTTACAAGCTGGCCCTCTCCAATGTCGTCGAAGGCTGGCTCGTCGGCGACTTGCTTGCTGAGAACGATGTCTATGTATCGATTACGCCACGTACACGTCGACAAGCTCGCAAGGGTGAAGAAGAGACGTCGGGATCATTGTTTGAAATGCCCCATGTGTTGCAGGCCAGCGGCGTTCCTTTTGCCGTGACCCCTTTGGCAAATGCAGTCAGCCTTAATGGACTTGCCGGACGGGACCTGACCAGTTTGCCATTGGAAGCCGCCTTCGCTGTTCGCGGTGGGGCTAGTGAGGCAGAAGCTCTGCGTGCCGTCACTTTAACTCCTGCGAAAATGATGGGACTCGATGCTTCAATTGGTAGTATCGAAGTTGGCAAAGATGCTGATTTGCTGATCCTGGATGGAGCTCCTCTCGATTATCGAACCTATGTGGAAACGGCAATCGTAAATGGCAAAGTCGTCTATCGTCGAGCCGAAGATCGCGCCTATCCTGTATTTGATCGGAGCTTCTAGCCACACGACTCCTAGATTTTGGAAGCCATAATCCAATGGAAGGTTCTCCCTACCAAATTCCGGCCGAGCCGGAAAAGTTCGGCAATTTGAGCTTTGCTCCACCGGAAGTGTTGGAACCGGTGTTTCGTCGACGTTGGTGGATCCGTTTTCTTGGAATCGTGCTAATCATAATCGGAGGGGTGTATACCCTGACGATTTTCGGGGCATTGTTCGGGATACCTCTATTAGTTTGCGGTGTATTTCTGTACCAAGCGGGCAAACATTTCGACGCGGCCTATGCCGGTGACTATTATCGAATTCGCGAGGGCTTCGAAAAGCTGACACTGGCGATAGTTGTTGCAGCTATTCTTTTTTCAATTTTAGCAGTCTTCATGATTCTCTACTTGATGCTCATCGTTTCGATGATTGGACTAAGCATTTTTGGCGCATCGTTTTAGAACAAACCATTTTTCTCAGCACTTCTCAGCTATACACCTTTTGCCTTTCTGGAAACTTGTCGAGTGAAGTCACACTATATGTTCGCGGTGCTCTTCAGCACTCTGCTACTCGTTCGGGCGGGCCAATGTGAGACGACTCCCGATGCTGGGATGTTGCGATTTCCCGACGTCAGCGCAACACAGATTGTCTTTGTCTACGCGGGCGATCTTTGGACGGTACCGCGTGAAGGGGGGATGGCCAGCCCGTTAGCCAATCCGCCGGGCAACGAGTCCTTGCCAAAGTTCAGCCCCGATGGAAAGCAAATTGCCTTTTCGGGCAGCTATGAAGGCGCGAATGATCTGTACGTTATTCCAACCCTTGGCGGACGAGCCGTTCGCTGGACCTACCATCCCGCTGGCGAAGTCCTCTGCGACTGGACCCCCGACGGCAAATTGCTTTTCAGCACAAACGCCGTTGCTCCCTTACCTCGAATGTCACAGTTGATGACGGCGTCGCTGGATGCTCCCTTGCCGACGCTGCTGCCAGTTCCTTATGGTTCGAACGGAGCCATCAGTGCCGATGGGAAATGGCTCGCCTACACTCCGTATTCCCGCGACACACGCACCTGGAAACGTTACCGAGGTGGCATGGCATCCGACATCTGGTTGTTTCATCTTCAAGATCATCGCAGCAAACAGATCACTGACTTCGACGGTACCGATACGATGCCGATGTGGCATCGCCAAACAGTTTACTTTCTTTCCGACGCCGGCCCCGAACACCGCTTGAACATCTGGAGTTATGACACCAACTCGGGTGCTAAGACTCAGGTGACCAAATTCACTGACTACGATGTCAAATGGCCATCGAGTGGTCCCGGCAGCGAAGGCCAGGGAGAGATCGTGTTCCAATATGGAACTTCTCTCTATTTGCTAGATTTGAAAACATCATTGTCCAATGCGGTGGCCATTTCGATTCCAGGTGATCGACCAAAGCTGCGGCCTCAGGTGGTAGATGTATCAGAGCAATTGGTGGAGGACTCCATCTCGCCAACTGGAAAACGTGTCGCTGTGGAAGCTCGCGGGGATATTTGGACCCTACCTGCAAAAGAGGGTGCCGCGCGCAATCTTACGAATTCCGACGGTATCGCAGAACGTGACCCCGCTTGGAGTCCCGATGGACGTTGGATTGCCTATTTTTCCGATTCAACCGGCGAATACGAACTCACCATTACCCAGAGCGATGGCAAAGGAGAGACAAAACGGCTTACTAATGATGGAACACACTGGCGATTCAGTCCTCGTTGGTCACCTGATTCCAAGCAAATAGCGTTTACCGATAAGTCGGGCACTCTCTATTTGCATTCGCTCGAGTCCAATGAGACGAGCACGGTCGACACGGAACCATGGGCAAATCAACCATCACTCAGCTGGTCACATGATTCAAAATGGCTCGCTTACGACCGAAGCGATGACACTGCAAATCCCAATTCTGCTATCTGGCTTTATGACGTCCAAGAGAAGACCACGCACAAATTAACCAGCGGTTACTTTGTCGACCACTCACCCGTCTTCGATTCGAAAGGTGATTTTCTATACTTCGTCTCCAATCGAAATTTCAACAAGCCGAAGTATGAAGATATCGGCACATCCTTCGTATATATCGACACCTCTGTAATGCTCGCACTTCCATTGCGGGCAGATGTAAAAAATCCACTTCTCCCGAAGAGCGATGAAGAAGTCTGGGCGGATGACGACGACTCAGATGATGACGACTCAGATGATGACGACTCAGATGACGACGACTCAGATGACGATGACTCAGATGACGATGACTCAGATGATGATGACTCAGATGATGATGACTCAGATGATGATGACTCAGATGATGATGACTCAGATGATGACGACTCAGATGACGATGACTCAGATGACGATGACTCCGATGATGACGACTCCGATGACGACGACTCCGATGACGACGACTCCGATGATGACGACTCCGATGACGACGACTCCGATGACGACGACTCCGATGACGACGACTCCGATGACGACGACTCCGATGACGACGACTCACCGCTTGTCATTGAGATTGAGAACGCAGAAAGGCGAGTCATACCATTGCCGATTGATCGCGGCACCTTTGGTGCGATTGCCGTCAACGATCAGGGTCATTTAATTTACGGTCGAGTCGACGGGGAAGATGAGGCCATCCATCTCTTTGATCTCGCTGACGAAAAAGCCAAAGAGAAGCTTGTGCTTGAAGGTGCGTCGGAATTTTCGATGAGTGCCGATCGCAAAAAGTTGTTGGTCTACCTAGACGACGAGATGGCGATTATTGATTCTGCGGTGGACCAAGAAGTGTCTAGCAAAATATCGACAGACGGCATGGAGACTGTGATTGAACCCCAAGCGGAATGGCTACAAGTCTTTACTGACGCTTGGCGAATTGAAAGAGATTTCTTTTACGATCCCACGATGCATGGTGTTGATTGGCCGGCCGTAAAAGACCGCTACCAGCATTTATTGAAAGACGCGACCAGTCGAAATGATGTCGGCTTTATTATTGGCGAAATGATTTCTGAATTAAATGTTGGCCATGCCTACTACCGTCCTGGTGAAGAGGGTCCCGAAGTGCCTGAGGCGGATTGTGGGTTACTCGGTTGTCGATTCGTTGCAGCGGATGGTCGTTATAAGATTGAGGAACTTTGGCAGGGTGCCGTCTGGGACACTGATGCGATCAATCCCTTGGCAGCACAGGGAGTCAAAGAGGGACAGTACGTATTGTCCATTGATGGTAAGGAACTCACCACAGCCATCAGCCCCTATCAATTGCTTAGAAATCGCGTAGGACGCATCGTTACCTTGAAAATCAGTGACGACTCGACCCCCAGCGAAGATGATAAAGAAGTGTTAGTCAAAGCGATGCGCAATGATGCTGAATTGCGATTCCGAGATTGGATCGAGACGAATCGCAAGACTGTCGATGAGAAATCCAACGGACGTGTTGGATACATCTACGTGGTCAACACGGGTATAGAGGGTCAGAACGATCTGTTTCGTCAGTTTTACGCACAAATGGGTAAAGACGCTCTGCTAATCGATGACCGTTGGAATGGCGGCGGTCAAATACCAACGCGATTCATCGAATTGCTTAATCGTCCTGCCACCAACCTGTGGGCACGGCGAGATGGGCGCGATTGGCGATGGCCTCCTGATTCACACCAAGGCCCTAAGGCCATGCTGATCAATGGGCTCGCGGGTAGTGGCGGCGACATGTTCCCAGCATTATTCAAACAGGCTGGCTTGGGCAAATTGATTGGCCGTCGTACCTGGGGCGGACTTGTCGGGATTACCGGTGGCCCTGATTTGATCGATGGTGCCAATGTGACAGCGCCGAGCTTTGCTTTTTACGAGCTTGACGGGACATGGGGCATTGAAGGTCATGGTGTCGACCCCGACATCGAAGTGATCGATGATCCAGCAAAGATGACCGAAGGGGGCGACCCGCAGCTGCAAACAGCGATTGAATACTTGTTATCGGAATTGGATACCAAGTCATTTAAAGCGCCCGCGCGCCCTGCATATCCCAATCGCGCAACGATGGGAATTCCTGAGTCGGACCGATGAGCGTGAACGGCAAAACGTTTGCGACGTTGTTTGCCTTTTCAGTAGCCTATTGGTTACTGAATTGTGCCAGCAATCGCAATGTTGCCAACAGCCAAGACGCGAGCGCTCAGACGCAAATTGCGTGGAGCGTTCGGTATGTGGACTCGCCAACCGATGTCAGTTTGAGAGGTCTCAGTGTCGCCAGCCCGGATGTCATTTGGGCATGTGGCAGCAAAGGTACGGTCATCGTATCGAAAGACGGCGGAGCCACATGGCAAGCGAATAGAATCAAAGGGTTCGAAGAACTGGAGTTTCGTTCTCTTCATGCTTTCGATGGTCAAACTGCCATCATCGCGAGTGCCGGTCAGCCAGCGGTAATTTTGAAGACCATAGATAGCGGCACTCATTGGGTGGAGGTCTACCGCAATGACTCGTCGAGCGCCTTTATAGATGCGATGGTCATCGATACGAACGAGCAAGGCATGGCCTTCAGCGATCCAATCGATGGCCGCCTGCTTGTGATTCGTACTCGCGATAATGGCGAAACCTGGAGTGATGTACCTACCGATCAAAATCCCGCTACGGATTCGGGAGAGGCTGGTTTTGCAGCCAGCAACGGATCGCTGGCTTTAGAAAATGGACGACATGCATGGATTGGATTAGGTGGCGGAACCGCTGGACCCAGTCGCATGATGCGGTCCAGTGATTCTGGAGATTCTTGGCATGCTTCGTCGGTAGGTCCGATCCCTCGCAGTCCTTCGGCAGGCATTTTTGCTGTCGTCTTTCCACCCCGTGAACAGAACCACCCTCTAAATTCGGGTTCAGGAATCGCTCTCGGCGGCGACTATCAACAAGAAAGCTCGCCCGCGGGAAATGTTGCCATCACGAATGATGGAGGGGCCCATTGGGATGCTATCTCGGGTCGATCGCCACGTGGTTTCCGCTCTTCGGGCTGTTACCTAAGCGGAGTTGGCTATGTGGCAGCGGGGCCTTCAGGCTGTGAAAGCAGTGCCGATGGTCATGATTGGCAACCCATAACGGATGAAGGTTTCCATGCAATTCGCACTTCAAACGACGGTTCGATCTGGGGGGTGGGAGCCAAAGGGCGTATCGGGCAGCTGCGAATCGTAGAATCATCAAAGGGCGGGTAACAGAATAGCACTGCCCTGTTTAGACTAGAGGGGTTCACCTGCTTGTCGGCGTCTGAAGACTTACCGACAAGATTCGTTATTTGCGCTCCTTAAAAGCACTTTCTACATGGCCCTGAAGACGCTGGAAATTCGAGTTGCCGACGAGGCCGTTGGCCGTGCTGACAAATTAGTCCAAGCCATGACCGGGCATTCCCGCAGTCAAATCCGCGGACTCTTTGACCATCAATGTGTCTCCATTAACGGTCAACCCTGTAGCGATCCTGGTTTGGCTCTGGCCGTGGGCGACCAAGTAGTTGTTACCTTCGATCCGCACACCCGTTATCACGAAAAGAAGGCTCATTGGTCCGACCGTACTTTCTCTTTGGTCTACGAAGATGATGAGATCGTCATTGTCGACAAGTCGTCAGGCGTGCTAACCGTACCCACCGAACAAGGCGAGCCCAACACACTGATGGAACGAGTCAGCGTGTTTCTTAGCCACGGCCGTAAACGTCGCCCTGCCCTAGTGGTTCACCGCTTGGATCGTGAGGTAAGCGGCCTGCTGGTGATGGCCAAGACCGAGCAAGCTCGAGCACGACTAGCGGAACAATTCAAAGAACATAAACCGGAAAGAAAGTACCACGCAATTATTCGTGGCACTTTAAAAACCCCGGAAGGGACAATTCGCAATTTTCTCAAGACAGCTAAAAATCTTGATCGCTTTGCCACGGACGACGAAGTGGATGGCGAACTGGCTATCACCCACTACAAAGTTATCACTGCATTGCAGGAAGCGACTTTGGTCGAAGTCCGTTTAGAGACAGGGCGACGCAATCAGATCCGCGTTCATATGGCCAACCTGGGACATCCGTTATTAGGTGATGATCGTTATGGTCGCCATAGCCGTCCCCATCCTAAATGGACATCGAAACGAATCGCGCTTCATGCCGCAACGCTGAGCTTCATACACCCGCGCACAGCGAAGACAATGCAATTTGATTCTCCCTTACCGCCCGTCATGGACCGCTTCGTTCGCGCCACGGCCATTGCGTAAAGAACAAAGTCGCAAGGGACTCTATTCTTCGCTTAGCAGATCCAATTTGATCAACACCGGACGAAGCGACTTGGCCCACTCCGCATAACCCAATTCATTGGGATGAAGTAAATCGGGGAATTCTTCAAGCTTCGCATCACCATTCGCGTCTGCAAACAAATCATAAGTATCCACCATCGTTACTTGGGGATCCTCATTCACTGCTTCCCCATAAAGCTTGTTGATCAACTGGATCTTTTCTGAGGGACGACTTTTGCTGGCCGAACTCGGAAACACTTGGCAGACAATGATTGGCATCTTGGAATTGTGTTCCTTGAGGGCATCGATGATTAACTTGAAGTTACTGGCAATTGTCTCCGGTGGAGCGCCTTCCTCCAGATCATTCGTACCCATCAGCATGACCACACCGACTGGGTTAAGCGCCAGCACATCCGCTTGCAAACGAATTAACATGCCGCGAGTGGTGTCACCACTAATGCCACGATTGGCCGTTTTCATCCCGGTGAATTGTCCACCCAGTTGGTCACCCCAGCCCTGTGTGATTGAGTCGCCAAGAAAGACAACTGCATTCTGGTCTTGCTCAACTTTGGTTGCCCAATCGGCTCGCCTCGATTGCCATAGATTCTGAAACCAGTCATATCGGCGGATGGGTCCGGTGCCCGGGAGCCCGTCATCCGACTCAGGAATCGCAAATGCCGATTTCTCTGTAGCTGCCTCTTGCCCTACAGCGGCTGTCAATGAACTCAAACTAAACCCAAATAGTAAACCAAGAAGAATTTTGCGAGACGAATGGGTCGCTGTAAACATCGCAGAGTCCTGTTAATGGAGGCCGAGCAAACAGTCTATTCTGCTCACCTTACTGTGGGGATCAAGCTGTGGGGATCAAGGTCTCGTGAAGATCGTACTTTTGAATGCACGCTTGAACGAGCCGGTGATGATCAATCGGTTTTGTAACGTAGTCGTCGCATCCGGCAGCAAGACATCGCTCGCGATCACCGGACATCGCATGTGCCGTAAGCGCGATGATGGGTCGGCGCCAGCCTTTACTGCGGAGCAATGAAGCCGCTTGATAACCATCCATGGTTGGCATTTGCATGTCGGACAAGACTAAGTCATAGAAAGGTGGTTCGATCAGTGAGCCGTCAATCGATCCATTCTGACAGAGCATCGCCACCAATTGATAACCATCGCCGGCAACATCCACTTCTGCACCCGCTCGCTGCAAGTGATGGCGAATGAGCCTAACATTGTCAGGTCCATCTTCCGCCAATAGGATTCGCATACCGGCCAGACGACCATGTTCGTGCGATTGATAGTCAGATTCTAGTTCATTCTCATTGCCAGCAATACTTATTGACCCAGGTAGAATTTGGTTGGTCTCGACTGCTGCGGTACCCGTATGAATCAAGATAGAAAAAGTGCTTCCCAAACCAGGCTCACTGACGACCGTGATATCACCACCCATCATCATTGCCAATCGCTTGCTGATCTGCAGCCCCAACCCGGTTCCACCAAATCGACGAGTTGTGCTGGTATCTGCTTGAACAAAGGCATCGAACAGTTTTGATATTTGCTCCGCGTTGATGCCAATTCCGGTATCCGCCACATCGATTCGCATCATTTGCGATTGCGAATGGTCCATCGATACACTAACGCGGATGCAACCCTGTTCGGTGAACTTGATTGCATTGCCAATGATGTTGATCAGTATTTGCCTCATCCGTACAGGATCACTCTGGATCACCCCGGGAACAGGCTCCTCAACAGACGCATTGAGCTGAATATTCTTTTCCTGGGCGCGCAACGACATCCACTGCAGGACCTCCGCAATGACTTGGGTCGGACGCGTATCGCTGAACTCTAACGTCATCTTACCTGCTTCGATCTTGGAAATATCTAAGATGTCGTTGATGACAGAAAGAAGATGTTGGCCGTTGCGTTTTATGGTATGAACGAGCTCTTTGCGTCCCTGGTTTTGGCTTGTTCGTTCTCCGTCTTCAATCAACCAATCTGCGTAGCCCAAGATTGCCGCCATGGGCGTACGAATTTCATGGCTCATGTTGGCCAAAAATTCACTTTTTGACTGATTAGCGATTTCTGCTTTCGTTTTCGCGACTTGCAATTCATCATTTCGAAGTCGTAAATCTAATTGCATCTCATTGATTTGTTGCAAGACCGAATTGAATTGCTTTGCCAAGAGGGCAATTTCATCGCTACCTTGAACGCTCACTCTCGTCGATCCCACATCGGTCGGATCGATGCTGCGAATTTGTTTCGTCAATCGAGTGAGTCGTGCGATCGCCAAGCTGCCAAGCATGAAATAGGTCGCTATCAAGACAATGACAACCGTTGTCACGACGGCAAAGGCCATTTGTTTGAGCAAGCGATTTCCTTCCACCATGATGTCACGTTTCAAGTAACAAGTTCCCACAATGACCGGTCGCCCTTGGAAGTCATTCATGGTGAATTCGGCGAGCAGCTGATTGCGGCCAATGGCGCGCATGCGGCTTGCTGAACTGAGATTTCTGGCATCATCACTCGACAAGGCGCGGTTTCTATTCAGTCTGGCCAAATCGGTATCGACTGTGAAATGAAATCGAAGCTGGCTTGATAACTCTTGTTGGGCAAGTTCATTCAGCGGGTAGGCGGCCACCACTGTACCACGACACGGTCCCGAGGAGTCTGAGTGAACAACTTGGCTCGCCCCGAAGATCATCGGTTGATGATCAAGGATCATGACCCCATAGAGAGTCGCACCAAGAGGTTGGTGAAATAATGAAATGTTGTCCCAGTCCACTTCTAGGAAAGTGGTTGGGATTTGACGCACAATTTCGCCATCGGCATTTAAGCGGACAACGGTATGAATATGGGCGTCGCCGTCCAAGTAGATTAGGGATTCGACGCCTAGCCGTTTTAACGCATCTGTGGTGAAGTTGTCTTCTTCATATTTTGCATCTGGAGTCAGCAAGTATTCATAAGTGTCGTCCCAAACGGACCACTCAGAAATCGTTTTTGCAAGGCTGCGAGCTCGTTCGTTTATTAGGTTTCGAGCGCGAATCACCTGTTCTGCTGCATTGGCCGATTCCAATCGTGCCAGGCTGCAATGGATCCGGGAATGCAACATCATCTGAATGCCAGCAACCAAGAAGAAGCCGAGCACCAGAAGCGAGCAAATGAGTTTGACGCGGATGGACCCTTGCATGATACCTAATCCCAACAGCGCAGGGAGTATCATCGCACTTCCCGCATGGATCAATTAATAGGTTTTTTCGCAAAGGTAGGAGATCATCTTAGCCGCTAAATTTTGACCGCTCGTACCATGTCGCACCGAAAACGTTGCGATTCGCGCAACTGTAGCGATTGCGAGTCATTGCATGGTCGCATTGCGAGGATCGGTTCTGGCGATAATATCGCTAATGCCTGTTTGGTTGAATCCTTTGTAACCGTCATTGCGCTCGAGTACTTCGAGATGCGAACCCGTCACTCCCGCAGTTCGAAAACGCTTGGCTTGCTCTTCGTTGATCCATCCGCGATCGAGAGCGGTCTGAATTCGGCTTGATTGAACGGGCCAAATCTGCCCCCGAGTAAATGATTGACGCAGGAATTCGAAATTGGTGAAGGGTTGGAGGGATTCCGCCCCTTCGGCAGCGAGCCGCTGGCGCGCCTGCTGAAAATCAAATTGGCATTCCAGGTGGTGCATGCCCGCTTGTAGTACGGCTTCTCCATGCAGATGACACCATAGACCGACCGTACCTCGATCCAACGAATCGGGGAGACCATCGTGTGCGAAATCTCCCAACACTTCATCGGCAGACATATCCACATCGGCGAAAACTACGACTCGCGCTTGAGGTTGCTCTAAGACTTGCGCCCCCCAATTCGCATCACCTCCTGCATAGAATCTTTCGCGGCAGAACATCCCCAAAGTCTCAAGCAGTTCGATCAACTTAGCAAAGCATTGACGACTACTTCGATAGGTATGATGGTCGTGATTTGCCCAGCCCATTCCCAACCGCGACTGAGCTCGGTACTGCAAAGCGGCTGCGTCATTGCGCAATTGCCAGTACTCCCGCTCGGTCTGAAAATACAAGTCACAGGCGCGATCCACACCCAAGTCGTCAGCGGCTCGACGCGCTATCTCAATCGATTGTTGGATCCCTTCATTCGCATCATCGAATTGTCGCGGCCGCAAGCGAAACTGTTGCAAGTGATATGCTACTTTTGCAGGATCGATTCGGTCACTGCTGTTGCCGATGGCTGGCCCCTGATCTCCGTGGCGCTCCAATACCATCACTTGAACTCCGCCGCTAATGGATACAACCGCACTGCGGCGCGACGCACAGGAGTCCCCAAGGATGGGCGTCGTCAAATCCAAAGAGTGATTGAGATCGCTGTGGCTGATGATCGACTGGGCACGGATGAAGTCGACCACAGATTCGACTCGCAATACGATTCCTTCTACACCATCGGCGATCACCCAAGGAAGTTGTGCGCCGGGGTGATGCAATCGACCCTGTTGCCCGTAAGGATCCTGAGCAGAAAAACCGAGTGCCGACCAATCACAATCTGCCGCTACGTGAATCGTATCGACCCAGTCCACCAAACGCGTACCTGTCTCCAACAACAACCGCCGCTGCAATTCGGCTAACCACAGGTTTGATTCGCAATAATCCTGGAGCCGATTCTCAATGAGTCGCGTAGCTTCGGGCTGGACACTCCATTGCGAAAAGGGTGTCGCTTGTGCGGTGCTCATCCTAGTCCTCGAATTGGGGAAATGTATCGGTTGTGGATTCAGGGTATTCTACCCCTAGTGTTAAATTAGTGGACCCCGCAGGGATTTTAGCGGAAGGTGCAAAATGAAACGATTTTCAGAGATCTCCATTGGCAGCAGTTCCTTTGACGAAGCCCGTCGGCTTGTCTTATTGTACTCACGTACCCAATTGAGCGGCCAGCGGCATTTTACTGTCTCGATTAACGGCTCGATCGTAGGATATGTCAATGCGACACAGATTCGCACTGACGTTTATCGATTGGCCGCCTTAAGCGTTGCCGGAGATAGTCGTTCGTGTGGCGTGGGACGAATGCTGATAGAAGAGTCGATCGAGTGCCTTGCTGAGCCAGGCATTCGCACATTTGAAGTGGCAGCGACTATTTCTGACATCGATTTCTATCGTCGCATTGGCTTTGCAACCGTTGGCACTTTCTTCGACTGTCAATCGATTCCACACATCAAGATGAAATTGGAGAGGATGAGCGAGCCATCCCCTCCCGATTCTCCCTATCTGCTGGCGACGTCTTAAACGGACCAACCATCGCGATAGTTTTTCCTGATCAACGCAGTGGCCTCTTCGTCCCCTTCGCAAATCAAGTCTTTCGCGTTCCAAGTTAACGAGCGTCCGACTTGATGTGCGACAGTGCCCAACAACACAGATTCGGTTAACGGTCCCGAATAACCAAAATTGCAAAGCGAAGGTGCTCCACCGCGACAGGCAGCGAACCATTCTTCGTAATGCCCAATGGAATTCGGAATGGTTGGTTGCGGCGGCTGGAAGTCCTTGAATTGTTCTTGAGGAAAGAGCCGATAGCTGCCGTAGTCGGCGAACATCATGCCATTCTGGCCCACAAACAATACACCACTACCAGGAACTGGCATCCCTTCGAGTTCTTGGGGTGATTGATCGCCATCGTACCAAACAAGTTCCAATTCTGGGTGGCGATCCGTGGCCGCGAATTGGTACGTCACTGTCAAACCAAGTGGACAGCACTCGGCATCCGAAGTTGGACCTTCTGCCCGTACCGTAGTGGGACTGGATAGACCTAACGCCCAAAACGGTAAGTCCATAAAGTGACACCCCATGTCTCCGAGCGTACCTGTCCCGAAATCACGATACCGGCGCCATTCGGCCGGATGCAACTTGGGCGTGTAGGGACGATCTTCAGCCGGACCGAGCCATACGTTCCAATCGAGTGACGCTGGTGCCTCCCCTGCGGCCGCTGGCATTTCCGTTGCTCCCCAGCCTTTCCCTACCCACACATGGATCTTGCGAATGGGACCAATCACATCTGCGTGAACCAATTCCACGACGCGTCGATAGTTGGGCTCGGCATGTATTTGAGTTCCCATTTGAGTCGCCACATTGGCTTTGCGCGCTGCGTTGGTCAGGGCGCGAACCTCTGCGACGGTATGAGCAAGTGGCTTTTCGCAATATACATGCAAGCCACGCTTGATGGCTAGCATCGCGGCCGGTGCGTGATGATGGTCCGGAGTACTGATGACCACGCCATCCAGATCTTTGATTTCCTCAAAAAGAACTCGATAATCTTGGTACAGTTTTGCATTGGGAAAACGTTGCGCGGTCGATTGCAGATAGCCTTGGTCGACATCACAGAGCGCGACAATGTCTTGCCCAGCAACCCCATCGAGATTGGCGGCTCCGCGATTCGAGACACCGATCACGGCCAGCTTGAGCTTCGCTGGTGCGGCTTGTGCAGCATCGTCTTGTTGTTGAGCAATAGCGCCCGGCAAGGGAAGCAAAGCGCCTGCAGCCATACCGGCCGAAGCACTTTTCAAAAGATGGCGTCGCGACAATGAATTCATGGCGGGGATTCTCGACAAGGTGGGAAAGAAATTCAAAAGGGTGGAAAACTAGTAGCCTGTGTCTGCACTAAAGCGAGGATTGAACGCATCTTGCCAGCCAATTCTCTCCAGGTCTTCACGCAACGCCCAGCGGCCGTTGCTGCTCCAAAGAGACTCGTTGCAAATTGGACAGCGAGGATCCTCAGCATCGCGCCATTGATGTTCACTGGTCGTGTCAGGTTCCGTCCATAACGCTTCGCATTCATCGCATACCACTAATCCATGTGGATGATCCGTATTCATTCCACAAACGCGAATTCCACAAAGACCGCAGCCACATAGCGGGCAAAGGTCAACCGAATGCACTGGAAAGGACGATGGAAGTTCGGCGGCCATGGATTCACCTTGCCCTAAGAGCGTCAGTACTGTGTTACAAGCGTTAGTACTTTGGAACTAAATTGGAAACGCCGTTATTACACGATTGCCCTCAACCACTAAACGCAATCGTCGAGACATCGGATGGTTGCGTTGCTTGCCTTCGCGGCCACCAATAAATCCAATTCGACGCCCCATGTTAACCGTGTAAACGGTTCGAGTCCCGTTTTCTTCGGTTTGAACGCTAGATTTTTTTGCCTTTGCCATCTCATAAGCCTCATCGATAGCCCGCAAGGCCGCTGCCATCTCGCCATCAAAAACTCCATGTGCACCAGGACGATCGGGCTGGTCGCTAACATGTCGCTCTAGGTGGTTCAGACGGTGCCCTTCCTCACTTCCGGGAGTGTAAAGCAACCCGGCAGGTGAAAGAAAACGATTCGGAGATGTTTCGTGAAGCAGGCCAAAACGAAGCTGCGATTCAGCTGCTCCCGAACTCGACTCGACCACCACATCGGTTGCCGATGTACTCCCCTCACCCTGTTTCGGCGACTCAACGATCTCCGCTTGACTGGTTGTGGTCGGCCCTAGCTCCGGTAAATTCCAACCGAACTTGTTATTCAGCACCGGCTGTGCAAGCCAGTAAGCCACCAACAATAAAATTAGCAGCACACTAGCGATCGAAAATTGTCCTTTCGACGGTTTTTTTGGTTCCAATGTATTGCTCTTCAAGGTGCAACCTTTCTCGATCTAACCATCGCCCATAAAGCGTAACCTACACTTTGATGAACCTCTCGCAGTGAGTTTACCATCGAACCCTTCAGCTTGCTTTCCACATCTGGCCATTTTACGCTCTGCATGACTCTAATGGGGAATAAGTAATGTCGAACCGAAAAATCGTTTTAGCCCTGGTTCTATCGTTCATTGGTGCAGCAAACGGCGGTGCAGCAAATGCTGGTGCGGCCGAACCCGGGTGGTCGCCCGTAATTGTGGCGAGGGGCGAATATCGCGATCAAATCCAATCGACTCCGATCGAAAAACGGCCTTATCGACCGCTGCACGTCTATGGGAACACGGTCCGCCGACAACACTACCGTGGGACACCCTTACCCGTTCCCAGACGAATGGCCCCATCGCGCCGCTTGTAGTTGTCATCGGACTACATTTGGGTTAGCTGTTTGAGCCGGTGTTTTTTCGACCGCTCGCACTCGTCCCAAAATGCGATCGTAAGGAATCGCGCTTTGGTCTTGGCGGCTATCGTGCGAGCGAGCAGGGTTGTCACCCAGCACCACAACATGGTCCGTTGGAACAATCATTCCTGTACGCCAAAAGTCACGAACGGCATAGGGTGGATCGTAGCGCTGGTGTCGACCTAGCCAACGCTCGGTAACATTTGTTTCATCCTTTCCGCGAATGCGGTATGCCACTGGATGTGTTGCTGACAAGTGTGGAAGTTCGTCAGTAGCGTTGAGCCTTAACTCGCTTGTCGAACCTTGTTCGGAAGCCAACGACGGCTCCTTCAGCAACCAGATTTTTCCCCCATAATTTGTCAATCTCAGCGAGTGTTTACCGGCCGTTAGCGAAACCTGTCCGTGCAGAACTCGCGGCTTCTCGCGCTCTTGGTCGACGAGAAATGCTACTTCCAAAACACCATCAGTCGACAGAGTGAAAGTAAGCAAGAGCCATAATTCTTCAATTCTTTCTAACTGACGACGTTCGTTGATATTCGCGGGGTTGTCATCGCGAATGGGTGCTGGCTGATTGGCGTTGTAAATATCAACGTGATGGTAGATCGTCCACTGTGTCATGGGGTCGTCGATCCAACGCGATAGATGATCGGTTCGCTCTGCATCGTCATAGACGACAACGCGATGGTGCCACAGCGTTTCAAGCGGCGGAGCGTTGCGAGCACCATTGATTTCAATTTGACCAAGCTTATTGATCACCATCATTTCGCCAGGCAATGCAATTACACGTTTGACCTCCCATGCACCATCCATTTTTTTGATCGCAACCAAATCATAGCGCTGGGGTGCTGAAGAATCGGGCCGGTTCCAGGCGGCGGGCGGATAGGCATTGAAGTCGATTTGGATCCTATCGGCCGCTCGACGCGGTGTTGCGATAGAGGCATTGCGGTTGCCACAGCGAAAACAAAGCTGGTCAGCATCACTCGTTTCGTGCGGCGCCAACCTTATTTCTTCATGAACGCGACACTGATAGCCGCAATCAGGACAGACCAGCTGGCGACTATTCTCCCACAGCGTTGGGCTCATCGATGGACCAGCAACGCTTAGCGGCCTGCTCCATTCCGAACCTGCATGCCAGCGTTGCCAGACCCAGAACAAGACAACGATGAAAGCGAGCCCCAGGAGACTCCGCGACAATGCCCGCCACAATCGCTGCCGTCGAAAACGATTATCAAAAGATGGGAATTGGGGATCGCGAGTGTTGATGGCAGGACTATCCCCCCCTAATCGCGAAGTGCCCACTGCAGGCTCGTCAAATCCGCCTGCGTGGACCATTCGGATGGGGGCACAACGAGTCGACCGAATTGAAACCATAAGGGAATACAAAATCCCAGCGAAACTGGCATCGAAGTCACGTTCCAGGAAGCCAGCGGAATGGCGTAAGCATCGCCAGCCGGGACGCAAAAATAATGAAACCGCTGGTCATTACCACGATAACCAATTGGGCTAGCCGTGGGAACCAATTGCTGCAATTGCGCTAGTCCAGCTAAATACTGCGTCACCCTGGGAGCCGCAACAGAGCAACCAAAGGAGGCCAGAATCAGCACCCCTGCCCCGGCGGATTCCCAGCGGAAAACGGCACCACCCCGTAAACTGGCCGCTGCAGTCACAGAGCTATCACCGCCGATCCGCTGGCCGTTTGTGTTGCCCACAGGTTCGTCCGCTGAATGACTGAGTAGCGCCCCATCGCTCCGGGCGGTGACAGCGAAGGCGATGCCACGGGTCGGAGTGTAATTGGTACGAATCGCGGAGCAAGCGGAAAGCAATTCCACCACTGAATGCCTGACAATCTCGACACCAAGTGGCTATACTTACCAACCTAGTAAACACTTCTTTTCCCAGAAAACAGTTGACAAGATTTCATGGCGCATTTGTCGGATGCGAAACCCGCCACGGTACCCTTGGTCGCTACCGGACGGTCGGGACGCAGTCGTTTGGGCAGTGTTCCCGGAGTACGAATTCTAGGGACCGGCTCCTACGTCCCCGAGCAAATCGTTACCAATGAAGATCTCTCGGCACTGGGCTGCGACAGCGATTGGATTGTACGACGCACCGGGATTTTGCAACGACGCAAAGCAGCCGATCATCAGGCAACCAGCGACTTGGCATACGAAGCAACGCGACTTTGTTTAGAACAAACGAAAATCAGCGCCGAACAAATCGATTTGATTATCGTTGCCACCATCACACCCGATCATCCAACACCTTCAACCGCTTGCCATCTACAACGAAGATTGGGTGCCATCGCGCCCGCCATGGATATCAATGCCGCCTGTGGCGGATTCATGTACGGCTTGGTGACCGCCGCCCAATATGTCGCCTCGGGTTCATCCCAATTCGCACTAGTTGTAGGTGCAGATGTGATGAGCCGCACCATCGATCCGGCAGACAGCAAAACCTATCCGCTCTTCGGTGATGCAGCCGGCGCCGCAATCCTGACTCCTGACGCTTCCAATGCACCCTCCGGGTTGCTCGCCTACACGCTGGGCAGCGAAGGGTGTGGCGGAGAAATGTTGTGCATCGCCGGTGGTGGATCGCGAAGTGCCCTGACTTCGGAAACCATCGCCAAGGGTGACCAATATTTGCGGATGGATGGACGTGCCGTTTTCAAATGGGCCGTTCGTACCGTGGCAGACAGCACCTTCGATCTGCTCGGCGCCGTCGGTATGGCACCCGACGATCTGGACCTGATTATTCTGCACCAAGCGAATCAACGAATTATCGACTCGGCTGTTGCCGATCTAGGTATCAACCCCGAGAAAGTCTTTGTCAATCTCGAACGCTACGGAAACACCAGCGCGGCAAGCATTCCCTTGGCGCTGGACGAAGCACTCCGAGCGGGACGATTGCAACGAGGCGATCATCTGCTGCTGTGTGGCTTCGGTGCCGGTCTCGCTTGGGGATCCTCTATCATTCGTTACTGATTTGAACTAATTCCTTTTCCATTGGCTGGGCCACATCGGGATCCGCATAGTTCTTGGCGTCAAAATGCTTGGTATAAGTACCAAAGTCATTGAATGCGTATTTCTTCGCCCAGCGATACACAAAACTTCGCTCCGGAATTTCATCTCCAGGTTGATACTGACTACGGCGCGGTGAAATATTCTTCAGTTCTTCGATAACCGTTTTTCGCGCCGTGGTATCGCGCGCTGAATGTTTCTCAGCCAATTGCACCAAGAGATCTGGACGCTCCATGATCACACAACCCCGTGTGTGCTGTGCCGTTAGTTCACGAAAGTCTCTGAGAAACGCTGATTGGTTGAACGTTTCCGCCAAAGGCCTCTCTTGATGAATCGATTCGGTGGCTAACTGAATCACTGGGCATGGTTCGATATCACCCCAAGGCCCAATGTGATGCGTGAATCCCGTTGCCGCCGGGCAGAGCGCGTTTCCTGCATCATCGTGATAGGCATCGATCACAATAATCGGCTTGGTCGCACGCGTATCCACTACGAACTGACGAACCCGACGTTGCTCTTCACTCGATAATGCTAAATCAGGATTCGATTCGGGTCCCACAGGTCGATAAATGTGGAACCAACAGTACATCACACCCATCTCGATCAAGCGATCCACCCAAGCATCAGAAACGAGATCGTCGATATTCGTTTTGCAAACGCTTGTACAAACGCCTACTAATAATTTGTTTCGTAGAGCAGCTTCGATGCCCTTCATCGTGGCGCTATACACACCATCGCGTCCGCGCCGTTGATCGCTAATGATCTCCGACCCTTCGACACTGATCAGGGGAGTCACATTGCCAAATTCACGCAGCTTGGCGGCCACTTCATCGGTAATGAAATGCCCGTTAGTGAATACTTGGAAATAGACATCGCGGTTCTGATCAAAAATATTGAGCAAGTCCTTATGCATGAAGGGCTCACCACCGAGAATGCCGAAGAAGCTATTACCCATCGCTTTGGCTTGTGCGATTGTCTTGTTGGCCGCGTCGACTTCGATGCGATGCTGTTTTGCGGCGACATCCACCCAGCATCCCTGACAACGAAGGTTGCAGCTATTGATCACCGACATGTAAAGAAAAGGGGGAAAGAAATCTCCCTTCTTCAATCTGCGTTTATGACGATGAACACTGCGTAGGCCTTTGAAACCTAACATCCATGCGGCTTTCCACAGCAATCGCTTGTCGGTCTCGGTAATCAGTCGGCGAGCCATCCGCAAATACATGTTGGTTCCCATTCGAAGAAGAAAGCGTGTTCCACTATTATGAACCGGATAGGGGCGTATTGGTAAGTGACTCAGCAAAATTGAGGCGAGAGCCTTCAACAATTTTTATGGGAAGTGGCTAACATAGAGTCATGAAGGAATTTTTATCTGGCATTTCGGTCACCTGCTTTGTGGGTAGCTATTTGGTTGCGTTGGCATTGGAGCTAACGCGTCCAGTGTTGCGATTGCCTGCGCGAACCGTGATGATCTTGGCCTTTGCATTGGCCGGAATCGTTGCCCAAGCAGTCTATTTGGTGATGCTGGCACAGCCAAACGAGGTTCGTCCCGATGTTGGATTGTTAGCCGATTGGTACAGTTGGTCATTACTGCTCTCTTGGGCGATGGCCTGGGTTTATGTCGTTTTGACAATTCGGCGACCCGACACGACACTTGGCTACTTCTTACTTCCTCCAGTTCTTGGATTGATCGTTTTGGCGATTGCCGTCAATGGCTGGGAGCCGTTTGATCGACAACGTGCGGCCGGTTTTTGGCGGACGATTCATGGCATGTCGATGCTCCTTGGCGCGGCCGCTGTCTTGATTGGATTCATGGCGGGAATCATGTATTTGGTCCAATCCACGCGACTGAAGAAGAAGCGACGTGGTTGGAATGGTCTACGTTTGCCCACCTTGGAATGGCTACAGAAACTGAATCGCGGCACCTTGATCTTCAGCACCGTCACGGTGGGGATTGGCACGTTGGCTGGTGTGATCATGAATCTCAATGCCAGCGGTTCGGTGGCTTGGTCCAGTCGTGGCGTTGTGCTCCCTTTCGTGTTGCTGTTTTGGTTGTTCGCCGCGACCATGTTGGAATTTTTTTACAAGCCAGCACGCCAAGGTCGCAAAGTGGCTTACTTGACATTGGCCAGTTTTGGTTTCTTGGTGTTAGCCATGTTTGGCGTTTTCGCTAGTAAACATGGCGGCGCGGAAACTGACCCTGCTGAGACTAACCACTCTGCGCGGCACCATCAAAGAGAACCCATTTTGGTTTTTGCGTGGAACCAAACTATCCATGACGATCGCCCGCCATCGATTGTCAGGGAGGGTTGGTAGTGAAGCTGTACATGATCGGCTGCAGTCACAAGGACGCTGCGGTCGAGTTCCGCGAACAATTATCCTTTAGTGATGAACATGCTTGCCGAGCAATCGACCAATTTCGAAAGCAATTTCCCGCTGCTGAATTGGTCCTGCTGAGCACTTGCAATCGCGTCGAGTTATACGTTGCTGCCACGAATGACGAGGATTGCCCTGCCCACCAAGAAATGCTCGGTTTTCTCGCCTCTCAGCATGGCATCCACGATGCGCAATTGGCCGAACGATTGAGCCATCGAAACGGGGCAGAGGTAATCGAACACTTATTCACGGTTGCAGCCGCGCTGGATAGTTTGGTTGTTGGCGAAGCACAGATTCTGTCGCAGGTGAAACAGGCCTATGATCGTGCCACATCGTCCGGTGCGACGGGCCCATTGACCCATGCCATCTTTCAAACTGCCAGCCGTGTTGCTAAACGCGTTCAACAAGAGACAACCATTCACCGTCGACGGGTCAGCATTCCAAGTGTTGCCGTAGGTGAAGTTGCCCCCGAATTCTTTGAAACTCTAGCCGACAAAAAAGTATTGTTAATCGGTGCCGGCGAAATGGGTGCGGAAACGCTTCGCTACTTGCACGATGGCGGCGCCAGACACATCACCATTGTGAACCGATCCCAGGAGCGGTCCGTTCAATTGGCGGCTAACCTGAATGCCGCATGGGCACCATGGGAATCGCTCGACGCGCAAATGATTGCCGCCGACTTGATCGTCAGCACTACCGGTTCGCCCGATGCGATCGTGACGATGGATCGATTCAAACACATTCATGCTGCTCGCTACGAGCGACTCTTGTTAATTCTTGACCTGGCCGTGCCACGAGATTTTGAGCCCAGCGTGGGTAAACTCACCGGTGTCTATCTCTTTTCGGTGGACGATCTGCAAGCATCTGCTGATCGAAACAAACAAGAACGACAGAAGGAATGGCCCAAAGCCCACAAGATTATTCAAGAAGAAACGGAGATATTTCTCGGCACATTGCAATCGCGTGCGACTGGTCCAGTCGTCCGGTTGCTGAGAGAGCGTGCCGAGTCCGTGAAATTAGATGAACTCGATCGATTGCTAAAAAGACTTGAACGAGCCACCGATGCCGAGTCCCGACAAGCGGAAATCACTCAATCCTTCGATCGCTTGGTGAACAAACTGCTCCATCCACCCCTTGCTTCGCTCCGTGACGATGCCGCAAGTGGACATCGTCAGGGATTGCTGGAAGCTTTACGGCGACTGTTTCAATTAGGCGAATAGTGATCGGCGAATAACGACGAGAATCCGCTGGGGATTACCAATCAATCCCACTCATCTTCATCTTCGTCATCGTCCGCATCATCATCATCGTCTTCAACCCAGTCGTCGTCGACATCGTCTTCTTCCTCAACTTCTTCTTCGGCATCCTCGCCTTCTTCTTCCTCTTCGTCCCATTCTTCGTCTTCGACTTCTTCCCATTCGGCGTCGACTTCTTCGGCGTCCTTTTCCTCTAGGTCGTCCTCTTCCTCGTCGTCGTCGTCATCCCAATCCTCTTCGTCGTCGTCGAAGTCCTCTTCGTCATCGTCGTCAGCGAAGACTTCGTCTTCGTCCTCATCCACAGCTAAGGGGATGACGTGCGAAGAATCCGAGAGATCGACATACGCATCGTTATCGCACTCGGGATTGTCGGTTGCCAAGTCAGCCACAGCGGTGCTCACGTCTAAATCCTCCTCGGGGACCCCAGTTACAGGTTGTTGATCAGGAATCGTATCGGACGATGGGGTTGCATTCGTCCAATCCGGTTGTTCGGTAAATTCTTTTGAAGCTTCTTCCAATGCGGGTAACGCATCGGCACCTCGAAGCCCAAAAATTTGCAAAAAATGTCTACTCGTGGAGTAAAGATAGGGTCGCCCCAGTTCTTCGCTCCGGCCACTAATGCGGACCAAGTCTCGCTCCATCAGTTGTTTCAGGATTTCTCCACAAGCAACTCCGCGAATTGCTTCAATATCTGCTCGTAACACAGGTTGTCGATAGGCCACAATCGCTAAGGTCTCCATTGCCGGGGGGGTCAATTGGACGGTCTTAGGAATATGGCCCAATCTTCTCAGCCAAGGTGCAAGTTGGGGTCGAGTCAAAAACTGGATCCCGCCTGCCACCTCCTCAGCTCGAAAAGCTCTACCTCGCTCTATATAGATTTGATTTATTTGACGGACAAGCGTACGCGCCTCAGTCGCATCCGCCAAGCCAGCTAGTTGAGAGAGTTTTCGGGTTGGGACAGGTGCTCGGCTTAACAGCAATACTGCTTCCACTCTCTGCCGCTTATTCGACTCATCGCCGCGTTCCACTTGGGCTGTCTCTGCAGGCGCGACTGCCTGTGTCGCGGCACCCTCAGAAACCAATGAATTTGCGGCTAAACTCTGTTTTTTCGTCCCCCATCCATGACCCCATTTTGATTCCGTTACGACGCCATTTCCCACGCCAATCCAGCCGGATGTTCGAGCTGCATGCCGTTTCCATCCGAACGTTTCCATGGTCTGAAATGGGTCCTGCAAAGTCCAAAAATTGTGCAAAGTTTTTTTTGCATTCCCTTGCTACACCATCGCCGTTCCGGCGTAAACGGAAAAAGTGTGCAATTTTTTACGCCGGTCGACACTTTTCGCTCGATCCCTACTACCCCTAACATGCACAAGGACCCTCCACATGCTACTGTTACTTGTGGATTCCTCCTTCTAAGGCTTCTCTCATGCCAAGTCCACCCTCCCGCAAACGTCGCCCTATCCTGCTCGGTCTGATCGCTCTGACCGTCGTCGGCCTCATTCTGTTGGTTGCGACGCTGTTGGCCGGTCGTGTTACAGGTCGTGAGTTTTCACCTACCAATTTCACCTGCCGCACGTTCACTTTTTGGGAAATTCCACTCTTCCACTTACAAGTCTCGGCCATTAACCGCAGCCCCGATTCGAGCACTTTGGCCAACTTCTTGTTGGCTAAAAACCATATTCAGGTTCCTCCCGCTGCCCCAAAAAAATGGGACCTCATCGAAATTAGCCGCGGTCTCACGAGTGTCACCTTAGCCGATGCGGAAATTCTCACCAGCTATCTCGAACTGAATTCCGTCTCCAAGGGAATCGTTTGGCAACAATGGAGCGTGGATCATCCGCAAGCCGCAGCGGTCCTTTGGCCTCATGTTCATCGTTTGGCCATGCAAGATCTGTACCTTTTAACGCCCGAATTGTTCGCCATCGCTGAACAAGAAACTGACCCCGTAAAACTAGCTGCCAACATCGATGCTTGGCTGAGAAACGCCTACTTAGATTTGGCCAAGGACCTCGAAGCGGCCGATCGTCCTGACCTGGCAAAAGGTGTGCTTCAAGACGCTCTAGCACACTACCCTGACGACATACCCGCTCGCGATTACTTGAAAACCCTCCCCGCTGATCCTTAACCACCCGCTCCACTACCCCGATAGGGCCAACGTGATCTACCTGGATAACAACGCCACCACGCGCATCGACCCTCAGGTAGTGGCAGCAATGGTCCAGGCATGGGATTCCGGTCCGCTAAACCCCTCTAGCCAACACGCATCAGGCCGCCGAGCCCAACATCTCCTCGACCAATCCCTAGCCAAAGTTGCTCAACTTCTCGGAACCGACATCGTTCGTACCGGTGGTTCTCAATTGTTGTTGACCAGCGGTGGTACAGAGGCCAACCACTGGGCATTTCATGGGCTCGTGCCACCTGAGTGTCCTCGCTGGATCAGCCAAATCGAACATCCCAGTCTTTTGGAACCCGCTCGACTTCATGCGACCCTAAATTTTCCACTGGAGTGGATCCCCGTGGATTCTAACGGGCAAGTCTCTGTACCCGAACTGTCAGAGCGACTGCAGAGATCCCTGGGTTCGCCCCTCGACACCAACGCTCGCCGAGTATCCCCACGCGGTTTTCTGAGCGTGATGGCGGCCAACAACGAAACGGGTGTGTTGCAACCGCTCGGCGAACTTGCCCAATTGTGTCACCAATGGGGGCTCCTCTTTCACACCGATGCGACACAATGGGTTGGCAAAATGCCACTCCATTTCGATCTCCTGGGTTTGCACGCACTCACTTTCACTCCCCACAAATTTCATGGTCCCGTCGGTGTCGGTGGCTTGCTCCTCGCTACCGGCAACGATCGTCTACGCGTCAAAATCGAGCCCCTCTGGCGTGGCGGACAACAACAATTGGCGCTTCGCCCAGGAACCGAACCCGTTGCCTTGGCTGTCGGGATGGCGCGCGCTTTAGAACTGGCGACGGATTCCTTGTCTTGGGCACAGTCGCACTGCTTGGAATTGCGAAATCATTTCGAGCAAACACTTCGCGCGGCCGTGCCAAATTGCGTGATTCACGGTGCTGCGGTCGACCGACTCCCCAGTACCACCTCCGTCTCTTTTCCCGGAATTGACCGCCAAACCCTGCTGATGCGACTCGATATGGTGGGGGTTGCGTGCAGTACCGGATCCGCCTGTACGAGTGGCAGTAGCGAACCGAGTCACGTACTGGCTGCGATGGGACTATCCGAAGACCACCTGGATAGCGCGGTTCGTTTCGGAATGTCTCGCTTATCCACAAGTGAAGAAATTTGTTTGGCCTTAGACCGTATCCTCAACAGCATCAATAAGTTAAGAACTGGTTGATATGTGGAAAAAGTCACAAAAATTGCTACCTTTATGACCGATAACTGGCTAGAGTGCAGAGGATTCATAAACGGTTTTTCCCCTATCATTGGAATACTGACGTGGCGACGTCGGTTCACAATTTCGCGTTGTTAACACCGCCCACTTCGGCAAAGAGCCGCGGTTTGGCTCCCGTTCGTCCCCTGCTGACGCAATTCTTCGCGGGTCCTGAAAATCGTTTGGTCGATTTTGTTTGCTGCGGTGAAGAGTCAATTGCCAAACGTGGCAACCCGTTGCTTCTCGTGGGTCCCAGCGGATCTGGTAAAACCGCTTTGGCTACTCATCTCAGTATGAAAGAGGCCGCCCATCACGAGCGACCGAAAGTCGTCCGCCTGACGGCTATCGATTTCGCTCGTCGTTACGCAGAAGCCGTCGATAGCGATGACCTGGAACACTTTCGGCAACCGCTCAATAACGCCGATGTGCTACTGATAGATGACGTGCACTTGATCGCCGATAAGGGACCCGCCCAGGAAGAACTGGCTGCCCGCTTGGCTTTTCGCACGGATCAAAATCGCGTCACCTTGCTGACCTGTCGCCGCGTTCCCACTGAAATTCGTGGCTTTCGTACGATTCTCTCCAGCCGCATGCTCCCTGGTTTGATGTTGGCTGTGGCGTTGCCCGGCGTAGAAACGCGGCGACAAATTTTGCAGCAACTTGCCTTGGATGCGGAATTGACTTTGCCGGACGATCTTATTGATCTGCTAGCGGCTGGCCTTCCCGCTGACATTCCTACTCCCCGTTTGGCTGCCGCCATCACGCACATTCGCGTCTGGTCTCGCAACGCCGAAGCGGCGCCCGATGTGTTTGCAATTCAATCTGCATTGGACGCTACGGTGGTTGAAAACGAACCGTCGATATCGGAGATCGCACAGGCCGTGGCAAGGCGATTTCGCTTGAAAACCACCGATCTCAAAGGGCCGACCCGCAAGCAACAAGTCGTACGTGCCCGCGCCCTAGCAATGTATTTGGGACGGAAACTCACCGAGCGTTCTCTACAGCAAATCGGTGACTACTTTGGCGGTCGCGATCACACCACTGTGCTGCACGCCTGTCGAAAAACGGAATCTCTGTTAGTCGATACGCCCGATTTAGCGCGTGCCGTAGATGACGTAACCGAAACTTTACGCGCTTCGGGAACGTCCGCTTAAGCACCTCTTTCCAGTGCATAAGTCGTCAATAAGACGTTTGTATTCAGTGCACTTAATTGTTGAGAACTCCCCACGCCCAAACGGACTGTTCAAAACAGACCAATTGCTGAACGACGACCGACCATCTTCAAACGCGGGCGCTACCGGTTTCCCACCGCTCGATTTAGTCCGCAAACCGTTACCCAGCCTCAGTTTACAAAAGCGGTTTAGCGGTTCTCAACACTTTTCAGCATCGTATTCCTAGTACGACGATTTATCTTTAATAAAAGAAGTAAAGAAGAGACACAAAGGCTCATCCACAACCGCAAACAGATTCAACCATGTCAGCTTGGCAATCGTGGCGTTAGTGCTTTCATCACAGCAACAACTCCCCTATCATTGGCGAATCGCTGACATTTCCCACCGTTGATGAGTTGCTTTCGATGAAGATCTCGTGTGACCGCGAATCCTTGGCTGCGGCCTTTCAATTGGCAGCTAGCGTTGCCCCATCGCGTTCGCCGAAAGAGATTTTACAGAATGTCAAACTGACCGTTTCCGGCGATTCGGCCATTTTGACTGCGACCGACATGGAAGTTGGCATCCGCATTCTGCTAACCGAAGGACTCGACATTCAACGAGAGGGAACAACGCTTCTGCCGGTCAGTCGCACCGGGGCGATTCTCCGCGAAAGCTCCGATGATCGACTCACTTTGGAAACGGACGATTCGGGAATCAAAATCCAAGGTTCGCGCAGCCGTTTCCGCTTGCCAAGTGCGAACCCAGACGAATTCCCTCGCGTCGTAGGTTTTGAAGAGACCAGCTACCACACGATCCCCACTCGTTTGTTCCGCGAACTTGTCAAACGAACCGTCTTTGCAACCGATTCCGAAAGCAGTCGCTATGCACTCGGCGGCGTGTTGCTGGAAATGGAAGACGAACGTGTCACGGCCGTCGGAACCGATGGTCGTCGCTTGGCACGCATGGAAGGCAAAGCAGTCTCTGTCGGTGGTCACCATACGACCGGCACCAACACCATCGTACCTACAAAGTCGATTCAGTTGATGGAACGAGCGGTAAGTGATCGCGACGAAACAGTGGATGTTGCCGCGCGAAGTAATGATCTGCTCATTCGCACCCCTCGTTGCACCATTTTTTCGCGTCTCGTTGAAGGTCGCTATCCCAATTGGCGCCAAGTCTTTCCTCAACGTGAAAGCAGCTCGCGGATCGATATGACAGTCGGACCACTCTTTGCTGCTCTGCGACAAGCGGCCATTGTGACCGATCAAGAAAGCCGCGGAATTGACCTCGTCTTCTCGGCGGGAAATCTGCGTCTCGAAGCGAGTACCGCAGAGATTGGTCAATCCACCGTCGATATGCCTATCGCCTACGATGGCGGAGATGTCACGCTAACCTTGGACCACCGTTTCATTGGTGACTTCTGCAAAGTTTTGGATGCAGATAGCAACTTTGTCTTTGAGATAGAGTCGGGACAAACGCCAGCCCTATTGTCCACGGAAGATGGCTATGGATATGTGATCATGCCCATGGCGCGAGATCGCTAATTACCCTACGCAGAGCTAAACCGATTATGAGCGAAGGTCCCCGCCGCATCGGTTCGATCATCAATCAACTGATGGCTCGGCGTGGCTACGCACAAGTCGAATCTGCCTCCGCCCTACAGGGCTCAGTGACCAAGGCCGTTGGCAATTTGCTCGCCTCTTCCATCCGGGTCGGTGATGTCAAACGAGGCGTCCTCCATATCTATGCCAACGATTCGTCAGCCATGCAGGAGCTAACCTTTCAAAAACGAAAGATCTTAAAAATCGTGCAAGCAGACCATCCCTCGTCAAAGATCAACGATGTTCGATTTCGAGTGGGTTAGACAGCAACCACTTCGTCTCTAACGGCGTCTCGGCGTCGTGGTAGTCACCACAACCGATATTGCCGGCAACGATACACGCCTCTTTGCTGCTTCTACGCGAATGGCCCGTTCAAAATAGGGAAATGGGTAGGCGCTGTGTTTGTGTTGTGCATACCGCATCACGGCCAATGCCAGTCCCTGATCCAGACGCTTGTTATTAGTCTCCTCGACGACTCGTACCAAAAAGGTTTGTTGGTCCGGGGTGGTCGCTTTCAAGTTGCTCACCAGTATGTCATAGAGCGATGCCGTTTGATTACCGCCACGCGGGGTAATTGGCCTGGTGATTTGAGCGTGCGCTGCGTTTTCGGTTGTCACTGCACATGCTAGTAGCACAACCATGACAGTAAGGATGCGTGGATATTCGACTCGTAAAAACGCACTTATTAAGAACATCGCCTGGTACTACCCTCGAAAGTGTCTGCGGTAGGCGTTCGCGGTCTAGATTCGGCACTACCGCCCCGCTCCATACGTTGCGTCAATACCATGCAAAACAACCCGGTCGCAAGCGGAACTTACCCTCCATAGATCGGCATATCTTTCCAATGAGGATTAATCCGATTATTAGGCATAGTCGAGATTCGACATCAGTCGCCACATGAAAAAGCACGCGAAAGAGAGTCATCCAGGAAGTATTTCCCCCCTACATCGACGTGTTTTGATACCGCGAAGTGTCCTGACTCTCACTAAGAACAATAAAATAGATAACATCGGTAATTTATGATGCGATCAATTTTTTAGACAGCATCGGAAGGGGCTGATTCTCTGGTTCATAGCGATTGTTTCGTCCGAATCATCATTTTGGACGTTGGTACGCGCCACACGTCTGAACAAATTATTGAACTGATGGTCCACCCTGGAAGGGATTCCCGCGATGAAACGTCTGACTATGCTTGCCGCGGCGGCATTCGTCCTGGTCGGCACGCTTGGCTGCCAAGTCAACAAATGCAAC
Source organism: Pirellulaceae bacterium (assembly GCA_041749395.1). Lineage (GTDB taxonomy): Bacteria > Planctomycetota > Planctomycetia > Pirellulales > Pirellulaceae > Laterigemmans. The sequence continues at coordinate 65,110 of JBGTBJ010000178.1, forward strand.
AGTTGTGGACCACAAGGTGGCGGACTGTTCGGCAAGCTTGGTAACCATGGGTGCAACAACGGCCATTGCAATGTGTCAACAGGTTGCCGAACCTGCGGTCTCGGTTGGCAACATGGCGGCCTGGATTATTCGGAAGGCTTGGGAACAGGCAATCCGGTTCATGCTTTTGCGGGTCGTCAGTCACCCGAAGTAGGCGGACCGCCCACAGCAGGCGTTGCTTATCCCTACTACACCACCCGTGGACCGCGAGATTTCCTGCTCTGCAACCCGCCAACTATCGGCCGATAGTTATCGAACGATAGTTGTCAAACGATAGTGGTTGTTTTTGGATCAGGAACTGCATAGGTTTGGGTGGTTGTGTTCAACTGGTGGCTCAGGCAATGCAGGTATTGCCTGAGTGAGGTTCGCTGCCGACAAGCTCAACAATAAAGATTGCGATGCGCCATGGCGTCTGATTTTCGCCTCAAGGCAAGGCTTCCTGAGATCACTAGCCAGATCGTAGGTACATATCAACCCGACGATGGCATCAACCATCTCGGTCACTGTCCATTGCCCAATTACGAGATGATTGTCGAGATTCTCGACGATCTTCGCGACGTATTGTGCCCTGGCTACCGTCGCCGAGTCGCTTTGCATGCTGGGAATATCACCTATCATGTGGGCAACCTCGTCGATGGTTTGCATGACAAATTGACCACGCAAATTGGTCGCGCCCTCGAACATGAACATCGTGTTCGTCATAACCACGGCGACTGTGAATCCAAAGTGGATTTCGAAGCCAAAGGCCAAGCGATGGCAATTGAGTTGCTCTCTCGTTTGCCTCAACTGCGTAAGGTGCTGGCTACCGATGTCAAAGCAGCGTTTGACGGGGACCCTGCATGCCAAACGACCGATGAAATTGTCTTCTGCTATCCAGGCTTCGAAGCGATTACGATCTACCGTATCGCACATCAATTATTGAAGCTGGCCGTTCCATTCATTCCTCGCATGATGACGGAATGGGCACACAAGCAGACGGGTATCGATATCCACCCCGGTGCGACCATCGGACACCATTTCTTCATCGACCACGGCACAGGCGTGGTGGTGGGTGAAACTTGTGACATCGGTAATCATGTGAAACTCTATCAAGGGGTTACACTCGGTGCACTCAGCTTTCCCACCGATGCCGATGGGCTATTAATTCGAGGGCATAAGCGACATCCCACCATCGAAGATCGAGTCGTCGTCTACGCAAATGCGACAATCCTCGGCGGTCAAACCACCATCGGTCACGATTCGGTGATTGGTTCCAGTGTCTGGATCACTCGCAGTGTGACTCCGATGACGACCGTCACTCTGGAAAAACCACAACTTCGAGTGCGCGGATCCGTGGGCGAGAATGCGTTGCCAGCCGATTCCAACTTTCAGATCTAATCGTGGCAACTCGTAGCTCACAAGCAATCACCGCAGCGCAGCAGCTTTCACACGCCGTTGATGGATTGACTTTTTCATCTCCCGTTACACATGTCTACAATCCTCTGAACTATGCGTGGGATGCCCATCAAAAGTATCTCAAGTTCATTCCCACCCGCGGTACTCGCGTGCTGTTTCTCGGTATGAACCCGGGGCCATGGGGCATGGCGCAAACCGGTGTTCCCTTCGGACAAGTGGCCGCTGTGCGTGATTGGTTGGGTATCAATGCAAATATCCAGCGTCCCACAAACGAACATCCGAAACGACCCATCGAAGGACTCGCTTGCCAACGATCCGAAGTCTCCGGCGAGCGACTCTGGGGTCTGTTCCAAGACAAATTCAATACACCCCAAGACTTCTTCGCCGAACACTTTGTAACGAACTATTGTCCGCTCGTGTTCATGGAAGCCTCAGCGAAAAACCGCACGCCCGACAAACTCCCCACTGGCGATAAAATACCTCTCGTCCAAGCGTGCGATGAACACCTGAGCCAAGTCATCAAAATTCTCAAGCCCGAATGGCTTGTCGGCGTGGGCGCATTTGCCGAAGAGTGTTTTCGCAGAGTGGCGAATGCCGATTCCAAAATCACCCGTATCCTGCACCCCAGTCCCGCCAGCCCAGCAGCAAATCGTGGCTGGGCGAAACTTGCTACCGAGCAATTGATTGCCGCTGGTATCTGGTAATCGAGTTCGATCACCTTTGCCCGAGTCCACAAGATAGTCCGCCCTTGAACCGATTATCGAGTCCTAAGGTGAATCGAATGGATCCCTTGCGTTGTTACCCGCGCGCAACTTTTTTCGACAAGGCCCGCTCTTCGAGGTACCAACCAATATCTATCGCATTCCAATTCGGGTTTCAACCAAATTCACTGATACAGCTATTTGGTACGACGCATCTTGCCAACAAAGATTGGGATATGTCTAAGCACTGATCGAGTGCTCGATAGTCCAACCACGAATGACACAAATCACACGAATGGGAGAAAAACCCAATCCATACAAAACTTGCCTTCAGCTAATTCAGTCAATCAAGGCAGCGTTTTCGCCTGCATACGACGAGCATTCACATTCGTGTTATTCGGCCCTCTCCGAGTGTCGCGGTTCGTTCTGTCAACGTAATTTAATCAGATTCGCAGCTTGATTGGAGCGAGCCAAATAGTCGATCGAGCCAAGACCAAACTTGAGTCGTGCACTGTCAATAGCTAGTCTCACAATCCCGTTCCTTTCGAGTAGGAGTACGAGTACCGTTGCACTGAGTACGAGTACGAGTTGTTTGGCGAACTAAGAAGTTGCTATTTCACTGCCTCTCGTACAAAGACGCGTAGTCGCTTTGTGCCGTATGTACCAGCGTTGCTAGTAAACGTCCAATCGGATGTCTGCTCAGGCCCGTTGCCGATTCCAATGTCCGCGCCATTCCCGGATACCCAGTGGTTGATCGCAAACAGAGTTTGACGAGCAGAAAAATTGTGGACCTGCATACTCCCATAACCATCCAAGGGCGGAGCTATTTGATCGCCAAAGTCATAGATGGCGTCCGAAGCGCCTTCGACCTTCGCACTATTGAGCATTCCATAGTTGTCTGACCAAAATTCAATGTTCCCCGAATCGATTTGGGTGCCAGTCACAATTCCCTTGACATTGCTATACACGTCCATTGCCGTGACCGGGATTTGAAACTGGGCTTGTGATGAGATTGTGGGAATGCCAATTTTCGTGACATCATTGGTAAAGGCTTTCATCGACACGAAGAGATTTTGTTCTTCACCAGCCGCTGTGGTCAGCTCCAACAGGTAGGCAATGCGATCAAAATTCTTGACCGAACCGCTACGATCAACATCGTATTGAATGTCATGTTGAAGCCGTTCTAGGTCCAAGTCATAGACCAATTTATATTCCTTGGCAGTCGGAACGGAACTCAAAAAATCGGGCAAGTCTCCGCCACGACAGGCACCCACGGGTAAACCAGTCCCACCAGCAAGATTCGGTTCAGCCAACATGTGCCATGCAAAGCGAAACGCTACAGGTGCTTTCACCTTATCGGATGTCAACGTGATAGTATCCCCGTTGATCTCTGCACTTGCCGGTTGAAAACCATCGGAACCGACACCAATGACTTCAAAGTGTGATGGCGCTTTTCCATCTCGCGTCTTCAGTCCGCCTCCTGCATTCTTGAAACGTATCTTGAGCCTATCGCTCAAGACTTCCAGCGTGTCGACTTCAGGACTATTAGCAACTATTTCTGATTGACCATAGTCATACTTGAGAGCCAATAAGGCGAGTCGCAAACCTACGTCTTGTTTGTTGGGTGGATGAATATCATTCACCGTTGCGATGTCATTGATCACCACCATCCCAGTTTGCGGAATCGTCTGTACTGCAGCTTGAGCCTCCCAAAATTTCGCCAGAATCGTAGGATCCTCATTACCATATTGATAGGGAGCAATTTGGACATAATAGAAAGGAAAATCACCCTGCTTCCATAACTCGCGCCAACCATTGATCAACGCTTTTTTCTTTTCCAAGTACAGCATGCCTTCACCATGGTTGGATTCACCTTGGTACCAAATTGCACCACGAATCGGGAATCCAACGAGCGAATGGATCATTCCGTTGTACAGCATGGACGGATCTTGGTTGCTGGAAAAGGGAACCAACTCCGCTGGATACGCCGGGCTTGGTGACAGAGGCGTGATACCTTTAACGGCTTCTTTGGCAGTGGCGACCCAAGACTCGACCGCCGAAATATGAGCTGACAGCCGCTCTTGATAGGATGGCGTTCCAGGTGTTCGGCCGATAACGGACTGATAAATATCCTGCAACGCAGCTACCCGCTGAAATCCAACGGGCGGAGTCCAGGGTTCTACACGCGTTCCGCCCCAAGAGGAATTAATAAGCCCAACCGGAACGTCGAGTTCCTGTTGGATTTTTCGAGCCATAAAGTAACCACATGCGGTAAAACCTCCAGCCGTCGCGGGAGAGCAGACTTGCCAATTCGATTGGAAGTTATCGAGGGGCACAGTGGAAGGCACGAGCGGAACCTTGATATGGCGAAGCATGGGAAAATCTGCAGCAGCGATCTCTTGTTGCGCATTGGTACATGCTGCAACAGGCCACTCCATATTGGACTGACCAGAACACAGCCACACTTCTCCCACCAACACATCGCCAATTTCAACCGTGTTATTTCCTTTCACGACAAAGGGTACCGCCACTTTGCTGGCCATCATGGGTGGCAATTCCACATGCCAACGACCATCTTCGGCCGCCGTCGTGGATTGACTGTTTTTGCCGAGGGAAACGGTCACTGCTTCACCCGCATCGGCCCAACCCCAGACGCGAATTTCTTGCTGTTGTTGCAGCACCATATGATCGCTAAACACAGCCGGTAAACGAACGTCGGCAAACGCAGTACGACAGAGTATCGAACCGACGAGCCCCAAAAAAATGCCAAAGAGTTGTCGCATCATAGGGAGTACCACCAAAAGAAAGATAGTCGCCTTTCGCTCCGCGAAAGTAGCGTCGCACCAACCAACAAAGCACAACTATAACCCCCTCCAACTCAACAAGCCAGCGCTCAAAGCATCCCCATCCCCATCCTCATCCTCGTGCCCATCCCCGTGCTCGTGCTCGTGCTCGTGCTCGTGCTCGTGCTCGAAACGCCACGCCCAAATCCCAACCCGATTCCGAAGCAAACCCCAGCCCAACATCCCAATCGATTTTTCATCGCCCAGAATATTATCGCCCGACGACAGCAGCGATTCGATCGAGCACGAGCACCGTTTCACTGAGCACGAGCACGAGCACGAGCACGA
>JBGTBJ010000179.1:0-11645 GCA_041749395.1 Pirellulaceae bacterium
GAGGCGAGGAACGAGCCACGGGGAGGGCGAGCGCAATCCCCTGCCCCTTTATCGCTTTCTTGAAAAGATGCCCTCCCCGGGGCTGCGCCCCGACCCTCCCGCTCGCCGCCGACGGCGACTCGGGAGGGTGTATCAATCCGACCCTCCCACTCGCCGCAGATGGCGACTCGGGAGGGTGTACTGCAACTCCACCTCTGCCTTTCCAACCATCACATCAATGGCCGGCCCGCCTACAGACCCCGTCACACGGCCCAGCGAGTAATTTGAACGCATCTGGCATTAACAGTTCTAACGTTTGAATCGAGTCTCTTTATCAATCATGACTCGTAATGGGGGGACGGCCCTAGGTGAAAATGTCGGGGCGCGATTATGATGCAACCAAAGCCATATCCCTTCTGACCTACTAAAGAAACTAAATAGGGTTGCCAGCCTGGTAGCGATTCATGAACGAACGTAAGTCGATTCGCTGGATTTTGTTGGCGTTTGCCATTTTAGCGCCGTCGGCCCTGTTGATGGTGCCGTACAGCCTGCGCATGTGGAATTCTGGTCACTATCAGTATTTTCCTTTGGTATTTGGGGCTGCTGCTGTCGGCATAGGGCGTCATTGGAAACAGATCGTATCCTTTGCCTCTCCAGCCAAAACTTGGGTGTTCTTGTTTTCCATTGCATTCGTCCTCACGGTTGCTTTGCTAGGGAACTTGTTGAACAGCGGGTTGATAGGAGTCATCTCCGTCATTCTGGGTGTATTCACGCTTATTTATGGGATGGTTGGCTGGGGCGGACTTCGCCAAGCCGCCCCTTATTTGATGCTGCTGCTGTTCGCTATTCCGCTACCTCTGAGCTTGGACCAGAAATTCATTTTTGAGATGCAAGTTTTTTCCTCTCGATTATCAAGTTGGTTGCTTGATGGCTTTGGGTTTGTGCACTTTCGCGAAGGGGTAGTCCTTATGACTGAAAAGTCACGCTACCTCACAGAAGAAGCGTGCAGCGGTGTGCGGTCGCTCTTCTCGTCGCTGGCGGTTGTGGCGATGGTCAGCGTGAGCTTGCAGCACAGTCTGCGACGAATTCTCTGCAATCTGCTTCAAACGATTGTTTGGGTGATTGTAGGGAACGCGATCCGAGTTGCATCGGTCGTCTATATTGCCGACACGCATACAGATTGGGTTGTGAAGGATTTTGGGCACGAAATAGTTGGTTATCTCGTCTTTCTATTCATCCTCGTGATGGTCGCGAGTACCGATGCGCTGATCCGACTTAGCATTCGGTATTATTTCTTTCGCACGCTTGAAGAAGAACCCAACCCAGATGACTCGAACGAGCTTGAATTTGGTGCGAGCACTCGAGCGAATGCACTCAATCTGCGGTGGACCTTAATGATAGGATTATCAGTTTTTTCCGGCATTATTTTCGTCATTAGCACCCGGGTTGCTTATGTGCAAACTATTGGTTCAGATCGAACCATAGGATTGAAAGGGCCACTTCAAATGATGGCTGCGGATGAGCAGGAAATGCCTAGACTTGTCCAAGGTTGGTCGCTCAAAAAATTTGAGCACGTGCATCGAGAGAGGGGATACTTTCAAGCGGATAACTCGTTTATTTGGACCTACACGAAAGGCAGCTTAACGGCCTATATTTCTCTAGATGGACCTTGGGGTGATTGGCACGATTTATCACAATGTTATCGAGGATTAGGATGGGACATCAATTCAGATTATTTCTTGGCAATCGAGGGTGACTATGGTCTACAAAAAACAAAGAATGTTCGCCACAGCGAACTGAATATGAAGCGAAATTATGATGTTGGCTTCGTTGCATTTTCTTCGGTGGATCGAAATGGAGCAGAAATGTTGCCGGGTTTGAGCGGCATAAAATCGCGAATAGATGATTTCTATGTCAAGCAGCTTTTCAAATCATTTGCGGAAACACTTGGCCTTGGCACGGGTGTCTCTCAAGCAATATCAGGAAATCAATTGCCAGCTACAACGATTCAAGTCTTTGCTGCGACCGACACCGAGTGGCAACCTGATGACATTCAAGAAGTTCGTGCATTGTTCTTCTCCGCACGTGAGCTACTTGTGAATGCGCAAAGATTTCAAAAATCATCAAACTAGATTTTAGTGAACAAAATGCATGATGTTTCTGACCGCTTTAGACATATTCTGGGTCGATATCTAGATTTTTTTGTCCGCAATCGCCATGTGCTGCTCGCGATACCCTCGGTCGTTGTAATTGTGGGCGTGGGAAGCGTGCTCGGTTTTGCCTCGGTGCTACCCAACAACGTGCGGACTCGCTACCTCGATGCGGCTCGAGGAGCGATGAAAAATGAGAAAATGGATCTCGCGAAAGTTTATTACGGACGATTGATTGAGCAGGGAACGCAGATCGATCCCGCAGACGAATTGAATTGGGCAGCTATCCTGCAACAAAATGGAGAATCGGCGGCGGCACAACGCATTCTGGATCGGCTTGCGCCCGATAAGGAAGAGGGCTATCTCCCCGCTCATCGATTGCAGGCCCTGAGAATCGCCAGTTCACTTTCGAAATCCAGAGATTCAAAAGAACTGGAAAGACTGCAATGGCACCTCAGCCAACTAAAGGACGACAAAACCGTCGAAACCAACAAATTGTGGGCCATGTTCTATCTGGCCGTTGGTCAACCCAAGGCGGGGCTAGCACGCATGGGCAAAGCGGCAGAAGTTGAAGGTGAATTGTGGTACCAAGTCGCAATTCTTGCTAAACAAGTGGGCGATGCCGAGTTCCTTAACTTGGCTCTAAAGAACGCCGAGACGTTTTACTTGCAAGCTCTTGAAAAAAATCCCTTCGATTTTTCGCATCGAGTTCTTTTGACCTACACGCTACTCACACTTGACCGCGTAGACGACGCCCAAAAGTTGATCGACCAGGGACTTGCGCTGCAGAACATTCCCGAGCTCCATCAAGGAGCTGCCGATATCTTGCTCTACCGTTTTGATAAATGGGTCAAAGAGCAACCAACCGAGTTTTCACAAAGCAATCGGCTGCTTTCCGAAGCGTTTCGTCATTCTCCCAATTATTCGGAGGTCTACAAAAGGCTTTTGGACATGTACCAAAAGCTCGATTCTGCCGAGCAGCGAACTGAGATGCGAAATAGCTTGGAAGATCTCGTATCTGAAGGAATTGCAACGCCCTTTGCCCATTTTTCGCTCGGCAGTATCGAATGGCTCGAGAAAGATACTACATCTGCACTTTGGCATCTAGAAAAAGCCTATCAACTGGACTCTAGTCTTTTGGAAGTGGGCAATAACTTGGCATGGACGCTCGCATCGAGCGAATCTCCCGACCTACCACGTGCATACGAGTTAGCGAAATCGGTTGTCGATCGTGCTCCACAGCAGATTCGTTTTCGCGATACCCTTGCATCGATCCTGATGAAGCAAGAAAGATGGGAAGAAGCGTTAGTGGAATTTGAGCGAGTATTAACGCGTTCGCCAGCTGACCAGAAGCAGCAGGTTCATGAAAACTTGGCAACCATCTATGAGCAGCTAGGTCGTCAGAGTTTGGCCGATTTGCACCGCAAACGAGCCGAAGAAAAGTAACAGCAACCCTCCTATCCATAGTTGCCTTTCCGATAGTTGCCTTTCGCTCCGCGAAAGTAGCGTTTACCTCAAATCTGCTTTCTTAATAGTTGCCTTTCGCTCCGCGAAAGTAGCGTCGGTATTCGCAGGGCGATTGCGACAATCTGGGTAGTTTACGAACTTAGTGAGTCATCGTTTTGGATGCATATCAAGCCGGTAGAATTCGAACGCAATCTGCTCGCATGGTTGACCAGACTGCACGAAATCACGGACGGCCAAGTCATCGCGATCGATGGCAAGACGTTGCGGCGAAGCTACGATCACAAAGACGGTAAGGCGGCCATCCATATGGTCAGTGCTTGGGCCACGGAGAACCACATCGGCCTCGGTCAAGCGGTGGTGGATACTAAGAACAATGAGATCACTGCCATTCCAAAATTGCTTGAAATGATTGAGGTTTCTGGTGCTCTGGTCACAATCGACGCGATGGGTTGCCAAACCGAGATCTCCGATCAGATCATCGCCGGCAAGGCCCATTATTGCCTGGCCGTCAAAGGCAACCAACCGACTTTGCACAAAGGAATGCAATCGTTTTTCTTGAAGCACTTGGAAGGCGATTTCGCCGAAATCAAGGTCCGTCGATTCGAGAGTGATGAGAAGGGGCACGGCCGCGAGGACCACCGCTTTTACTTCATCTGCAAAGCGCCCAAAGACTTGCCCGACGCGTCTCCGTGGCGCGGTCACAAAGCAATCGGCGTATCAATAAACAACACGACTCGCCGAAAAGGCGATAGCGTAGAGCTTCGCTATTACATTCTCAGTAAGTACGTCTCTGGAAGACGGTTCGCTTCAGCAGTCCGCGATCACTGGGGAATCGAGAACAGCCTTCACTGGCAACTGGATGTGACGTTCGGCGAAGACCAGTGTCGCATCCGAAAAGGTCACGCTGATGAGAACTTCAGCACGCTTCGCCGGACGGCGTTGAGCCTTCTGAAGCAGGAGAAGACAGCCAAATGCGGAGTGAAGAACAGACGGCTCAAATCTGGTTGGGATGGTGATTATTTAGTAAAAGTCGTGTTCGCAGCATGACCTACGGTGCAATCGCCCTGCAGATAGTCGCCTTTCGCTCCGCGAAAGTTCTGAAAAAGCAGCGATTACCAACGCTACTTTCGCGGATAGGCTGTGAATTTATTAATCGAAGGCAATAATAGTCGCCTTTCGCTCCGCGAAAGTTCTGAAAAAGCAGCGAATACCAACGCTACTTTCGCGGAGCGAAAGGCAACTATCAGCAATTCACAGCCGATCCGCGAACTCTGCAAGCTAAGCCGTGATTGCAGACGCTACTTTCGCGGAGCGAAAGCCAACTATCTGCGATACACGACTACCAAATGCACCCCGGCCCATACCGAATTCTTCAATCGAAATCAATATAGCTCTTTTGGGAAGAAGAATGTCAGGTTTTACCCCTCTTCTGTTTTTGGTGGCGGAAAGTCAACCGACCCACCCGGTTCCCCAATTAGCGGCTCTAAATCCCTATGCCGCTTGACTTTAGCATTCGCAAACGCGTCTCCCGGGTGGTTCAAACGACGGAATTTAACGGTCGATCGCTTGACCACGGTTCTTTTGCCACTAAGCTACCACCTAAATCTAGGGTGATTCTCGTCGGATGCTGCGCAAGCACGTCCACCAGTCGAGTTGCCACTTTAGGCTGGTGCATCTATGGAAATAGGGCACCTCGATGGCGGCCTTGATACGTTGGATTGTCAAATTCCAACGTTTTTTGGCGAGGAAAGCGAGGCTCCGCACTCGCACTTTGGGAAAGGGTTCCCGGCAGGCATCTTCGAATCTCTCAGCCACCAACGACGGCGGCGAAGGGCAGTTTCGGAGCGGACTGAATGGAGAACTTTGCGGGACAAAATTTGCGGGATCCAAGCATGTGGTGGCAACCGATGGGCTGCACTCCGCACTGGGTCCCGAAACGATTGATCAATCAACAAACGACACACAACTTCGACAGTAACATAGGTTTATAGGTAATCCAGTCATGGCATCACGATCCAAGAACTATCGCAATTCCGCTCGTACCGCTCAGAAAAACACCCAACGCGCCGAACGAATTCGCGAGCAGAATCAGCGCTGGACAACACGTATGGTTGCTCATCGCACCGCTTGGATCGAACGCCAAAAAGAACGTGCTCGTCGATATCGAGATGCCTTCCCTCGCTTCCCACAACTCGGACTCTCATTCCTGCAAGCGTTCTGGTCTGCGATAACGAGCCTCTTTCGACCCAGTTCGTATCGTAATGCTGCCGCTCCCCTGCCCCGTCGCGTCGGCCGACGTTTGCTACTTGCAGAAGGACTGGAGCAACGGCAATTGCTGACCGCAGGCGCGATAAATATTGCAGTTGTAGGGGATATCGTTAACGGAGGTGATAACGGGGGTTACTTGGCTACTGTTGCTCAGTTGAACGACTCGACGAACTTTAATTTTAATGCCTCGCTCGTGAATTCGAGCGACGTGGACACGTCACTTGAGTTAAGTGAATATGACGTAGTTATTCTTGGAAATAACAACCATAAGGCCACTCTTAATAGCAACTTGGCTAGTCCATTCAACGGCGGGTTCGGTAACGATACCTTCACTGCTGCGTTGAATGAATGGGTTTTAAATACTGGTGGCGGCGTCGTTATGACTGGTTGGGGTGTTTACGGTGCGTTCGTAAGTAGTAACGCAACAAATCAGAAAGCCGCAGTTGCGAATCTTGACCCAATTATTCCGGTTAAGCTTACGGGTAGTTATAACTATTTCCCTGCGACTAGCGGTTCGATAAACCTGGCGAACACAACCCATCCTGTGGTATCTGGTTTAGGGCCGAACTTGAGTGTTCCAGCCGGTACGATTTTTGAATACGCGTTTTCAGGAGTGGATAGCGACGCAGTAGCCTTGAGTACAACAGGTGGAGTCATCGCGGCGGGTGATAAGGGCGCTGGGCGAGGCGCCCACATTGGTGCTCTTTACGCGGCGTCTACTGTGGGGAGTACTGATGGTTACAGCGATACTTCTGGGCTACGGTTAGGTGAACCGGACAAGCTTTTAGAGCAAGCGGTCGCGTGGGTCGCAAAAAATAAATCGCCAGTAGGCGCAGTGCTTTTGAACACAAGCGTCAGTGAAAATGCTGCTGTCGGCACGTTGGTCGGTACTCTGACTGCGACAGATCCGAACTACGCTGATATTGTGAGCTTCTCTATAGACCCTGGTTTTGAAGATCACTCCAGTTTCGTTGTTTCTGGCAACATGCTCCTCACGAATTCCGTCTTGGATTTCGAAACGGCTGAAACTCTGAATATCAGGGTGATTGCCGACGACGGACGCGGTGGGACGGCTGCATTTCCGTTTACCGTCAATGTGATAGATGGCAACGATGCACCAACTGATGTTAACATCAATACAGCTTCAATCGCAGAGAATACAAGTACGTCTGGCGGCGTAACTGTAGGGCTTTTATCTGCTGTAGATAGTAATGAGGGTGATTCTCACACATTCTCGTTAATCGCTGGGGATGGAGATGCAGACAATCTAAAGTTTGAAATAATCGGCACGGCGCTGCGATTAGCCGACGGGCAAACTATTGATTTTGAGTCGCAGTCGAGCTATTCAGTGCGGCTTCTGGCTACTGACAATGGCTCGCCCGCACTGGCGTTTGAAAAGGTCCTTGAAGTAATAGTTTCGGACGTCAATGAAGCACCGACAGGAATTGAGCTTTCTGCGAGTACTTTGGACGAGAATGTAGATACGACTAACAATGTTCTTGTTGGTACGTTGACCTCATTGGATGTGGATGCCGGAGATTCGCACGGTTATTACCTGTTTGATGACAGTGTTTCTGATTCAGTTGCATCAGACAATAGCCGATTTCTTATAGATGGCGATCAGCTTTTTATTCGGGCTGGCCAAGTTGTCGATTTCGAAGCAAAGGATGTATATCATTTGTTGGTTCAAACATACGACCTTGGTAATCTTTCTTTTTATCAAACATTACAAGTGTCAGTAGTGGACATTGCTGAGGCGGTCAGCGTACCACCTGCTGCTTTCGATGGCGCTGGCGGAAACATAGTAATCCGTGTAAGTGATGGGTTGGTGGGTTTTTACGACAGTGAATCTGCCTTGATACCGGGGCTAGGGCAACATGATCCTCTTAAAATTATCTCACTCGAAATAAACGGGACGGAAGCCGGCGATGATACTCTGATCATTGATCTAACCGAAGGTAATCCAATACCAGTAGGCGCTATACTTAACTACAACGGTGGCGTCGGTGGCAACGATACATTGGGCATTAATGGTGCAGATGTCGATTACACGCCTAGTGCGACTACTTTCGGTGATGGCCAGCTAAAGTTGCCTGGAGATCGCATCATCAATTTCTTCGGGCTTGAGCCCGTCGACATAACTGGAGGAGCGGCCTCTGTCACTTCGGGTCCATCTGACGCCAATCACTTAGTGTTGGACGCTGGGCTAGATTCGGTGACGTTGATGACTGACGCGATCGTAGTTACGGGAACCACAGGTAGCGTTCCCGTGTCGATTGAGTCGGCTCACTTGTTTAGCAACGACTCCGTAACGATAGATACCAGTGCAACGAACTCTGGTGGTGCAAACACTATTACGGTCGCTAGTGCCCTAACTAACGCGCATGCCAACAACAATCTAACTCTAAAAACAAATGGAGAGGGCAGCGTTGACATCAACGCTGATATTACAGTTGCCGGTAATTTGGAAATTGATTCGCCAACCGTTACCCTTGATGGGGATCTTGACGCCGCAACACTTTCCGGTACTGCGACTTCCGTTACCGTTGGCACTACTGCAGAGATTCAAGATGGTATCGATATTGCTGACACTGTTGCCAGTGCCACGGTTTTCTGGACACTGGGCACCGGTACGGTCTCAGATAACATCGATATTCCAGCCAATGTTACCGTTGAGATCACGGTTGGTACGGGTGAGACAGCGACCTTGTCAGGAATTATCTCAGGCTCTGGTTCGATCGTTAAGAAGGGATTGGGAACTTTGGTGTTAAGCAACACCAACACCTGGAATAACACTTCCAGCGGCTTGCGTGTAGAAGCTGGTACGGTCGTTGCTTCCGTGAATGAAGACGCACTGGGTGCAGATACGAATGTCGTTACCTTGGCAGGTGGTACGCTCGAACTGCAAGCGACTGCAAATACCTATTTTGGCAATTCGATAACGTTGGAGTCCAGTTCAACGATCTTGTTAAATCGTGCAACTACGGGCGGCTCCTTAACCTATCAGATAGGTGCAATTAGCGCTTCAGCCGGCGTTAAGTTGACGATAAATCAGGGTTCCAATTTTACGTCCAGCAACAGTGTAGGCACGTTGCGTGTCGCTTCGTTGCAATTGGGCGGTAATATCGAAATCGAAACCAACAACACGAACGGCACCGGAGTAGGCACGACCACCTTTGGTGGAATGAATTATGGAGGCACGACCAAAACCATTACGAAGTCCGGAGCAGGTACCTTGGCAGTGGCAACGCTTACTTTGAGCGGTGTTCTCCCAGCTGTTTCGTTCTCTACCACCGGATTTGAATCGGGCGTTGGGAACGCGATTGTTGTGTCAGCGGGTCGATTTAATTCTAACAATGCCGCAGCTATCAGCAGCACTAGTGACAGTTCACTCGCATCCGTCAGCGTTTCAAATGGTGCAACGTTTAGTTCAGGGGCGGCACAGACCGTAGGTCAGGTAACCGCGGTTGGTGCAGGTTCTGGGGCCAACCTAGGTGCCTTGAATCTTGGTTCCGGCGTGCTGACGATCAGCTCCAGTGTAGACGCGACCATTGCTGGAATTATCGACGGTGGCGGATCACTGACGAAAGCGGGTTCGGGTAAGTTAACGCTGAGTGGAGCCAACGACTACAACGGAACGACTACGGTCAGCGACGGAACTCTGTTGGTAAATAATGCAACCGCACTGGGTGCATCGACAGGTAGCGTCACAGTGAGCAGTGCAACCAGCGTTCTGGATTTGAATGGCTTCAGTTTGTCCAAGAACAATCTTACTTTCTCCAATGCAAGCGCAACGGTAACTAATTCAGGTGCGACGGAATCAGTGCTGACGCTCGGCGGGAATCTTGCGTTGGGGAACGGTACCAGCGGAGGAACATTCTCCGGGTCGGGGGACATCAGCATCGTCGGTGTTGCTACGCTAACTGGAACGGCTGGTGCGGGGGCGCTAACGAAGTCAGGTGCCGGAACCTTGACTCTTGGTGGCAGCGGAGTGAGTACTTTCGCAAAAGTGACGAATGTTACCAACGGGGTCCTAAAACTTGCGAAGGATTCGGCACTGGGCGTTGCCACCAACGTTACGAATATTAGCGGCGGGGCGACCGTTGATCTCAATGGAGTTAGTTCCGCAGAGAATTTCGTTATCGGAACGGGAGGCGGTTTCCTTATCAACAGTAGCGCTACGGCAGCAACTGCCAGTGGAACGGTGACCTATGCTGCCAATGAGTTGTCAGTTGGCGGCTCCGGCGATGCAGAATTGAGCGGAGTTTTGGACGGTTCAGCGCTTCTTACGAAAGTGGGTGTAGGATCGCTTACTTTGAGTGGCGCCAATACGTTCTCCGGAAACGTTTCTGTTGAGGCTGGTACTTTAGTGCTCGGAGATGTGGCTGCACTTGGAACGACAGCGGGCTCTACCACGATTGGCGACGCGGCCGAGGTCGATCTTAATGGCCAGTCGTCAATCGCTGAGAGCTTTATCCTGCTGTCCGGAGCATCGCTGGTTAATAACGGGGGTAGCCAGGTCCATTTGACTTCTTCGATTGAATCGAGTGGAGGTACGATTGACGGCAAAACTTATGGAATCGCAGTCTCGGGAGTGACTACGGCGAATGGCGGCTCGGGAATAACGACTACGATCAAAAACGCGACCATTGAGGATTCTCTAGATGATGGTGATTCGATTCTCGTAATTGAGGATGGTGCTATTCTAGTTTTGGAAAACTCAGTGGTAACAGAGGCTGATACAGAAACTACTGCTTTGGTTGCGGTTCTAGATAACTCTGTGTTGGACATTACTTCTGGCGATAACGTATTCAATCTCAAGAACGTGGGTTCGTCGTTCTTCAGCAAGGCGTCTGGAGCGACGATAACACCTTCTTCAGATAATACTTTCACAGCGCCCACCGTGGAGGACATTAGCAGCTTTGTATTGGATCTTCGTGTTGATGGTTCCGCGATTGCGTCCTACGTTACAACCGCTGCTACGCACGGTTCAGTTAACACCGTGGTCAGTGGCGTCGACACCGGCAAAACTGAATTTGTGCCCGATTCGAACTACTATGGCTATGCGGTATTTGAATTCTCAACAGCGAATGGTACGAGCGGTACCGTAAGCATCACCGTCGCACCCAAGAACGATGCGCCGACGTTTACCACTGGATCGGATCAAACGGTTGATGAAGACACCGGTGTTCATGAGATCGAGAACTTCATCACCGCCATCAACCTGGGTCCGGCCAACGAAACGGACGGCTCAACTTACGCACCATTTGGCAACACGTATTCGAGCCAAACCGGAGCGTTTACTGTAACCAACGATAATAACAGCTTGTTCTCCGCGCAGCCCGCCATCGATAGCACCGGCAAGTTGACTTATGAACTAGCCCCGAATGCAAACGGTACAGCTACCGTCACCGTTGTCTTGATCGACGGCGGCGGTACCGATAACGGCGGCTCTGATACAAGTGTGAGCCAGGATTTTGATATTGTTGTGACCAGCGTGAACGACGCCCCAGCGGGCGCAGACACGACCATCACGACGGATGAGGATGTGGCTTACACGTTCCAGGCTAGTGACTTTGGATTCACGGACGCCAACGATGTTCCCGCTAACGCATTGGCCTCGATCACCATCAGTGGCTTGGCCTTGGCTGGCGGCACTTTGACGCTCAATGCCGTGGATGTAAACGACAACGATGTGATCGCCGTTGCCGATATTCCAAACTTGGTATATACGCCAGCCTTGAATCAGAATGGCCTAGCTGTTGCCAGCTTCAGCTTCGC
>JBGTBJ010000180.1:0-105704 GCA_041749395.1 Pirellulaceae bacterium
GGAGCGAAAGGCGACTATTATTGCCTTCGATTAATAAATTCACTGCCTATCTGCGAAAGGTGACATTCGGACGCTACTTTCGCGGAGCGAAAGGCGACTATTATTGCCTTCGATCAATAAATTCACTGCTTGTCTGCGAAAGGTGACATTCGGACGCTACTTTCGCGGAGCGAAAGGCGACTATCTGCGCAATATGTTAAGCTAAAGAGTGCGAAAAAAAATTATCAAGAGCAGTTTGTAAAATGAATCCTACCAAAGTCAATCGTACTCGGCTTCAGAAGCTTACCGACTTGCCCAACATTGGCGAATCGATTGCCGCCGATCTTCGTTTAATAGGTATTAACTCTGCGACGGATCTCATTGGTCGAGATCCATTCGCCATGTACGAATCGTTGTGTGAACTCACGAAAGTTCGACACGATCCATGTGTGATTGACGTTTTCATCTCGATAACACGATTTATGGCCGGCGAACCACCATTGCCATGGTGGAAGTATACTGACGAACGCAAGATTATTTTGGCGAGATCTGAATAGGAGAGAGGTTTACACTCAAATTTTCATGTCGACCACAGCAATCTGTTCGGCACATCATGCTACGACCACAAAGTGGTTGTCGCGATTGTTTGGTTATGACGGAATTCTACCAGCCCTTGTGTTTTTCTGTCCCGCGCTACTGGCGTTGCTGGTGGGGCCAGGGGTAGTCATGGAACTGACGGCAATCGTGTTGCCAATCACGGCCTTCTTTTGGCGAGCGGCTTATGGATTAAAGCAGATTAACGGAAATGGTTGCTCGATGAGCTCTCGGCGTATTCAGAAGGGTACGCTGTTCTGTGGTCTGCTTGCGCTTTTGCTGGTCGATGCGTTTATGATTTTGTCATGGACCGTTCCGCGTAACGCGTTGTCGATTGATGACTACCGTACAACGTTTGGCATTTACCTGGTTTATGTTGCGCTGATGGCTTTCTCTTCCTATCCGGGGCGCACCATCGTACGCGGTGCTAAAAATTCTGGCCGTAGAATTGAGGAGTATTGAAGCCCTTATTTCCCATTGCCAAGACGCGCGTGCGGCACTCGCTAACTTTAACCAGGTACATGATCATTAAGACCAAGCCGGCAAGTGCGGTAAAAAGACCGACGCAGGGGATAATGCTCGCGATCGAACAGATGGCCCACCATTGTCCTGTTTTTTCACCGCAATCGTCTGTGGGCTGACCACCTGCCGAAAGGACTCTTTGGAACGAAGTTGATAGTTGCTTTGGATAGACAAACAGCCAGTAGATATTGAACAGGGGAATCAGCAGAAGAAATGCTTGCCCTGGCGATGCTTCTCTTTGTTGTTCGGGAATGACGCTGGCTGCCCGATATAGCACGTAGCAAATGCCAATTTGCACAGCGAGCATGACGGCAAAGATGACCAAATAGAAAACAATGGCAATAGCTAGGGAAGCGCCGTCTAATTGCTGCCCATTAAACTGTTCGTTCACAAGTAAGCTCCTCAGGAATGGAAACGTTGATCATCAAAACTAAAGACGAGTCAATCTTTTGACTGGCCATGTTTATATCAACCTGAATGCCGGTTCGCAAATATATCTTGGGAGTGGAAGCATTGCTTTTTAGAGCTTTGCGTTGTTACTTGTGCGACGACCGTTACCAGTGCGCCTTTGTATTACCAAGCGGATACGAGCGAAGTCTTGTTCCGTTAATTGTGTGGACCGGGCGACAAACACTTCCAACGCGGGAAACTGCCCAATGCGTTCGACTGAGCGTGAGGTAATTTGAGTGGAAGATAGGTCGAGGTGACGTAGTTGCGGTAGTTCGCTGAGCGGATGAAGGCCGTCATCATCAATTTGGCCTCCCACCAATGACAATTGTGTGAGGGAAGCAATCTTGCTGGCTGAGGCAATGGCAGCGTTAGAGAACCGGTCGCTGGTTAGATAGAGTTCGTAGAGTTCTTTGGCGCCGTGTAAGTGCAGCAGGCTTTGGTCGCCGATGTTGGCACCGTAGACTTGCAATACCATTAAGTAAGGCAATTGAGCCAAGTGCGCTACTCCCTCGTCAGTAACGCCGCTTGCATCATAGAGCACGACGGTAGTGAGCGAATCTATTTTGCTGAGGGCGCGCAAATCTTCGTCCTTGGTTAACGACGCGTCCAAGGAGAGTCGTTTGAGTTTACGGAAATAGGGGACATAACGAATGGCATGGCCCGTAGCAAGAGTCTGATCGGGCGATTGATCGAGGGCTCGATTTCTGAGGACCCGAAGTTCCGCAACGAAATCCCGTTTATCAGGATCAAGCAACTCTGCAACAGCCCCGCCTACGGGAGCCATCTTGAACGTTGCTCCCAGCTTTTGCAGTTTTGCCATAACGAGCCGTTCGCTACTCCAAAGTCGCTGAAGTTCCGCTGCTTCGGCAAGCAATTCTGGGCTTGGCTTCTGCGAATCGATGTTCTCTTGAGCGTTAGCCGGTGGGGAAATGCTCAAGAGTTGGATAGCAACCAACGCAACCCATTCGAGTGCGACGCCAAGTTTGCATCGGCCAGCGCTGTTAATGAAGAAAGCTAGAAACATCAAAAATCAACGTTGGGATCCAAGTTCTTCGAGTGCTGCGCGTCGTGCAGCTTCAAACTCGTCGCCTGGCGTCCATTGAGGCAGCTCGGGCTGGTTAGCGACGCTCAGTGTTACGTTCATCAGCAATTCAAGATCCTCCAATGCGCCGGAGAGATCCCACTGCTCATTGTATTCATCGCTAGGCTGGTGATACGTCTTTTCGACCCACTCGTCCAATTGTTCTTTGCCCCAACCCTCAGGTTTATTACGAACCATTGTGCCAGAATGAAGATAGACACCAGGCACACCAATTTGTGCTAAGGAGAATTGATCGGATCGATAGTAATAGCCACGATCGGGAAACGCATCCGGCGCAACTAAGCGATGTTGCGCGGTGGCGATTTCTTTCACGATAGCATCGAGATTGGATTTTCCTGAACCTACGACATTGACGTCTTCGGTACGTCCTAGGAAGCTAATGCCATCGATGTTAACGACAGCCGCCATGGCGCCTGCCGGCACTGTCGGATGCGCAGCGAAGTATTTGCTGCCCAGGAGCCCCTGCTCTTCTGCACCCACCGCTGCGAAAAGAATCGATCGGGCGGGTCGTTGTGGCAAACGAGTTATTGCGTCGAGGATCGCCAACATGCCGGCAGTACCGGATGCATTATCAATTGCTCCATTGTAAATATTGTCACCATTTGCATCTCGCTCTGCCGCCATTCCCAAGTGGTCGTGGTGTGCCATGACGACAACGTATTGATCCTTCAACATGGGATCGCTTCCAGGGAGTACCCCTAAGACATTGGCTGTATCTTGCTGGCGAACTTTGGCTGTTAGGTTTAAAGACATCGTCGTGCCGAGCGAAACGGGTTTGAAGTCTCGCTTTTCGGCGGCCGCGCGCAGTGCATCGAGATCGAGTCCGCCCAGTTCCACAATTTTCTTTGCGGCATTTTCAGTCACCCAGCCTCGCATATCCATCCGCGGTCCGGTCGAGTCGCGCAGTTCAAATTCTTCACCAGTCCATGAAGTCTGAATCACTTGAAAGGGATAGCCAGCCGAAGGTGTTGTGTGGATGATGATTGCCCCAGCAGCACCTTGAGCCGCAGCGCTGGCGTACTTGTAATCCCAGCGACCGTAGTACAAGCGTTGACGTCCGGCGAAGAGCTCTGGGTCATCGGCGGGATCGTTGTTCATCATCAACAGAATCTTCCCTTTCAAATCAACACCTTTGTAGTCGTCCCAGTCGTACTCAGGTGCGACGATCCCATATCCTACGAAGACAACTTCGGCATCCTTCAATTCAACGCTTGTGTTAGGCCGATCGACCGACGAGACCATCTCTTCATAGTTGGTTAATTCGATTGTCTTATCACCCTTCCGAAAGGGAACGGTTTTGGGTGGAGTTGTGAGGACTCCGACTAGCGGTACGTTTTGAACCCACTTACCATCTCCTGCCGCGGGTTGTAGTCCGTGCATGTGAAATTGGGTTTGCAGGTACAATTGCGTTATCGCATCGCCACGCGAACTGGGCCCGCGCCCTTCCAACAAGTCATCCGCAAGAAATCGAATGTGACCGCGCAAGATCGATTCTTGGATTGGGGATACTGGATCTGCCGCCTGGAGGGAGCCCATTGCGGGAACCAACAGTTTGATCACTACCAACATCGCACCGATTGCCGTAGTCGTCCAACGCCGCTTCATGAGTTTTCTTTCCAAATGATCGAGAGAAAGTAAGAAACTGTGGTCCTCGCTCTTTGCGTACGAGTTTACACTAAGTGAAGATTGCTGGACGACCGATAGCAAAAATGATCTTTAGGCAGGGAGAATAGGAATGGCGAACGGAAAACAATGGACTCGTCGGTCGATGATCGGTTGCTCAGCATCTACGGCGGTGGCTTGGCCAATGTTATCGGGCACTGGTGCTATTGCTGCGGCGGTCGGTGGTGCTGACGGGACGAATTCTGGGCCACAATTTCGGGCGGTCGCGCGAGGTAAGCGGGCGGCAATAGCAACTGTACATCCGTTGGCGACGGAGGCGGGGCTCAAAATATTAGCAGATGGCGGCAATGCGGCCGATGCAGCCGTCGCAGCAGCCCTCATGTTGTCCGTTGTAGATGGCCACAATTCGGGACTTGGCGGTGGATGTTTTATTTTAGCGCGAGCAGCCGACGGGCACATGGTCGCTATTGACGGTCGAGAAACGGCACCTGCCGCCGCTCATGCGGAAATGTTTATCCGCAATGGCAAAGCGGACGCCAATCTCAGCCAAACCGGGGCCCTGGCCATCGGCGTTCCAGGCGCTGTCGCTGCCTATCACCGTTTATCGACCGAGTTGGGAACGGGAAGATGGGCCGCAGCTGCACAAATGGCAGCCGAGGTGGCGGCTGATGGATTCGCCTTGCCGGAATCGTACGCAGCACGATTGAAGGGAGAGCGATCCGACCTGCAAAAATTTCCCGCGAGTCGTGAGATCTTTCTCCGCGAGAACGGCTCGCCTCGGTTGGCGGGGGAGACGTTAGTGCAGAGCGACTTGGCAAAGATCTTAGAGGAGCTGAAACAATCAGGTCCTGATGCTTTCTATCGCGGTCGGTTCGCGGAACTGACGGATGCCTGGATGAAGCAACAGGGCGGCATCTTGACGGCTGATGACCTAGCCTCGTATCGAGTTCGCTTTCGTGAGCCATTAGAGACAAAGTTTCAGGGACATCAGATTATCGGTTTTCCACCTCCCAGCAGCGGTGGTGTCCATGTGGCTCAAATACTGTCTCTCATTGATCGATTTGATCTTCAACAACTGATGCAGCAAGAGCCGGCCGCGTTTTACCACGTCGTTGGTGAAGCGATGAGGCTTGCTTTTGCGGATCGGGCTGCATTCTTGGGTGATCCAGGTTTCGCTGACGTGCCGCGAGGGTTGATTGATGCAGACTATCTCGCGCAGCGATCGTCATTAATTCAATTGGGCAAGCGAATACCGTTGGTACGCGAGGGAGCACCTCCTGGAATTGGTATCGATCTCTTTGGTCGTAGGCCTCGACATACCACACACCTTACAGCAGCAGACGATGATGGCAATTGGATTGCCATGACGTCGACGATCAACACGACGTTTGGTTCTAAAGTGGTCGTGCCTGGAACGGGAGTCGTGCTCAATAATCAGATGGATGATTTCGCGATTGCTCCGGGCGTTCCTAATGCGTTTGGATTGGTGGGCAATGCTGCCAATGCACCTGCGCCTGGGAAGAGGCCCTTGTCGAGCATGAGCCCTACCATTGTGTTAAAGGACGGTGTGCCCGTACTGACTTGTGGTGCCGCCGGAGGGCCGCGTATTATTAGCGCGACTGCTCAAATATTAATCCGTTGTCTTGCCCTGGGTGAATCAGTCGATCAAGCCATCGCCGCACCCCGTATTCATCACCAGTGGGTACCCGATTCATTGGTTGTGGAGCGTGAGTTGCAGCCCTTAATCGTTGCACAACTTGAGTCAATGGGACACGACATCCAACGGACGTCGGCAATCGCGACCGCGCAGGCGATCGGGTGGAATGCGGAGAGCGGATTTGTAGCGACAGCGGAACCAAGATTGCCTGGCGCTGCCGCAGCGATGGAGAACGAATGAGTCCTTTGAAGAGTACACCAGATCCAGATCACCAACATGAAAAAAATAGCTGTTGCGATCATCCATCCGCTCCGTTTGGATTGGATCAGATATTTGGCAGTCGCACAGAGTTAATTTTCGCCTGTCTATCTGCTGGCTCGTTGATGATCGGATGGGGATTATCGTGGCTAACATCTGTTCCGACTAGCGTTTCTTTGGGCTTTTATGCCTTATCGTATTTCTTTGGCGGGTTCTTTGCCACGTTGGAGTCCATTCAGGCGTTGCAAAGAAGACGATTTGAAATTGACTTCTTGATGGTGGTTGCCGCTCTCGGGGCGGGTGCGTTAGGACAATGGGCCGAGGGTGCCTTGCTGTTGGTGCTGTTCAGCCTGGGGCATGCGCTCGAGCACTACGCGATGGGGCGAGCACGCAAGTCAATGGATGCATTGGGTAAGTTGCGACCAAAGACGGCAATAGTGTTACGCGATGGGCAACCAGTCGAATTGGATGTCACCGATGTCAGAACCGGCGACATTGTCATTGTGCGTCCCGACAGTGCTATTGCGGCGGACGGGGTGATTATTTCTGGAGAGAGTGGAGTCGATCAATCACCGATTACGGGTGAGAGTATTCCTGTCGAAAAGTCGCCCGCGGATGGATTCGATCCGGCGAAAGGTAACGCTCAGCTACCGACGATCGCTGCGGAACATCGTGTCTTTGCGGGTACGATTAACGGTCCAGGAACTCTTCATATCTGGGTGAGTCGGACCGCTGACGATTCTACGCTTTCTCGACTGATGAAAATGGTGACTGAAGCGGAATCGCAACGGTCACCGACGCAGCGATTGACGGATCGTTTTGAAAGATATTTCGTACCATTTGTGTTGTGCAGCGTCGTCATATTACTGTTTGCATACTTAATCGTCGATGAACCATTTTCTGCTAGTTTTTACCGCGCCATGGCGGTGCTTGTGGCTGCCAGTCCCTGCGCGCTGGCAATCGCCACACCAAGTGCTGTGCTGAGCGCGGTAGCGCGAGGTGGACATGGAGGGGTGCTATTCAAGGGTGGTGGTCCGCTGGAGTTGTTGGGTAGCGTTGACATGATCGCCTTCGACAAGACGGGAACGCTCACTTGTGGCAAACCCAAGCTGACGGATATTCTGCCCGCGCCGGGTGTAACCGACGATCGACTGCTGGGGATTGCTGCGGCGGTTGAACGATTGAGTGCGCATCCTTTGGCACGGGCCATTGTCACCGTCGCCCGTGAGCGTCTGGGGGAGCAATCGCTTGCGCAAGCAGAAGGACTAACTAGCTTTACCGGTAAAGGAGTGCAGGCCCGACTGAATGGGGCGTTGGTGTCGATTGGCACGGAGAGTTTGTTTGATGACAGCGTGTCGGGTCCGCTGCCCGCTGCGATTCTTGAAAATGTGGAGCAACTGGAACAGGCCGGGCGAACCACCATGATTGTTTGCCAAGATCGAGAATTCTTGGGTGTGTTAGGGATGATGGATACGCCCCGCGAGGCGGCCAAGCCTACGATTGCCAAGCTGCGTGATCTCGGTGTGCAGCGTCTGATTATGCTCTCCGGTGACAATCAAGTGGTTGCCAGTCAGATCGCGCAAAGTATCGGACTGGATGAGGCCATCGGGGATCTCATGCCTGAAGATAAAATGTCTGCGATCCAAAAATGGAGTGCAACTCAAACCATTGCGATGGTCGGTGATGGAGTCAATGATGCGCCCGCTATGGCAACGGCCGCAGTGGCGATCGCGATGGGGGCAGCTGGATCCGATGTTGCTTTGGAGACTGCTGATGTGGCGCTGATGGGAGACGACCTGTCGCGGCTTCCCTTTGCAGTGGGGCTGAGCCGGCAAACATCTCGCATCATTCGGCAGAATCTCTGGATCAGTTTAGGAATGATCGCGATCCTGGTACCTGCAACCATCCTAGGGCTTAACCTGGCGGCTGCAGTCGTTTTTCATGAAGGGTCAACGGTTGTTGTGGTCATCAATGCGCTGCGTTTGTTGGGCTATCGGGATCGATTATCGAACTAGTTTCTACATCGAAGGATTGGAAGAGTGAGTAAAGAAGTAAAAGAGTGCTTTGATCTCCAAGCAACAGCAGCAGCCATTGCAAAAGAGTTAGGTCTGCCCACCAAGAATGTACTGGCAGCGATGGAGTTGCTGGAGGATGGAAATACATTGCCCTTCATCGCCCGATATCGCAAAGAGGCGACGGGTGGTATCGATGAGATCGCTCTCCGTAAAATTGAAGACGGACTGAGCAAGTCGCGCGAACTAGCCGAACGTAAAACGACAGTCCTCTCAACGATAGACCAACTTGGGTTGCTAACCGACGAGTTGCGTCGACGCATCATGGCTTGCGACAACAAGGCTGAATTGGAAGATATTTACGCACCCTACAAGCCTAAGCGGAGAACGCGCGCAACCGCCGCACGAGAGCGTGGTTTAGAACCTCTGGCGAAGCTCATTTTGGCTCAGCAGCGTACAGGGAAGTCACGCAGCGAAGTATTGCGTGGCTTTATTGATCCACAACGTGAAGTGCCTGATGAAGCGGCTGCCTTGGCGGGAGCTTGCGACATCATCGCGGAAGAATGGGCGAGTGATACGGCGCATCGAACCTGGATGGCAAAGGACGTTCGCAGTGGTCAATTGGTATCATCGGTAAAGCGTGGGCAGAATGATCCGGCGAGCAAGTTCGTGGCTTACTTTCAACACAACGAACGCGCCGAGAGAGTGCCCTCGCATCGTTTGTTAGCCATGCTGCGCGGCGTGACGGAAGGGGTCTTGAAAGTGGCGATTGAAGTGAATCGAGACGCTGCCGTGCAAACGTTGAAAGGACAAGTTCTGAAGAATCCATCCTTTGAGTTTGCTGCGGAGCTACGCAGTGCGGCAGAAGACTGTGTAGACCGGTTGTTGCTGCCTGCAGCGGAATCGGCCGTGTTAGAGCAACTCAAAGAGGCTGCTGAGGAAGAAGCTATTGAGGTGTTTGCCAAGAACCTGCGAGAGTTGCTCTTAGCGCCACCGGCTGGTGCCAAAGTCACCATTGGCATCGATCCTGGTTTTCGCACCGGATGCAAGTTAGCCGTTGTGGATGAGACGGGAAAGTTTGTAGCTCATACGACGATTTATCCCACGGCTCCCAAGCTAGATACTGTGGGCGCAGGTCGTGTATTGCTGGAACTGATTCGAAAGTACGATGCGAAGATGATTGCGATTGGCAACGGTACAGCTTCAAGAGAAACCGATGCATTCGTGACAGCGTTGATTCGCGAAGAGTCGCTGGATGTGACAAAAGTTGTGGTCAGTGAATCGGGTGCTTCGATCTACTCGGCCAGCGAGCTGGCTGCTGCAGAATATCCCGAACTTGATTTGACCGTGCGAGGTGCGATCAGTATCGCGCATCGGCTTCAAGACCCACTTGCCGAGTTGGTCAAGCTGGATCCAAAGTCGATCGGAGTGGGGCAGTATCAACATGACGTAAATCAAACTCGTCTTCGTAAATGCTTGGATCGCGAAGTCGAATCGTGCGTTAATGCGGTTGGTGTTGATGTGAATATGGCGAGCGCTTCGCTGCTGTCTCGCGTAGCAGGCATCGGTCCCAAGTTGGCGCAGAAAATCATTGAATATCGAGATGCGGAAGGTCGGTTTCGAACGCGACAGCAAATCCTGAAAGTACCAAAGTTTGGACCGAAGGCATTTCAACAAGCGGCGGGATTTTTGCGAGTCAGTGAAAGCAGTGATCCACTGGATAACTCGTCGGTGCACCCAGAGAGTTATTCAATCGTAAAACGAATGTCAGAGAAATTGAACCTTCCTGTGCAACAGATGATTGGCAACGCTTCGTTAGCGAGTCGTTTGAATCCAGCTGATTTTATTGACAAATCGACGGGCCTGCTGACGATTAAGGATATTGTCGATGAGCTTGCTAAGGGCGGGCGAGATCCGCGCAGCGAATTCAAGGTGGCCAAGTTCGCTGAAAATGTGAATGAGGTGAGTGACCTCAAGCCGGGAATGGTCCTGGAGGGCGTCATTACCAATGTCACAAAATTTGGTGCGTTCACCGACATCGGCGTCCATCAAGATGGCTTGATCCACATCTCAGAACTCGCCAACACCTACATCAAAGACCCCAGCGAAGTAGTGTCGGTAGGAGATGTTGTGCGAGTCAAAGTGTTAGAAGTGGACGCAGCGAGAAAACGCATTTCACTTTCGCGGAAAGGGGTGAGTGGCTGAGTGCATTGGGTTGTCGCATAGTCGCCTTTCGCTCCGCGAAAGTAGCGTTGGTATTCGCTGCTTTTTCAGAACTTTCGCGGAGCGAAAGGCAACTATTATTGCCTTCGATTAATAAGTTCACAGCCTATCCGCGAAAGATAGCGAAAAGATAGCGAATACCAACGCTACTTTCGCGGAGCGAAAGGCGACTATCGACTATCTATTCGATATCATCATCCATGAGAACTCCCCAGCCATCGGAGAAACCGCCCAGAGGTCGCGCGATGCGGTCGAGATCTTCTTGAATACGTATGATTTCGTCGTATTCAGGAATCATTCTTACGCTCGCGTACACGGTCCAGGTTGAACCGTACTCTTCGTCATCTGGATCGATGATCCCGTCCGCGTTGGGCTCGCCTTCATCGTATTCGACTTCATAATCATATCCTTCCTCGGCGATCGCCTTGCTGACGATTGCCGCAGTTGCCTCATCGGCCACGGCGACGGGAAACTCAATCAGGAGTGGTTGGGAAAGATCGATACCGTGCGAGGCTAGTTCAGCAAGGACTGCCCCATCGGCATCGTCGGGGAATTCGGTCATGGAATTGCTTGTGGGGTTGAGAGAAAATGGGCGACCATCAGCCGAGTTGCACATGTGACGAATCGGAATGGTATCCGTTGGCCTTGCACATTGCTAGTTCTGCAGATTGCGTCGGCTCAGGCTATTTCTTCGACTGACTGAAGAGCCATTCGTAGAATGCATCGTTGGCATAGGATTGCGTCCAACTGTCGTGGCCAACTCCTGGGTACTCCGTGTACTTTGGAGTCCCGCCCGCTTTTTGAATCGCATCGATCATTTCGCGCGATCGCGCCACAGGAACGGCGGTGTCGGCATCGCCATGAAAGGCCCAGATAGGCATTTCTTTATAGCGGCTTGCCCAGCTCGGATCTCCACCACCGCAAATGGGTGCTGCGGCGACGAAGGGAGTTCCCTCAAAGCCCGCGGCGAACCAAGTACCATAGCCGCCCATCGATAGACCAGTAATGTAAACACGTTTCGGGTCGATGTTCCCTGATTGGATCATCTGGTCAACTACGCCAAGGACCAATTTCATTGAGTCCGAAGGGCTATCGACGAAAGTGCCTGAGCCGGTCGGCTCGCTCCAATTCCGTTCGACCCACCGTTTCCCAGTCGGGCATTGTGGCACGACCATATAGCAGGGGAATTTATCACGCCGCTTGTAGAATTCGCTGACACCATGTTTCAGCTGAGCTTGGTTGTCTTCACCCCGCTCGCCGGCGCCGTGCAGAAAGACGACCAACGGCATCGGTTGCTTGTTAGCATCTGGCGTGTCAGTTGCTGGCTCCAGTAATCGATAGTTCAAGGAACCCGCATCGGCTGTAAAAGTCTTGGCTTGAAATGCGGATTGCCAGTCGTCGTCTGCATGTGCGAATTCGCAAAGGATGCAGGACGAAGTGAGTGCAAATGCAATGGCTAGCGGGGCTACGATGTTGGGAATTGAGACCGACATAAGGACCTCGACGGTGTGAGCATGCGGGAGAAACGACTCTACCAGCATAGACCGTCACCGGGGTATCCAACAATCGTATAAATCGATTAAACGATGCAAGGAAAGTTGGTTGGGTCTCCGGAATCCTCGGCACAACCACTCATTGCTTTGGGGCCTGGAATCAAGACCACAAAATTCCTGCCACGCTCTTTCGCACGATACAGAGCCATGTCCGCTCGTCTGACGATTGCGTCGATTTGCTCGCCCTCTTCGGCTCGGGTCACCCCACAGCTCATCGTGATTGATAATTTGTTCCCCTCAACGACGATACTCGACTTTTCAAGCCTGTTTCGTATCTCGTTAATTGTATGTTCCGCAGCAGTCGGTGTTCGACCCCGGAAAAACATCAGAAACTCGTCTCCACCCATCCGAAAAATCTTGGGCTGGGCGCTCTCGCGGAATATTCGAGCTACCATTTGCAGCACGGCGTCCCCGGCGGCATGTCCGTAAGTATCGTTAATTTCCTTGAAATGATCCAAATCGATCATAGCCAAGAATAGATCTCCCTTTGTTTCCAACGACGGAACCTCTTCCATCCATGCTCGCCGATTGGGCAATTGAGTCAGAGCGTCAATCTTGGCATCTATTGCGGACCGATTGGAACTGGTGATCAGTTCCGATATTTTACTTTGACAATCGTCAACGGTCGTGCGTAATTTGCTGTTCTCTTCCATCATTTCGCGAACCAACTTCAGCAGTGGATCCCTGTCCTCAGAGCCGTTTTCACTGATCGATTGGAGCAATGCTTCCAAATCGTCCGCTCTGTCCGCATAGTCCTCCATCTCTGCTCGCTCGCTCGAGTAGATACCGTAGGGATCGAGAACCTCCCCCAGCTTGTCAACACGCGAGTGCATGGCGACCGGAATGATGCATCGACGAGCTGGGTCCGAAACTATGGAGTTCATGCGATCAACACTGAGCGAATCCACTGGTGATGGCGGACTCTGTGAATGTGCGAGCACTTTTTGGTGGGTCACCAAAAGACCTCTCAACTCACCGAATATCTGCATGCATTGCGCAATGTCGTTCGTTTGAGATTGAATGATGGCCGCTTCGACCTGTTTGGCTGTCTCCTTGGAAGATCTAAACCAAATGACGAGACGAATTCCTGCGAACACGAATTGAGCGACGATGCCTAGCAGGATGATTGTGGGGCTCATCTCGAATAATTATCTACAATAGGTGTTTTCGACAATCGGATAGTCTAAACGGCGTTGGTTTCGTAGCTGTGAGGCGATCGCATCGCAGCCACTGCACAAATGACACTATGGAGTTTAGGCATAATCCCGCCGCATAGCGTTACCTCTAGCGAAACATAGAACGCAAAAGTGCGCACGCAAAATCCAAATTCAAAAAGTAGCAGGCACGCTCCGCCGTGCCGTCCGCCCAACGCCCACCATTAGGAACTAAACGAATGTATCGCATTGGCAAATGAACTACGTCCGAAAGAGCGATTTTCTTCCTGGAGTGTCTTTCCCAGCATGACACCAGAAAATAAACCTGAATTGTGCTGCCACCTGACGTTGGAAGCGCGTTTCCGTCACAATCTAGCTCACTCAAGGCTAGCGGCTTTTCTGAAGCGTTTCGGATGTACATTGCCTAGTTTTCGCCATCCGATAGAGGGGTTGGATGAATAACTCGACGACTCGAGTCACCACACGATCATTGTTTGGAATGCGTCAGCAAGGGGATTCCATCTCGATGTTGACCGCCTACGACTATCCCACGGCGAGCCTGTTGGACAGCGCGGGGGTAGATTGTCTACTGGTCGGCGATTCTCTAGCGATGGTTGTTCAGGGGCATGAAACGACCTTGCCTGTGACGCTGGACCAAATGATCTATCACGCCGAGATGGTGGCTCGTGCGGCCAAACGAGCCATGGTTGTGGTTGATCTGCCCTTTCCGGAGGGGCAGTTAACCATCGAGCGGACGGTGATGGCGGCTGCCCGGATCCTCAAGGAGACACGTGCGACCGCTGTTAAATTAGAAGGTGGATCTGAGCAAGCGGAGCGTATCGAAGCGCTGGTGATGGCTGGCATACCAGTGATGGCTCACGTCGGTCTTCGACCACAGAACGTGTTGGTCGAAGGGGGATATCGAATCCATCGCAATACAGAGAAATTAGTGACCGATGCACGCGTGGCGGAAGCATCGGGCGCATTTGCAGTCTTAGTGGAATGCGTGCCAGCGGACCTAGGTCGTGAGATTACACAGTCCATTGAAATTCCCACCATTGGCATCGGCGCCGGGCCTCATACCAATGGGCAGGTGCTGGTAATAAATGATCTGTTGGGTATTACGGCCGGCTACCTTCCTAAGTTCGTCAAGGCGTACGCGAATTTGGGCGCGACCATCGAAGAGGCAGCACGCAAGTATGTTGAAGAAATCAAAGAAGGTCGGTACCCGGGGCCCGAACATTGCTTTAAGTGATGGAACATTGCTTTAAGTGACAGTGGGCCGGAGTTTTCTCAAGTTGGAATATCATGTCGCATCAGCCACTAAACGGAACGCTCCATACCTACGCCGACGCAGAGGAACTGGCGCAACAAGCTGCTGCAGCCTTTGTCGATCTGGCGTTATCGATAATTGATGCGAACGGAGTCTTTCGTGTATCACTTTCCGGCGGTTCCACTCCGAAACGGCTTTACGAATTGTTGGCTGAGGCGAGCCTCCCATGGGAATCGATTGAATGGTACTGGGGTGACGAGCGGCAGGTACCCCATGATCATGTAGATTCCAACTACCGCATGGTCAAACAGGCGCTGTTGGATCGAGTTCCTATTGCCGCCGCACAGGTGCATCCCGTTCCCTATTTGGATGGCCAGCCTCAACAGGCGGCACTGCAGTACCAGCAAGTTCTTGAAACGGTTTTTCCTGATTCCCCATGGCCAGAGTTTGACTTAATTTTGTTGGGCTTGGGCGACGATGCGCATACAGCATCTTTATTTCCAGAAACCGCGGCGTTGCAACAAGATGAGCGTTGGTTTGTCGAAAACTGGGTACCCAAATTCGATGCCTTTCGATTGACGATGACAGCACCTGCGATCAACGCTGCAGCCAATGTCTGGTTTCTTGTTGCAGGAACAAACAAGCGCCAGTCGCTGGCCAATGTTTGGAGTCCAACCGACCGCAATTCCCAGCAGTATCCCTCGCAGCTTGTCGATGTGAACGATGGTGTATTGTGGTGGATGGTGACTGCAGATGCATTACCGAGTGACTAGTATTTGGTAACAATGGAGTTTGCGAACGCGAACATACGATGGGAAGTAGACCGCAGTACGGAAAGCGATGACGATGGCGAGCAGTTCAGCCCAACAGACGAAACCAGCGCTCGGACCTGGTCCTGAAACAGACTTGTCTCTGCAAGAAATGTTGCGGGTCATGGATGTAGCGAGGGAGTTTCGTAAAGATCGCGAGACGGCCGAGAAGGCACTGGCCCGCGACGACTATCGTGCTGAGTTACGAAAGAAGCTGATGCGCACTGCCGAATTGTCGGGAGACCGAGTCACTGAGGCGGAAGTCGAAGCTGCGATTACGACGTATCTGTCGGATCGCAATCGATATGCTGATCCCGCTTGGTCACCGCGGCTTTTCGTGGCTCATTTATGGGTGAGGCGGACTGGTTTAATGGCCCTGGCTGCGGCTGGGTTAATTACCGTGGCCACCGTCTGGGGACTTTTCTTTTCTTCTTTCGCGCCCCTATCGCCAACGGTTCGTGCCGGAAAGGCTGCCGCCGCTGTAACCGCGGATGCCAACCAGCTGGTCGATCAGATTCGCGCTGTCTCTTTGGAACCTGAAGCGACTGCAGCGGCCGAACGATTGCTGGCAGAAATTACCACCGCCGGAGCAAATGATCCCACCACGGCGATTGCGGCGACGAATCAATTACGCTTCTTGCATGAATCACTCTTAAGTTCGTTTTCTGTGAGAATTGCTAAGGATAAAGATGGCAGTAATCTCTTCGATCGCAAATTCGACGACGACAATGGGTTGGCGCATTTGTCGGGACGCTATGTCTTCGTGGAGGCTGTCGATCAGAATGGAAATATCATTCCACAGAGAATTCATGATGCGGAAACGGGGCAAGATGCTGTGGTCTCCCTGTGGGCAGAACGAATTCCCGAAGATGTCTACCAGCGTCTTCGCGAAGACAAGGTTTCCGATCGTGTGATGAATGAGAGCGCCTTCGCAGTGAAACAACGTGGCAGAACCGAAGTCGAGATGCAAATACCGAATGGGAATGGCGCTCCGATTTCAAGGTCGATTCAGATTACAAAGTGGTAAGTCATGCCGATTCCTGGTCCCGTTGCATCGCAGCAAATCCAAAACGCATATCGACAAGCCCAACAGGCACTGGCCGACGCACGTGCTCAGGCTTCGGCGACTGGTCAATCGATCCAAGCCCTAGCGGCAGATCGCGATCACACCTTAGAAGACTTAGCCGAATATTACCTGCCGGAGCTTTCACGCGAATCGCTCATGCAGGTCTGGGGCGAAGCGAAAAAGGGCATCGAGCATATCCTGCTTCGGCAAGAAGAGCATGCGACGCGTGTTGAAGATCAGCTCAAGACTCAAGATCGCGAGCGTGAATCCAATTCAACGAAGTTAACCGAGTCGAATGAGCGTCTTGATGCGTTGCTGCATCAGCAACAAACTCTCTCGGAGCAACTGGCCAAGCTGCTCGCTGAAGATACGCAGTTCAAGGCGTTGGCCGATCGTGCTGCAGAAGCGGAAGCTGCCCTGGAGCGCGCCGAGGCATCGCTTTCAGAGATCGAGCATGATGCAACACAAAAACTGCCAGCATACGAGAACAGCAAGCTGTTTATGTACTTGTGGAAACGAGGTTTGGCCACACCTCGATATTCGGCGCGAGGATTTACCCGACGCATGGATCGTTGGGTGGGTGGACTGATCGATTATCCCAAGGCAAAAGCCGGATATGAGTATTTAAAAAACACGCCTCAACTAGTTCGCAATCTGGTTTCCAAAGATCGCGAATCGCTCAATGTGGTCATGGCAGAACTGGAAAAGCAACGCGACACCCAATCCGAGAAAATTGGTTTAACTCAGGTCGTTGTGCAAGTGAACGAGGCAGATCGCCTGCACCATGAGATTTTGTCGGCGCTTGAATCACTGCAACAACTGCTCGATGCGACGCGAAAACAGCTCACAGAAATTGAGAACCCTCGCGGCATCTATTATCAAGAAGCTATCAATTATTTTAAGTCGTTGTTGCAAAAAACGGAGCAACAGGCGCTGCGTGATCGTGCCGCGCAAACACCCGATCCTCGCGATGACCAGATTGTGGCGAGACTGCAGCATCTCGAGGGTCAATTTCGTACGGTGAATACCGAAGCAGCCGCAAGACAACAACGAATCGATTGGTTGGATCGACACCTTAGCGAGCTGGGGAATTTTCATCAACGTTTTAGAGCGGCAGGATACGATAGCTCGCGCAGCATGTTTGACGATTCTCTGAATTTGACGCAAGAATTAACGGCTGCGATGGATGGCAATGACTCAGTGGATAGCGTGTGGCAACGGATGCGTGGCCGTCAACGCTTTGGTCCGTCGGCGATAGATTCTGCTGGCAGCGCGTTGTCCAAAGCGGCCAGTCATCCACTGACGCAAGTCCTAGTGTATGCAATGGCGAACGCCGCGAGCGAAGCACTGTCGGATCACGCGCGACGCGCAGGCGGACGTCGAACTAGCTCACACAGCGGAGGCTCTGTTCGCAGCACGGGTGGAGGTTTCTCGATCGGCAGCGGACATTCCAGCTCCAAGTCCTCATCCCGCAGCAGTGGACGCTCGAGCTCAGGTGGTGGCATTTATACGGACAACAAAATCTGATCGCTGGCTCCGCCGGGCCCGTAATCGCCATTATCGATCCAACGACCAAATCCAATATCGCAAATCGCCTCTATCCGTACTGGTCGCATCAGGCGGTTCGGTGCTAATTGATTCGTCGCTCTGCGGGTCGCTGCCCCAAAGGGTAACCCCCGCATCTTCATAACGGTATCCGAAACTATCGCCATGCAGCCAAGTAAGCGAGGTAATGTCGATACCACTGTCGGCGAGCGCTTGCAGCGTTTTCGGAAAGTCGCCATGGTGCAACTGGTACCTGCGCAACGCAATCGACATGAGTGCCATTCGATTTTGCAGGACCTGCCTCACAATTGCATTGCCATAGGCAGAAAAGGCGGGAGTAAGGCTATAGGTTAACGCCTTGTCGAAACGGTTGAGCCAACTCGCTTCTGTGAAGTCCTTTTCAAGATTTTGCTCAAAGGCGTTACCCGCATCTACCAATTTATCGAGTGTGTCGATCTCGAACTGCTCAAATTGTTCGTGCAATTGTAAGTGCGCTAATGCGTCGAGAGGGCGCGCTCCCAGTCCGGCGATGGGACCCACCTCGGCTTTGACTATTGATGGATCTTGAAAGAGCGGTAGCGCGAGGGCGCGTTCGCCCGCCATTGCAATTCGAAACGGCGTAACATGGTCATTGAAGAGCTTTAACCGTTTTTGCAGCGCAGTCAACTGTTCATCGTTGAGATCGCCATATTGCATTGATCTCTTCAACGCGCCGAGCGCCATGCCGTAAATGGCGATGCTCACAAGCTGCGACACCATGACTGGATCGCCGCGCAAAGCGATCGATGTTCCCAAGAGGGATTGAATGCACTGTGTCTGACCTGCGCCATCGCGATTCTCCAGTGCCGAGCGATGTTGCAGCATCAAGACTCGTGCGACTTGACGCATCTCTTGAACGTTGGGCACGAGAGTCATGATCGAATCAAATTCGACCGGGAATCGAACAGGTTGATCGCTTGCGGCAATGCGGTGCACGATTTCCAACTGAGGCGCTAATCCCGCCAGGAATTTCTCGCTTTCCTCCTTGTCCGCCCAGGGTTCCTCCCGCGATTCTGGTGCTTCTGCTATGCCGACGTAGGGAAGGTTTTTTGCCGCATTGGTGACAGCAGGAGTCGAAAAAGCTTTTTGGACATTGAGCCAAGCTTGTGTATTTCGATCATCTGTGTGCTTGAAGTAAAAGACTTCCAGCGTTGCGTTATCAACCGGTAGGCCCTCGCTTTGCAAATCGCGAAGACGATCATCGAGTCGACTTTGCGCTAGCGAGTTGCGACCCAGCCACCACGATCCTACTCCGCCGCACAGCACCACTGGCACGGCGATGAAAATGACGACACTCGACCAGAAGATCTTAGAGCCACCCGACGGCCTTGTGCCCGCAGAGGTAGCCGCTTGTTTGCTCGCCATAGTGATTCGTTTCGAGAACAGTCGAGGTTTTTAGAACTACTTACCTTCGCGTAAACGATCGAAATACTGTTGCGTATGTTCGCGTTCGTTGCGGGGGAGTGCTTGATTTTCGAGCGGATCAGATTCTTCTGAAATGGCTTCGAGAACTCGATCGCTAACGGATTCTCGAGTGATTCCTTTTTTGTTTTCGCCGCCGGCGGGGCCAGCCATGACGGCTCGACCTTGCTTGGGTTGTCCACGCACTTGGGAATCATAGGAATTGGTATCGGTCGCTTCTTCGGGGCGGTCACCCTTGCCGTTTCCTTTGCCAAGACCATCTCCTTCCCCCTCCCCATCGCCCTGCCCTTGTCCTTGGCAGTCTTTACAACCTTGGCCGTTGCATTGTTTGCAACCCATTTGATCTTTGGCCTGATTGAGCTGGTCCATAGCGTCTTGTAGTTCGTCCATTTGATCCATTTGGGCCTGCATCTCACCTAGCTTGTCGGCCATTTCGGCCATCGCGTCAGCGGCGCCCTGAGAATCTCCTTTTTCCATGGCTTGCTGCGCGGCTTGCATCGCCTCGGCCATCTCTTTCAGTTGTTGCATTTGGCCATCCATCTGTTGCTTTTGCTCAAGCTTTTCTTGCAACTTGGCAGCTTCTTCGGTACGCCCTTCTCGTTTGGCTTGCTCAATTTGTTCTTGCAGCTTTTGCTTTTCTTGCTCGTGCTTTTGAATCGCATCGTCCATGCTTTTCTGCATCTGGTTCATTTGCTCGGCAAGTTTCTTCTTTTCCTCTTCGGTCAACGAACCATCGCGCAGTTTATCGGCTAGCTCTTTGATTTGGTCCTTTGCTTCTCCGAACTCACCCTTCTCCATCGCCTTGACGACTTTCTCTGCCGGACCATTCTCCATGTCTTTCATGTTGGCAAGCGACTTGCGCATTTCGTCGGGCGAACCGAGTTGTTCTCGTTTGGCTTGCAGTTGATCTTTAATATCGTTCAGCGCGATGAGCGCTTCTTTCTTCGTGAGGTCTTCCCGCTTACTGATTTGATCTGCTTGCCGTTCCAGTTTTTTGAATAGTTCTTCGGCTTCCTTGAGGCCTTCTGCTTCTGCTTGGCGACGTTGTTGCTCGAGGCGTTTCTTCAGTTGTTGTGCCGCCGTCTTGACTTGAGCCGCTTCGGCCTGAGTCGACTTTTTAGCACTAGCGTCAGCCACGTTTTCACGGGTCGCATTGGGAATAAAGATCAGCAGCACGAGAAATACGATTGGCAACAAGGGCAATAGACCACGTCTGGCAGGCTGCATCGCGAATCGCTCGCTGATGGCGATTTTTTCTGCACGCTGAGTCGCATCGGCAATGAGTGCCCGTCCGATCTCGGTTTCACGGGCATGATGATCTAGCGCCAAAGTGCTGCTCAGTCGTTCGCGCAATCCGAACCGTCGGTCCACTTCGATAGCCGTGTCAGCCAGCGAAGGTCGGGTCCAGTAGGTGACAATGGCAGCCACCAGGGCAGCCAGAAATGCGGCACCACCCGCCCAGCTGGCTAGCCAGATTTCCGGAGAAACCGGCAAAGCCCATATTTTCGGCACAGCCGCGCCGATGGCCGCTACAATCAGCAGGGCGAACATGGACCAAGTGATAATACGGCCAAACCGTTGCAACACGAGTCGTCGCTGGGCCGCGCTGATTTGACGATAGATCGTATCCATAGAATTTTACTGCTGTGAACGAGTGGTTGCGTCAACGGTAAAGTATAGAGGTAAGGAACCACCCGCTCCCACAGTAATTCCCTGGCTTTTTATGAATCTCGCGACCCACCTGCCGGATCCTATCGACTTTCCGCAGGCAGATACCGTCATTTTTGACGGAGAATGCCAATTTTGCCAGGGCCAAGTCGCACGTCTGGCCAGTTTTGATCGCTGGGGAAAAATTGTCGGTCAAGGTGACAAACTGGCCTTCTTGTCGCTGCATGACCCACGTGTCGCATCCCTTTATCCCGATCTAACACACGACATGCTGATGGAGCAAATGTATGTGGTGGATCACCAGGGACGGCGTCACGGGGGTGCCGACGCTATCCGATATCTCTCGCGACGACTGCCGATCCTCTGGCCGATCATGCCCATACTGCACATTCCAGGATCAGCCCGAATTTGGAGATGGATGTATCAACAGGTGGCCCGACGCCGTTATCGATGGAACAAACCCAACTGCGATAACGGCGCTTGCGCGGTCCACTTTGGCGACAAAAAAGGGGCCTAGGGTGCGATGATGCCAATTGCTCGCATCCACAATTCGCACGCTTGTGGCCATTGGCTGACGGCGTTCTCCGATTCACGCAAGCCATACCCGTGGCCTCCCTTTACGAATATATGCAGTTCGCAGGGAACATTGTTGCGTTTTAATTCGATGGAAAAGAGCGCCGCACCAATGCCACGATCCGCATCGTCTTGAGTGACGGCTAGGAAAGCGGGGGGTGTTTCTTTGGTGACCACAATCGCGTCACGCAACTTGGGAGGTGACGACTCGGAATCGACGAGATATGCCGGGTAGATCGGAATTAAAAAGTCAGGCTTGGCACTTTCCTGATCAATGGCATCAACGAGGGTATACGAAGGTTTGTCGCCTTGAGTCCCTGCGGCAACCGTCAGATGCCCACCTGCTGAGAAACCCAAGACGCCGATTTTATTCGGATCCAATTTCCATTCGGCGGCACGGCTGCGAACGATGCGCAGGGCGCGCTGCAAATCCATCAGCGGACGTGTACCAGGCTCTTCGTCGGTTAATTTGGGAACTCGGTATTTGAGGACCAACGCGGTGATGCCGAGACCTTGCAACCATTCGGCAATCTCAGTCCCTTCCAAGTCATAAGCAAGAATGGAATAACCACCTCCGGGACAAACAATGACTGCCGCGCCGGTCGCATGAGCGGGATCTGCTGCAAAGACTTCCAGTGAAGGCGCATCAATATCGGTCAAACGCAGAATCGACCGACCGGCTACTTCCGCGCCACCCACATTACGCTCTTGCATTGAAGAGGAGTTCGCAGGAACGTTTCCAGAAACATCCGGTGCAGCCCCTTCCCATAACCGAATGACCGGACGCGTCTCAGGTTGATCCTGACTCATGACAATTTCCGGTATGCAGACCACAAAACAAACCAACCCAATCAACGTTCTTTTCATCACGGATGATCCTAGCTTAAAAACCGCCCAGTAATGGCATGCGCAACACGCGTCGCACGGCCATGAAACCCGCCAACAATCCGACGATCAAGACAATTCCTAGAAAGCCCAGGGGTTCGCCGATCGCGGGAGCTGTACCACTCGTAACAAAAAATGGAATCACTGCTGCCAATGCGGCACCCATGCCGCAGCCAATACCTCCTACGAGCAGCACCGTATTCTCAAGCATCACCGCACTGGCTAAACGAAAACGCGAAAACCCAATGGCTCGCATCACAGTCAACTCCCCACGGCGCTCCAGCACATTCCGCAATTGAACAACAGCCAGGCCGAGCGTTCCCAATAATAATCCAAGTGCGCCCAGACTTTGAAATGTTCTCAAATAAGTGTTCTGCACAGCCATCATTCCCGACAACACCGTGCGGCTGGAAACCATATCCATCCCTGCGTCCCCCAGTCGGTTCTCATAGGTCTGGGCGACCTGATCTACTGAAGCTTTGTTCTTGCAGCTGACGAGAAAATAGGAATAGCCACTGATTGCAGGAAACAATGTTTGGAAGTTCTGTTCGCTCACCAGCAGGCTACCCTGCAAAACAGAATTTCCTAACAGGGCCACGACGCGAAAGTAACGGGTTTGCCCATCATCAAAAGTAAATCCACGAACTTCGCCGACACCGCCGCGCATCTGGAGGCTCCACATCGCGGTATTTTGATCGATAATCACTGGTACCGGATCGACTTCCGTTCCTGCTGCCGCGACATCTAACAATTGCCATGGATTGTCGAGTGTCTTCGTGTTGTCATCATCTGCCTGCAGTGGCGCGTGTGCAGCCCAGTCAAACGAGACAGCGCCAGGATTCGATTCACTCTTGGCACTTACATACCGCTGAGCCATTGCAGTGGGAACACCTAAGACTTGTGGCTGCGTCGCTTGGTACAAGTTATTGCAACTGGCATCTTGGCCTGGACGATAGCGAAGTCCCACAACTTCGGTGTTGGCAGCGGTTGCTTGATCACCCCCGAGAAGCTCCTGCCGGACTTGAGGGTCGCCAAGATTTTTATAGATCGGTACAGCGGTTTGCCCAATCAAATCAAAGCCGCCGACGCCTGATTCCGTAGGACGCATCTGGAATGCGCTCATCGAGACAATGAGAAAACAAGCCACCGACATGAGCCCGATGCTCAGGGTGCTGCGG
The DNA here is from genome assembly GCA_041749395.1 of Pirellulaceae bacterium. Classification (GTDB taxonomy): domain Bacteria; phylum Planctomycetota; class Planctomycetia; order Pirellulales; family Pirellulaceae; genus Laterigemmans. The sequence goes on from JBGTBJ010000180.1 coordinate 23,586, forward strand.
AGTGGATTGCGCCCCACTCCACGAATTGCTAGGGTAACTAACGAGTAATTCGCGGCAACACTGCGGCGACTATGGCGACGATCGGGTGACGTCAGTCGCGAATAGATAGCCGCTAACAAGCCACATAACAACAACATTCCTCCACCGACAAAAGCGCCCGCCTGGGCAGGGCCACTCAGGCTTGTTGCAGCGAAGCCTAGTAGCAATGCGATGCCGAAACATACAGGCGCTACGTATCCAAGCCATGTGCGTCGCGAATCATGACTTGTATTGCCGCGCGAGCTTGCCTTGCCAGATGGAATAATACCGTTTAGCAGTGGGCTGACTTCTGCGCGACGCAGTCTTCTCGCAGTCACCCAGATCGTTCCAAACGCCATTGATAATCCGGCCAGCAATCCGCCCAAGAAGCTGAGCCAAGTCCAGTGAAATTGCAGGAAAGGAACCGTTACAGCGCCGACCCACCAACTGCGCAACCCCCATAGAACCAGCCATGCATATCCGACGCCCAAGACCACGCCCAGCAACGCACCCGGTAAGGCCACGATCGCCCCCTCCGCTATCGCCATGCGCGCAACTTTGGTTCCCGGCATTCCCAGGGCGAACAATGTTCCATACTCCGTCGCCCGTTGCTCCATGCCGAGCCGAAACAGCAGCGACACGAGTAACAACGCGGCGAAAATGACAAAGAAACTGAGCGCTAAGAAAAGACCATCAAAAGGTGTTGTGCCCTTCGAGGCGGCTAGCTGTTGCGCTTTGATAGGCAGGATGGCATAGCCGAACTCGGCTTGATGTGATCGCAGCAGGCTAACGAGTCGCTGTTCCAAGTCCTGGAGCGATTCGGCTGCCGAAACTGGGATGCGCAGACTTGTGGTTTGTCCAAAGCGACTAGCGAAAAACTTCTGGCCCACCGCGAGCGGCACATAGGCCTTGGGGGTCAAGCGGTATTCGGCCCAATAATCATCGTCCTCACGATCGATGGAACGGTCTAACGCGAAGGGCAAATCCCAATCGCTGATGGAGTCCTGATCGGTGACGCCAGGAACGGTAGGTGTCAAATCAGGGTCGTTGTAAACGGTAGGTGGCTCATCGAATTTTGCTGGCCGATTGCGGCGGTAGGGCTCGCTGGGTCGCGTCAACGGGACGATATCGGAGATCACTGCAGCAAAGGTCTTTTCGATCTCTCGGCCGGCAGAGGTTTCAGGTTCGTAATACGCGATGGTCAGTCGCTCGCCTATCTCAGCATTCAGTCGCTGGGCGGCCCAGCTATTGAGTACGATTGGGATGTCGGCAGTCGCTTCTGTTGCATTCGTTTCGCCGCTAGGCTTCGTGTCGGCAGGGAGCTCAAACTTTAAAGGCAACGTCGCGGACGAATCAGTGGCTGTGATCGTGGAGTAAGGAATCGAAGTCGTTTCGCCTGACTTCGTTTGAAGCTCGATGCCGTTGGCTAGATAAGTCATAACGGGATGGACTTGTGCGTCACCCAATTCGGCGCTAATTGTCCGCACCATATTGTCGCTCAGCAAAAGTCGTTCGCTAGAAAGTTGGTAATAGTCAAAGATCGTTTGCTCGGTAGGAGCTCCAAAAGTTTGCGTCACTCGCGTCAGTCGCAAACCAAAGTCAGCGAGCCCCGGTTGTAAGGCTGCCGAAATTCTGTCGAGAGACTCTGGGTCGCTGCCGTTCGCGGCGCTAATCAACAGCACATTGGCGGCACCGCTGCGATCGAGTGAATTCTGTACTAGCTCTAGTGGTAGGAACACGCATAGCGGATTTGCTTGGGAAGGTTGCAGTCCGAAGCGTGCTAATCCTTCATTGGGAACGATATCCACTACGGTTAGCCTGGGCAGACCTTCGCTCTCCGACTCACGACGACCCAAAGGGCTGTCGGCAGGAACAGCCTGTTCTATAGGCAGCCGTACTGTCACTTGGTCGCCGATCTTCAAAGACAATTCATCAGCAGCAGCGCGATTGAAAACAACTTGGTCTCCCGTGGGCAAAGTCTTGGGTCGCGTCCCGGTTGTGTCGAGGTCCCAGTAGGCTGGCTCGCAAGCAATCAATTGAACGTTGCCGGCGCGACGCAACTCTTGTTGTTCGGTGCTGCTTGTTTCAATCACTCCGCGGGCAAAGAGGATGATGGGAACTGCGTTTGTTTGCGGAGGTAAGGACGAAGCAACTCGCTGGGTGTCGAAGAATCCACCGGGAACGACAACACCATCGATCGCTCCTAAACGCTGCAGGGTGAGTGCGCGCAAGCTACCTCGCATCGAATCGCCAACGAGCAGTGCACCGCAAACGACGGCCGTGGCGGCCGCTACGCCTATCGCCACCGCAAACGCGATGGACCGATAATGCCAGGCACTGCGACGAATCAATTGACCGGTAGAAAACTGCATTCCCGTCACTTGCTAGGGGGGGCGACAATCGAACAGATCGGTTGCAAAACCCCGATTATACGCGACGGGCCTGGTTTCGCAGATAGTCGCCTTTCGCTCCGCGAAAGTAGCGTTTGTAAGCCCTGCTTTTTTCGCTACTTTCGCGGATAGGCTGTGAATTTATTAATCGAAGGCAATCATAGTCGCCTTTCGCTCCGCGAAAGTTCTGAAGAGTCGCGAATACCAACGCTACTTTCGCGGATAGGCTGTGAATCTATTAATCGAAGGCAATCATAGTTGCCTTTCGCTCCGCGAAAGTTCTGAAGAGTAGCGAATACCAACGCTACTTTCGCGGATAGGCTGTGAATTTAATAATCGAAGGCAATAATAGTTGCCTTTCGCTCCGCGAAAGTTCTGAAGAGTCGCGAATACCAACGCTACTTTCGCGGAGCGAAAGGCGACTATGTTAAATTCAAGGCCTAGGACCGAGACAACTGGTGGCGAAGAAGCTCGATCGATTCATCGCAACGTCGCCATGCCTTGCTCAGCGATATCTGCAATTGCTCGCTAATTTGTTCGAACGTGCAGTCTTCAATGTAGCGTAGTCGTACGACCGCTTGATGTTCTGCTGGTAAGCGACTTACGGCATCAAGCAATTGGGATGTTTCGTCTTGCCGCGAACAAATCTCATCCGGTGGCGGTAAGCGATCGACCAGATGGCCCACTCGAAACTCGGTCTCGCGATGTTGCGAGCGACGCTTTGCCAAGCGATGTTTGCGTACTCCGTCGCTCAGGCGAGAATAAAAAAGCTCTTTGAGCCAAGAGCGAAATTCTGCTTCGGTTGAACCGCGAAATTCCCTAATTTTAGTACTCGCCGTCAGAAACGTCTCCTGAACGAGATCTGCTGAGCACATTCGCCTGCGAAGCGTTAAATGGATCATTCCGTCAGCTTGACGCAACAATGTCGGGCGAATCGCATCAAGCAATTCACCCAGTTGGGTTCCGCTGCGAAGATCGCAAGTGGCGGCAGTAGAATAGGGTGGATTCATAGTTTCAGCAGGAGCCCCTGTTGCTTCGATGTCGCATGCACCGAAAGAGGGCCGTATTGTAGCGGTTAGTCGGCGACTTACAAGCGATTTTGCTGGCGTCCCCTTCTGTGGAGTGGTGCGTTCGGTGGTTTTTCAGATAAATGTTTCATTTTGAGTGAAAAAAAAATCCGGGGTTTACGTCTTTCCAGTGCGGCCGTGTTCGCAGTCCGGAACAACGTATGGAAGCACGTTCTAATTGGACTCAAAAAGACAACCAGGAGGACGACACCCCATGAGGTTATTTGCGATGAGATTACTGCGATTTTTGGGCTGCTTGGCATTGCTGGCGTGCGTCCAGCAGCAGACCTGCCAAGCTGCGTTGACGTTTTCGAACACCATGCAAGCTGATTTTGAATTTGAAGTTGTGGCTGGGAGTCCGCTGCTGGGCCTCGGTATCGGCCTCAACGTTGGGGACATCATCCCCTTTCAAGCGCTCGGCGTGATGACTTTCGAACTGGACGATTCAGGAGGGCCGGGTGCGACATCGATGGCATTCACTAACGTAACGGGCGTATTGGACGGAGTAAGTCCAGCAGGATTCCTGCCATTTTCCATTTCGCCCAACGTCAGTTTTGAGGGCGGTTCATTGGATAGCATTGTTCGTGATCTTGGCGGAAATATCACCAGTGCTTTTGTGAATGACCTACGCATGTTTTGGCGGATGGATAGTACAGCACCGGTTTTGGGTGGGGCTGCTAGTCTTTACTCGGATACGCCTTTGAGTTTTAGTGGCAACGTGACCGGAATTGGATTCAACTTGGGTGACATGCTGGCGAATGCTACAGAGTTCGATTTATACCTTGGTGACCCAGAGAATCCGCAGGGCACAGATCCATTTACGGCCATTGGTCGCAATCGCACGCTCACGGCAGTTCCAGAGCCGGGCAGCCTAGCGGTACTGGCACTAGGTGCATGCGCCGCAGCCTACCGTCGCCGCAAAACAAAGTAGCAGGCACGGTCCGTCGTGCCACAGCTTTGCGTTGCCACAGCTTCATAAGTCAAAAGACGTTAAGTACTTTTTGATAATTAACCGCGAACCAGAGTCTATTGTACAGGTGGTGCATCAGGCCGCGCGAATTTGTCGGGCTCTGGTTCGGGTATATCTTTGAGCAGTCGAGCAATAATGTCGTCGGTGGTTTGCCCTTCGGCTTGTGCCTGAAAGTTTGTTGCCACTCGGTGACGCAGTACTGGGACGGCAATGCGGCGAATATCCGCAGGGGCAACGCTGAATCGGCCATCCATGGCGGCTAGTGCTTTACCGCCTGCCAGTAAGAATTGACCCGCTCGAGGTCCAGCGCCCCAGTCGACTAATTCGCGGATATAGGGAGGGGCCGATTCATCAGCGGGGCGAGTTGACCGGACTAGGCGTGCAACATAGCGGATTACGTAGGGGCTAACGGCTACGCTGTGAACTAATTTTTGGATATTCAGGATGGCCCGCGCCGAAAGGACTTTTTCAGGTTGTTCGGATTCGCCTCGGGTTGAAGCCGTGAGGATCTTTTCTTCTTCATCGGCCGATGGATAACCGACTTTGATGTTGAACATGAAGCGATCGAGTTGGGCTTCGGGCAAGGGGTACGTCCCTTCTTGCTCGATGGGATTTTGCGTCGCGATTGTGAAGAAGGGGTCGGGCAAGTCGAGTGTGTCGCGCCCGCTGGTTACCTGTCGTTCCTGCATTGCTTGCAATAGTGCGGCTTGCGTCTTGGGAGGCGTGCGGTTGATTTCGTCCGCCAAGAGAATATTTGTAAAGATTGGACCTTCTACGAAGCGAAACGTCCGCCTGCCCGAATCGTCTTCATCCAAGACTTGCGTTCCCGTGATGTCCGATGGCATGAGGTCGGGAGTGAACTGAATTCGCTTGAAGGAGACATCAAGAATTCTCGCCAACGTGCTGACCATCAATGTTTTTGCCAGGCCGGGAACGCCTTCCAGCAGGCAGTGGCCGCGAGTGAAGATGGCCGCCAATAATTGCTCGATCACTTCATTCTGGCCAATAATGACCTTACCAAGTTCTTGCCGCATCGTTTGTTGATGGCCGGAGAACTCGCGCAGGACATCGCCCAGGTTGCGGGATTTTGGCGGATTGGTGCTCATGAAATATCGAAATTTGGCTAGAATAAAGGACTGTTAGGATGCTCAGTAGGGAGAATTCGTCCCTGGTTTGAATGAAACAGCTTACCGAGAAAGTAGGCGTTGGAGAGAGGGAGTATAAGGATATGCAAAAGATACTGGTGCTGATTTTCGTTTTCATCGTCTGGTTAGATGGCGCGAACGCGTTTGCCGAGATTACTCCAGCTCAAGTTGAAGCCTCTATTCGGCGAGGTGTTAGCTATCTTCAGAAGAACCAAAAGGGTAATGGTGGATGGGACGAGTACGTTCGTGCGGATGGTGGTCTGACGGCACTCTGCACGTTGGCCCAGCTCAACTCAGGGGTCCCCGTTAACGATCCCTCAGTTCGCAAGGCGTTGGAGTATCTTCGTCGCAAGGAGCCGCGGGATACCTACTCCGTGTCGTTGCAGACATTAGTTTTTTGCCAAGTGGGAGCGGGCGAGGATATTCCACGCATTCAACGCAATGTCCGCTGGTTAGAGAAGCAGCAAATTCTGGCGGGTATTCCGGGTGCTTTTGCCGGAGCGTGGAGCTACGGCGAGGTGGGAGTGTCGGAAATTGCTGTTGGTGGTGATCCATCGAATACGCAATTCGCGTTATTGGCCCTTTCGGCAGCTGAGGAACGAGGAATCGCCGTTGCCAAAAGTGCGTTTGAGCGATCACTTGCCTATTGGAGTGGAATACAAACGAAAGCCGGCAGCTGGGCCTACTCGCAGGGAATGTCGGCTAGTGGCAGCATGACTTGTGCTGGTATCGCTTCGATGATTATCTGCAAAGGACATCTGCAAAGCGGCTCTTCGCGAGTTGAAGGGGACAATATTGTCTGTTGCGGTGCAGAGGCAGCCGATGATCGTATTCAGCGCGGACTGGATTGGTTGGCCCAATCATTCACGGTGCAAGGCAATCCCGGTTCGAAGTTCTATATTTTCTATTATCTCTATGCATTGGAACGCGTCGGTCGGCTGAGCGGGCAAAGACTGATTGGCAACCATGATTGGTATCGCGAAGGCGCTCAGTTTTTGCTCAACAATCAGGACGATTTTGCAGGTTTTTGGGCGGGGCCACTCACGGAAGACAATCGTAATGTGGCGACCTCATTTGCATTGCTGTTTTTGGCCAAGGGAAAACGGCAAGTGGTCCTTGGACGACTCCAGCATGGTCAAGGGAATGACTGGTCCAAGCACAGCGAAGGTCCAAGGCAACTTGTCAGGCATTTAGAAAAAGATTGGGGTCGAGATCTGGCTTGGCAAACGGTTCAGTTGTCGGGAGCGACGGTTGCCGAGCTTTTGCAAACTCCCGTGTTGATGATTGCCGGTCAAGAACCGCTGTCATTCACGCCCGACGAAAAGAAATTGCTTAAGGACTACGTCGAGCAAAATGGATTTATACTCTTCGAAGCCACTGCGGGCGACGGCTGCGGTGATCCCAAGCCGTTTGAGCGATCGGTGCAAGCATTATGCAACGAGCTCTTTGACGGACCACTGGAACGACTTCCTCCCACGCATCCGATTTGGTATGCGGAGCGAAAAGTCGATGCGGCCGCCTTGGGTGAAGGCTTTTGGGTGTATGGCGTTCAGACCTGTTGTCGTACGGGTGTGGCCTATGTTCCGCGATCGATTACTTGTAGATGGGAGCTAAGTGATCCGACGGGACGCACTGCGTTTTCTCCGGCCGTCAAGCAGCAATTGGATGCGAGTGTTGCCCTGGGCCAGAATATTATTGCCTATTCCACCGGTCGCGAGCTGAAAGACAAACTTGAAACACGCAGCGTACTTGAGACGACGCGCGGTGTTGGTGCCAATGAACGAGGTGTGGTAACGATTGCTCGTCTTGCTTTGGACGCAGGAGGCGAAGATGCGCGCCGCGCGATTCCAAATTTGGCTCGGTATGTTGCTCGAGATATTCCTCTGCGTATTGCTACGGAGTCGCCACGCATACCGATCAATGCCAAGCAATTGGAACCCTATCCCATTTGTTGGCTGCATGGTCGACGTGCATTTCAATTCACAGATCAAGAAGTTGCTGAGTTACGAACCTATATCGAACATGGAGGCAGCCTATTGGTCGACTCCATTTGCGGTGATGAGGGATTTGCGACAGCCGTGCGAGAGCAACTGACAAGAGTCATACCCAACGGAGTGATGGAGCCCGTATCGAGCAAGCACCCCATGCTTTCGGCTGCTTACGGAGGTTTTGATTTGTCAAATGTGCAGTTGCGAATTCCCGATCGTGGTGTCAATGGCACGATCACTATTGAGAAGCGTTCCGCAGTTGCTCAATTGGAAGCAATCAAAATTGACAGTCGTATCGCAGTTCTCTTTTCGCCCTACGATTTGAGCTGTGCACTGGAAAGTCAAAATTCGATACAGTGCCCCGGATACAGCACGGAAGATGCTGCGAAAATTGGCATTAACATGCTGTTATTCATGCTATTGCAATGAACTGTCGGGCTTTCCGACGCTGCGGAGCATATCGAGTGTGAACAATCCGGAATGATGACCGTCGCTGAAGGAAATGTTGTAGGCGTAATTTCCGATCGGGCGAACCGAGTCGATTGTCAGTGGTTTCGCTTCGGCCGCGGATAGAACAGGTAGACCGGTCAGGCCTCGTCCTAGTGTTGAAGTCTTTTGTTCTTCTACTCCACGTTTTTTTTCGCGGCAAGTAGCGCAAGGACATGCTGCGCGTAGAGTGCGAGCCGGGTAGCGGAGGCGAAGTCCGCTGGACCAGGCAATCTCAATTTCATTGGGCGCGAGGCGAACAATTTCTGTAGGGGTATCGGAGTTTGTGTGAAGAGTTGAGTGCGGATCGGGATCGTTCATAGTTGAGCAGTAGCGTTTGGTTCGGTGTTATGACCGTTTTGGGCGTCGATCGTCGAGGCGGTTTGCTTTACCTTCAAACCGCGGTAGTGACTGTGGCTCAACTGTATCGATGGGAATTCTCAAGCCGAGTCGTTGCTCGATCAATTTGGCGAGATCATCCGAATTGTTGTCGGGATCTTCCACGATGATTTCTAGTTGATCCAATTCACGTTCCCGCGACGCGATCAGGCGGAATTCACCAAGTCGCGGGAAGCTTCGCACGATGCTTTCAATGCTTGTCGGGAAAATATTGACTCCTCGAATCACCATCATGTCATCCGCGCGACCTTGGATGCCACCTTCGAGCCAAAGGAATCGGCATTCATCATTTGTATCCCTGTAGCCTTTTACTAAGTCACCCGTTCGATATCGGATCGCAGGAGCGCCGAATCGTCCGAGACCGGTAAGCACAAGTTCGGCAAGTTCTCCGTTGGCTGCTGGGCGATTGGAATGAGGCTTAATGAGTTCGGCGATGAACTCAGATTCAATCACGTGCAAACCATTTCCATCTCGACTGCCGAAGCCCCAAGGACCTAGTTCAGTTGCACCCGCATGATCTAGGACGGATGTGCCCCAGAGAGACTCGATTTTATGTCGGACCTCGGGAAGGGAACCGCCGGGTTCTCCCGCGACGATGATTTTGCGGAGTTTCAATTTATGTAAGTCGCGACCTTCTTGGGCAGCGACTTCTGCCAAATGCAAAGCGTACGTTGGAGTGCAGCACAGAATCGTAGCTTGCGAGGATTCAATGAGGCTAAGTCTGGTGCGGGTATTCATTCCTCCGCCGGGAACGACCATGCATCCACGAGCAGCGAGCGCATCATGAGCGCTCCAGAACCCAATGAATGGCCCAAAGGAGAAGGCCATGAAAGCGACATCGGTGGGGAGCACATCACCGGCGTCAAGCACGTACTGCCATGTGTCGATCCACCATTGCCAATCGCTGGCCGTATCCAGAACCGGCATTGGATTCCCTCGCGTGCCGCTGGTGCGATGGAAGTGGACGTATTCGTGCAGAGGAAAGGAATGGAATCGAGCTATGGAGCCATCGCCAGCATCGATTTCGCTTTTAGTTACCAAGGGAAGCTGGCGCAAATCTTCGACATGCGTAACGCGCAGAGCATCGGCGTGAAATTTTTTTCGATAGAAACCATCGCGAGAAACGACATCAGCCAGGAGTCGATTGAGTCTTTCAACCTGATAGGCGACTAGCGACTCTCGGTCGGCGCGACGGAGCATATCTCGAGCGTGTCGCGGAGGCACTGCCTGAAGATCTTGAGGCGTCAACTTCATAACCAACAATCTAGATGGGCATACCCAACTTGGCAACACGCAATCCGCCCACGCACCTCCAATTGGGGCCAGGTCCCAGCCATGAAATCCAAATGGGGCCAGGTCCTCGCGATTGGTCCTCGCGGTTAATTGGGGCCAGGTCCCAGCTATGGAATCCAATTGGGGCCAGGTCCCAGCCATGGGTCTTTGGGGCCAGGTCCCAGCCTTGGGTCCCAGCCTTGGATCGATCAAACCAAAATCCAGATGGGGCCAGGTCCTCGCGGTTGGGTCCTGGCGGGTTAGTTCAGAGGTTATGCAATTTCCGTAGGGGCATGTGGAAACTTCCGTCGGCAATATCGTAAAAAGAGTGAACAAAATGGATCCACATATCGCATTGTGCAGTTGACTTAACTGCATATGTGTCCATAATGCCATAGTGGTGGCGTATATTAGGATTCCGTAGCGTAAAGGATTGTCCAAAATGCCTAGAACGAACAGAAATCAGGTGTTCGATCCATATAATGTGGGAACCTATCACGTGTTTAATCGCACTAGCAGAAAACTGCATCTTATGGGAGTGGATCCGGCAAGCGGAAAAGACCTGTCACACCGCAAGAAGTTTATTGTCGATAGGCTACGAGGCCTATCGAGGTACTTCTGTATTGATGTTTTCGCTTACGCGGTACTCTCGAACCATTTCCATCTAGTTGTCCGCAATCGACCGGATTCAGTTGAAAAGCTAAGCGACGCTGATGTTGCTCAGCGTTGGCTGATGATTTGTGCTACGGACCGCAATGAGGCAGGTGAGCCGCTTCCTCCCACCGAATCGCAAATTAACGCTGCGTTAAGCGACCCAAACAAGATAGCGGTTTGGCGTTTGCGACTCAGTAATCCTTCTTGGCTGATGAAAATGGCCTGCCAGTACATCGCAATACGCTGCAACAAAGAGGACGATTGTACCGGCAAATTTTTTGCTGAGCGATTCAAAATGGTGGCTCTATTAGATGAAGCAGCAGTCATCGCATGCATGGCGTACGTGGATCTAAACCCAATTCGAGCTGGCCTCGCGGGCAGTCTTGAAGAATATGAGACGGTCTCAATTCGCGAGAGATTAGAAACACTGGATGGTACAACAATAGAGCCAGAACAGTGGCTAATTCGTTTGCCTCGGCGACGGGAGTTAAATGAACGTCGAAACGCAAATGAAGTCAACCAACTAGATGTCTCTAGTCTATCGATCGGCATTGAGATGTCGATTGAAGATTATGTCGATATGCTGCAATGGCTCGCATCGAGGAGCAAACACGTCGCTGTACATGGCCTCAGCAAGAGTGATGAAACACACCAGTTCATATTAAATCAGGGACTTGATCCCAGTAAGCTCGCAGACGCCGCTAGTGAATTCGAACAGTATTTCTATACGGCAGCAGGTAGCACTTCCAGCCTTGCTCGAGAGACTCGTCGACGAGCTCAACGCTGGACGAAAGCGCCTGGTCGAAAACTGCTTGATCCGATCAAATCTTGAACTGCTGAATAGCATCGTAGTTGTCGGAAGTTTCGGCCAATTTGCTAGAGACGGTTAGGCTCCCGTCCGCTCAATCGCTCGGTCAATAAAAAAGGCTTGGTTTCCGAGATTTCAATGTAATGGCTGGCATAGAGCGATCACCATACACAACGCTTGCTATAGCAATACAGAATATCCTACGGGATTGCCAACTGGATTTTGGTGGTTGCGAAGAGTGCTTGCAAAAGTCTAGGGCAAAAACAGTGGCGATGGTCTAGCTTAGTACTTAAGCGATAGGTCCAGATCGGCTGTCCATCGTGGTGTGGAAACCGGTGATCGCAAATTCTCGCATCGCACGCGACCAGGTCTCAGCTCCGTCCTCGCGACTCTAGTCTTCTTTTGGTATCGGGTCTCTTTCCACTAGTCTTTCTCTCCCCTTACCCGTGCGTCGCCTTAAGACCAGGATTTAATTAAATACTTTGCGGTTCTAGAGCCACTGAACTTTCTTTGGAACCAACAACTTTGGTACCAGGGTCCCTCTCGTTGGTCCCTCTCGTTGATTTGGTACCAGGTCCTTCTCCGGGTCGGTCCCTCTCCGGTCGCTCTCCGCGTTTGGTACCAGGTCCCATTCCGCTCTTTCCGTTGCTCTCAGTCGTTTGGTACCAGGTCCCTCTCAGGGGCTCGTGTTTAGAAGTCGCTGATCGTCACTCGACCGTCTTGATGGATCCGAACTACACACAACGAGTCTGTGGCTGGTGCGACTCGGTCACGGATAACTTCTGCTGACTTTAAAGCACTAGAATAGGTGTTATGGGCCGGTAGTAATGGCTCCGCATAATCTGACTCGCTGGTGGTAGCGATGAGGCGGCCAGAAGATTTGATCGTCGCCATGCCTCCCGGTCGCGCTCCGATACATAAATGTCGCGTCGGAGGAGACCATCGGCGGCTTTATCACGCTCGTCTCTAATACTGGAACGAAGCTCAGCGGAATCGAGGTCAGCGACCCTGTTGCTGGTCTGGGGATGACAAACAGAAGTCCCTATGGGCTGATTGCCTTTGATGTGATGGATTTGCCCGCAGGTGGGCGAGCGCATGTGGAAATATTGACACATGGCCAAGCAAGCATCAATGCGATTTACCAAGTCGATCAATGCGATCCGAGCAACGTCGATTTTCGCTTACTCGGTAACGCGAATAACGAATCTGTCCAATACGACGTAGACCGCGTAATTGTTGAATTGGTCGATGGAAGCGAAGCAGACCTTAGTCCATTGAACCCGGGCGTGCTGAGCAACGCTTTTCAACCACAGTCAATTGATGCAGTATGGATAAATCCGATTGACGCCCATGACGTGAATGGCGACGGGAGATTAACCCCAATCGATGCGTTAATTATTATCAATCGACTGAATCGAAAGCCCTAGCCATAGGCCGAACTCAAACGAATTCTCGGCGAATTTCATTGAACATTGCGGAGGCATTCCAAAACTTGCGATAGAATGGAGAAAACGCTGCTCCGCACTACTCGTGAGAGATTCTGTAAATGCGTCATGGGTCCAATATTGATCCGCCGAATCGCTTTGAAACGATTCATCGAGAAGTGGACTTGGAGCATTTAGAGTGGGATCAAGAGTACCACCGAACTCTGACAAATCGCAACATCGAGTACATTGATGATGCGTCCGCGAGCATCGTTTCTGAAAACAAGTCACCCGACATTCCGTTTCGCTACAGCGTCAATCCCTACCGAGGTTGCGTCCATTCATGTGCTTATTGCTATGCAAGGCCGGGGCATGAGTACTTAGGGTTCAACGCCGGTTTGGACTTCGAAACAAAGATCGTCGTTAAGCGTGATGCACCAGCGTTGCTACGTGATTTCTTGTCAAAGAAATCATGGAAACCCGAGTCGATTGCGTTTTCGGGAGTTACCGATTGCTATCAGCCGGCAGAACGTGAGTTCCGACTGACACGCCAATGTCTACAAGTCGCATTGGAATACCGTCAGCCAGTGAGCATTATTACCAAGAATGCTTTGGTTATTCGAGATTTGGATATTTTGGAGTCGCTCGCCAAAGACAAGCTTGTTCATGTCTATTTGTCGATCACTTCGCTGGATCCCCAATTGGCTCGAGATATGGAGCCGCGCACGAGTATCCCAGCTGCAAGACTACGAGCCGTGGAAATGCTAGCTAATGCGGGAGTTCCCGTTGGCGTGATGACCGCGCCTATCATTCCGGGACTCAATGATTCTGAGATTCCACAACTTCTCGAAGCGGCCAAGGGAGCGGGCGCCATCGCTGCGGGGTATATCTTGCTCCGCTTGCCTCTCACCGTGGAGCCAGTGTTTATCGAATGGCTCCACAGGACTCAGCCCCTCAGAGCGGACAAAATCCTAGGCAGAGTTCAAAGCACTCGCGGCGGAAAAATGAATAGCTCGACGTGGGGTGAGAGAATGGTTGGGAGTGGTGAGATCGCAGAACAGATTCGATTGATGTTTCGAGTCTTTCGTCAGAAGTTCGGCCTCGACGAAAAGCTCTCACCTCAGAACTGCGAACTCTTTCAACCTCCCAAACCAAAATATGGCCAACTGCGATTGTTTTAGTTGGCCCTACCAAGTGCACGCGACTATTTCTTGTAAACCGCATAGCGATCTTGCAGCGATTGAACGGTCATGGGGCTGACGCGTTGCGCCGCCATGGCACCAATCGCAGCGGTTGCCGCAGTCAGGGTTGTGATGCAAGGAATACCATGTTGCACGGCAATCGCACGAATCTTGCCTTCGTCGGTTCGCGCACCTTTGCCGCTGGGCGTATTGATGATGAGCTGCACATCATCATTCTTGATGTAGTCGATCAAATTGGGATGCCCCTCAGCAATCTTGCGCATGCGAGTCACGGGAATACCGCCACTCTCTAGTCGGTCGGCTGTTCCAGAGGTGGCCAAGAGAGAGAAGCCCAAGTCGTGCAGTGCTCGGCCAATGTCAATGACCCCGTCCTTCTGTCGCGAAGAGAGACTGATAAAGATATTGCCCTTTTCTGGTAACACTGTTCCGGCAGCCAATTGACTCTTCGCGAAAGCCATTTCGAAGGTTTCGCTAACGCCCATAACTTCGCCCGTCGAACGCATTTCTGGGCCAAGAACAATGTCCACTCCGGCAAATTTGCGGAAGGGAAAGACACTTTCCTTGACGGAGATATGACGCGGGATGGGTTCTTCCGTAATGCCCAGTTCAGCCAGAGTCATTCCATACATAACTTTGGTTGCAAGACCGGCTATTGGAATGCCAGTCGCTTTGGCGACAAAGGGAACGGTTCGACTAGCCCTAGGATTAACTTCCAGCACATAAACGACTGCAACATCGTCTTCATATTTGACTGCGAACTGAATATTCATCAGTCCCACAACGCCTAAACGTTTTGCAAGCTTATGTGTGGCGTCACGGATCATCGCCAGCACATCTTCGGGAAGGCTGTAGGGAGGAATGGCGCACGCCGAATCGCCACTATGGACGCCTGCTTCCTCGATGTGCTCCATGATTCCCATAATCACGCAGGTATCGGGATCACAGAGAGCGTCGACATCCACCTCCGTTGCATCTTCTAGGAATTGGTCAATCAACACAGGTTGACCTTCTGCAACGACGAACGCTTCGGCCACAAAACGATCGAATTGAGCATGGTCGTAACAGATCTCCATGGCTCGGCCACCCAGCACAAAGCTCGGGCGTACAAGCACAGGGAAGCCAATTCGTTTGACCTCAGTACGCGCTTGGCTGATTGTTCTCGCAATACCTGCTGGAGGTTGTCGCAGACCGAGACCGTCAATCAACTTTTGGAACTGCTCGCGGTCTTCGGCGGCTTCAATTGTCTCGACACTGGTGCCAATGATTGGCACTCCTGCATCCTTCAACCCTCTAGCCAAGTTCAATGGGGTTTGGCCGCCGAATTGCACGATGACTCCATCCGGTTGAACTTCGTCACAGATGTTTAGCACATCTTCAATGGTTAGTGGTTCAAAGAAGAGTAAGTCGCTCGTGTCGTAATCGGTGCTGACTGTTTCTGGATTGCTGTTCACCATCACGCTTTCGACCCCCAATTGTCTTAACGCGAAGCTTGCATGGCAGCAGCAATAATCAAACTCAATTCCCTGTCCGATGCGGTTGGGACCACCACCCAGGATGATCACGCGGCGCTTGTCGGATTTGGCGGGGACTTCGCTTTCCGATTCATAGGTGCTGTAAAAATAGGGAGTGAAGGCTTCGAATTCTGCCGCGCAGGTATCGACGCTTTTGAAGACCGGACGCACTCCGAGTTCTTTTCGTCGGGTTCGGACTTGCAGTTCAGCCTTGTGAAAAATCGTTCCCAATTGACGGTCAGAAAAACCGGCCCGCTTGGCAGACCGCATCAATGCCGGGGTGACATCGGAGAGCTTTTCGACCGCGCGCAGTCCCGTCTCCATTTCGACAAGCTGAGCAATCGAATCGAGGAACCAGCGATCGATTCGCGACAAATCATAGATCTCATCCATCGACATGCCAGCGAGCATTGCATATCGAATAAAGAAAATGCGTCCGGCACCTGGAATACTTAATCGAGACTTGATTTCATCTAAATCGGGTTGGTCGTCGGTGCCCCAGCGATCTTTGTTGTCGCTACCCAATCCGAAGACACCAATTTCCAATCCGCGCAAGGCTTTTTGGAGAGATTCTTTAAAGGTGCGTCCGATGGCCATCGTCTCACCGACGCTCTTCATCTGTGTCGTGAGTGTCGCATCCGCTTCCGGAAATTTCTCAAAGGCGAAACGAGGGATTTTGGTTACGACGTAATCGATGGAGGGTTCGAAGCAGGCCTTCGTCATTTTTGTAATATCGTTGGGCAATTCCCACAATCGATAGCCAACAGCCAATTTGGCTGCGATCTTGGCAATAGGGAATCCGGTTGCCTTGCTCGCCAAAGCGCTACTGCGCGAGACACGGGGATTCATCTCAATGACGATCATCCGACCGGTCGTGGGATGAATTGCGAATTGAATGTTGCTACCACCCGTTTCCACGCCGATCTCGCGAATCACGGCCAGCGAAGCGTCACGCATTCGCTGATACTCTTTATCGGTCAATGTTTGTGCAGGTGCGACAGTGATGGAGTCGCCCGTATGGACCCCCATTGGGTCGAAGTTCTCAATTGCGCAAATGATGACGACGTTGTCGTCCAAATCACGCATGACCTCCATTTCGTATTCTTTCCAGCCAATAATCGATTCTTCGATGAGCACTTCGCAAACGGGACTTTGATCTAGGCCGTTCTGCACCAGTGCATCGAATTCATCGCGATTATAGGCAATGGCTGAACCGGAACCGCCAAGCGTGAAGCTTGGTCGCACCACGCATGGTAAACCAACTTTTGCCATTGCACCGCGAGCCGCTTCAACAGTGCGAACGGTTTCGCCCACGCAAACGTCTAAGCCAATCTTTTCCATCGCTAGCTTAAAACGATCGCGTTCTTCAGCTTTGGCAATCACATCGGCTTTGGCACCGATCATTTCTACATTGTATTTTTCCAGCACTCCGTGCCGCGACAGATCCATGGCCAAGTTCAATCCGGTCTGACCACCCAGAGTTGGCAAGAGCGCATCAGGGCGCTCTCGCTCAATTATCTTTTCAACAATTTGCCAAGTTAGTGGCTCGATGTAGGTAGCATCGGCCGTATCAGGGTCGGTCATAATCGTGGCGGGATTGCTGTTGACCAATACCACCTCGTAGCCTTCTTCACGAAGTGCTTTGCAGGCTTGTGTTCCCGAGTAATCAAATTCACAAGCTTGGCCGATAATGATCGGGCCACTGCCGATCAACAGAATCTTTTTGATATCGTCGCGTGCAGGCACGAGCGAGTTTCCGATTTTCTAACGGTGCGGGCGCTGGTCTGCTCAAGATGAGCACCAAATTCCCGAAAACAATAACAAAATGACAGAAAAGTGGGAGGGTACAGACGTAGGATGTGCTCGGATTCTCCTTCGCACCCCCCTGATTTCATCCCGGTTTCTCTGGCTTCTTGCGGAAATTACAATCATTGCCACCCGTTTGAGAAATCTTGCAGGATTCCGGTGTTTACCTAATGTCGGACCTCCGATAAATCACTTTAGCTCAAAAAGAAAGCTCCATGGACACCGTACGACAAGCTTGCCCGCAATGCCGATCCACACTGGAGCTGCCTGCATCGGCCGTTGGGCGAATGGCTCGTTGCCCAGCCTGCCAACACACTTTTCGCGTCGAAGCTACATTTGCTAACGCGCCATTTACACAGGGTTTGCCGAGCGACACTTTGCCGAACCCGGCCAATTCGCCGGTTGTGCCCGGGCCCCCAAATCCTTCCGGCCAATCCCCCTGGGTGAACGCAGGTGGGTCTAGCAACCCCTACGACACTAGCCAGCCTGCAATTTCGAATAATCCCTACGCGATGACATCGGGAATGGCGGTTGCCGCCGCCGCTGCACCCGTCGGCAAGGGCGACATTGTCATTCGTCGTGCAAGTGTGGACCGCATCACTTCTCTGGCCACGGCGCTCTTCGCTGCCCGCTGGCAACCACTGGTGTTGGCGGGATTGATTGTCTTGGCGTTCTCGTTCGGTTTGGGAATCATCGCAGCGGTGGTAGGTGCTGTGGCCGAAATCCAAGACGCTACTGCGGCAGTCTTGACGGGATTCGCAACGCAAATCCTGATCGGTTTTGTTTCCTATTACTTCAATATGGGAATGATTCGTGTAGCCTTGTCGGTGGCGCGTGGCGAGCATGCCAGTCCCACGCAAGTGTTCGCGCCGCCAACGGTTGTTTTACGAATTATCGTTCCACTCTTTTTATTGACATTGATTGCTGCTTCGTCGCAGTTTGGTCGCTTTGCAATTCAGAATCCTGGGGACATGCAAGGCGTTGTAGTCATGCTTGGTGCTGCAGCTGTTGTGGGCTTGCTCCAGATGTTAGTTCTGTGGTTAATTTGGCCGATGTTTTTCTTGGCGGCTGATGACCGCAGTGGCGGTTTTCAAGCGCTCAGCACTGGCTTTCGGATCTCCTCCGCTAACCTCTTGAATGGTTTCTTGCTTGGCATTCTAGCCATGCTGTTGGGAGTGTTAGGGGTGGTGACTTGCGGTCTAGGTGTATTGATTACTCAGCCAATCTTGATGCTTGTGGCAACGATCGCGTATTTGGAAATGACTAGCCAGCCCGTTCAAGATCCCAATGCATCACCTGCGATATCGCCCAATTACTCCTATTCCCCGAACAAGTTCTAAGACCGGTTTGGGATTACAGCAGCTTCTCGATTAACCGACCATGGACATCGGTTAATCGATAGGGGCGACCGGCGTGAGTAAAGGTTAGACGTTCGTGATCAATTCCCAGCAAGTGCATGAGTGTGGCCTGTATGTCATGCACATGCACAGCGTCTTCGACCGGATGAAAACCGAGCTCGTCCGTCGATCCGATCGTTTGGCCTCCTTTCACACCGCCCCCTGCCATCCACATGGTAAAAGCCTGGGGATGATGATCTCTACCACTGGATCGTCCCAGTGCGGCGCTTGCTTCCACCATTGGCGTTCGACCAAACTCACCTCCCCAAACAACTAGCGTTTCGTCAAGCAAACCCCGGCGGCGCAAGTCCTTTAGCAAGGCAGCGCAGGCGCGGTCTGTCTGGCCACAACTCCCACGCAAGCCCCCCTCGACATCGGAGTGATGATCCCATCCCGCATGATAGACCTGAATAAATCGGACTCCACGTTCTGCCATGCGGCGCGCAAGCAGGCAGTTGTTGGCAAAGGCCTTCCCGGGATTTCCAGGTTCTGCCCCATAGAGCTCGAGGGTCTCTGGCGATTCGTCTTTTGTATCCATCAATTCGGGCGCCGCCGATTGCATTCGATAAGCCATTTCATAGGCAGCAACTCGTGCAGAAATCTCCGGATCACTCACGGTCGATAGCCGTTCGCGATTGATTTCCGAAATCAAATCCAAGGTGGCGCGTTGCGTTTGTGAATCGATTCCTGTTGGATTTGACACATGCAATACTGGATCACCACTGTTGCGAAAGGGAACACCTTGATGTTGTCCCGGTAGAAAACCATTTGACCACATGGAGGCGCCACCACTGAGGCTGTCGCCACTCTTCAAAACAACAAATGAGGGCAAGTCATCTGATTCTGTTCCGATACCATAACTCAGCCACGCGCCAATAGCGGGTCGACCCGGAAGTGGGCTCCCTGTGTTGACTAAGATTTGCGCCGGCGCGTGGTTGAATTGATTGGTATGTACCGCACGTAAAATGGCCAATTCATCAGCAACCTCGGCCGTGAATGGCAAGATCTCCGCGAGCTCTGCTCCCGACTGGCCATACTTTGCAAAGCGAAAACGAGGGGGCAACACAGCAGCGTCTGGCTGAATAAACGCATAACGTTGGCCTTCGATGACCGAAGGCGGAATGGGTTTACCACCGAGTTCCACGAGCTTCGGTTTGTAATCAAACAAATCGAGTTGACTGGGAGCGCCTGCCATAAACAGATAGATGACCCGTTTGGCCCGCGCAGGGTGATGTAGTGTCGGCAGTATTCCCTGGCTGGCGTTTTCCATTGACATCGCCTGCTGAGCACCATTGGCCAACAACGAGGCCAAGGCCAATTTGCCAATTCCAATGCCGCAATCTCGATAGAGCTGTCGTCGAGTAATCGCAGTCGATTCGCCGGTGATGATGGATGGGTTCGACATGGTGATGGCTCACTCCTTCGTAATGGCTTCATCGAGGTTCATGAGCGCACGAGCAACCCAAGTCCAAACGCTCGTTGTCTCGCCAGATACCTCACCCGCATTGACTCTTGCCTGCTGGTCAAGATAGAAAGTTCGAATAGCAGCGAGTTCGCTCGCTGTCGCAGGACGCGTCAACAATCGACGAAAGATGGACTGAATAATGTCATCGGGTTTACGGTGCTCACGAAGTACATCCGTTGCTAGTTCTTGCGCCAGCTCAACATACATCGGGTCATTCAACAACGTGAGTGCTTGCAACGGTGTGTTGCTGCGATCACGTCGATCGATGCAATTCTCTCCCGTAGGCCCATCGAAGACAAGATAAGCAGCAAATGGGGCTGTTCGTTTGGCGTACGTGTAGAGCGAGCGACGATAAGCATCGCCCCCTGCTGACGTTGTCCACGCGGGTGAACCATAGGCCATAGCAGTAACGCTGGCACTTTGCTGCGGGTATACACTGGGTCCGCCAATCGTGCGATCCAGCAAACCACTCGCTGCCAAAAACGAGTCTCGTATCATTTCGGCCGATTGTCGAAACCGCGGACCTCGTGATAACCAGTGATTTTCAGGATCGGCGTGATGCTTGGTATTATCGACTTGTGAAGATTGACGATAGACAGCTGAGTGCACTAAGCGGCGATGAAGTTGCTTGACCGACCATCCGTTTTTTTTGAGGTCAACGGCGAGCATGTCGAGTAACTCGGGATGTTGAGGTGGCTCTGATTGAGTTCCATAATCGCCGGCAGTTCGCACCAGACCAGCACCAAAAAACTCTCGCCAAGCACGATTCACTACAACCCGTGCGACCAAGGGATTTTCACCACTAACCAACCATCTTGCCAGATCGAGACGATTCATG
The DNA here is from genome assembly GCA_041749395.1 of Pirellulaceae bacterium. Classification (GTDB taxonomy): domain Bacteria; phylum Planctomycetota; class Planctomycetia; order Pirellulales; family Pirellulaceae; genus Laterigemmans. Next base: position 44,426 of record JBGTBJ010000180.1, read on the forward strand.
GACGATCGGCCTTCAACATCCGCATGAGTTGTCGAGCGAAGAAACGCGGGAATATCCCCAGTGATTTCCTCGCGTGGTTGCAAGTATTCACCGCGGTGGCGAAGCAGGGTCGGGCGTGGATTATCGGGTTGGCGTTCGCGGAAGACCAACGTTGTGGTCGCCTCAGGAGTCGCTCGCTTCTTTGCTAACCAAGACTTGTGTGCTTCGAGTGTCGCCGGTGTAGCAGCAAGAAAGTAGGGAAAAAGAGCGTCGCGTAACTCGGCTGTTATGGGCGAAGTCTGGTGGAGCGATGCCTTAAGTTCGGTTGGTACCATGGATGCGATCTGCGGACTCTCGGCAGCAGCGAACGAGACGCGAAACCGTCCCAAACTGGCTGCAAAATGTCGTTCAAACAACAACTGCACTTCGATCGGTTGGTCGACGGCAATTGGAGCTGCAAGATTGGCAACCCATTGATGGGGCTGCCCTGGACGCTCTGACGTGCTCCAGCCGGTCGAGCCATCGCCGTCGATGACATTGGCCGCATCGGTCGATCCCGATCCCACACTGAGGCTGCCATGGCTGTGAGACGCCGCTTGCAATTTGACTGGTGTCCCATCGACCAAGATCGTGAACTCGCTGAGAAAAAAATCACCTCTGCGACCTTCGTAATAGGATCGGCCAGGGCCGTTCGCCGGTAGCCGCTCGTCTGGCAATACTTCTAGTCGAACGGCCGTGATGGGTTGATTGACTAGCGAGCCAGGTAGCGGAGTCGGTTCTTTCGTCTCGACGGACACTCCTTCGCTGTAAACCAAGCGGTACTCGTCTCGTTTGGTGGCATCCCCGTCTGCGAATACGGAACCATCTTCCTGCCAACGAAGTTTCGGTAGTGTGCTGTGAAGTTCTGTCGGTTGAGGCGTTGTCCAGACAACGGGGTCGGCTTGCTGCGACACAAGCCAATCTTCATAGTCTGGGAACTGAGCTCGAAGTTGTTGTTCGAGCTGTTGCAATTCGAGTTCGTGCTGTGTTCTTTGTTGATCCCATAGACGATTGGGGACTATCTGTTCCGGTTCGTCGGCATTATCCAACAACGCCATCAAGGCATAGTAATCTTTGTGCGTAATGGGGTCGTACTTGTGTGTATGGCACTGAGCGCAACCGACTGTCAGCCCCATCCAAACGGTACCGAGCGTGGCCACTCGATCGACCACTGCCTGAAAGCGAAATTCCAGTGGATCGATGCCCCCTTCTTCGTTGAGCATTGTGTTGCGATGAAACCCCGTAGCAATACGCTGCTCAACGGAAGCATTGGCAAGCATGTCGCCAGCGATTTGTTCGATCGTGAATTGGTCGAAGGGCATGTCTTCGTTCAGCGATTTGATCACCCAATCGCGGTAAGGCCAAATGGAACGAGGCCGATCTTTCTCATACCCATTCGTATCCGCGTAACGAGCCATGTCGAGCCAAGGTCGAGCAAATCGCTGTCCGTACTCTGGGTCGGCTAGCAAGCTATCGACCAGGCGAGTGTAGGCCATGGGGGACTTGTCGCTGACAAAGTGATCAGCCTGTTCTGGAGTCGGTGGTAGGCCAACGAGGTCCAGATAAAGTCGCCGTACTAACGTGAGTCGGTTCGCTTCCCGATTGGGTTGCAGATCGTTCCGTGCCATGCCGCGTGCGACCCAGCGATCGATACCGTCGCGACTCCAGTTGGCGAGGCTCGTTACCGAAGGCTCGCTTGGGGTGCTGGCTGGGATCGCAGGAATCGGATGCCGCGTCGGGGGCACAAACGTCCAATGTGTCTGGTAGCCGGCGCCGGCATCAATCCAAGCGGAAAGGATTTGGATTTCCTCTGGCGACAAGGGTTCTGCTTTGTCGGCAGGCGGCATACGCAAGTCGGCATCGTCACTGCGGATGCGTAGCAATATTTCGCTCTCCTCGCTCTTGCCCGGCACAATTGCTTGATGGCCACCCAGATCACGAGTGGCATCTTCGAATGTGTCCAACCTCAAGTCGGCTTCACGCGCGTCGCTATCGGGTCCGTGACAAGTGAAGCATCGCTTAGCAAGAATCGGGCGGACAGAGCGATTGAAGTTGGGCGCGGAGCCAACATCTGCAACGGTCGTCTCGGACGCATGTGGCTCATCCGATGCGGTGCTACGACTGCTAAAGGGGATGAGGACTGTGAGCAGCCCCAGCCAGCCCCAAAGTACAAATCTTCTCATCGCCCTGCTCCGCCAAAAGGAATCGATTACGTAGCGCGCGAACGCTACTCGACTGAGAATCGATGGATCGTTGTCTCAGTGAGTGTTTCGCCCGGATTCAATCGCGTGGTGAGGAATTCAGGTCGATTGGGCGCATCGGGATAATGCTGTGTCTCCAAGCAGAATCCCTCATGACCGCCGAATCCTCCGCTGGATTCATTGCCACCGAGATGGTTGCCCGTGTAGAGTTGTACTCCGGGTTGAGTTGTCAAGACTTCCATAGCACGACCTGACTTGGGATCAACTGCGCGCGCCGCACGCCGTAACTGTCCTGCCTCACCGCGGACCACGTAGCAATGATCGTATCCTTTCGTTGCCGGCAATTGATCGATGCGATCGCCAATCGCTTGGGGCTTACGGAAATCGAGCGGTGTTCCAGCAACATCGAGCAATTTGCCCGTGGGAACTAAGCCGCTATCCACATCGAGCGACTGATCGGCTTCGATTTCAAGAACGTGATCGGTGATTTTTCCACTTCCCGCTCCGCCCAGATTCCAATACGCATGATTGGTAAGGTTGACTACGGTGGATTTATCTGTCGTTGCAGTAAAGGTGTAAGCAAGTTCGTTGTCGTTGGTCCATGAATATTCTGCGACGACGGTAAGCTTACCAGGATAGCCCTCTTGGCCATCGGGGCTGGTCAATTGAAATCGTACGCCGACACGGTCGTCTTTCTGGATGGTGCCTGCCTGCCATACTTGCGCGTCGAAACCAATGGTGCCGCCATGGAGATGGTTGCCGTTGTTATTCGTGACCAGCGAATATTCCCGACCATCAATCGAAAATTTCCCCTTGCCAATTCGATTGCAAAAGCGACCCACAGTGGCGCCAAAATAAGGATGTCGTTGCAGGTATCCAGCTAGTTGCGAGAAGTTCAAATTGACGTTGGCCAAATTTCCTTCGCGATCTGGGACGTTGACCGTGATAATGGTCGCTCCCCAATCACAGAGCTGCACCGAATGTCCATGCGAGTTGACCAACGTAAACAAATGGCAATCCTGACCAGCAGGTGATTTTCCCCATACTTGCGATTCAATCTTCAAGACACTCTCCTCAGCCAATAATCCGCTAGGGACTAGGAACAACATGAATACTAGGCAAGCCGTGCAGCGTGACATACTTTTCCCAGTGTTTGAATGGGGGGAGATTTCTTCGCCGAATTGAACATAATTCTACACAAGACTGCTGTAATCGTTCTCTGTTTTCATGATTCACGCTCCGTATTCCCCCCGATTAGGCTGTTATGCTCAGCGTCAATCTAAAGGCAAATCAAAATTCGGTACGGTCCGCTTTGGCCGATACGGTCCCGACTCGAGGACCCGAGCTGGCGATCGGTCCACTAAAAATTGGCTTTCCCATCGTCGAAGCTGCACTGTCGGGATATAGCGATCTACCGATGCGCGTGATCGCTCGACGTCATGGCGCTTCGTATTGTTTGTGCGAAGTGATGTTGGACCAATTTCTCGTGGCCCTCTCCGATCGGCCAAAGACACAGCACTTTCTAGCCATCGCGGCTGAAGAACATCCTGTGGGTGGGCAATTGATGGGTGCCCAGCCCGAACAATTTGCCGCAGGTGCTGCACGATTAGCGGAAGCCGGATTCGATGTGATCGATATCAATTTTGGCTGCCCAGTAAAAAAAGTTCTGGGACGCTGTCGAGGTGGATTTCATCTCTCTCAGCCACAAGTGGCACTGGATATCATTCGTCGCACACGTGATGTCGTTCCCGATAACATTCCCGTTACAGTGAAAATGCGCCGTGGCATTGATGACTCCGCAGAAAGTCGGGATCATTTTTTTGATATTTTGTCAGGAGGTATAGATGCCGGAATCGCTGGTGTGACGGTACATGGTCGAACGGTCGTGCAACGTTATGTCGGTCCGAGCCAATGGTCATTTCTCAGCGACGTGACACAGTTTGTGAATGGACGCATCGCGGTACTGGGGAGTGGCGATCTATTCACCGCTCACGATTGTTGGCGGATGATCGACGAAACAGGAGTGGACGGTGTCACGGTTGCCCGCGGTGCTATTGGCAATCCCTGGATTTTCCAACAGGCCCGAGCCTTAGGAGCAGGGCTACCACTTCCTCCTCCTCCGAGTTTGCCCGAGCAAGCCAATGTGATGATGGAACATTATGAGCTGATGGAGTCAATCTATACCGCCTCACGAGCGCCATTGCTGATGCGCAAATTTGCCATCAAATATGCGTATTCCCATCCGCGTTTCGAAGAAATTCGCACTCGTTTCGTGCGTTTGAAGACGCGTCAAGAGTTCGAGCAAGTACTAAGCGACGAATATGCCTCAGGCCCCGGTCAATATCCGCCCGAAGGCATCCACCGCACTCAAGAGGAATAAAGGTGTCAGGTACCTTTTAAGCGGTTCGCGGAAAAAGGTGTCTGACACCTTTTAGGCGAGGATGTCGGAGACTAGCTTGCCGTGGACGTCAGTTAGTCGAAAATTGCGGCCGGCGTGATGGTAGGTCAATCGTTCATGATCGAATCCCATCAAATGAAGCATCGTGGCATGCAGATCATGCACATGGACGGGGTTCTCGACGGCTCGATAACCAAACTCGTCGGTACTTCCATAGGCCATTCCCCCTTTGACTCCGCCCCCCGCTAGCCACACAGAAAAGCCGTGATGGTTGTGATCCCTGCCGGTTGGAGTACCGCCACCGATTGGAATCTCTACAGCCGGTGTCCTCCCAAATTCGCCACCGCATACGACTAGAGTCTCATCGAGTAAGCCGCGTTGTGCCAAATCGGAAAGCAGCGCGGCGATTGGCCCATCCACTTCATTGCCCAATCGTCGATGCTCGCCGGCGATGTTGTCATGAGAATCCCATGGTTGCACGTCTCCATGATAACATTGAACCACACGAACTCCCCGTTCGATCAATCGTCGAGCAATCAGTAGTTGTCGTCCGTGAACGGTTTCTGAATTGTAGAGCTCGTGAATATGTTTGGGTTCGTGTTGAATGTCGAAAGCATCGGTCGCTTCGATCTGCATACGATAGGCGAGTTCAAACGACTGAATTCTTGCTTCGAGATTCGCGTCCTCGGTTCGCTGTAACTTGTGGCGATCGTTGAGCCGTGCCAACAGGTCCAATTGCCTGCGCTGGTCTGCGTTGCTGATGCTGGGATTTTGGATATTGGCAATTAAATCAGTAACGGCAGTTTTTCGCGTATCTAGATATGTCCCTTGATAAATGCCTGGCAAAAACGAGCTGCGCCAATTCGACGAGTCGGCGACTGGTAATCCTGGACAAAGCGTAACAAAGCCGGGGAGATTTTGATTCGCACATCCCAAGCCATAGGTTAGCCACGCCCCGTAGCTCGGTCGCGACAATCGCTCGTCACCCGTATTCATCAGCCTCATGCTTTGCTCATGATTGGGCGTATTGGCATGCATGGATCGGATGACGCAAATGCGATCCGCGTGTTGGCTTGCAGTCTTTTGAAAGACCTCACTACACCACAGTCCACTCTCGCCATATTGTGAGAATTGAAAAGGAGACGCGAGTGCAGTACCGGTTTCACGCTCTGTGGTTAAATTTCCAACGGGCAGCCTCTTGCCACCCCACGCCGTTAACTCGGGCTTGGGGTCCCACGTGTCTACCTGCGAAGGTCCACCGTTAAGATAGATATGGATGATATGCTTTGCTTTCGCCGGGAAATGTGGCGCTCGTTCCACCAACGGGTTCTCGCTTGAAGCATGCACTGGGGAATCGGCTTGCATTAGCGAAGGGAGTGCAAGTATGCCCAAACCCGTGCCCATGGACCGCAAGAGGTCGCGCCGCGATAAAAAAAGTGATTCAGACATTCGATGAAATTCCAAAGTTATCGATCGCAGAGGCTTAGTCAATGAACATCAATTCGTTGCTCATTAAGAGCACCTGCGCAAACTGCTCAAGCGTAGACGCTTGAATGAATTCGCTTGCTAAAGCAAGTTCGTCCTTCTCTGGTTTGCGTCCATAAACAAATTCAAACATGATATTTGGTAGCAGGCTAACGTCGGTTGTGACCGCCCGTGCTCTCTCTGCGAGTGCCTTGCTGCGCTCAAGCATGAAGGTGGAGTTCATCGCAAAGAGTGCCTGCTGAGGAACCGTTGTAGTGATCCGACGCGGAGTGGAAGTATCCGCATTAGCAAAGTCAAACGTTTGTACGACACTTGGAATGTTCTGCCGTTCCACAAATGCGTAGATTGTGCGTCGATAATTGTTTAACTCGCTAATCGTAACAGGGCGACCATACATGGTTACGTCCAATTCGCCCGATATCCATAAGATCGAATCTCGCATTTGTTCTAGGTCCAATCGTCTACGATTGGCTCGCCAAAGCAATGAATTGTCAGGATCGGTTTCCCGCTGTCGCATCATCTCTTCCGACGCTGAGAGTTGTGAAGCGAGTTGATAGACGTTTGAAGTCATGATCAATTCATGCAATGGCTTTGTTTTCCAGTCATGGCGAATCAGGAAATCGGCCAGGAAATCTAACAGCTCATGTTGCACTGGCTGCCCCGTTTGCAAACCGAAATCGCTGGGGTTCGCCACTAGCGGTTCACCGAAATGGTGCATCCAAACTCGATTAACCCAAACACGCGCTGTGAGCGGATTGTTTGGCGAAACGATCGCGTTGGCTAAATCCAATCGTCCGCTACCCGTGGAAAACGGCTCGCGTTCTGCGTTGGAAAATAATTCGAGAAACTGTCTCGGAACGGGTGTACCGCGCTGACCGGGATCACCTCTCTGAAAGATCACCGGATCGCACAAGATCTTTGTATCGGTTACCACCATAGCTCGAGCTGCAGCGTGGGGATGACGGACCGCAATTGCGTCGAGTTCCCCCAACAGCCCGCGATAGGCATCACCAGGGGTTCGCGACAGATAATTGGCTACGTCCTCTTGCGGAAACCAGATTGGACTCTGGTTGGAAACCAGTAGCGAAACAATTGGATCGCGTTCCTCGACATTGTTATTAATGTTGTTGTCAAATGCAGGGTCTACAGATGATTGGCTTGCTGTTTGTGAATTCTTCCAAGCCTCGACGAAAATCTCTCCGTAGGCATGGGCCATCTCTGCTGCATTCTGTGGTTTCCTTGCCACCAGCCCTTCTACGATACGAGAGTCGACGCCTTGTGAAATCCATGCCTCCGGGTTTAAGTGCGGAGCTCGCATCATGTCGTACCAAGGTGCGAACAAGGGATCCTCGGGGAATGCCCGTTTAGCAATAAGTTGTCGCCAACGCTTGGTAATTTGGGGACGTAGTTGTTCGGGAGTGAGTGAGAGAAAGAAGATCGCAGTTTCAGAGACGTCTGGTTTTGTCGTGGCTACCTGAACGAGATAGTCTGCGGTTCGTTCGCGTGCTGTTTGCAGAGTGGCTTGGTAGTGTGATTGTTGTTGAGCATAGACTTCTTGCAGCTTTGCCGAGAACTCTTGCTCAAACGCTTTACCTGCTTCGGTTACAGAGGCAATTCTAGGCCGATCGTAGGGTTCTTCACAGCTGGCAAATACACCGTACAGAGAGTAGTAGTCGGCGGTTGGTATTGGATCAAATTTGTGATCATGGCAACGCGCACAACTAATGGTTAACCCCAGTAAACCACGTGCTACCACGTCGATCTGGTCATCGATAATATCGTGTGGATTACGATCAAACATTCGGCCGAGAGTCAGTAAGCCTAGCGCTGCTAGTTCGGGTGCGTCGCTGGGCAAGCCCATTTGGTCTGCAGCCAATTGTTGGCGTATGAATTGATCAAAGGGAAGATCGTCGTTGAAGGCTCGAATGACATAATCGCGATAGGTGTAGGCGTAGGGTCAAACCCGCGCATCGCCATACATCAGCACGCCATCTTTTGCGTCAGAGTAGCGAGCCACGTCGAGCCAATGCCGACCCCAGCGTTCGCCGTATCGAGGCGATGCCAATAGAGATTGAACGAGCGAGGGAAACTCGACGCGAGTTATGGCCAGTTGCTCCGGTGTCGGTGGAAGTCCCAAAAGATCGAACGTAGCCCTGCGAATCAACGTGTGCATGTCGGCTTGCTGGTTTGACACAAAGCCTCTTTGTTGGCGTTTTTGATCGATGAGGAAATCGATTGGATGAACATCCGAGCTGATGGTGGTTGAATATAACGGTTGAAAGGCCCAGTGATTGGCGGATGCAATCTCGATGTTGGTAACGATTTTTTCGCCATTACGCGGATCGTAGGCGCCCTGTCGAATCCAAGTGGTCAAATCTTGAATTTGCTGTTCACTCAGCCGACCTCCGGCATCATTGGGAGGCATCATCAATTCAGCATCGCTACGATTTATGGCCGAAATGAGAAGACTGGCCGAAGGATCGCCAGCTACAATTGCCGGCCCACGCTCGCCCCCACGCACCCATCCATCTCGAGTATCGAGCCGTAGGTTTGCAGATGCCTGATCAGCACTGTGACAATCATAACAATGATTTACCAAGATTGGCCGAATTCGGCTTTCGAAGAATTGCTCGGCCGGGACAGTATCTGATGACGCAGTATCAGCTGACAAGGACGCGTTTGCAGTCACAGCATGAAGTAAGCAAAGTGCAAAAAGGAATAGTGCATTAAAGAGTAGTGCAGGCATGTAATTGCTGAGCGTTACTGCACGAAACCAATGTTCCTTCAATGTCCGAGCACTAGCAGCAGTTGTTACGAAGCGATTGAGTAACGATTTCATTGAGCGACCTTATGTCTAAAAGCCAAATTAATTATGGCTGGAAAGTTTCGAGGCCTTCCGCGTTCTATTCTACTTTCAGGGATTCGATTCCCCGACTGATTTGTTGTAGGAATTTAGCAGCGGGTGCACCATCGACAACGCGGTGATCAAACGTCAGGCTGAGTGTCAACTGGTCGCGGGCAGCGAACTGATCGTTTTCGAGTACTACGAGTTCACGGCGAATACGGCCAATCCCCAATATTGCAGTTTGGGGAGAATTTATGACCGGTGTGAACGCGTCCACGCCAAAGGCGCCGAGGTTGGTGACGGAAAACGTACCGCCATTCAATTCTTCCAAACTGCACGCGCGGCGTTTAGCTCTGTCGATAAGCGGTTTGGAGTGGGCGGCCAATTCGCTCAGAGACAATCGATTTACATGTTGAACCACCGGGACGAGGAGTCCTGCTTCTGTGTCAACTGCGATACCAATATGAATGCCTGCAGGTTGGAATAGCCCTTCATCGGTCCATTGAGAATTGACTGCTGGATGCATTTCCAAGGATTGTGCTGCGACGTAAATAATCATGTCTTGATACGTCGGTGTGCACGGGCTCGCTAGTTCGCGGAGGCGATTGCGAAGCAGGACAAGGTTTGTTGCGTCCACGCGAGTTGTCAACGTAACAGGGGCCGTTGTCTGCGCACTGCTCAACATCCGTTGAGCAATTGTCTTTCGCAAATTGGATAGTGGTTGATGGCCTGGGCCGGGAAACTGAGCACGTTGCTCGTCGATAAGTGCTTTTACATCTCGTTCACGAATTCGACCGGTGCTACCGCTTCCTACTATGTTTTTCCAATCGACATCATGTTGACCAGCCAATTTGGCGGCGCGCGGCGAAATCGTCGGATTGTGAATGTCCGCAATGTTGGAGACCGGCGTGTCGATAGTTTTGGGTTGTTCTATTGCGTCTGGTGTTGTGATTGGCGCTGGTGTTGTGGCAGGAGTTGGGTCAGCTACGGGCGCCGTGGAGCTTGGTAACGCTTCGTCTCTTTCGACGAGATAGGCAACCAAGGTTCCTACAGCGACGGTATCACCCTCTTGCGGTCCATTAGCAATTTTTTTGAGGTAACCAGCGTCGACGGATTCGATTTCCTGTAGCGCTTTGTCGCTCTCCAAAGCAAACATTGGTTCTCCTGCATCCACAAAGTCGCCTTCATTCTTCAGCCATTGAACAAACGTGCTTTCGTCACTACTCCAGCCGAGACGAGGAATGGTTATTTCGATAGCCATAGAGAGACCTTTAAGACCAGCAAACGGAGTGCAGTGAATTTGTGTTAGAAGGGTGGAGGTGGAGGGGACTCAACCGGCTACTCTGCGAGCAGTTCACGAATGCCGCGAGTTATGTCGTTCGTATTGGGGACAACGGCTGCTTCGAGTGTGGGGCTGTAAGGAGTGGGTGTAAACAGCCCATTGATTCGTCGTATCGGAGCATCAAGTTCATCGAATCCGCGATCAACAATTGTGGCAGCGATCTCCGCACCAATGCTGCATGGCGCAAATGCCTCGTCCACGATCAGTAATCGTCCCGTCTTAGCGACCGATCTCAGGATGGTATCAGTATCAAGCGGCGAGATAGTGCGGGGGTCGATAATTTCCACCGAGATGCCTTCTTTGGCCAGTTCATCGGCAACCTGAGTTGTCAGGCGAACCATGAGCGCGACGGCAACAACCGTTATGTCGGTTCCTTGTCGCACTACGGACGCCTTGCCGAACTCGATTTCGTAAGGTGCCTCAGGAACGGATCCTTTCATCGCCATTAGCTCGCGGTGTTCTAGAAACAAGACAGGATCTTGGCAACGCAAGGCGCGGTGAAACAATCCTTTGGCATCGTAGGGATTGGAGGGCATGACCACACGCAGGCCGGGAATATGAGAATAGATGGAGTGGTAGCTGCCGGAGTGATGGGTCGCGGCGGAATGGCCAATTCCAACGCAGCCACGATAAATGGCAGGCATCTGCAATCGACCATTGGACATATATTGCATTTTGGCAATTTGATTGATCATTTCGCCAAATGCATCATTGATAAAATCGATAAACATAAAATCGATAACAGGCCGAGTTCCTGTCATCGCCGCGCCGCAGCTTAAGCCTACGAAGCCACGCTCGCAGATGGGAGTATCGCATACACGGGCTGGGCCAAATTTTTTATAGAGTCCCGTTGTCGTCGCAAAATTACCACCCCGTTCGCCGATCCCCTCCCCCATGACCCAGATCGTTGGATTGTGGGTCATTTCATAATCGAGGGCTTCGTGTGTAGCTGCGACATACGAGAGTTGTCGATCGCCGGGAGACGGAGGAGATGGGATGACTGCTTCGCGGCCCTCAAAGAACACATGAGTGGTTGCGGATTCGGCTTTAGGCCAGGGGGCGTTTTCTGCATTCTTACCCGCTTGGTCTACCTCCACACGAATATTGGCTTCGATCGCATCGAGTTCTTCTTGCGATGCGAAGCTGGACTGAATCATATTGTCGGCTAGTCGCTTGATAGGGCAACGCTGTTTCCACTGGGCGACATCCTCGCGCGTGCGGTAGGTGTAGTCTCCCATGCCTTCAGCGTGCGCGCGAGTGCGATAGGTTTTGCACTCGATGAGCGTTGCACCCGAGCCAGAGCGGGCGCGTTGAATCGATTCTTGTGCAACTGCATAGACGGCGGCTACGTCATTGCCATCGACCTCATAGCCGGCGATTCCATAGTTTGCCGCGCGGCGGCCGACGTCGGGTGTGCCACTGGAATAGGTAAAGGGGACTTCCGTGGCAAATTGATTATTCTCACAGACAAAGATTACAGGCAGCTTCCAAATGCTGGCCATATTAAGGCCTTCGTGGAAGGCACCATTGTTGACCGCACCGTCGCCGAAAAACGCAACAGCCACATTATCGGTTTTGAGAATTTTGAAACTGTAACCACCACCACAAGCTTGCAAAATACAGGGTCCAACGATTCCACTCGTTCCCATCATGCCAATTTCAGGAGCAAACAAATGCATGCTCCCTCCGCGGCCAAATGATACGCCCGTCTCTCGCCCAAAGAGTTCGGCGATCAGTTTTTCGGGGGCGAGACCTTTCGCCAAAGCATGTCCATGTCCTCGATGCGTGCTGAAGACAACATCGCTATCACGAAGATGGGCACAGATTCCCGTCGCAATTGCCTCTTGTCCAACATAGGTGTGACAAGCGCCCAGCACGAGGCCTCGCTGGTGATAACGAGCTAGTTGTTCCTCTGTCTGCCGAATAACCTGCATTGTGCGGTACAGCGACAGTGCCGTTTGGCGATCAAGTGATGTGCCGCAGGCGGCAGCAGATTCGGATGTAGCCGAATGAAAGGCAAATGAAGTGTCCGACACGGACGTTCCTTTTCAAAGGGGAAAACGATTGTGTTGCAATGATCAGCTGTTTTTTTGATGATGACCGGGTGTGCCGCCAGCGTTCATGGCAAGGTTGCCTCCGTCCATCGGGATGATAGCGCCGGTGATCCAAGCGGATGCATCGGAGGCGAGCAAAACGGCTAGGCCCTGGATATCAGACGGGCGCCCCAATCTTCCTGATGGAATGCCACTAAGAAATCGAGATTCGAGCAATGGATCTTGTTCCATACGAGCGATCAAACCGGGATTTGTCACTTGTGCCGGAGTTACGCAATTGACTCGCACGCCACGATAACTCCATTCCGTGCTCAGCTCTCGCGTCATTTGGATGACCGCACCCATCGCCATGCTGTAAGCGATGTGTCCGCGTCCCAATGCTGTACTGCTAGCGAGGGAGCCAATGTTCATGATCGACCCACGTCCCTGTGCCAACATGCGGCGACCCGCTTGTTGGCACATAGCAAATCGTCCGACGACAAGATTTTGTAGAACTTGATGAAGGTCTTCAATACGGAGGTCTTCCGGGGGCGATAGGTACCCATCACCAGCAATGTTGCCAAGAAAGTCGACTGAACTAAAACGAGTATCTACTTCTCGGAACAGCTCGGCAACGGCTTCCGGATCCGAGACATTGGTGCCCGATACCAATGTTGTTTTACCAAGTCGACGTATGGACTCGGCAGTGGCTTCCGCACCTGCCGTGTTTTTGTCAATCAAGACCACATTCGCACCGTGTTCTGCAAGGGCGAGCGCGGTCGCCTGTCCCATGCCTTGCGCAGCGCCCGACACAACGGCTGTCTTACCGGTGAGATTAAACCTGGAATTCGTTGTCATATCGTTTTCACTTCTTTTACTTCACGTTGAACCCACAGGACCAAGACAGCACCGAGCACTAAAATTCCCGCCATCGACCAAAGCCCGAATGCGCCCAGAATATTCGGACCTAAGAACCCGCCGATGTTACCGACCGAGTTGATCATTGCAATTCCACCGGCCGCCGCTGCTCCCGTCAAAAAGGCAGTGGGGAGCGTCCAGAAAATAGGCAGCATGCTCATCATTCCTGCTTGAGCGAAACAGAGTCCAACAAGCGACGCAACGGGATGCACATTCCATGCTGTTAAGGCCCAACCCGATGCGGCGATCAGAGCTGCGGCAATTAGATGAAATCGTCGTTCACCCATTCGATCGGAGCTGATCCCAAATAGGGTCATCATAACCACCGCTAGTAAGTGTGGCAGAGCGCTTAGCAAACCAATTTGAACCGTGCTCAGCGTGTCAAACTGCTCCTTGATTAATTTGGGAAAGTAGGCACCACCGGCATTGGCGCCCACTGCGACCGTAAAGTAAATCGCGATCAGCAAAAGTACTCGTCTGTTGAGCATCGCCACCAATCTATCCGCATTATGGAGTTGTTGGCGCTTTGCATCTTCTTGCGCCATACGATTGGACAACCATTCCCGTTGTGGGGTCGTCAACCAGTGAGCATCTTTGGGATAGTCTGTCAGATAGATTAGGACCACAAAACCTAAAGCAATGGATGGAGTGCCTTCCAATAAAAATAGCCATTGCCATCCATGGAGTCCTGCGACTCCATCGAGGTGCTGCATAATCAAACCGGAAACGGGATTGCCAAAAACACTGGCCAGACCAATAGCGAGCATAAAGTAAGCCGTCATCTTGGCTCGTTGCTGCTGCGGAAACCAGTAACTTAGATAGAGGATGATTCCCGGGAAAAAGCCTGCCTCGGCAATACCTAGCAGCACCCGTAAAACATAAAAGCTAGCAGGATCGCGAACAAACATTGTGCCACAGGAGACCACACCCCAACTGATCATGATTCTCGCGATCCATCGACGTGCGCCAATACGGTGCATCAATAGATTGCTGGGGAGTTCGAAAACGAGATAACCGATGTAGAAGATTCCATAACCGAGATTGAACATCGCTTCACTGAGCGATAGATCGTCCTGCATTTGCAATCGTGCAAAGCCAAGATTGACACGATCGAGGATGTTAAAGATATAGAGCAGGCAAATGAACGGAATCAGCCGCCAGGTGACGCGTGCGAGCGTCGATTTTTCAAGCGCTGACTCTTCAAGCGCTGACTTTTCAAGCGCTGACTTTCCTATCGCTGCGTTTTCGAATGCTGAGTCTTCGAGTAGTGTATTGTCCATTTGCAGTCTCATGGGTGCTGCCGGTGACTGAAATGTTAGTACAACACAATGGCTCGACCCGGACCGCCGTGACAATCGCGAATTTTGACCGCAGCGAACAGAAAGTAGGCATTGGCTTTCTCAGCAACGCTAGCGAGATTTTGTAGAAACTCTACGCCAACCATTTCGCGACTCCCCATGGCCCAATAGGTCATTAGTGCGCGACGGGAATCGACGCCACCTAGATCGGGTGCGTCGGTGGCGATACAGCGTATCCCTTTCTCGTTGAGATAGACGATCGCATCAGGGCCTGGCGCTGGCCATCCTTCCGAACGGCCGGCTAGTGGATTGATCCACAAGTCTTCGTGCCCTGGTTGGGGATGCAAGTGATGGTCAATGAATCCGGTTCGGAACAGAACAATGTCGCCTGGTTGCAGTGCGCCGTTGGTTCGTTCATAAGCGGAGATCAGCGCTGGTGTAATTTCAGGAGAGGTGGGCCACTGGTCGGGCTTGCTAGAGCCAACCAGTGATGTCACGTCAATTACCTTCGCTTCACCACAAGTCCAGGCAAGCGGTACTTGTTCTGTCGTCATCCTGCTAGTGCCACGTGCTCCATATTGCTTCTCATAGTCTTCCAACCATCCGCGAGTTTCTGGCGAATAGTGAATCGGAGTGTCTTCAGGTGGAAGCGCGTAAGCCGGCGGTACCAGGTGCGTGCCCGCCATGCTGTCCATCATGTGGGTGTGGTGCCACATGTCGAGATAGTCGGAGTATAAGAAATCGATTTTTAGATAGGTTTGGCGATGTCGCCCTGTTCCAACGCCTGGAGATGTAAGAGGCATTGAGGGAGAGAGCGTGGGAGACAAGTCAAGCGCTCGTTTGTTTTTACACGAAGCAATCAGTCTTCCCGAAAGATCTTGGTCCACGATGGCAAACGAGCGAGCTTCGCTGTAGGGACCATTCTCGTGCTTTGGCGCTAGTACACAAAAAAATGCTCCGGTAGCAGGGAGTTGTCCTAAGTTGGTTGAGCCCTCTGTCCAAATCATGCCGTACTTTAATCCAGCGTAGTGGGTCGGTTCCGCTAAATCAGGAAGTGGCCCCATGCTGGCGCTATCTGTACCCAAGGTCAAAACGCCCCGGCTGCCGAGTAGCTCCATGCATTCAGGATTAGGGTCAGGGTATCCGGGTGACTTGCGATCCAGTGCGTCTGCAATGTAGCGACTGCCCGCAGGGAATGGTTGGTAGTATCGATCCGAATAGTCACTGCGAAAAAGGACTACGTCACCAAATTCTAGTTTGCGATGTTGACTCTCAAATTGTTTAACTTCTTTCGGCGTAATGAGCGGACTTTCGCCATTGGGTCCTTGGTCTAACATTTCACGCACGTCTATCACACAGGCCTCGCCACCAAATTGCCACGGCTCAATCTTGTCCGTGTAGGCCAACCCCAAAGGACCCGACTTGGGTCGATTCAATTCGGGGCGAGCAACAGAGTGTGGTGGGACGTCGAGCTGAGTGCCTGTGTTGCCGTCGATGAGTAGAGCATCAATGTTGTAATTGCTATAAGGTCCAATCGAGCGCTGGTGAATGATATGAAATTCGGGAAACGGAGCTGTGGGCCAGGTCGCGGGATACTCGGGTGCGACCAACAATGAACAGTCAACAAAGATCGGTTCCCCGCCAACGCAAATGGCTGAACCGGCCTCACAAAAGAAGAGCGAGCTCAGCAGTAGATATGCGATTCGAGCCGATCGGAATTGTGGAAATCGAATCATTGGCTGTGACATTTCGATCGCTCTGAGAGGTTGTGGGTCGCCGGATTAGGTAGGTTCATCGAGGACTGGATTGGTAAGTGAGCCAATACCATCGATTTCGATCGTGACGGTATCGCCATCTTTCAAATAGATCGGAGGTTTGCGAGCACCACCCACTCCATGAGGCGTACCGGTGAGGATGACCGTACCCGCAGGTAGCCGAGTCGACCCGCTAAGAAATTCAATCAAAGTTGGAATATCAAAGATCATGTCATTGGTATTCCAGTCCTGCATCGTCTGCCCATTCAGGATCGTGCGAATGCCGATGGTATTAGGATCAGGAATCTCGTCGGTGGTGACCAAACAAGGACCGAGTGGGCAAAAAGTTGCAAACATCTTGCCGCGACACCATTGGCTGCCGCCGAATTTCATTTGCCAGTCGCGTGCGCTAACGTCATTGGCACAGGTGTAACCAAGCACATACTTCAGCGCGTCGGCTTTCTTGACGTTATAACAATCGCGCCCGATCACTACGGCCAACTCGCATTCATAGTCCACCGCATCGCTCCGCAGCTGACGCGGTATCAGAATGGGGTCCAGCGGATTCTGGAGGGCGCCGCTATTCTTCATGAAAACTACTGGATGTTCAGGGATTGGTTGATTCCCTTCAATGGCATGTTTGCGATAGTTCAACCCAATGCAAATAATGTCCCGCGGAACAATCGGCGAAAGCAATTTGACAAGTTCCGCAGCTACGCCCGTGTCAGTGCATTCACCGAAGATGTCTCCCTCTAGGCGAGTAACGCGATTGTCGGAATGCGAGACTCCATAATGGATCTCGTCGGCAGCATCTTGATAACGAATGTACTTCATTGAATTCAATTTTAAGGATGGGAAGACTAACTATCGCACAACACCATTGACCACATTGGCGAGCGGTTCACCGCGAAGCGACTGGAGCGCTAGCTGAGCAGCCGTTTCGCGAAGCGTACGAACTGCCTTGGGGCTAGCAGAAGCGATATGAGATGCAAAGACAACGTTGGAGACAGTTCTAATTGGACTGTCCAACGGCAATGGCTCCGTTTCAAAAACATCAAGGGCGGCTCCGGAGATCTGACCGCTGCGAATCGCATCGGCAAGAGCATCAAGTCGCACCAGATCACCTCGACCTACATTAATAAGGATGGCGCCCTGCTTCATTTGTGAAAGCGATTTCGCGTTGATTATGCCGCGAGTATGTTCATTCGATGGGCAGTGCAATGTGACAATGTCACTGGTCTGCAGTAACTCATCGAAAGTCGTGAGAGAACAGCCATGAGAGGCAGCTGTCTGTGACGAAATAACAGGGTCGAATCCAAGCACTCGACATCGAAACGGCCGCAATCGCTCTGCCACAGCTTTGCCGATTCGACCCAAGCCAATAATGCCGACCGTCTGGTCGCGCATCGCTCGCATTTGAGTCAACGGTACGCCTAGTCCCCATTGACCGCTCATCAAATGGGCGTGATTCGCCGGGACGCAGCGCGTTAGCGATAAGGTGAACGCTAAGGTTTGATCGGCAACTTCATCAATGCAGTAATCGGGAATATTGCAGACGGGAATTCCCTTGGCTTTTGCCGCTGTGCAGTCGACGTTGTCATAGCCGATGCCGTAACGAACAATGACGCGTGCTCGTTGCATTGCTTGGATCACATCAGCGTTTACCGGAGCAAATTGAGTGATCACAGCGTCCGCATCGGAGACCAACTCGATCAACGCTTCGGGAGTACGACATTGCCCACTAACCACGTGGCAGTCCGCGGACTGGAGAATGGACTGTTCAATCTCTAGGGATGGAAAGGAATAATCAGTGATCGCAACTTTGAACATGTAGCTTCACTTCGGGCAGGAATGTCGCGGCGGGTGGGGAACGATTGACAAGTCGACATTGTCAGATAATCTATCTACGCGGCAAATGCGTGTCAATTATCTTTGCACTTGCCTTGGTCTCCTTTCTGTTTTGAGTGCGTAGGCGGCGCGCTTCCCTTTGGAGTTGCAAATGCTCGGTTCGTTGCCACGACACAAGATTCGCGATGTTGTAGCGGATCGCCTCAAAGCGTTTATCGTTGCGGAACAATTACATTCAGGTGATCGACTGCCAACAGAAACCGAGTTGGCAAAGTCTTTTGGTGTGAGTCGCTTGAGCCTGCGTGAGGCGACTAAAGCTTTGGAGTTTTTGGGAATCCTTGAATCGCGTCCCGGAGTGGGATTAACGGTCGGCAAAATCGACATGCGGCGTGTGACTGAGCATTTAGGATTCCATCCAGCACTGCATCATGCGGAACCAAATCAATTGATCGATTCACGAGTGGTTATTGAGATTGGAATATTGCCCCATGTGGCTCGTCGCATGAAAGACGATGCCAATATCTATGCATCACTTCATGCCATCGTAAAACGTTTTGGCGAGGCCAAGGTCCTAGAGGATTGGATTGAAGTGGATATTCAGTTTCACCGTGCATTGATTGAATCAAGTGGGTTGGAACCCTTGGTTGCATTCGGTGACCTATTGCAAGTCTTTTTTCGTCGCTTTCGCGATAGCATTAAAAAGGCAGAGTGGCGGGCTGGAGTCGAGAGCCATCAGCGCATCATTGATTTGTTGGCCCAGCAAAAATTACCACAGGCTACCGCCGAATTAACCCATCACATCCAAAGCCATCGCCAACGAATTACAGAAAAGGTGTCAGGTACAGTTTAAGCAATTGCTCTAAAAGGTGTCTGACACCTTTTAGCGGCTCCGTCGCTTAGAGGTTCATGTCTTCTAGGGGGATGCCCTTGGTTTCGGGTACTAGGAAGATGACCCAGAGAAGCTGTAGGACCATCATGCCGCAAAAGAATAGAAACACATATTGCGGCGCGAATTGCTCTACCATCGTCGGGAAATAGGTCGTTAATAGGGCAGCGAAAATCCAGTGAGTGAAGCTGCCCAAAGACTGTCCGCCCGCGCGATGTTCCGTGGGGAAAATCTCGGAGATAAAAACCCAGATGACGGCTCCTTGGCCGACCGCATGAGCCGCGATAAACGCGAAGATACAGGCGGGTACAATGCTAAAGTGCTGCGTCGCAAATGCCCACGAGCAGAGTCCCAATGAGGCGATGTATCCGAACGAGCCGATGAGTAGCAGTGATTTGCGTCCCAAATAGTCGATAAGCACTAGTCCTGCCAGCGTGAAGATGAGGTTGGTAACTCCGATGCCGACCGATTGCAGTAATGCGGCCTGCTGTTCCAGTCCTGTCATTTCGAAAATGCGCGGCGCGAAATAGAGAATTGCATTGATCCCCGAGAGTTGATTGAAAAAGGCAATCAAGAATGCCAGCGCAATTGGGCGAGCTAATTTCTTCGACCAGAACGGAGATGTTTTAGCTTTAGCATTGGCTCGATTCGATTCGTCTGGTCCTGAAGAGTCAATCGTTGTTGCAATGGATTGCAATTCCGTATCGGATGCGGTTGGATAAATGAGTTTCAAGACACGAATACCCGCTTCCCGATCAGCTCGTTTGGAGATTAGCCAGCGTGGGCTCTCTGGAATGCAGAAGCATAGGGCCGAGTAGATCAGAGCTGGAATCGCTTCCACTCCCAGCATCCAACGCCAAGCATTTTCGCCAGCCCCTGCAAGAAGCGCGTTGGAGAGAAACGCCATCAAGATTCCAAAAACGATGTTGAATTGAAATAGCCCTGTCAATTTGCCGCGACTCTCGGGTGGCGAAATCTCTGCGATATAGAGTGGGGCCGCGACGGTCGAAATGCCTACTCCGAATCCACCAATTAGTCGTGCGATCGCAAAGGAATTAACATCACCCGCGAGTGCTGACCAAATTGCGGAGACCAAGTAAAGAATCCCGATCCACAAAAGCGTGGCGCGTCGCCCGAAGCGATCGGTTGGCCAGCTACCAAACAACGAGCCGAGTACAGTTCCCCACAGCGCAGCACTGATCGCCAATCCATGTTGGCGTGCGTCGAGTTGCCACAAATCTTGAATCGTCTTCTCTGCACCCGATATGACCACCGTGTCGAATCCGAAGAGGAATCCGGCGAGAGCTGATGTGAGAGACCAAAAAAAAAGTCGACCGGACATAGATGGCGAATCGGTGGGAGGAGCAAGTTAGGCAAGAAGCAACTGACGGGATGGCAAAATAGTAATCCAATTAGCGAGTTATAACACGCCCCAAGGGGATGTTTCAGTGAGAATATTCGCCAATGAAAGAACCCTGCTGTCGAAATTCGACAGCAGGGTTCACAGCAACGGTCCGTTCAGGGACCCAGAGTCAGAGCGGAAATTTGAATCGTCTTAGTTATCGAAATCCACTTCTACCTGATCATCGATGTCGACATTAGCGATTTCAATCAAGATATTATCGCCATTGCCACCATCGAGCAGTGCATCATCGAAAGTGATGTCGGTCAAGGAAAGGCTGTCATCGTCGTTGCCCATCGAAACGAGCAGCGATTGGCCGGTCACTCCTTCCAGTGCTACGTTATCGTCGCCGCGATCCGTGTCGATTCCCAAGAAGTCATTGACGGCACATTGCTTCATTTCCATCGTGTCGTCACCGCGACCTGTGAGGATTTCGCAATTCCCACCTGAGTTCATTAGAAAAGCAGTGATCGTATCATTGAGATCGCCTGTATTCATGCCGATGAAGTCTGCTTCGACCGAGGTTAAATTCACTTTGTCGTTGCCGCCGTTGGTGGACACATTGAGGCTATTGTCAACGTCCATTACTGCGAGATTCACTATGTCATTGCCAGTGCCCGTCACAACTGACAGTGAAGACTGTTTGCAACGCACGACTGCGATGTTGACGTTGTCTACCGTACCATTTCCCATGTTGATGTTGGTATTTCCATCGATATTGAGGAATGACAAGATGACATTATCGGAACCTTCGCCCATATCGACTATGAAGACGCCATCTATATTGTCTTCGAGGATGCCGAAGCCCTCTCCCTGCATACGCAATTCATCGTCGCCACCGTTCATAGTGACGCGAATTCCCTTCTTGACTCTTAGCAAATCGTCTTTCTTGCCATTGACCTTGGTACCATTGAGTCCTTTGACGCGATAGCGATTGAGAACTGTTTGCTCGATCTCGATCTGATTGCCATTGTTGTCGCCCGCAATTCGTAGCTCGTCATTCACGACGACTGCAGTGACATTACCGGCGGCAAAGGCTTGGCCTCCGACGGTAACGGCGACTAAGGCGGCAGCGGCTTGCAGCATTTGACGGATTGAGGATTTCATAATTTTGGCTCCAAAGATTAGATCTGGGTAACTGAACTTGAGTTGCTGACTGACAAGAAACCCAGGCGGAGCTGACAGAGAAGTGTTACCGCAAAATCAAAAAAAACTGGCCACAGGGCAAACGCCCGGCAACCAGTTTTGATGTGCAATTTAGAAGTGATTGAGCCTGAGTTATTTGGGTGTAGCTGGCTCTTGTTTGGTTTCTTCGGCTTTTGGCTTGAAGCGTTTGGTCACCTGCTTCATCATGTCGTCCATTGTGGGGGCTGAGTAATCGAAGTAGTCGCCGATTAGTTCTATCACTTTTGCCTGCTGATCTTCGTCCAGCGTAGCAACGAGTTCTTCGCGTGCTTCGCGGCGTATCTGAGCGATTTTTGCCGTCGTTTCTTCTTCGATCTTTGTGGCTAGGCGAATCAGGTCGGGCTTTTGTTCGTTGCGAACACCGACTGATTCACCAAGCTTTCCGCGCGTCAGGCTGGGGCCGAGTCCCATGCGGGAGATTTCTACCTGGAATGCTATCTGGCGGATGCGTTCGAATTGCTCAGGCAGCAGGATTTCTTCGATCCCACGGTCGGTCAGATCACGAACATTGTCTTTGGCTTCTTGCAGAGTCGACAGGTCGAGATTTCCTCCGCCGTTGGAGCGGGCCTTCATCATCGCTTGGACAGCCGATGATAGTAACTGATTCGACTTCTTTTGTAGTTTTTCGATCCCTGCAATCTGCTCTGGTGTGATCTTTAGTTCACTGCGAATTTTATCTTGTTGCAGCAGGCCGGTGAGGGCGGACGAATTGTTGGGGTCCGCCATGGGAGAGCCAAAGCTCATCATGCCGTCGGCGTTACCAAAACTGATCGACATTTTGGGTTGACCTTCTGTCGCGACATCCCCTCCATCAGCCGTGAAGGAAATATCAGAGGTGGCGATAATCCCCAGTTCTTGAGCTTGGCTTTGTGCAACGCAAGGAACGGCTACCAGGGCTGCAACAAGACACAAACGCAAATGATTTCGGCAACGCACGATAGTTCTCCGCAAACGATGGGTAATTGAAAAAGAAAGCACCGCAGGGTTTATTGCCATGCGGTGCGTAGTGCCAGCGGAAAAAGTCGCCTTTCGCTCCTAGGCGGTGGATTTAAGAATCGAAGGCAATAATAGTCGCCTTTCGCTCCGCGAAAGTTCTGAAAACGCAGCGAATACCAACGCTACTTTCGCGGAGCGAAAGGCGACTATCTGCGAATACCAACGCTACTTTCGCGGAGCGAAAGGCGACTATGGGTGACTTACTCGGTTGGTTCTTCTTTGGGAAGTACGCCGCAGTCGGCGATCGTGATTTTTTGCCGGGTTCGGCCAGATTCGCTGCCTAGTGCCTCGACTCGCTTGACCACATCCATGCCTTCGACAACTCGTCCGAAGACCACGTGTTTGCCATCGAGCCAATCCGTTTTGACAGTGGTAATAAAGAATTGCGAGCCATTGGTGTTGGGGCCCGAGTTAGCCATGCTCAGTACACCGGGACCGTCATGGGTGAATTTGAAGTTTTCGTCCCGAAATTTTGGTCCATAAATGCTTTCTCCGCCGGTACCATTGGCGCGCGTAAAGTCACCACCTTGCAGCATGAAATTGGGGATGACGCGGTGGAAAATGCTTCCTTTAAAGGTTAGCGGAACGCCCGAGCGTCCTACACCTTTTTCGCCGGTTGCCAGGGTCAGAAAGTTTTTTGCCGTGACCGGGACATCCTCGCCGAACAATCCGATCACGATTCGACCTGCTTTCTCGCCACCAATTTCGACGTCGAAGAAAACTTTGTCCGTCACAGTGGCTTGTGACGCGCCTTCGGCCAGTGTTACCGAAGCAAATAGGCAACATCCGATCAGCGTTAAAAACGATCGTAACACGGGAATCTCCTTGTGGATTGAGGGCATCTGAAAGTTCATCTCCTCCATAGTTGCTATTTGTGGGCTGCGATGCAAGGCGTTAATGGGGTGAACGCTTGGCCCGATTGATTGCCGTCAGGGGTCCAGACCATAGCGCCGTAGGCGTTCCCGCAGTGTTCCACGGTGGATTCCCAACCACTGGGCGGCCGCCGCGCGGTTCCCGCCTGTGCGGTTGAGCACCACTTCGAGCATGGCGGGTTCGACAGCTGCCAGGAAACGATTCATGAGATCGCCATCGCCACTTGTCGATTGTTCAGTTGCCTGCATCGCCCATTGAGCGACTATTTGGGAGAGCAACGATTCGCTGACATCATCGGATGAGGAAGTTGACGGCGACGTGAGGGACACCAAGGATTTCTGGCTAGGTGGTAAATGTTCGACAGCGAGTGTTCTACCTCGCGACATGACGGAGGCATGTTCGATCACGTTTCGTAATTCTCTGATATTGCCTGGCCAAGCACGACGTTGGAGTTCTTCGATGACATGAGGGTCTACGGGCGCGTGCGGGGCAGTATGGCCTGCTGATGCGAGGAAGTATTGGACGAGCATTTCCAGATCATCAAGGCGCTCGCGGAGTGGTGGTGCGTGAATTTCGACAGCCGCCAATCGATAGTACAGGTCTTCGCGAAAGTTCTCATTGGAGATGGAAGTTTTCAGGTCGCGATGGGTGGCAGCCAGGATGCGGATGTTGCAGTCTCGCGGTCGCACATCACCGACCGGTGTGAATTGACGTTGCTCCAAGACTCGCAGCAGTTTGACTTGCACAGCCAGCGAGAGATCACCAATTTCGTCCAGCAAGATGGTTCCGCCTTCTGCCAAAGCGAACAGTCCCGGCCTGTTCTCGTTGGCACCGGTGAAAGCGCCGCGAACGTGCCCAAATAGTTCGCTCTCAATCAATGCCGGGTTAAGTGCGACAGGCGCAATAGGCAAATAGGGTGCGTGACGGCGTTGGCTATTAGCATGAATCGCAGCGGCAATTAGTTCTTTGCCTGTGCCCGTTTCCCCCGTGATCAAGACGGATAAATCGCTATCGGCGACCATCGCGATCTTGCGATACACTTCTTGCATCGCGGCCGATCGCCCCACCAATAATGCGGGAGTTTTGAGAGGGCCATCAGTGTCGGAGTTTACTTGGGCTTGAGGCCTCATCACAGATCGACAGATTTTTCGGACCTGTTCGGTACCGAAAGGTTTTGTCAAATAGTCCGCCGCTCCCTGTTGCACTGCTTGCACTGCCGTTTGAAGATCTCCGAACGCGGTGACGACCACAATGGGCGAGCTAGGACTTGCTTTGCTCAGCATGGGGAGAGCCGTCAGGCCATCCATGCCAGGCAAACGCACATCAAGAATGATCAAGCATGGTTGGTATTCGGTCGCCAGCTTTAGTCCTGCTTCCGCAGCTGACGCCGTAACAACATTGAGTCCATCTTCAGTAAACAATTGTTCGAGGCACCAACAGATTGCGGGTTCGTCGTCGATGACGAGGACCGTTCCGCTCGTCGATGATTGGTTCATTCGATCACCTTTGCTGACAGCGAGAAAACAGTCTCATCATTAACTCGCTCCCAGCTTGTCGAACCACCTAGTTTCTCTGCCGCGCGACGCACGATTGTCAGTCCTAGGCCGAGTCCTTCTGGTTTCGTCGTCACGAAGGGTTCGAACAAGTCAACGGAGTTCTCATCGCTTTGATTCCTAGGTGTATGGGTATCTGTAGGTGTCCATGTAGGTGTCAAAGTGGGTGCGGGGCCTGGACCATTGTCGACAATTTCAAACAGCACTCGATTCCCCGTTGAGTTGGACTGATGTTGTGCCCGCAGTTCTACGCGGTCGCCTCCGGCTTGTAATGCATTGATAACCAGATTTTCGATCGCTGCCGATAAGCTGCCCCCATCAACGACGCGACTCTCTGCCGTGGTCTGGGACACATTCCAATCTAGTGTGACATGATGATGTTGAGCAATGATAGCGAGACTTTCGCGAATAGGAGCTAGAGCTGCAGCGATGGAGCTTACTTCGACGACATGTCGTTCTGCATCAGCAATACTGAGGATCCGTTGCACATAGTCTTCAGTGCGTCGCAATTCGCGCTGCGCAACGCGGAGGCCCTGGCCTGCTTCATGGGGATTTCGTTGTTCGTGCAGTTCGATCGCCATTCTCGCGCCGGTAAGACTATTTCGCAATTGATGGGCTAAGCCAGCTGCCATCTGGTGAATCAGCTTTTGTCGTTCTTGCCGATGCACTGCACCCCACAAGGATCGCAATTCGGCCCCCATACGTCGAACGGCGTCTTCCAGCCGTCCCAGTTCGTCCTGAGCACCGACCGACGCACAGTCGTCAAAATCTCCACTCGCGATGCGATTGACGCTCTGCTCCAAGCGGCCAATGCGAAAGACCAATCGCTCGCTCAGCAACCAAGCAAGCAGTGAAAGAATAAGTGTCGAAGAGAGGCCCGTTAATAAAGGAAAGAGCGCGGCTCCCCAACGGGCCAGACTGAGTTCCTGTTCGTCAAACATAACCAGCACTTGCCCCAGGGCCTGCTGGCCGACAATTGTTTGTTGCCGGCGGAAGCTCTGGCAGCGATAACCGGGTACGCTGAGATGATCGGTGTCAATTGTCGCAGGAGCAATGGTAATGGTGGAATTCAGCAGCCGATTCGACTTGTCATAAGTGGCGAGCTCAACATTCGACAAGTCGGCTAGTGACTGAAGTACCTGTTGAGTTAGCGGGAAACGAACTTCCTTCAACGTCTGATGAATCACATCAAATCGCGAATTTAGAGATTGCTCCATGGCCATTCCGCCACGTCGGTAGGAGACCCAGCCAATCACGATGGCCGTCGCTAACGAACAAGCGACCAATGGGATCAGCATGCGTGCGCGCAACGACCGTAGCGGAGGGTTCAACAGGGGATTTGACCTATGGGAAGGGAATGAAGATAACAAGTTATCATAGCCAGATTTTAGGGCGAACCCAGCAGCGGTTTTTTCACACTCGCATGGGCAGATCCAGCCTGTGTCGAGGGCGTTGCGCGGTGGAATTTTCGACACGGGTTGGCGAAATATTCGCCTTAGGAAGTTTCCCTGTCATCATTGTTGTCCCCAGACGAGGAGTGTTTTGGCTTGAAACGATGCCGTTTTTACTGAATATCAATAGATTAATATGCGATTCGCCTTTGGTATGCGATCTGCTTACAGTCAATCGCTGTAATCCGGTCGAGGGCAGTTGGCCGGATCTTTTCACTATTGACTGGGCAAAGAAAGACCACAATGAAGTTTAGACGCGATGGGTTTACCCTGGTGGAATTATTGGTTGTTATTGCGATCATCGGCGTAATGGTTGGTTTGCTTTTACCAGCGGTACAGGCGGCGCGCGAGGCAGCACGAAGGATGAGCTGCCAAAACAATCTCAAGCAATTGGGTTTGGCCATGATGAACTACGAATCGTCTGTGCAGCGATTACCGCCCAGCACGATTGTGAATCTGGCTACCAACGATTCGAATAACAATCAGTCATGGGGCGTGCACGGACGAATTCTCCCGTTTCTCGAACAAGAGAATTTATCCAAAGTTGTGAATCTATCGATTGGTTGGGATTTTCAATTGGGGATCAGCAACGTGAAGGTGCCAGTGTTTGCTTGTCCCAGCGATCCTGGTTCCGATCAAGTGCGTGATCCCGGGAGTGGTCGTCCCCTGCTCTACCCCACATCCTATGGATTCAATCTTGGCTCTTGGTTGGTTTACAATCCGGCAACGCGAGGCGGAGGAACGGGTGCATTTTACCCCAACAGTTTTCTAGGGATGCGAGATTTTGTTGACGGCACCAGTTCGACACTGATGGTTGCCGAGGTAAAGGGCTGGACCCCTTATCGCCGCAATGGTGGCTCACCAACAACAACGAGTCCCAGTAATGTTGCTGATGTCTTGGCAGTTGCCGGTTCGGCAGAATTTAAAGACACAGGACATACTGAATGGCCCGATGGCCGCGTGCATCACACAGGGTTTACGACAGTATTGACACCCAATACGAAAGTGCTCCAAGTGGTCAACGGCATAGAATACGACATCGACTTCAATTCGTGGCAAGAGGGACGCAACGGGGGTGCGGGCAACGCAACGTACGCTGCAATTACTTCGCGCAGCCATCATCCAGCATCGGTCCAAGTTACGCTCATGGACGGCTCGGTACGAGCAATCGGCAACACGGTGGACTTGCAGGTCTGGAGATCCCTTGGCAGTCGAAATGGTCGCGAAGTGGTACAAGTTCCTTAAGTGCTTTTGCTCCGCAGATAGTCGCCTTTCGCTCCGCGAAAGTAGCGAATAGAACAGCATGCACAGACGCTACTTTCGCGGAGCGAAAGGCGACTATCTGCGGAGCGAAGGGTGACTATCTATTTGATTGCGCGGGCTATGGATTCCACCAAGAGTTCTGAGCAGCCAGCGGATGTCGCCGCAATAACCTCTTGATAAATCTCGTATCCATACACGCTAGCGGGCGGAATGTAACCAGGTTGCCAATCATTAGTGAGCGTGGAAACAACAACGGGACGGGGTGCGAATCGCTCTCTCAAGGCAATTTGGAAAACTTGATAGAGCTCTCCTGGTATACCGATCCATAAGGCGTCACCGAGCGAACCGATGCGTACGCTGAGCGGATAAACGGGCCCTTCAACCAACGCTTGGAGTCGAGCGATGAGTCGTGTTCGTTGTTCCACTTCCGCGCGGCAATCGCGCGTAGCTTGTTCGTCGCCCGACTTGATGGCTTGGCGTTCTTTTCTCAGCCATTGAGCTTGCTCTGCGGTGGCCAATTCCAAAGTGGGCAGATTGTGGCGATAGGGAAGATCGACCGTTATCGTTTGCCACGACCAAACGGCTTGGCGTGCTTGTTCGTCAGGCGAGCAGGGGCGATGTTGCCACGTGCCAATCTCTGTGCCGGAAGTTACCGAGCCGGCATAATTGAAGTTAGTTCCGGGAGGGGGAAGTGATTCTAAGACAGAAAGTGCAGCGTATCCCACCTGTCTTCCATTGCGATCCGCCACTTCCGTATCTCCCACGAATCCATCTCGCGGACCCAGGTCTCCGGACGCACCTTGCACGAACAAGCAGATACCACCCCAAGACGCCTCGACAGTTTGGCGCATGGCGCCGACCCAATCGGGGCTGAGCAACGTATTGTCCCAAGCCAACGTAGTTGGGTGACAAGCGTAGTTAATTACTGTCGCCAGCTTCGTTCCCGTATCGGAAATTGCGCTGCCTACAACCAGAGTGTCATCGGCAGGACCGGACGGGTTAAAGCCACAAACGAAACGCTGTTGACTTTGGTCCCAATAGTCACGATGCGCGGCCAAATTGCATCGACCCCGACCGAAGACGACGTAGGCTGGGGTTCGTTTGGAGCGCGCTTTGGCTGCTGCTTGAGTGAGGCGAACGAGCAGTTCATTCAAGTAGGGACCGATTAGTTCTCCGCCGGGTAGGTCAGCTCGGGTCCGTGACATCCAACCCGATCCATGGGTATGGGTGAGGCTGACCTGGATGTTGTTTACAGGAATCTTGCAAGCGGATGAAATGGCTTGGCGAATGCGGAGAATATCTTCCTTGTCAAGAATGCAATGGTCAAGCGAGGCGACGAGTTGCGCCTCGCCCAAGTGGCGTTCAAGTGGTTCCAGCCATAAGACGGTTGCTTCGAGTGGACGGTGAATACCCGTGGCACGATCATGGAGGGCCGCGCCCCACATGCGATGGTAAATGCCAATCGGCGGAGTAATATCGCAGCGGGCAATGCCAACGCGACATCTCGCTTGCGGTGTGCTAACCATGCTATGGCTGTTCGTCGTCACAGAAAAGTGTCCCTTGAGGATTGAGCAATGCCCAGCAAATGGCGTCAACTGCCATGATTCCAGCAAACAGGAACAACATTAGATTCCAATTTCCCGTTGTCGCAACTAGCCATCCGGCAGTGATCGGAAACAATGCGGCTCCCAAATTACCGAACATATTCATGGTACTAAAAACGGTAGCCACATAACGGCCACCATAGCGGATCGCGACAGTGTAGCCACTCACACCGCCAAACGTTGCACAGAACGCGCCCAATGAGATCACGGCGATACTACCATTGACGTTGTCGATAAAATAGGACAACAGGATCAACAGCGAACACATCGACATTCCGGCAACTGCGATTCCTTGTCGGCTGAGCCTTTGATTCCCGGTTCGCTTCAGCAGCCAATCCGAGAAGAAACCTCCTGAGAGACTTCCCACCACGCCACCAATTCCAGCAATGGTGGTCAATACACCCGATCCAAGCTGTGAGACCCCGCGAGTTTCTTTGAGAAATGTGGGAAACCAGGTTGTGAAAAACACCATTGCAGCAGCGCGAAAAAATTGCTGAGCGCATAGCAGTCGCAGTGGACCACTATGCAGCATCCGCGACCAAACTATTGGTGCCCGTGAGGGAGCGCTCACCGAAAGCCCTGCAAAGGCGTGTGTGGGAAGTTGTTTTGAAGTGACAGCGAGCAAAAAAACAATCGACCAAAGGATACCTGGTATTGCGTAGCAGGCTAATAACAATCGCCAGCGATCGATTTGGTAGTGGTCTGCCAGGGGCGAAAAAAACTGCAGAGCGACGGCCGTGAGAACCGGCGTGATAGCGCCGCCGATCGCCATTCCGCTGGCGAGCAACCCATTTGCACGAGCACGTTGCGATTCCGGAAAGATCTGTCCGATCGCTTTCGTAGCACAGGGGAATGCGCCCGCTTGTGCAGCGCCCATTAAAGACCAAAGCAACAACAACGATACAAAGTTGGTCGCCATAGCGCTCAGCATTGTGGCGAGAGACCAGAGTGCGGTAAAGATTGCCAGTGCTCGACGGCTGCCCAAGCGATCTGCGGTCCAACCACAGGGGATTTGCATCAGTCCATAGAACAGGTACCACGCCGATTGTACCCAACCCATTTCGCGGGAAAGACTGGTAAAATTTAGGTCAGCCGAGATCTCGCTGGCCGGGACGCTGATGGCACCACGCTGAACGTAGGCAATCGCAGCGCAGAGGCATAGGAAGAGCAGCACACGATAGCGGCTTTGGTAGGCAGGATCTGCTGATATCTCTGCAGCGTTTACGTTGGCATCCGACATGTTGTTGCCATGCTAGTGCGTAGAAGTTAGCGACGTCTGAAGCTGTTCGAACAAGCGGTCCACTTCTCGTGCAGTTTCCGTATCCATTGACCAACTATTGGGCGATCTTCTGCGATCCGATGTCCATAAACCTCGTTTGACCAGCAAGTATTTTTCGATTGCCAGAAAACCATCGAGTCCCGCTTGCATTTGGAGTGTCACGATTGCGCAGACGGGATAGTAGATCTTGTAAGCCGTACTATCATCTCCGCGTTGTAGCGCATGCCATAATGCGACGATTGCATCCAGCAGATCGGTGCCCGGCATCGTTCCCGAAATTCCTCGTCGGAAGCTGTCGATCAATAGAATCCCTCCCGAGCCCTCAAAAATCTTCGCGCTTCCCTGGGTTGCATCTCGTAGGGCGGAGAGATTGGGTCCGATCGGCGCGGCTTCCGGTTTGAACAAGATCTTATTTTCGCCGTAGCGTTTCAGTAATTGCAGATAGACCTCCAGAGGAATCGAGCTGCCAACATAACCGGATGCATCTTGCACAATGACCGGTATCGAAAGTCCATCGGCCAGTGTGCAGTAATATTCCAAATGGGATACGACCGATAATCTTGCATTGAGGGGAGGTGCAGCCATAACTGCATCGCAGCCCGCTTGTTCGGCATGGACTGCAAAGGCGAGCGCCTGCTTGCCGCTCTCTGCCCCGACCGCGGCGAACACGGCGCCGCGTTGATTGTTGAATTCGACAATCAGTTCGGTAAGCCTGAGACGTTCGTCATTGGTGAGGCGGAGAATTTCCGAGACCATTCCCGTTCCCATACCATTGGCTCCGACGGAATAGGCCCAGTCGATTTCATGCCGCAACGCGTCCGAATCAATCCGATCGTCGTTGGTGAAGGGAGTATGCAGGATCGGTAGAACGCCGCCCAGAATTCTTGGCATGAAATGAGTCCGTAACAGGAGGCCGTTTTTCAAAAGGTGGAACTACCAATCACCAACGCTGCCATCGGCATAAAAGACACGCTGCAACAATTCTTGTTGAAAAGGATGTTTGCGCACTTCGGCTTCGTTGATCGTGATACCTAATCCGGGACGAAGATTGGGTTGAACGGTTCGGCCAGCTTTTTGGACCGTGAATCCTTCTTGCACAACATCATCGCGCCAGGGAACATCGTTTTGGACCGATTCGCAAATCACATAGCTGGGTTGGGCAAAGCCAAATTCCAAAGATGCTGCAGTGCTGACGGGACCTTGGGGATTGTGTGGTGCTAGGGCAATGCGATAGGCATCGGCTAGAGCGGCAACACGGCGAGCTTCGGTGAAGCCTCCGCAATGAGTAATATCCAATTGGCAAACGGCACAGCCACTCGCGGCGAACAGATCACGGAAGCCGGCTAGGCCCGTGATTCGTTCGCCCGTGGCGATGGGGGTGGAAACAGCCGCGGCGATGGCAGCCAATCCAGCGAGGTTTTCGGGCCAGCATGGTTCCTCAAAGAAGTAGAGTCCAAAGGGTTCGAGCGCTTTGGCAAACTGCAATCCCATAGCGGGTGAAGGGCGCGCGTGGCAGTCCACCATGATATCGATATTGTCACCGACAGCGTCTCGCATTGCCGCTACACAGGCTACCGCGCCATGGATAGGTTTGCGTCCTTCCAAAGGCATTGTTGGGGGCACCGCCATCGATTTGAACGCAGTGTAGCCTTCTGCAACCGCTTGGTGAGCAAGATCAGCGAACTGCTTGGCATTATCGACGGGCGTCTCATAGAAGCTTTCCATATTGCCACCACCCAGATGACAATAGAGACGAATCGAATCTCGCACCGGTCCGCCCCACAATTGATGGCAGGGAACGCCATGAATTTTGCCCAGGATGTCCCAGAGGGCCAGGTCAATTCCAGCAATCGCAGTGGAGCGGACGATGCCATGGCCATGCCAGAAATGTTGGCGAAACATCATCTGCCATAAGTGTTCAATGCGTCGAGGGTCTTCGCCAATGAGTAGTTGCGACAGGTCTTCGATCGCACCCACAACACCTCGCGTGTGCCATTCTAGCGTGGCCTCGCCCCAACCAAAGAGTCCCGGTTGATCCGTGACTACTTTAACAAAGACCCAATTTCGCATTCTCGCATGGCAGACAAGAGTTTCGATTGCGGTGATTTTCATGCTGCGGTTGCCTTCACAGACTTCGCTTTATTGGGCCCCATCGACTGCTCATGCGATGGATTTCGATAAGCATAGCAGACCGAAGCGGACTATTGGTTGGCTCGTCGAAATTGCCGAGTTGCAATAACGAGTTGTACAAAGTCGTAGAAGGCATGGGCCGCCACAGGGACCAGTAGGTTTTCGGTCCAAATCATCAGCAGCGCCAAATAAACACCAATCAGTCCCGTGATGATGATGTACAGCGGCGAGATGGGATGGGCTAATCCAAAGGCCAGCGAGCTGGCGAAGACTGCGGCAGCGAGGACGGGTGTTTGCCACTGCGCCATCGGACCTGCTAAGTGCATGAAGAGCCAGCCGCGAAAGAGCATCTCTTCACCGACGCCCGCGCACAGGGAGACGGCAGCCAATTCCGCATAGGTGAAGCCAGCCATTAATTTGACCAACTTCTCCTCTGTTGCTTCCTGCAATTGTTTTACTGCTGCCCAGGGCAGCTGCTCGACCAGAAAAACAAGCAGCAACATCGGTAGCGCAGCCAGTACTCCCAAGCCGCATCCCCAAGCGATTCCTGATATGTCGCGCCAAGCTGGAACCAGATCCCGCGGGTCGGGGCCGAGAAACCAACCCAACAACAAAGCGATCGCGCCTAAGCCAAGCACGACCGAGAAAATCAAAAATGATTGAGCTTGAGGCTCGTTGTCATCCATCCAAAAACAATTTTGTCTGAGTCATCACAGAACAGTCGATAACCTACGTGGTTTACAAAATTATTTCGGGCGATTGGCAACTTCGATAGGGGGTAGAACGCCCATAAAGGCCATTAGGTCGCTGATCTCTTTTAAGGACAGCTCATCCAGCAAGTTATTCGGCATGATGCTCGATGAACTAGGGAGGATCTGATCGACCTCATCGTTGTCAATCGTAGCCACCTCATTAGCCGAATTGCGTATAGTCAATTGTCCATCGGTGCCCTGAGCAACCAAACCGACATATACCTTACCGTCCAACGTCAGAACGCGGCGATTCATGTACTGATCGCTGATTACGTGGGACGGAAAGAGCATCGATTCCAGGACTTCTCGTTTTGTGAATCGGCGCGCGATGTTGGTGAGATCGGGTCCAATCGCTTCGCCCATTCCACCCGAACGATGGCAGGTTGCGCAACTGGCTCGTTTAAAGATTTCGCGGCCATTCCCGATATCGCCGAATTTGCCATTTTCGCTGGTCAAGTACGTTGTCAGCTGTTCAAAATCCCAGCGTGAATCGGCTTCTCCGGTGGGCAGCATCGCTGCGGGACGTTCAGGGAAGGATTCGGCATACCATTCTTGCCAATCGGAAAGGGCCAGAGGCTCGCCTGAGTCACCATGGATTCCAGTCCAGTGCGTGAGCAATTTGACAGCCGTGGAACTGTTGCCGCCCTCTTGTTCGGCTCGTAGTCCCAACAGGATGACTTGACGCAGTGCTTCGGGATCATCCGTAGCGACGCGTACTTGGATCAATTTTTGCATGACCTCGGTTGCGGCAGGTCCTTCAAGAATGTTGAGGCTGCGAACCAAGTAGTCCCAGTTGTCACCGTCAGGGTATTGTGCCAATCCCATGGCGACGGCTAATCGCCGCTCAGGATCTTCGCGCCATACCTGTCTTAGGTAAGCGAGTGAGTCTTCATCGCCGGCGGAAGAAAGCATCGCGACCACGCCCGTACGCAACCGTCGGAAAACGTCACTCGAGTTTGCATCGGTGTCCGAAATTTGTTCGTCCAAGCGGCGTAGCATGGCGGCTGTTTCAGCGTCGATAGGTTGAGGCAGTTTATACATCGAGGCAAGTGCCGCGTTTGGCCACGTTGTCCCTTGACTCAAGATAGTACGTGCATCTTGTTCGCTGAGGAAGCGACGGCCAAAGTCTCTGGTTACATGCATCACATAGAGCGGTACCGATGAACCGGCTTCTTCCAATGCGGCTGTCTCATAAAACTTGAGCAATTCAAATTGTTGCTCGGGCGTCCAAGTTGTATCTAGAAATCGCAGATACATGGCGACCAATAGTTTTTCCTGCATCGGTGAATCGCCTTGCAAGTACTTCAAGGCTCGACCACCCAGAGACTTGGACCCCAAGTAGGAAGCCAAGCGAATGATCTCGCGATTCATACGCGTCTCGCCCGCTGGAAACTCTTCAGCGATTTGCAGGGCCAACGGTTGAATTTCATCGGGACTGACTTTGCCAAGTACAATCGCCACTTGCGTGGTTCTCAACAAGTCGATGAACTGGCTATCGCTTAAATAGCTAGGAATCATGCGACTCATTTTTTCTAGCACTTGCATCGCAGTGGCATGAGTTGGATCGGCGGTGACAAGGGCCAAGGCGCCGTGAATGGCAATCGTCGGTTCGTCGGAATCTAAGACCTCTTCACGCCATTTGCTCGTCGGAATGCGCTCCAGCAAGCGTCGAGCTGCGAATTGCAGACTGCGGTCGTCTTCCTCTAGCAGTGGCAAAACAGAGATCGGATTGGGAAATTGATTGCTGCGTAACATGGCTTCACAAGCCAGGCGACGGACTCGTGAATCACTATCGTCTAACATCTCTGCGAGTCGTTTGGCGGATCGCTTGCTGGGATGCAAGCTCAACATTTGAGCCGCACGGCAACGAACGGCCTCAGATTCTGCATTACTGAGATCGATCAGTAAATCGTCGCTGGGTACTGGCCCAAAGAGTTGCATCAAGTCCATGGCGCGAGTGCGATAATGGGGCGGATTCTCGTCGCTAAACGCAACGCCAGCGACAAGCTCGCTCCATGTGGCCCCTAGTTCTGCTTTGATACCCGCGATTTTTTGACGGCTCCAGGCTGCATCCAATTGAGGTTGTCGAATGGCTGCGGCAATACCCGTACCCAAATTTTTGATGCGTTCGGGAATGTCGCCATCCCAAGCGACGCGATAAACGCCACCCGAAGTCCCACGGCCACCGGTGCAGAAGTAAAGTGCTCCGTCAGGGCCAACGGCAAGGTCGGTAACGTTAAGCGGTTGTCCTTGTAGAAAGACTTCGCTATCGGCTTTAAACGTTGCACCCTGTTGCTCGATTCGAACGTTGAGGATTCGACCTTCTGACCAGTCGGCCAGAAACATCGAATTGTGATAACGAACGGGGTACATGAAGTGATCATAGGCGACCGCACCGGAAGGCGATCCACGTCCTGTTTCCAGAACTGGTGGTAGGCGATCTGCGTAATAGTTAGGCCATTTCGACCAACCGCTCCGCCATCCATACTCGCCGGCTTCAGCGATTTCAAACATCGCTGTGGGGCGGTACCACGCTGCACCAACATCCGATTCCATATCGCTATCGTGAATAAAGAGTCCACCATCGGAATGGAAAGCTAAGTCATAAGCGTTGCGAATTCCACCCGCGATTCGTTCGACGCTCTTGCCGTCGATATCGGTGCGAATGACGGTTCCACCGGGTGCTTTGATACCGCGAGCATGTCCTCCTGGATCTTCATAGCGCTCAACCAAGTCTCCTTCGTAGGAGTCGGGTAGCGTGTTACCAGGACTATCAGTAACGACGGCTTGCATGTGGTTGCCGACGACGCAATAGATCATGCCATCGGGTCCGAGTGTCAATCCATGTGGCCCATGTTCACCCGGTGAGCCCGTGAATTTTACGATCAATCGAACTTGTTCTAGGGATCCATTGCGATCGTTGTCAGTGAGTCGATAGATACCGGTCCCTTCGGGGCCTTCACCTGTAACAAAGACTTCTCCGTTAAGGGGTAAAATGCCCTGTACCGATTCCACTTGATCACAATAGGTACGGACCTCTTCGGGAATACCATCGTTATCGCGGTCGAAAATCAGCAACAGCGGGCCTCTTTCTCGTGAAGCGATCAGGTGACCGAATTCATTGAAAGCCATAGCAATCAAAGAACCAGTCTCTTTGTCGTCGAGAATGCGTTGAACGCTGAAGCCGGTTTGAATTTGAAAGCGTTCGCTTTCCTGGTGCTCTTCTGTTGCTACGACTTCTTCTCGACGATCCCAAGGGACAGTATCACCGAGCTTGCCAAAGGATTGCGCGATGCCCCACGAGCGATCGTTGAAGACAGCCGTTTGCCACAGAGGCGTTGCTTCTGCCGTCGCCTTCCACGATGCATCGGAACTAAAGGTGTACCAACGGTCGGCGTTTTGCGGCTTCACTTCCACTCGCGCGACGACTGCGGCCGTTTTTCCTTGCGTGTTGTCAACCTTAATTGCGATCGCATTTCGACCGACGACGAGATACTTGCTGATGTCGTATTGATCGAGTTGCCGGAAAGACTTTCCAGCACCGATTTTGCGCCCGTTGATGTACACCTCGTACATATCGTCCGCGGCAACCGTGACTCTACCTATGGCGGGACTTTTCAGGTTAATGGATTTGCGGAAGTAACCAGTTGCCCCGTTGGCGACCGACTCCTTCGACACTCCATTGAGCCAAATCCACTCGGCTTCTGCGCCGTCAACAAGGGTCGGTTGACCAACAAACCAACAGCACGGAAGTACCATCAGAAGGAAATATTTTCTTAGCTTGCAGCCATCCATGGCCGTCCGTCCAGATTGCGTGGGAGGGAGCAAAACAACGCTTCTGTCGGCTTCATAACACAAGCGAATAGAACGAGGCAAGACATATTTCGCTTCGCAATCAGGCAAACAGGTCGTGAATCACTCGTCCTTTCACGTCGGTCAAACGAAAATCACGCCCACCACTTCGGTAAGTCAGCCTTTCGTGGTTCATTCCACAGGCATGCAAAATGGTGGCATGGAGATCGTGCCAATCGCACACTTCTTCTACCGCGTGAACTCCGAATTCGTCTGTGGCACCCAAAACTGTGCCCCCCTTAATACCCCCTCCTGCCATGAAAACTGAAAAACCTTCGGGGTGATGATCACGTCCATCGGGCCCAGGCGCATGGGGAGTACGGCCAAATTCGCCGGCCCAGACTAGCAAAGTGGAATCCAGCAGACCTCGCATTTTCAGATCGCGAATCAGACCAGCTACGGCACGATCGGTTTGTTTGGCATTCCTTTCATGGC
This sequence comes from Pirellulaceae bacterium, assembly GCA_041749395.1. Classification (GTDB taxonomy): domain Bacteria; phylum Planctomycetota; class Planctomycetia; order Pirellulales; family Pirellulaceae; genus Laterigemmans. Next base: position 82,227 of record JBGTBJ010000180.1, read on the forward strand.
CCTCTTTCAATCCGCCATGCTGGTCCCACGTGCCATTGGAGAGGCCATAGGGACAATTCACTTGTACAAAGCGGACCCCCGATTCGACTAGCCGCCGCGCTCGCAAACATTGTCTCGCATAGAGACGTGTATTTGGATCGGGATCATCGACGCCATACAAATCGCGAGTTGCCTGAGTCTCTTGCGCATCGTCTACCACATCGGGAATGAGAGTTTGCATGCGAGCGGCTAATTCGTAATTGCGAATGGCGCTTTCCACTTCGGAGTTTCCACCCAATTGGTCAGCAAACAGATTGTCTTGGTTCTCCAGTAACGCCAGTTTGAGACGTTGAAGTTCTTGATTAGATGCCGGAGTGAGATTCTCAATCGGAGCGCCGTCGGCTCGCAGAATCGTCGCTTCAAAACTGGACGGCAAAAATCCGGCTCCCATGGCTTCCATTCCTCCGACAGGAACATGTCCAAAACTAAGTACGACATAGCTGGGAAGATTCTCATTTTCGGAACCCAAACCATAGGTAACCCAGGAACCAAGGCTGGGACGTCCGGCCAAATTGTGTCCTGTGTGCATCAGGATCACGCTAGTGGCATGGATGGGTAGATCGGCCTTCATAGATCGTATGACGGCAATGTCGTCGGCGCAGGCAGCAATGTTTGGGAAAAGTTCACTGACCCAGATACCCGACTGGCCATGTTGTGAAAATTTCCAAGGACTGCGTACCCACTTGCGACTAGCGTCACCGCTCCATGGCTCATCATGGTGCTTTTCCAGCATTGGCTTCGGGTCGAACGAATCGACGTGCGAGACCCCACCATCCATGAACAAGAAGATCACGCTCTTGGCCTTTGGCGCGTGATGCAAGATTGCTGCGCGGGTTTCGTCCAGAGGTGAGCCCGATCCCCTGCCCTGTTGCTGCAGCAGACCGGCGAACGCCAGCGAACCAAATCCAGCGGAGCACTGCCGCAGTAGGTCGCGGCGTGAAATCGGCACAGGCAATTGTCCTGGGCAATTCCCATGGTTGAGACGTATTTCGTGGGATGCGTTTCTCATGGTATGTCTCATGGTATGTAGATCATTTCCTTGAGGTTAAACATCGTATGGGCGATTTCTTGCCAAACCCGTTGGTCGTTCATGATGTTTGCTTCAAGGCACTGTAGCTGTTTGGCTGTTTGCCGGACAAATTCGACCCACTGCGAACGCTCGTCGTCGTGCCAGGGTCGACTCAATGCACCAGTGGCCATGCGATCGAGGCGCTCCTCGATCGTCGTTGCTCCGTCGTGGATAAGGTTATTGCTCCATAGTTTTGCCAGTTCGACGACCAGCGGATCATTCAGCAATGCTAGGCTTTGAGCGGGAACATTTGTCCGATCACGACGCCCTTGAGTTACTTTTCCGCCAGGCACATTAAAGGCGCTAATGAAGTGCCGCGCTTCCATCAATTGATTCTTCAGATAGATACTTCGGCGTCCGTCTCCATCGAGAGGACCGACATAGAGCCTTTTTTCATTATCGGCCGTCGCTCGATAGGGATGAATGCTGGGGCCATACATGGTTCGATCCAATCTCCCTGACGCATACAGAAGAATATCGCGAATGGCTTCTGCCTCCGCACGTCTTGCTGGATAATGGGCCAGAAGACGATTGTCAGGATCACGCTCGCGCATGTTACGGGTCGCTATCGACGATCCTCGGAAGGTACGCGACATGACCATTGAGCGAATGAGCGATTTGATGGACCACTGATTGTCGATGAATTGTTGAGCTAAGTTGTCAAGCAATTCCGGATGCGAGGGAGCTTCTCCCAAGTGGCCAAAGTCGTCGGGAGTTCGGACGATGCCAAAACCAAAAATCCACTGCCAAATTCGATTCACCATGACGCGCGAGGTGAGCGGATTGCGAGGGTCAGCAATCGCCTCCGCTACCATCCTGCGACCGCTTCCAACCACTTCTTGTTTACCATGCGAACTGTGCTCATTGACGGGGTTAGATAAAGAGTCATTCAGCACTCGCAGAAAATCACGAGTTGCCAATTCTCCTGGACGTTGATGGTCACCGCGCAAGAAGATGGGCTGCGAAAAACCTTCGGTCTCGTCGCTCATACCAGCGACCATGGTAGGAAGCGGAATCTCTTCGTTCTCAATATGACGATATTGTTCGATCGCAGCTTGCAGCGAATCAGAGAGGCCGAGCTGATGAGGGAGCTGGCCGTTGGAGAGCATCCAGTTCAACCAGCGAACATCATCTTCACTAGCGCTACCTGCTTGGAACGCTAGCACAGCATCCTGAAAAATCTTTCGGTAGCGTTCCAGCAATTCTTCACGATTCGATGGTTGCTCGCCCTGCCAGAGCCGATCGAGATAATGCCACTCGTCTTTGGGCGGTTCGCTACTGTCATGCGTGACGACCCGTCGTACACCCCACCAAGTACGAGGGTTTTTGGAATGTTCGCTAAAAGGGAGTCGTTGGTTTTCAATGTCTTTGCTGAGGGTTCCCAAAGGGTCTGGGAACTTAGGGTTATCCCAGTAGGTTAACAATTCGGCGTAAGGGGAAAGGGGCTCGGTTCCCGCCTGAAAATCGACAGTAATCCAGCTCCAATCAGGATGATGGATGGAATGCTGATTGGTGTAATTCAGCTGACAATTGTTGAATACGAGGCGAGCCAGTGAGAATCCGCTGCCAATCACTTCGAAGCTGACTTTGTTGTGGGTGCGAGTCAAAGAGGGTGAGCGAAGGGCACCGTTGAGCTTGGTCGAAAGGGCACCCGAGTAAATGCCCGCTGGCAGGATCCGATCAACAATGGAATCCCCTTCGGGAGCAATCATTAGGTCGCTAGAGTTGTTGGACTTGACTGCGGAAGCTTCGTCTGCCAAGTAACGCAGACCGATGCCATTTGCAAACCAACCGTCAGTGGTGCCGCTGCGAAAATCGGCCAGCGTCTGAAAGTTCTGCTGATTAAACTCTTGATTGGTTTGTTGATTACTTGAGAACTGGTCAGACAGAACTTGCCAGCGATCAGCGAAGGGAGTTTCTATGCTGGATGGCTCCGGTGGCTGCGACAACATCCACCAAGCGTAGAGCGGATTTTGTGGTTCGGGCTTTGTTTCAGTAAAGCCGCGGCACATCGCATCCAGCGCATTGGTGTCAACCGCGACCACGCTGCGTGCCCAGTGTTCAATTAGCAAATTACGAATCGTGACTTTAAGGTCGTGTAATTGTCGCAAGGGTTGGGCATGGGAATCGCTAGGATCCAAGTTGTGTTGCACTGAGCGAGTGCTGCGTAAGATGCCCAGCAACCCATAGTAATCTTGCGTGGAGACAGCATCCAGCTTGTGATCATGGCAACGCGCACAGGCCACCGTTGTTGCTTGAAAAGCTTTGGTCAGAGTGTCCAGTTGGTTGTCGACAATGTCATAGCCGATGACGCTAAAGAGAACGCAACTATCGTGATTCACTTCACCGAAGCGATAGAAGGCTGTGCCGATGATGGACTCGTTTTGTCCATTGTCGGATCGTCTTCGAGGTTGTTCTACAAGATCACCCGCAATATGTTCCCTTAACCATTGATCGTACGGAATGTCTTGATTGAACGCGCGAATCAAATAGTCTCGATATCGCCAAGCGTAGGGCACGTCATAATTCCATTCGTTGCCATGCGTTTCCGTAAAGCGGACAACGTCCATCCAATGGCGAGCGAAGCGTTCGCCAAATGCTGGTGAATTCAAGAGTCGATCGACAAGTTGCGAATAGGCTTGTTCAGGCTCCGTATTGTACTCTTGAAGAAAACGAGCAAGTTCATTTGGAGTGGGAGGCAGACCCGTCAAGACCAAAGTGAGTCGTCGAATTAAAGTGGAGGCATCGGCCAAGTCGGCAGGCTCAATGCCTTCGCGTTCCAGTGCCGAGTAGACAAATCGATCGACGTCGTTTTGATTCCAGGCAGCGACATTTGTTTGAGGAGCAGTTGCATGGACCAGAGGTTGCAAACTCCACCATTGACTACGTTCTGTAAAGAGTTGGTCCCAGGACTTTTTAACCGCTGCGGTGGAAGGTTGTTGGCGTGGATCGATAGCGCCTGCGAGAATCCATTTCTCTAGGTCAGCTATTTGGCTGCTTGACAATGGGCCACCAGCATCTTCGGGAGGCATTTTAAGATTGGGGTCCTTATAGCTAATTGCTTGTATCAGCAGGCTGGACTGGGGGTCTCCCGGGCGAATGGCGGTTCCACTGACGCCGCCTACTTGCCAGCCAGCTTGTGTATCGAGAGCAAGTTCGCCTTCTAATTGAGTTGTCGAGCTATGGCATTCATAGCATCGTTGAGCTAGTAGAGGGCGAATGCGATTTTCGAAGAAATCCCGATCTTCAGCTGACGTTGGTTCTTGGGCGCACAATGACTGTGGTCCGCACAATGACTGCGGTTCGCACAATGAGATGATCCACAAGGGAACTATTGCGAGCGAGACTCGCGGGAGCGCAGAGAATGGAAATCGGATCAAGGTGGGGCCTTCGGGCGAAGGGAAGCAGGCGGGAAGGGGAATCAAGTCGCAGTGGGGGCGGTTCTACTAGCTCTGTATGATTTCATGAACGACGCGGCCGTGGACGTCGGTTAATCGGAAGTCTCGACCGGCATATCGAAACGTCAATCGTTGATGGTCGATACCGAGGAGATGGAGAATGGTCGCATGCAAGTCGTGCATGTGCACTTTATTTTCAATAGCTTGGTGACCGAATGGATCGGTATTGCCAAAAGAGATTCCGGATTGGATACCACCACCGGTTAACCACATAGTGAATCCGCTGGGGTTATGGTCGCGTCCAGTACCATTTTCTTGAGCATAGGGAGTGCGTCCGAATTCGGCACCCCACCAGACAATGGTGTCGTCAAGCAAGCCACGTTGTCGCAGATCTTGCAGGAGACCCGCGATGGGTCGATCGACTCGCTTTGCATGTTTTTCATGTTGGGGAAGATCAGAATGTTGATCCCAAGCTGGATTTGCGGAGTCATCACCATAATTGACTTGAACATAGCGCACGCCCGATTCGCACAATCGCCGCGCCATCAAGCATTGTCGACCGAAGCGATCGGTATCTTTTTGGCCCACGCCATAGAGATCGAGCGTCGCTTGAGTTTCTTGTGCGAGATCAAGCATGTTTGGCGCGGACTGTTGCATTCTCCATGCGAGTTCATAGGACTGAATGACAGATTCTAGGTCTCGTTCGCCAGGGTGATTGGCCAATTGAAGTGCATTGAGTCGTTGGGTGAGATCGAGGCTGCGTCGTTGCGTATCCACGTCATGGCTGGGGTGCGCCATGTTGCTCAACTTGAGATTGGCGCCATCGGCTGTACCGATCGGGGTTCCCTGATAAAGGGCGGGCAAGAACGCATTTCCATAATTGCGTGGACCACCATTGCCGGCCGAAGGACAGAGTGAAACGAAACCAGGGAGATTTTCATTTTCGGTACCCAAGCCGTAATGAATCCACGAACCCATTGAGGGCCTCACCGTGTTTGTCGATCCACAGTGCAGAAAGAGCGTCGCTGGTCCATGGGCGACTCCTTCCGTATGCATGGAATGGACCATACACAGGGAATCGATGTGACGAGCCGTTTCCGAAAAGAGAGACGATACGTATCGACCGGTTTCTCCATATTGCTGAAATTGCCAAGGGGATTGCATGATTCGATGAGGAGATTTTCTGGCGCCCGTTTTGGCCTCGACACGATCGTCAGCAAAGTCATTCGTCTTGCCGTGCTGTTCGGCCAACAGAGGTTTGTAGTCGAATGTATCGACATGGCTCGGTCCTCCTTGCATAAACAGGAAGATGACACGCTTCGCTTTTGGAACAATTAGAGGCAAACTTCGCCGATTATCACTGGCATCGAGCGCGCGATTGTGGACTGCCGCTAGTGCTAGCGAGCCAAAGCCACAGGCTGACTTCGAGAGCCAGTCGCGGCGAGTTTGCATCCGCGAGGGATTCGTGGGCGAGCTTGACATAGTTTCGGTGCCGCTTTAGGGACAGTAACGAAAGTCGACCGTGGAGAGCAAGGATTGCATCATCCGGCCCCAACGGCGAACTTCTTGTTGTTCGGATGAGTTATCGCCAGCAATTTGCCGATCCGCTTCAACGTAATCTAGTAATAAATTCATCTCCGCAGCAACCGGCGCTCGTCCTAGCACTAGCCAGTAAAGTTGATCCACGCGGTCGTGGTCCGAAGCACTGTTGTCGCGCAGGAAACGTTGCGCCGCTAATCGGCAACGATCCACCACCCAAGGATGATTCATCATAAAGGAAGCTTGCGTCGCAACGATGCTGTGGTTTCGTTGTCCTGTGACCATGCTGGGATTGGCGCCATCGAAGGTGCGCATCAGTTCCGGAATTGCATTGCGCAACATTGGCCAGTAGATAGCGCGACGGCTCGTCTCTATTCGGAAGCCATAGTCGGCCTGTAGCGAATCGGGGAGCAATTTGCCACCTACCTGTTGATCGAGATCGCGGCTGAAAACTATGATGGAATCCAGCATACTTTCCGCCGACATTGGTTTTGCCAACGCGCGTCCCCAATAACGATTATCGGGGTCCATCGCATCCAAGTCAGCACGTCTGCGGCTGCTTCGCTGGTACACATCCGATAACACAATTTCTCGGACCAATGCTTTGGTGGACCATTGATTCTGGATCAATCGACCGGCTAGGTAATCGAGTAACTCGGGATGAGTGGGAGGTTGACCCGTGGTGCCAAAGTTATCGGGAGTACGAACAAGCCCTTGGCCGCATAACCAAACCCACAATCGATTGGCCCACACTCGAGCAACTAGTGGATTGTGGGGACTGCTGGCCCATTCGCCCAATTGCACGCGACCACTTTGATCACTGGGCATGGGTGTGGGGGTCTGCGGTTCTCCCAAAACGGAAAGAAATCCTCTAGGAGTTGCCGCACCCTGATTGTGCACATTTCCACGAATGAGAATTTGTCCTTCTTCAATCGTTTTTCTCTCGCGCGACGCCATAAACTTGGGGCGATTCTGGAGTACATCTTGCATCGCTTTCAGATCGGCCTTCCAGACTTTGACTTGTTCCGCGTGGGCCATTCGTTGTGCTTCGTCTTTATCCGATTCGGCCGCCTTGATGTTTGTTTTCAGATCCGCAATTTGTTGCTCGGCGTTTTTGTAGATCGCCAACTCGTCTGCCGGTAAAGGGAGCGGCGTTTCGATCCATCGCGACACGTTGTCATCATCAAGAACTTGAGTGTTGCGAAATATACCTGCCAAGGCGTAATAGTCTTTGGTGGGGATAGGATCGAATTTGTGATCATGGCATCGCGCACAGCCCAGTGTTTGTCCGAGAATGGCTGAGCCGATCACAGTCAATTGCTCATCCACCACATCCATCCGCAATTGTTCTTTGTCTTGCTCTTCTAAATTGGTGTTGCCGAGTGTGAGGAAAGTTGTGGCAACACATTGTTCCCAGGTTTGCGATAGCGAGCTTGAGGGTAGCAAGTCACCAGCGATTTGCTCACGGATGAATTGATCGTAGGGCTTGTCGCGATTCATCGAATCAACGGTGTAGTCTCGATATCGCCACGCTTGGTGTTGAACGAGGCCACGTAGGGTTACCGATTCAGCGTATCGGGCAACGTCCAGCCAGTGGCGCCCGAACTGCTCGCCAAAATCGGGACTAGCCAGCAGCGAATCCACTAATCGCTCCACGGCGTCGGGGGAGGAATCGCGCTGAAATTGCAGGACGGCTTCGGTTGTGGGCGGCAGTCCGGTTAAATCGAAAGTGACCCGACGAATCAATTCAATTCGACTCGCAGATGGTTGTGGGGCGATCTGCGGGACCGGCCAGCGAGCACTTATGAACTGGTCGATCACTGTTGTGGAAGGAAAGCTTGTCGATGTGTGAGACTCGGTGTTGGCTGGTCGCGTTGGTGGCATTGGGATGGGTTGATAGGCCCAATGGTTTCGTCCCGATTCGAGATCGATCTCTTTTTTGTTCGGAAGTCGTAGGTTGCTGGGGTTCAAAGCCGAGTCGGCTGAAATCCGGGGATCAATCGCGCCCTGTTCGATCCACTGTTCAAAATCTGCAGCGACTCGATCACCAAGGGGACCGCTGGGGGGCATTTCCAGCGAATCATAACGAAGCGCCGACAATAGCAGACTCGACGACGGATCTTCGAGATCGATCGTCGGACCACTGTCCCCGCCCAACCTCAAACCATCGCGAGTGTCGAGCCAGAGTCCTGCTTGCTGTTGACCCGCTTGATCGGCCGCATCACTGTGGCACTCGTAGCAATGTTCGACCAAGACAGGACGAATGCGCGACTCAAAGAACTCGAGGGCCGCAGGATCGGCCGCAGCATCGTCTGCGGAAAAACACCTTGGCTCGTTTAGCAGCACTGTGCATGCGCCGAACGCCAAAGCAAGCCGCACGGCGTGACGGATGCTCGTCAACTGCGGAAGAAATGGTGACGGCAAGGAGCAGGGAGTGGGCATTGATAACGCGATCGGGGCGGGCACGAGGCGGGATTCATAAAGGAATGAACTGCCCCATTCTAAGCCATTTTGCGACCGGTTACCAACACATTGCGCGGCAAACTGACATAGTCGTCGGTACGTTTGCGCCGTGACAATGAGCTGTTGAGTCAGCCCATTGTTTTGAACTTTTACCGTTTTTCAGCACTAATGAGCCCGCATTTGGCAGCTCACGCCGCCCGCCGCGGCCAAATAGCCTTGTAGGGTATAGTCGATCACCATGCGATCGCTGCTGAATCGCCATGCCAGGGTGCTGATGGAATTCATCATTCGCTGAATCCAACGATGTGGTACGCCATCACTATCGCGATCATAGAACATCGGGATGACTTGATCGCGTAGCGTTTCAAACAATGCTTGCGCGTCGCGAGCATCCGTAATGGCATCATCGTTGTGGCTGCGTCCATTTCCAATCGCAAACCCATTCGCGCCGTTGTAGGCTTCCGCCCACCACCCATCGAGGATGCTGCAATTGAGTCCACCATTGAGAACGACCTTTTGACCGCTGGTACCGCTTGCTTCCAAAGGACGGCGTGGATTATTCAGCCATACGTCGACGCCTTGAATCAAGTGGCGACAAACATTGATGTCGTAGTCCTCGATGAAGGCCACGCGGCCTGCAAACTCAGTGTTATGGCGCAGATTGGCGATCTCTTGAATGAAGCGTTTGCCAGGTTCGTCCTTGGGGTGCGATTTCCCTGCATAAATCAGCTGTACAGGACGACTGGTTTCGGCCAGCAATTCCGAGATGCGGTCAATGTCACTGAATAACAAATTTGCTCGCTTGTACGTGGCAAATCGTCGGCCAAAACCAATCGTAAGAACCTGCGGATCCAGTACATTGCGAGCTGCTTCGATAATTGCATCACTCTCACCACGTCGACGACATTGTCGTGATACGCGACGGCGAACGAAGGAGAGCAAATGATTCTTTAACGCGTTGTGCGTTTCCCACAATTCGCCTGGATCGACGTTATGAATCGCTTGCCATACTCTGGGCGATCCCATTTGATTTCGCCAACCTGCCGGAAAATGCTTGTCATAGAGCAATGCCATTTGGCCAGCTAGCCAACTTTGAATATGAACACCATTGGTGATGTGTCCAATGGGCACTTCATCTACATTGCGTTCCGGCCACAGTGGCGCCCACATGCGTCGCGAGATTACACCGTGCAAATTGCTCACCGCGTTGGCATATCGACTGAGTTTCATACCTATCACGGTCATGCAGAATGGCTCTGCGTGATTGTCGGGTTCAACGCGACCGAGCGACATCAAGTGCCCTTCGCTAATGCCCAGTGCATCTCGCAGCGGCCCTAAATGTTCTTCGACCAAATCCGGCGGAAATCGATCATGACCCGCTTCGACCGGAGTATGGGTGGTAAAGAGCGTGCACCTCGCAGTTTCACGCACCGCCTCCTCAAAAGTGCGCCCGTCTTCGTGCATGCGTTGGCGCACGACTTCCAAAGTTCCAAAGGCCGAGTGACCTTCGTTTAAATGGTAGACACCAGGGTTCAAACCAAACGCATGCAAGGCTCGCACACCACCGACGCCGAGTACCAGTTCTTGGCGAATACGAGTCCGCTGGTCACCACCATAGAGACGACTAGTTAACTCGCGATCTTCCGGTTTGTTCTCTTCGATATTGCAATCCAATAAGAACAAGCGAACACGACCGACATGCATCAACCAAACCTTGGCGTGAATCTCACCATCCCGAGTTTGAATGCCAATGGTGATCGGTTGACCGTCGGTCCCGATGGCTGCCTCAATCGGCAAATTGTCGATCTTCGTTTCGAGATAGTCTTCTTTTTGATATCCGTTGTCGTCCAAATATTGACGGAAGTAGCCTTGCGAGTAGTAAAGACCGACTGCAACCAACGGGACACCTAGCCCCGAAGCACTCTTGATATGATCCCCTGCCAATACGCCCAACCCACCGGAGTAAATTGGAATCGACTCATGTATGCCAAACTCGGCGGAAAAATACGCCACCGGCTGCGCGCCTAATACACCTGCCTCAGCTGCCGCCCAAGTATTGGTAGATTCCAAATACTCTTTCAGCCGTCGGTGCGCGTAATTAATGCGACTGTGCAATACCAACTCGTTGGCTCGCAATGCCAATCGGTCCGGTGTAAATTCACGCAACAAGGCAATCGGATTGTGATCCAGTTGCCTCCATCGAATGGGGTCAATGTCGCGGAACAATTGATCGCACTCGGGGTGCCATGACCACCACAAATTACGCGCTAATGCCCACAACTTGTTGTATAGGTCACGGCCCTCGGGACTAAGACTCTCTGCCGCTAATTCGGATGTTTCTGTCTCGGCGGCTATGGAAATTTGTGTTTGGCTCATGGCCGACGTGTATCCTAAAATTTAGTACGAACACTCGAACCTCAGTCACCCTTGGCAACTGTAGTGTTCGAGTTATAGACCTTCTTGAGCGGTCACAAAAGTTTGTACCGCAAAAAAATTGACCCCTTTCGGATGTCAACTAGTAATGGATGTATCGACATTTGCTGACTGCATCGACAACAACTCAATCAATACCCTCTGCGAACAGCTCGCCTTGTGGGCCCCCGAATTGGAGTCTCCCGCTGCGTGGCCCGCAAAGCAACTTGAATTATGTGGTCACTCTGGCGTCTTCCGTTGGTTTCTCAGTCGTGAAAATGGGGGCTTTGGGTGGAATGAGCGAGATAGAACGATTGGGTATTTGCGTCTCGCACGTGCCTGCCTAACCACTACCTTTGTGATTACGCAGCGTATGGGAGCCACCGCCCGCATTGCAGGAAGTCAAAATCAAGCGCTGCGCGAGCAATGGCTTGAGCCCCTTGCGTCCGGATCGGTATTCTCAACGGTTGGCATTAGTCATCTTACCACGAGTCGTCGTCATCTTGGTTCGGCCGTGTTGCGGGCGACCCCGGATGGAGACGGATTTGTCTTAAAAGGTTACAGCCCTTGGGTTACTGGCGCGGCACATGCGGACGCATTGGTGATTGGGGCGACTTTGGAGGATGGTCGGGAAATTCTTGCTTTGGTACCGACATCTCTCCCCGGGGTAACTACGCATCCGGGCGCGTCACTGGTTGCCTTGAGTGCGTCGGCGACGGATCGAGTTGATTTTGAAAACGTGCGAATTGGCTCGGAATGGTTGATTGATGGCCCGGTCCATGAAGTGCTGCAGCGAGGCACTGGGGGTGGCGCCGGTGGATTACAAACATCGACACTTGCCGTGGGGCTTGCAGGTGCAGCGGTCCAATTCTTAAAGAACGAGAGTCGTTCGCGTGAAGATTTGGAACCCGTCGTCATGGAGTTATCTCGTCAAGTTGTCGAATTGGAAGGGTCATTAATTATGGCGGCTAGTGGCGAGCCGACTTGTTCCCTGGTGGAGCTGCGTGGTCGTGCGAATCGTTTGGCGATGAACACGACCTCTGCAGCATTAACAGCCGCCAAGGGTGCGGGATACGTCGCTGGACATCCGACGGGCCGATGGTGTCGTGAAGCGTTGTTTTTCCTTGTCTGGAGTTGTCCTCAGCCGGTAAGTCAAGCTCATCTTTGTGAATTAGCAGGTATCGCGTGACTAACGAGGGTTAGCGGCGCGGGCTAATGGAGAGCCCCAACCAACCGTCGATCAAGTCGAGTTGGCTGACGCGCAATCCATCCGCGGCCGGATGATCTGCTAGTGATTCGCTGACTATGGGGAAGACATGATCGTTGTTGAGTACTTTGTTAAACACGGCGCGAATCGGTAATCGTTCTCGAATTCCCATACGAGGTCCGCTGATGTGCAGCACACCATCGCGCACCAAAACGGCATGGAGGCCATCGATCTGCGCCCGATAGCTGGCGCGAACGACAAAGTTTGTCAATTCCAAGCCGTTGTCATTTTCCAGTCGAACAATTCGTAGAGTCAACCACAACAAGCCATCTTCCATCTCCACCGTGATAGGCCGAGTGGACGAGAATCGCACTCGCACATCGCTGGGAATGTCTTCGGGCACAAGCGACGGAGTGGCACCAAACATCTGCACCAGCTCATGCGCAATATCGCGCAGGGACCGTGGTGTCTCTGAGGCAGCGAGACGTTCGAATGTGTTGTTCAAGGTGGACTGATGAACTTGCATGCTCAGCACGCTATCGGAAATCGCGCGGGGGCGAGGGGTAAAGGCAGCCAACTGCCAATCACCGGAAACGCGATATCGAACCGCAAGACGTGAGTCCGATGTTCCTAGATCGACAACCATAGGCGCAAGTTCCAGTGTACCCAATGGGCCTAGCAGACGCGTGGACAATTGCTGAGACGCCAGTTGGACATGTTGTTGAACTTCTTTGGCGATGGAGTTTTCCACATCTCTTTGCAGCAAGCATTCCGATTCCCTTTGAGCCTGCCCTGAAAGCGACTCATACTGCGACATGGCAATCCCTCGAATCAGCGAACTGATTACAGGAAAACCATCGAAATCAGTGCGCATCCCAGCCATCTGTACATTCATGTTGACGGCGACTTGCGTTTCACCAATGCGAACACCATTTCGATCGATAACGATCGGAGTGGCAGCATTGAATTGGGAATTTGACACATTCGAAACATGAACGGGACCACGTTGCGAGCCCGTTTTCGCATGGATGGTGCCAAGAGTTTCCAACTGCAGTTGCCAAGCGTTATGGGCGGGGACCAACTGCAGTTTCAATTCGCTTTCGATTTCCCCCGTACCACGAACTGGCATCCCTACCACTGTTTGGCGAACGGTCTGCTTACGATTTGGAACGGGCGGTATCAGCCGCTTCAGAAGTTCGGCTGAAACCGCGAAGCGGATGTTCGCATTTCGGTAGTAGTTATTGATGGCCTCGGCGACTTCGACCGTGGGTCGATGGTCGCTGAACCGCAGCGCTTGAACGGCCGTTGCCACATCGATACTACCCAGATCCAACGCGTCCGCTTCTTGACGTTCTAATTGGGCCAGCAGTGCAGTGTAATCGACGGGGGTATCTGTCCAGGGCCGAACACGGGCCGTCAGCAAGTGGAGACTAGTATGATCGAGCCACGCGACTTGGTCTTCATTCAATCCCTCCCAGGTGACTCGGGATAGCAGACGTTGAGCAGTGAGACGACGGGCATCGGCGTCTGGTTCATTCGCTAGACGTTCGATATCGTTGACCAGCAGATAAGATGACCAGCCATTAACGTCGCCCGTTAATGCGATGTGTTCGCGAACTTGCTCGATCACCTTGTCGACAGACTCGCGGCGTGCAGAGAGTGCGGATGCTGCTCTCGCAGAAACAGTTTGATTTAAACCTTCATCCCCGAGTCGCCAGATGGATTTCCATATCACAGTTCGCCGCCACAACGCATGCGCTGTCCGCAACATCGACTCTTGGAATAAGCGATCCTGTGGCGCCTCTTCGCCGGTAGCAATCCCCTCTTGAGCAAGCGATTCTAGTTCGAGAATGAGTGAGCCAGCGCGAGAGTCGCTGATGGATGCGACTCCTTGAAGGGTAATTAATGCTTGATGGACACGAGTGACCCATACGTCCGTTACCGGCCAGCGATTGAGGCTGAGCAACTCAGCATCGAGTGCGGGTGTTCGTGGCCAAGCGGCCCCGGATGGTTTCCCTTCTTGTCTTAGTGATTCGTCCTGTTGCGGGGGAGAAGAATCATAGGGGCTGCGATCATCAAAATGGATTCTTGCTCCCGTGGAATCATCGCTTGGGAAGGATGGACGTTGTTGTTCTGCCTTGAATTGTATAGTTCCGTCAGAGCTACGATCAGCAATACGGTTGGTGGGCAAGTCAAAGGTGCTACTGTCACGCGCTGAGCCGCCATTGCGCAGTGCACTTGCGGTGCGAAACGGGCTTCGCGCATCAGTCGAACGAGCGTTGGTGGGACGATTTAAGCCGGCCAGTTCTTCGTTGTCGGTACGAATGGGAGCGCGCAGCGAGACCGTAGTCATTGGTTCGCGGGGTGGGAACAGCAGGGATTCCGTGGACGCGTGAGCATGACGGGAAGTCGCCAAATTCGCGCCTCGTCGCTCTTTGGGTGCGTCAAAAGTCAGCGATTCAGATGGAGCGATAGAATCTTCTGCGAGAAAGCTTGGCTTTCGATAGGATTTGATCGCTATTGTTGGATTGTGCGAGTTTGGTTCGGACTTGACATTGTGGCTGGCTAGTCCGCCAAAAATCCAAATGTGCTCGTGCCAGCTGGTTGCTAGAAGCAGAATGAGGGTTACGACAATGGCAGCCAAGGAAGGCCAAAACAGGAGCCTGGCATTGCGTTTACGTCGCATATCCGAAATCCCTTCCCTGGAGTCGAACCGTCCACTTTGGAAAAAGTAGAGCAGTGGCAAGTATCTCCGCAAATACGTCTCTGTATAGAAATACTCTTTGGGGTGACTTCGACGGTTTGGCCTGCTCAAATTCAATGCGTAAGTATCAACGGTCACAGTTTGTAGAATCGCTACAGTCGCTCCTGCGGGGTTTGCGAAAAAGAGCCATAATCACTCAAGTTTTCTATTACGGATGAAGTGCGGGCTGTTCGCACTGCATCGGCCCGCTCGGATCGAACAATGACTGCTCCTCTTCGCGTACTTTTCATGGCCGGCTCAATGGATGGTGGCGGTAGCGAAAGACAGACATTGCTTTTGCTGCAGCAACTGGATCGAAGCCGATTCGCTCCTGAGCTCTACTTGACCTATCGCAAGGGGGCGCTCCTAGAGCACCTTCCAAGAGACGTTCCGATTCATGCATTCGATGATTCACAGGCGGTCAGCCGGTGGTGGTGGCCCGGACGAGAGCATCGACGGTTGGTTGCCCACCTAAGGTCACTCCTTCAATCGCGACAAGTGGATGCGGTATATGATCGCACGTTCCATATGAGCTTGATCGCTGGACCCGCCACGCGAGGTGTAGTCCCCAGAATCTCAGTGATTGTTAGTCCACCTCATTTGGATTTAACACAATCGGAGAGCCGGTTTTTGCGGATCAAGCGCGCCCGTTTAAGAGTCGCGTATTGCGCTTCATCTCAGTTGTTGGCGGTCAGCGAGGCAGTGCGGAAATCGGCAATCGAATATTACCGCTTGTCTCCCAGCCAAATTACGACGCTTCATAACCCCATAGATCGCAGTCGGCTGGTGGTTCAAGCGAAGGACTTGCCGTCTGTTTCTATGGAGAGCGATCGCCGTCATTTGGTGTGTATTGGGCGAATGACGTACGAGAAGGGACACGACATTTTGCTTTCGGCGTTGGCTCATCTGCGGAGTAATTTGGGAAGTAGTCTACCGGCGATTGAGATGTGGATGATTGGTGATGGTCCGCTACGAACATCGTTGCAGGAGTTTGCGAGCGGAATAGAGTCCCCAGGATTGAAAATTCACTTTACGGGCTACTTAGACAATCCCCATGCAATTCTGTCGAGAAGTCAGGGATTGATCATGCCATCGCGCTATGAGGGTCTACCCAATTCTGTGCTCGAAGCCGGAGCCCTGGGGATACCCGTGATTGCGACGGACGTTGGCGGAACGGGTGAGGTGCTGTCGAGTCATCAATACGGGCAACTGATTCCAGCAGACGATCCGGCAGCGATGGCGGAAGGGATTGCAAAATTGTTGAGCTCACCGCAGATAGCCAGCGAGCGTGCGCTGGCGTTGCAAGAAAAAATCGATCGCGAGTACTCGGTCGCTAAGTACATGACGAGGATTAGTGCATACTTGGAGTCGGCAGCGGGTCGTTGATGAATTCGATCCACATGCCTCATGGATCTCCGCAGGCGACTCAATTATCCTCCTCGATGGGGGAATTTGTCCTCCGCAAAAAAATCCTCAACACTCAGAGAAGGAATGCATTGATCATGCGTCAGAACGTTTCCAGTGGATCGACATGGGAGGGAATTGTTGGTTATTCACGTGCTGTGCGAGTGGGTAATCAGGTATTTGTTTCGGGGACCACCGCAACCGGAGAGGATGGCAAGACGGTCTGCGTCGATGATCCAAATGGACAGACTTTGTTCATCTTGCGGAAAATCGAACGCGCACTTAAAGAAGCTGGAGCCAGCCTAACCGATGTCGTGAGAACGCGTATGTTTGTTACGGATGTCAGTCGCTGGGAGGAGTACGGGCGAGCGCACGGAGATTTGTTTGGAGAAATTCGTCCAGCAACTACGATGGTGGAAGTCAGCCAACTGATTAGCCCCGATCATTTGATTGAGATCGAAGTTGATGCCGTGATACAGAGCTGATTCAGCAACTCCCTAAAATAGAGTTGAGCTGTGAAGACAATCGCCTACTGTTCAAAGGCGCCGGTGCTTTGGCTGAGTCGGACCATGGCCTCTGCCAGTGCCAATTGACGATCAATCGAGATCGCTTGATATTCGATCAATTCTAGCTGCCTGCGGAGTTCAGTTCCGGGGGGGACTTGTTCTAGTTCTCTCGCTCGCTTGGCATTCTCAACAGCGGCACGTTTCGCCTCCGTTCTTTTCTGAGATACACTCCAGCGAGCGATGGCTTCTTCGAGTTGCAGGTAGCGATCGCGAACTTCACCTTGAATTTGTTGCCGCCGCGTTTCGGACAATTGTTGACACTGCATCTTGCGGCAGGCGAGATCTGCAGTGGACAATTCGAGACCATGCAAGGCTTTCAATCCGCTGGGTGGAGTTGGCAATGCAGAGATGCCAGCGCCGGGGCTGAGCATCCCTAGTACGCTTCGTGCCGCGGGCAATGACTTGCCGTTCATGCAGCGGCAAAGCGTTTCCAGTGCCTTGAGATCGCTACGATTGGCCAACGCGGCCTGCACGTACTCTTCTAGGCTGAGCCGGGTATCCGCACTTGAAGGGAGCGACGTAGATAACACGGGCAGTCCGCCGGGAGCGATTTTCTGCCCTGTCAATCCAGCGAGTTGATTGAGCAGCCTTTGATATCCGAAATCGGCCTGATACCAGAGATCTTCCATTTCCATGATTTTGTCGGAAATGGCAGCCGGGTCACCGTCGGGAATATCAAGATCCTTTGCCTGGCCAGCCATCGATTCCAAGGTCTCCAAGATCGGAGCCGACTGACGCAACAGGGCTTTTTTCTCCCGCACAGCAACAGCTTGATAATAAACTCTCAGGGCTTCGCCCACGGATTCACCGCGAGAGAATTTCGCCATTTCTCCGTAGACGGACTGGATTAAGGCGACTTGAGACTTTTGGCCTTGGTCTTGGCGATCTAGACCAACCCCTACAACCGATCGTTCGCTGTCAAAGACACGGGCAGCAGTCGAGTTGGTGGCGCTCCACTGCGCTACGTCGTCTGTACTCCACACTCTGCTTTGAGACGAGTCAGGCTCGGGAGTTGACTGGTTGCTGCGATGTGCTGAATCGGTGACGGGATCAACCCCCTGCACTCGTTCCATACCGAGAGCGTAGATTGCTAGACAGGCCAGCAGTACGGTTCGAAAGGAAACGGATACAGACATGAAATGCCTAAAGGGTAAGGAGCAACGACATGTGTCAAAATCGTGCTTCTTACCTTGCAAACTTAAGAAGAATCTCTTTGCCTCGCTTTATCGCGTCTGGCGGTTCTGTAGCGGTTGCTAAGAGATTTTTATATATTTGCAAGCGACTAAGTTAACTCGTAGGCTCGTTCGTTGGACCGCTTGTCGCGTAAGCCATCCAGTTGAATCTGGTATAGATCCTGACCGCATGGAGTTGGGTATTTGCCGGTCACGCAGGCCTGGCAAAGTCTTTCGGCTGGTATGTCGATTGCTCGAGCGATAGCTTCGACGGGCAAGTAGCGAAGGGAATCGGCGCCCAAGTCGTCTGCCAAGCGCTGCTGGTCCTCGACGGTGAGCTTGCCATCTTGAAAATACTTCGGCGCGATGAGCTGATCGATCTCGCTCATATCGATCCCGTAAAAACAGGGAGCAATAATGGGTGGGCACGCCACACGGACGTGAATTTCTGCAGCGCGTCCACAATCCCGAATGCGATCCAGTAGTACTCCCATGGTCGTGCTGCGAACGATGGAGTCTTCCACCAAGATGACGCGTTTACCTTCCAGGACTTCGCGCAGCGGCGTGTACTTAGTGGCCGCTTTTGCCTTTCTTGCTCCCCCACTTTCAATAAAGGTTCGGCCCGCGTAGCGGTTGCGGATCAGTCCTTCGCGACTGGGGATTTTTAAGTAGTAGGCCATCGCATCGGCGGCCGCTTTACTCGTGTCGGGAACGGGGACGACGATGGTATTTTCAGGATCGAGTGGTACCCGTCCATCAGCCAGTTCAGCGCGGGCCAGTTCTTCGCCCAATCGCGTTCGGCTCAGGTAGACACTACGATCGTCGAGCGTGCTGGCAACATTCGCAAAATAGATCCATTCGAAAAAACAGTGCGCGGATCCAGTTTGTTTTGCAAAACGAGAAATATTGACCCCTGTGTCGGGGTGAATGTGAATCAAATGGCCAGGTTCCAAAGACCGAATTTGTTCGGGTTCAAAGCCAAGATTTAGCAATGCGACACTTTCACTCGCTGCAGCAAAAAAAGGTCCGTCGTGGACGTAGGTCATCGGTTTGATACCGAGCGGATCTCGCGCCACAATCATCTCGCCTTGAGCGGTCAACAGAGCGAGCGAGTATGCGCCATCAAAATCGGCCGTAGCGCGGGCGAGGATTTCGATCCAATTGGGTTGATCTCGCAATTCGCTCAGCAATCGCCCCATCTCATGGAGAATAATTTCTGTATCCGTGTTGCGCGACAAATGGTGATCCCCTTCGGCCAAAAGTCGCTTTCGTAAGAATGAATAATTTGCCAGTTGACCGTTAAAGCAGAAAGAAAACCATTTGCGTTTATGGATATGTTGGCGTTCAAAGGGTTGTGCGTATGAACGGTCATCTTTTCCGCAAGTGGCGTATCTTACGTGGCCAATAGAGGCAGTGCCCGCCAAAGCGTTCATCACGCTCTCAGCTTTCGCCCGATGATTGAGCCGAAAAACTTCGGTAACGGTACCGACATCTTTCCGCGTTTTGAGGATATCGGATCGGCCAAGCTGGAAAGTGGTCATTCCTGCTGCCAATTGGCCACGGTTCTGGATATCCAGCAACATGCGCGGCATGAGACGCGAGACTTCCTCCGCCCCTTGGCTTGGTGCGAGAGGGTGTGGTTTAGCAGAAGGAAGATGATACACGGCAGCTACGCCGCATTCGTGGTTCAATTCACTCACGACAGCCGCAGGGGTTGGAGGCGTCGACCGGCGATGGAAGCAGCAACCGGCCTGGGAAGCACGTCCCCTAGTCTACACCTCGTCCGCCTTCGGTCGAGGCCCAAACTCGCAGGAGGTGAGTTTCTTCTGTAAAGTCGCCTCGCCGCTCACGTTCCTTGAAGTCTATTGCTATTTGTGACGAACTTTGGCAACGATGGTGCTCGAACGGGGCGAAAACGTAGCGCCTGAGGGTGACGGAATATTCCTTGCAGCGGACCTGATGCATCTTGTTGGACTATCGAAAACAGGCTGTCGATTCTGCCAAAGCCGTGGTGGTTAAGGTCGGGACACGTGTTCTTACCGACAATGATGGTAAGCTCGACCGAAGACGAATCGCGGTGCTTGCTGAACAATTAGCCAGGATCGCAGGGTCCGGCCGACAGACCATCTTGGTAAGCAGTGGCGCGGTGGCGGCAGGAGTCGCCAAACTGGGGTTGGTGGAGCGCCCTCAGTTAGTCTCCAAACTTCAAGCAGTCGCGGCCATTGGTCAGGCAGATTTAATACAAGTTTATGAGCAAGCGTTCGCTCCTTCGGGACGATTAGCGGCGCAAGTTTTATTGACGGCTGGAGACTTGCGCCGCCGCAGCGGTTACTTGAATGTCCGCAATGCGTTGCGGCAAATCCACCATTATGGTGCGATCGCGATCATCAATGAAAATGATTCGGTGGCGGTCGCCGAGTTGCAAACGACATTTGGTGATAATGATCGCTTGGCGGCAGCTGTTTCAGGGTTGCTCAACGAAGCGTTGCTCGTGATTCTCTCCGATGTGGACGGACTGTTTGATGGTTCACCTACATCACCGAACAGCCGTTTGATCGACATCGTTCCCGAAGTCAACAAGGAGGTGCTCGCCCTGGCGATCGACAAAATCAGTGGTGTAAGCAAGGGGGGCATGATCAGTAAGCTTCGAGCCGCTCGGTTAGCTGCCTCCTATGGACACCATGCGATCATCGGACCGGGGCGTGATGATGCCGTGTTGGATAAGATTATGGCCGGCCAGTCCGCCGGTACGCTGTTTCTGCCGAAACCGAGGTCGATGCGTGGCAAAAGGCGTTGGATTGGTTCTGCCGCTGCCGTGGCGGGGACTCTGATTGTCGATCCCGGTGCTGCCAAAGCGATCCTCGCCGGTGGCGCCAGTTTGTTGGCAGTGGGCATTCGAGCAGTGAAGGGAAGTTTTCAGCGAGGTGCGGTAGTTAGCATTTGTGCTGTGGATGGCGTAGAGCTGGCGCGGGGTTTGACGAACTATCCCAGCGACGAAATTCGCTCCATTCGCGGCGTGGCCAGCGACGACATCCCAGCCATTCTCGGTCACTGTCCCTTTGATTCGGTGGTGCACCGCGACAATATGGCGGTGAACGAATAATTTCACCGAGTCAACTCGTCCAGCTGAATTCAGCGAATGGCAACATCGATTTTTTCCGCACGGCGGTTCGCATTGCCCTAGAGCTATCAGTTTTGTTATGGTCTGCCTAGATATTCAATGGATGAACTCTTAAGGGCAAGGGAAAGCCAGGCATGAAAGACTTCGTACGCGTGCTGCGACTAGTGCTGCGACGACGCATGGCGTTGGTCTTTTGCCTCACCTCTTCCCTATTAGTTGCTTTGCTTTGGGGACTCAATATCTCCACGGTTTATCCGCTGGTCGATGTCATTTTTCAGGGGAAAGGGGCTGCCCCCTATGTTGCCGAACAAGCCATAGCAACCAAACAATCGGCTGCAGAAGCGGCCGTTAAAGTTGTGGAATATCAGCAGCAATTGGCTGATGCCGAAGCAGCGTCTGCAGACAAATCGCAGATCATTCAGTTGCAATGGCAATTGGATTCCGCGGAGAAGTCTGCGATGGCGCACGAACGATCTTCTCAAATTTTAGAGTGGATCCAGCCCTGGGCTGTAAAGAATTTGCCCGTCACACCCTTTGGAACTTTAACACTGGTGGTTGCCGCCTTGATCGCGGCAACGGTCGTCAAGCTAATTGCATTGATGATTAATCTGATGTTGGTTCAAGACATTTCGCAACGAATTGGCACGGAGATTCGCGAGCTATTCTATCGTCGCGCCCTGCGTCAGGACTTGGAACATTTTGGTGAAGTCGGTTCTTCCGGACTCACCAGTCGATTAACGGGAGATGTCAACGATTTGACTATGGGTGTGAGTATTGTTTTGGGGCGGCTGATTCGCGAGCCACTCAAGGCAGCAGTCTGTTTGGTAGGCGCTGGTCTAATCTGTTGGCGGCTATTGATTCTCACCTTCATTGTCGCGCCGTTGGTCGGTCTTGTTGTAAATTCGCTCAGCCGCAGTATTCGCCGCAGCAGTAGGCGGGTAATGGAAGAGATGACATTGTTGTATGGCATGCTCAGCGAATCATTTGCAGGAATTCGCATTGTGCGCGCCTATAACACGGAAGCATTCCAACGGGCTCGGTTTAGACGGGGCGCGATTCAATACTATCGCAAGTCCATGAAGGTGGCGTTTTATAATGCAGCGAGCCGCTTCGCCACCGAAGCGTTGGGCACAACCATTTTGTGCGTAGGTCTTTTGGCTGGTGGCTTCTTGGTGCTCAATCAAGAAACCCATTTGTTCGGTGTCATCCGCATGAGCAACACGCCGCTCAGTGTTGGTGAAATGATTTTGTTCTTTGGTTTATTGATCGGCGCATCAGATCCTGCCAGAAAGCTCAGCGATGTATGGAGCAATCTGCAGCGCGGCATTGCTGCAGCAGAACGAGTCATGGAGGTGATTGATGCACCAGTGAGAATTACGGACACTGCGTCGCCGGTTTCCGTCCCCCGTCCACATAAAACCATTTCCATTCAGAACGTCGCCTTCAACTATCCCACGGGCCCGCAAGTTTTGAGAGACTTTAATCTCGAAATTCCGCATGGGCAAACGTTAGCCGTGGTGGGCCCCAACGGTTCGGGAAAGAGTACCTTGGTCGGCTTGCTATGTCGCTTCGATGATCCGATCGAAGGCCAAGTGATGATTGACGGTGTGGACGTGCGACAAATGCGCAGTCGAGACCTGAGACGCCGAATTGGATTGGTGACGCAACGAACAGTGATCTTCGACGACACCATCTTGAACAATATTCGCTACGGCTCGCCACGCGCTACTCGCGAAGCTGCCATTCGAGCTGCCAAGCAAGCTTACGCTGACGAGTTTATCTGCACGAAAACACCGGATGGCTACGATTCGTTGTTAGGTCATGGTGGAACGCGACTCTCGGGTGGACAGATGCAACGAATTGCATTAGCCCGTGCTTTTCTTCGTTCACCCGATATTTTGATACTGGACGAAGCAACCAGCCAAATTGATTTAGAGAGTGAGCGGTTGATCCACGATGCCTTGGCCAAGTTCTTGGTTGGTCGCACGGGGATCATGATCACACACCGACCCACAACCTTGGCCTTAGCCGACCAGGTGGCCGTTATCGAAGCGGGAGTCGTGACCGATTGTGGCTCGCATCTGGAGCTCTCCAAACGCAACGCTTTCTACCAATCACTCTGTGGCATCCCAGGCCTCAAAGCCGCCTAGGTGTATCAATCGCCCCCCCCCGTCCGCCGTAGACGGCTATTCGGGAGGGTGCAACAATCCACCCTCCCGTCTGCGGCTTTTTATACAACACATCTCCTTTGTTATGTTTGAACAAAGATTTTGTAGGCATCCACGATAGTTTCGAATCGTGCCATGCCTCGCCAGATCGTGTTGGAACCAGGTGGGCCTTGCGAT
>JBGTBJ010000181.1:0-23419 GCA_041749395.1 Pirellulaceae bacterium
TCGTCAGTTCCGCCGCGAGGAACAGGCTGACCAAAGCGAGCGATCACGCTACGTCAAAGCCCGTCGCCGCATCGATGCGCGGCTGCGCCGCAGTCAGGAATCGCCACGCGCCGAATAATGGTCCTGCCGGGCGCTTACGGCACAACTACGGTCAATTGTGTAGTTCTTATCACTCCCTTATTAGAGAAAAGGCATCGTTATGCATCGAAGCATGCGAACCCGATCCGGGTTCACCCTGGTCGAATTGTTGGTGGTTATCGCCATCATTGGAATCCTGGTCGGTTTGTTGTTACCCGCTGTACAGTCTGCGCGTGAAGCTGCCCGTCGTATGTCATGCAGCAATAACCTTCGTCAGGTCGGTATTGCGTTGCACAACTATCACGACACATTCCAGAAATTCCCCCCGCTAGCGGTTTGGGGTCAAGGTCCTGGGCCAACCTATACTTTGCCCTATCACCACACTTGGAACGTCATGATTCTGCCGTTCATGGAGCAGAGTCCTCTTTACGACAGCATTGACAAACGACTTCCGATTTGGGGTCAAGCTGCAGTCGCTGTTCAAGTACCAACTTTCCGTTGCCCCTCTGACAGTGGTCGGTGGGAACTGAGCGAGACGTCGAATATCGCCGTCACGAACTATGCAGGTAGCGAAGGTTACCATTGGCACCCCAGCGCAGTTGTTGGCAACAGTGCACCATGGAATACCTACCGCGATCCAATCACCAAGACTGCAGACCTCAGCGGTCTCTTCACCGTCACCAAGACACGACGGTTCGCGGACATCCGTGACGGAACATCGAATACGATCGTTGTTTCCGAAAAGGACTCCATGGGCTTCGGCGGTGGACCCTTCAATACCACGGGAACTGGCGCCCCACGCGTCGGTGCTCCAGTATTCTGCAGTGCATTCGTGGCAACCTCGCATGCCGGCTGGCAAGCGAACGAAACCGGTGCTAACTGCGTTAATGTCGATGGCTCCGCAAAGACCAACGGAAGTTGGTGGGTTAATCACTCCTTCACACCTAGCTATTTGACGGCTTGGGGTATTAACACCGAGTGGCCAGGCGCTTCCAGCCTTCACCCAGGCGGGATGCAAGTTCTCTACGGCGACGATAGCGTATCGTTCCTATCCGAGAATATTGATTACGGTACTTACTTGAAGCTGAACGCAATCGCAGACGGCTTGACCTTGATCGATCCACGTAGCAATTAGTGCAACGTAGTTAGTATGTATCCATTTGCTGTCCGCATCGTTCCATGAGAAGTGCGGGCATCGTGAAGGCTCCTATCGCAATGGTCGGAGCCTTCAATTGCTTTACTGAGAAATCCTTACCCAATAAACGCAAACCTTCAATCCACATTCACTTTGTAGTTCAAAGAAAGGACATTAGATGAATAAAGTCGTGAGCGGAATTCTGGCTGCCTTAGCATTGGTCTTCGTTCTGGGTTGCAACAGCAAGCCTGATCCTAAAGACAGCCCCGAATTCAATAATGAAACCTACAGCGATCCCAACGCTGTTCTCAATACAATGACTCCCCCCAGCAAATAAAGTAGCAAGCACTCTCTGTCGTGCCGTCCGCCACTTAAAAAACACTCCCAATTAAACGACAAATGCCAGGGCTAATCGCCCTGGCATTTTTTATTGCCCTAACCCAACTTGCCCTAGCCCAACACTTCCCTCAATCCTCAATCGCGTGTCCAGCTGCGACCATTCAATGTCGCCAACGCCAACACCAACGCTTGCGTCCCCAGTCGCCCGTGCCCTTGTGCCCGCAGCGCCTCATACAGTTGTTTGGCCAATGCGAGTCCGGGCACCGCTAATTGCATGCGGCTAGCTTCTTCCAGTGCGATCCCCATGTCCTTAATGAAGTGCTCCACGTAAAAGCCAGGGGCAAAATCACCCGCTACCATCCGGGGCGCCAATTGGCTCAGCGACCAACTTCCAGCGGCCCCTGAGGAAACCGACGCCAGCACACTCTCGATACGGAGCCCTGCGGCTTGCGCGTAAAGCAACGCTTCGCAAACACCAACCATATTGTTGGCGATCAAGATTTGGTTAACCATCTTGGTGTGTTGCCCGCAGCCTGCTGGGCCTTGATAGACAATGGTCTTTCCCATCAAGGCGAATAGGGGATGCAACCAATCGACCACAGCCTCGTCGCCACCCACCATAATCGACAGTCGAGCTTCACGTGCGCCCACATCACCACCGCTGACAGGCGCATCGATCGCAGCAATCCCTCGTTGCTCGCATTGCTCGGCAATCTCGATTGCCAATTGCGGCTGGCTAGTAGTCATATCCACGACCACGCCACCGGTCTTCATTTGGGACAATACTCCATCGGTACCCAAAAGGACTTCGCGCACGTCGCGAGGGTATCCAACCATGGAAAAAACAAGATCACTGGCGGCGGCCACCTCGGCTGGGCTGGACACTACTTTTGCCCCCAAGTCAGCCAGCGCAGAAGTTTTCTCACGACTGCGGTTGTAAACAGTCAACGAATAGCCAGCAGCCAAAAGGTGCTGGCACATGGACTTCCCCATCACGCCGGTACCTACCCAACCCAATCTCAAATCACCAGGCGAGACGCTTTGCTTAACAATTGCCTCTATATCCATAGATCCACCAACACATGCCCTGAGCGCAATCGGATACTACCAACGATGAGTGGGTCGGTCGAGAATTTCTTTGGCCAAGATAGCGTTTCTCACCCCTGTGCCACTAGCGAGCATCTTCCGCAGAGCGGCCGTTAGCGGTGGATCTTTGGGGTCATTGGACATCGTATTCGGCTCACCACCGGCGAAACCTCGCGAGGAATTAAAATTCCCAACCTCCTGATCAAATTTCTCATGGATATGCGCATTCATCCGGTCGTCAACCAATTCAATGGCTGCCGACACCTGCGAAGACGCCAACGAACGATTCAGTGCCGAGCCTTGATTTTGCTGAGCGAGAGTTGCATCGACAATATCTTCATCCGGCTCTACAACCGTGGCCGTTCGCTCGCGGTTTCGGTTACTGTACTCCGACCGAATGGGTCGACTTTGTTTTTCTTGACGCGCTTTCTCTTCGGACTTTGCGGCTGCATTCGCCACGCGCCGTTGAGCTGCCCGTTGCAAGAAATCTTCTAAGTCACCAGCCATATGTCGTTCGCTCCACTATCCGAGAGTTGCCCCTAAACCAGAGCCAGAAAACAAGGCCCAGCATACTAATTGCTGCGGTTCGCATCGCTGGAGCCCGAAGTTCCCGCAATGGTCTTTCGCATATCGGTATCGGCACTCACGTTTTGCAACTTGTAGTAATCGAGGATCGACAATCGTCCTGAACGAAAAGCCTCGGAGATCGCTTTTGGCACTGCGGCTTGCGCTTCAACCACCATCGCGCGGCTTTCCACGATCTTGGCTTGCATTTCCTGTTCGCTCGCTACTGCGCCGGCTCGCTTTTGCTCGGCTGCTGCACGTGCCACGCGCATGTCCGCCTCTGCTTGATCCGCTTGCAAACGAGCACCAATGTTCGCCCCCACGTCAATATCCGCGATATCGATGGAAACGATTTCAAAGGCCGTTTGTGAATCGAGTCGTTTTGCCAACACGGCCTTCGATATACGGTCAGGGTTTTCCAACACTTCCTTGTGACGCTCTGCACTACCAATGGCGCTGACGATCCCTTCGCCCACACGAGCGATAATGGTTTCTTCGGTAGCACCACCGATCAATTGCTGCAAGTTCGCCCGAACCGTAACTCGCGCCTTCACTTTTAATTGAATTCCATCTTTGGCCACCGCATCCAAGGAGGGCTTCGCGGAACCACGTGGCGGACAATCGATCACCTTCGGATAGACACTCGTCTGAACCGATTCCAAAACATCACGACCGGCCAAATCAATCGCGGTCGCTTCACGGAACGTTAAGGAAATTGTTTTTGCCTTCTTAGCCGCAATCAGCGCGCGAATGACCTGGGCGACATTGCCACCTGCCAGATAGTGAGCCTCCAATGCGCGGCTCGTCAAATCCGGATCTTCCAAGCCTGCTTGAGCCGCCATGATGCGACTTCGCACTATCGCTTTCGTATTCACTTTTCGGAACGTCATGCCAAACAAATCGAAGATCGAAATGTCAGCTCCCGTCAAAAAGGATTGAATCCAAAGCCCAAAATAGCTCGTCAACATCAATCCAAAAAACAAGATGACCGCGACGATTGCTAAGGCGGCGATAATCAAGAAGATTTGAGTCTGGTCCAATTGGGCCGCTAAAAAGTACATGGTGGCCAAGCCTTCGAAGTTAGGTATCGATTGCATTATTTCAGTATCGCATGATGCAAAATCTGCGGTCTATCTCTTTATCGTCCAGTAGTGCTTGCTAAGTCTTACCTGCCCAGTATAGCCAGTTTATGGCCAGCAATGTTAACTCAGCGGATCCCCAAGTTCTTCTAAGTTCAACTCCTCTAAACTTGTCGCTGGTAAATTTTCGAGATTGTCATAGGGTTGCTGAGCCACATTCTGCTTGGGGTGCCGATTGGTGGGACGCACGCGAATTTTGCCTGCCTCAACGCTATATACTTCCACATTCTGCCCTTTATCAACCGCGACACCCTGAGCCACGGCGTCATAGCGTCGACCATCGATTTCAATCAATCCGCCAGGCAACAAGTTGGTCCGCGTTTTCCCCACTCGCCCAACCAATTGCTTCAGCTCCAAAGCATGGCCGTCCTCGGACTGCCAGGGAATTTCCTCACCCTCAGGGGGCAAATTCAAAATGCGACGCCCAATCGGCGTGTGAGGCCAAGCACGCAATGACGCGATCAGCAGCATGGGCAAGGCGATGGCTACACCACCGGTCATCAATAAGCCAGTTAACAGGCTCTCCGAATACGCCAAAAAAAGCGCAGCGAAAAGCGCCATCACGGCACCTATTCCCAACATTCCCGCACTCGGAATAAAGAACTCCAGCAACAGGAAAACCACCGACGAAGCCAACAATACCAACGACCAAATTAGATTCTGTGACATGTCAAGCCTCTCCAGTTATCGGCTCCACAACCACTCGATTCCCTTGCACTTCGATCACCCTCACGCGATCACCTTCCGATAACGCACCACCATCGCTAACCACTGCAATCAGCTCGTCATCGAACATTGCTTTGCCTGCCGGTCGCAAAGGTGTCGTAGCAATCCCTTCGCGACCCTGTAACCATTCGTAATGGACTAAATGCTCGCGCGCCTCTTGTTCCACCATTTCCAAAGAATTCGGTCCAGGCATGGCGAGATTCTTAAATAACGTCGTGCGGGGTAGAAAAAACCGTATCCCTAGTATCCCTGCTGCGATCCCAAAAAACGCCACGAAAACCAACCCCACGCCCTTCAGCGACTGACTCATCTCTAGATTGGATTGTGGCAACACAAATGTCTGACTCGCCAGCACGATGGACACCACCACCATCAACAAGCCGCCTATGCCGAAAATTCCAAATCCTGGCAGGACCAACAATTCGATCGCCACAAAAACGACTCCACCCACAAACAACATCACCTCAAACCATTCGGCCGTTCCAGCGAGTATCCGAACCCAGAAAAACAACATCATACATATGGCCCCCACGAATCCCGGAACTCCAATTCCTGGCGAACTCGCTTCCATCGTGAAGGCAGCAAAACCGATTACCAACAACAACGAACTCAACCAGAGGTTCTGGCCCATTCGTTCAATGAAGGCGATGAACGATCGTTCGGGCAAAATCGGTGGAATCTCCAAGAATCCGGCCCGCGAGGCGGCTTCGTCCAGGGACTCCACTTGTCCATCAACCAGCCCCAATTCAATCGCTTCCGTCACCGTTAATCCCGCGTCCAGCTTGATCACTCCCTGTCGCTGCCAATCGCCACCCTCTCCGCCAGGAATATCATTGGCAAGAAAATAACCCACTTCTCCCGTCTTACGATGAACACATCGCTCCACTTGCGCTGTCGGATCCAGCAACCCGCGGAGCAGGGCAGGGGAGCGTCCGGTCGAACTGGCAATCAAATCGATCGTCGTTCCCAATTCGATAATGTCATCACGACGCAGCTCCACTTCCCCCATTCCTCCCAACACCGCATTGCTGTTCATCCACAAGGGTTTGCAGCCCAATGCAATCAACACTGCGTCGCCACGCGCTTCGGTTTCGATATATCCGATTCTCTTCGTTTGCAAGGATCCACTACTCTCCAGAGGACTATCAGCCAGCCGTGCCCCCAGCGTAGCGCTCCCCTGCAAAAAACCTCCGGGAGTATCGAAGACCATCAGCAAAGAATTCTTACCTTGCTTCTCAACAGCAATGCCCCAGTTCATGCCGATGCGTTGCAACCGACTCGCCGACAAGGGCCCCTGCAAATTCACTCGCACTCCAGCGAGAACACCATCCCAGGTCGTCGGCGCATCAACTATTTTTTGCAAACCCAGCGCCACTGCCAGCTCTTGCTGGTCCGCAGCAATTTGACTGGCCCAGCGGAATTTACGCAGTTGATTCGCACTAAAGGTCGCTTGCTGACTGGCATCCATGACCTGCTGTTCCTTCCAGGCAGCTCCCGACTCGCGCAGCTTAGCAAGCTCCTCTTCGCTCACGAACTTGGTATTTCCCTCGACATCCGTGACCTCGAACAACGCTTGCCCTGACATCATCATGGCATCGACGGCGACTTCGGGAATCACGCCACGCCCCGCAGCAATTGCGCGATAGACCAGCCGCATCGATTCATCAGCTTCTTCGTCATCCGGCACCGCGTGACCGAGTGTTGCATTGGGCGCGACCATGAATTCGTCACACGCCAAAACGACTAACACCGAATGACCCTCAGTAGGTCCCGTCAGATAGGCAACAGTTCGCATCGACCGAGCCGCTGGACTGACCAGAAACCGCGCAATACCCTGCGCATCTTCAAAGACACTACCCGCACCGGCCACGGCAGTATCCGCTCCGCTGCTTCCCTTCGGTTCCGAAGATTCCGTTCCAAATTGCAACACAACCGTTGTGCGTTGCTGGCGTCCGGCGTCCATGGACAGGGCCAACGACTTCAGTTGTTGTAGAAACTTGTCTGCCTTCTCGCCTCGCAACGGAGTCGGTACCTGCAACAGCACGCCGCTGCGCTCGTTGTTGCGCGCATTCTCGCCAGCAACTTCATCATCTGCCGCAGCACTGGGTGAAAAACACCAGCAGCAGAGCAAAGCTACAACGACCCAAACGATGCCGCGTGGTCGCGTACAGGCAGTGAATACATTAATCGAAGGCAATCAAAGTCTCCTTTCGCTCCGCGAAAGTTCTAAAAAAGCAAACGCTACTTTCGCCGATAAGTCGTAAACCCCTCAATCGAATGCAATCATAGTCTCCTTTCGCTCCGCGAAAGTTCTAAAAAAGCAACGAACACCAAACGCTACTTTCGCGGAGCGAAAGGCGACTATCTCACCAAACGCTACTTTCGCGGAGCGAAAGGCGACTATCATCTGGACCATATTTTTCGATGCTTCTCTAGCAACTCGAAAAACTGACCCGCTTCTATGGCCCGACGAGCCTCGGCTAGCAGGCGCTGATAATAGGTCAAATTGTGATGTGACAGCAAAATAGGCCCCAACATTTCGTCCGCGGCAAACAAATGGCGGATATAGGCACGACTATGGCGACAGGCTAAACAGGGACAATCGGACTCCAAAGGACGGGGGTCATCCCGGTGCACTGCGTTTCGCATCCGCAACGGACCCTCATCGGTAAACGCCAAGGCATTGCGGCCATTTCGCGTCGGCATCACGCAATCAAACATGTCGATCCCGCGAGCCACCCCTTCCAATAAATCGATCGGGCGGCCCACTCCCATTAAATACCGGGGGCGGTCCACAGGCAAATAGGGACATGTTGCATCCAGTACCCGATACATCTCCGGCGGCGGCTCTCCGACACTCAATCCGCCCACGGCAAAGCCCTCGAAATCCATGCTCGACAATGCCTCGGCACAGTATTGTCGCAATTCGACATCCAGGCCGCCCTGCACAATGGCAAAGCGAGCCTGCTGCTCGCGAGTCGCCGCGTTCAAGCATCTCGCCGCCCAGCGAATGGATCGATCCATCGCGTCCAAGATCGCTGACCGTTCGTTGGGCAACGCCACAACATGATCCAAGACCATGGCGATATCGCTTCCCAAAGACTCTTGAATCTCGATCGATCGCTCTGGAGTCAGATGAACTTGGTGTCCATCGATATGGCTGCGAAAAGTAGCCCCTTCCTCGGTCACCTTGGTGAGTGCCGCCAGACTGAAAATCTGAAAACCACCACTGTCGGTCAAAATCGGCCCATCCCAACCCATAAACGCATGGAGGCCGCCGAGCTGTTTGATGAGTGACTCTCCGGGGCGTAGAGAGAGATGATAGGTATTCCCTAAAATCATCTCCGCACCGGTCGACCGAACCATGTCGATCGTTAAACCCTTCACCGTGGCAGCAGTCCCCACCGGCATGAATGCCGGCGTCTGCACCTCGCCATGCGGCGTTCCCAACCGTCCTCGCCGCGCCTGGGTAAGTCCGTCAGACGCAACGAGCGAAAAGGGAAAAAGAGAACTTGGCACAGGGCACTTTCGTTATCAGTCGCCGCGAAGTTTCAAACCCAGGTCCGTCAATTTCTCGCGGACTTCGTTCAAGCTAGTAACACCAAAGTTCTTGGACTCGAGCAAATCGTCCCCCGTCTTACGTACCAGCTCACCAATCGAAGACATTCCCAACCGCGCCATGCACTTGCGAGCACGAACCGACAGATTGAGATCCGAGATCGGACGGTCCAACAAGGCTTGCTCGTCAGGCGACATGTGCGAAGTGTCGATGGGTGGATCGGCTGACTTCTTCTCATGAGCAAATTGGCCCAAAGACAAATCTTTCGAACCCAAAATCTCACGAATTTCGTACAGGCTGGTCTCACCAAAATTCTTGCTAGCCAACAATTCCGCTTCGGTCACTCGAGTCAAGTCACCCAGCGTATTGATGCCCATTTTCTGCAAACAATTGCGGCTGCGAACCGATAATTCGAAGTTCGAGACAGGCACATTCAGGATCTGAGCCAAACGATCATTACGACGCTGTGTCTCTTCGTCGTACAGAATATTGCCCAAGCCCGAGGCATCTTTCATGTACAAACGGGCCCGAGGATGATCCGGATAGGCTTCCAAAATGCGTCGATAACAACGCTGGGCTTTTTCGTACTGCCCCGTATCCTCGTAGGCCAGCCCCAAGTTGATCAACGCGCCAACGCCCGTTGGAAACGCTGCGGCAGCTCTCTGGTACAAGCCCAGTGCCTCGCGATCGTTACCATGGCGGTCGTTTTCCAGTGCCAAGCCAAACAAGGCTCCGGCGTGATTCCCATCGGCTGCAATGGCACGTTCGTACAAGGCAACCGTCTCGGGCAGATTGCCACCCACGGCGGCCACTGTCGCACCACGTTGATACAAGTACTCGGAGGATTGCTCGATGGGACCGAACATGTTATCCAGAATCGCCATCGCGTCTTGGCTCGCACCCGCGTAACGCTTGGACTGTGCAACTCCCAGATTGCAATGGTCCGCGTCGTAACCGCTCTTGCGTGCTGATTCGAAGCCGGCGACCGAATCGTCGTAAGCACCCAACTCAAAATGGCACTTACCTTGGTAAAACAAAGCCAAGGCACCACCATCGGCAGTCTTCAATGTTTGCAGTGCGTCGACAAAACGACCCAGCAAGAACTGGCATACCCCAAGCTTGGCCTGCAATGCAGGACTCCGCGTCGGCTCTTGTTCGATCTGGGCAACTGCATCACGCAATTCACCAAAGTGCGAATAATCCTTGGCAATAGCAGCACGAATCTGAATGATTTCCTGGGGTCCAAAAGTCGTATTGGACAGAACCAGATCCTTCAGATCCACAATGGCAACATCCGTTGCGTTTTGAGCATCGGGCATACGAACGAATCTCAACTCAAAAGTGACCGTTATGGACTCAACTCGGTTGCTTACAATGGCAGCACCGAAGAGCAGATTGTCTGCGGAAAGAGCGAGTTTGAACAGGGGCCCCCAATTGGAAGCCACTTCACCAATTTTGGTGTCAAAAAGAGCCAGCGGTGGGATTCGAACCCACAACCCTCGCATTACGAATGCGATGCTCTGCCAATTGAAGCTACGCTGGCCTTTGTCTTACGAACTTGAGAAGATAAGAGGCTAAGCAATTTTTCGTCAATAGCCGTTACCCATATTTAGATAGTCGCCTTTCGCTCCGCGAAAGTAGCGTCAAAGCCACCACCGCTACTTTCGCGGAGCGAAAGGCGACTATCACCCCCGCTACTTTCGCGGAGCGAAAGGCGACTTTCACCCACTACCATAACTCTATGCACCCAATCGCTCCCGCAGTCGCAGAAATCATCTCCATTGGTGACGAAATGACCAGTGGCGCACGGCTCGACACCAATTCGCAGTGGCTCAGCCAGCAACTCGCCCTGCTCGGTATTCGCACTCTTTTTCACACCACCGTCAGCGATTCCCTCGAGGCCTGCACCCAAGCCTTTCAAATCGCCTCCCAACGCGTTTCCATCGTCATTGTCACAGGCGGACTAGGTCCCACCCAGGATGATCTCACCCGCCAAGCAATTGCCTTAGCCGCTGGCCTGGAGCTCGAATTTCGCAGCGAAGCCATGGAGCATATTGAAAAGCTGTTCGCCATTCGCAACCGCCCCATGCCCCCAAGCAATCGCATTCAAGCGATGTTCCCCACTGGCAGCTCAATCATCCCCAATCCTCACGGCACAGCCCCAGGGATCGATCTAATCGTCACCAACCCAAATCAATCTCTCACCCGTTTCTTCGCGTTGCCGGGCGTTCCCGCAGAATTGGAGCAGATGTGGGACCTAACGGTTCGCTCTGCATTGCTGGATTATCTCAATATTCGTCAATCGTTCTGCAGTGCCGTGATCAAATGCTTTGGAGTCGGCGAAAGTGATATGGAGTCACTGCTGGGTAACATGATTTCGCGCGACCATGTGCCTCAAGTTGGCATCACGGTAAATCGAGCGACCATTTCTCTCCGCATCGAAGCGGCCGCCGCGACTGCTTTAGAGGCGAGCGAACAAGTAGCTCGAACCCGGCTTGAAATCCTGCAACGCGCCGGTCAGTATGTTTTTGGTGAAGGAGACTACTTCGAATTGCAACATGCCGTCGTGGCTGCGCTGCTGCTACGACATCAATCTCTCTGCGTCCTAGAAGTTGGCAACGCCAGTCTCCTCTCTTCGTGGCTAGCCGAGACCGAAGCCCCACAGACATTTGTCGGCGGCTTATCGTTTCCCAATTGGCAAGCCGCAACGAGCTACTTTGGCAATGCTACAGCCAGCTCCAATGCTAGTGTTGGTCTGCACTTCGACTATGCGCAGTGCGTTTCCCAACTTAGGTCTCAGCTTAATGCAAACTGGTGTCTGATCGTCAACGGTTATCCATCACTCCGAGGTGCATCGCAGGGGCCACTACCTGTCGCCAATATTGAAATCGTCATTGGCACACCTGACGGTCAGCTTCAAATAAGCCAGCAGCAATTAGCAGGGCATCCAGAAGTGATCCAACCGCGAATAGCCAAAGCCGCCCTCTTCGAGCTCCTAAAAGCACTATAGCCCTTTTCGCAGATAGTAGCCTTTCGCAAATAGTTGCCTTTCGCTCCGCGAAAGTAGCACTTCCATTCGCTGCTTTTTCAGAACTTTCGCGGAGCGAAAGGCGACTATGATTGCCTTCGATTAATAAATTCACGGCCTATCCGCGAAAGCTCTAAAAAAAAGCAACGAATACCAACGCTACTTTCGCGGAGCGAAAGGCGACTATGGGCAACTATCCCTCATACCTCCTATAAAAATACTCACCCTCCTTCAACCCAGCCTTCACCCCATTCTTCTGAATATATTCCCTCAAATACTCATATTGCTGAGGGCTTCGCACAAGATGATCGAACGGCTCTTGCTGCCAAAACTTCCCTGTGCGTCCCAGTTGCAAATTGAGCTGCCGAGCCGTGTAGTGCAGCCACGAATCGCACTGCATCACCAATGCCTGTTCGCTCGGGAAGGCTGCGAGCAAATGCACATGATTCGGCATCACCACGAAGTCACCCAGGCGATATCGATCACCATCGAAATGCATCAGTGCATCCGCAACGATCTTAGCGAGCGTCTGCTGATAAAAAACACACTCGCCATGGCATGAATCGAGAAACACTTCGCGGCAACGATTGAAGTGCTTAGTGAAATCGTGCCGCTGTCTAACATCCAGCAACTGCAATGTTTTGGACCAATGTTGATCATCAGCAAAGCCATGTCTTTGCAACCAATCAACTTTCTCCAGTTCCCAGCGAAGCAAGACATCCTTGGGGATTGAATCGGCGGTTCGAAAAGTGATAAACACGATCGCACCGGCTTGTGACCAATGCGGTCGAAAATGCTCTGCAACTAAGAGCTCCGAGGTTGGATCGAACAATTCCCCCAATCGTTCCCCCATCTCCCATCCCTCCAAAAAAAGATAGTCACCAAATAGTTGCCAAATAGTCGCCTTTCGCTCCGCGAAAGTAGCGTTGGATAGTCGCCTTTCGCTCCGCGAAAGTAGCGTTGGATAGTCGCCTTTCGCTCCGCGAAAGTAGCGTTGGATAGTCGCCTTTCGCTCCGCGAAAGTAGCGTTGGATAGTCACCTTTCGCTCCGCG
The DNA here is from genome assembly GCA_041749395.1 of Pirellulaceae bacterium. GTDB lineage: Bacteria > Planctomycetota > Planctomycetia > Pirellulales > Pirellulaceae > Laterigemmans. The sequence continues at coordinate 12,708 of JBGTBJ010000181.1, forward strand.
AAAGTAGCGTTGGATAGTCGCCTTTCGCTCCGCGAAAGTAGCGTTTAATTTACATAATCTTTTCCGAGAATCTACTACAGCAATCTGACGCTACTTTCGCGGAGCGAAAGGCAACTATCTCCGCGAAAGGCAACTATCTGGCATCCACCCACTACACCGACGAACCAAACCGCGATCGAAACGCATTGAAATCGCTCAACCCAATCGCGCCATCGCTCTCAAAGTCCATATCAGCCCGATAACCTGCTTGACCCTCCGACTTTCCAAACGCAGAACGAAACTGATTGAACTCCGATAACGTCACGGTGCGATCACCATTCGAATCCCCAAAGAGCCTAAAGAATTCATCCGTTGGATTCCCAAAGACCCGATCACCTCCCATTGTGCCATCTTCGTCGCCATCCAGCGCATTGCCACGAGCATCAGTGATCTGGCTTGCCACCATTCGCAATTCGTAGTTGCCATCCATCAAGGATCCGTTTTGCGTTAATGGGCCTGCAAAAGTAAGCGTGGCCACTGTCTGACCGTAAATAACTTCCGTACTCACATTCACAGTCACATTCCCACCGCCTGCTCCTTGCTTGATCAACTCGAAAGCGCCACTCCCCAGTTCCACAACATTAGAAAAAGTAACGGTTGTCGAATCCACGCGACTGCGCTGCGTCTCTCCTGCATTGATCTCGATCGATTCGACGCGAGCCAACGTCAGCACCGGTTCATGAACTCGAACCCCTTTGTACGCGTGCGTTGAAGACTGGCCATTGATATCCAGCACCATCCCTCGAAGAAAACGAGGCACCGCGACTTCGCTAGTCGATTGAAAAGTAATCCTGCGCAGGATTGCATTGATTGCTGCAGTGGTTACGAATTCGTTAAACACCAAACTCAGTCGATCGCTAGTTGGGCCACTTGCTTCGATCGTTGCCACCACAGTTCCACCGTAGGACACATCACTGCCAACCACTCCAACCTCACCTGCCGCCGTGCCTTCATTGGCAATTTGCAACGCGTCACCCGATTGAAAATCACCCTGCAGCAGCAAATCAAATCGTGCCGCCTGTGCCCCAGTGTTTTGAAACACTGCCGTGGGATCGATGAACGTTTCGGCTGCACCCAATTCGTAAGCCACGGCTGGCCCAGGGAAATCCAAGAACGAACTTCCCGCCGCCCCTATTCCAGTCCCTTCAACATTGAAGACAAACACTGCCACATCAGGATCCGAAGTCGTAAAGCGAACGGTACCAAACGATCGTTCGAAAAAGGCATTATCGAACTGCAGCGTGAAGTTTGCAGTAGCACCCGCACCGACGCTACTGGGAAAAGCACCAACGACACTAAACCCCATGGGAATAGCCGGCGTTCCCAAAATCAGTGGACTATCACCGTGATTCTGAATACTAAAGCTCTGTTGCGATCCGGCACCGGAACCAAAATCGAATGGAGTCGTGCGACCAGGATTCACGTTGTTTCCGCCGGCATCCATCATCCGAATCTGACCCGGCGAGACACCATCAACAACTTCAAACCACTCAGAAACGAGAACCTCGCCATCTTTGGCAACCTGCCAATTCCAATCGCCTACCTGCTGTTGCCAGTAGTTTGTGCCAATCCACCAATAAAATCCGGGGAAGCGATAAAGACCATTCGCGGTCCAATCCCAATCGGCCGCGATGCTTCCATCAGGACGATAGATAGTCAAATCCAACAAATCGTTTTGAACCAGATGCGATAGCGAAAAATTCAACACGACGGGATCATTCGACGAGAGTGTGTAGACACTCTTGGTCGGAAAGCTCTCTCTCCAATCACTGTTACTCGGTGTGTTATCGTTGTTGATATTGGAATAGAGCAGACCGGTTTCAGTCAGCGGTTGGTACTCGACATCATCGTGTGGCAGATAATACGTCTCCGTGTCGTACATCGACTCGACAGGGAAGTTGTAACGGTAGACGCTGTAATGGACGTGAGTTCCAGTGCTGATGCCCGAGCTCCCCATTTCACCCAGCATGTCACCCGCCGAGACACTTTGACCGACACTGACCACAACCGAATCGCGAGCCAAGTGCCAATAGATGGTTCGCCAATTATTGCCATGATCGACAATCACATAGTTCGCATTGGTATTGGCGAAACTGGTCTTGCGATCAAAGTTGCCATCCGCCACTTCCGCGACCACGCCGTCGGCCGCTGCTAGGATGGGAATACCTTGGTCCTGAGCAAGAAAGTTCGCCGGTCCAACGTCCCAAGCATTATGTCCGTCGTACTGAAAAATCCCTCCCGTAAAGTCGGAAGTAAGATTCGCTCGCGGATCGACGTCGGCGTAATTGTTAATCGCGTAGTCTTGATTGCGAACACCGTCGATCGGGAAAATCAGCTTTTGAGGAAAATCCGTTGCCTGATAGGGACTGAAAATTTGTTGCTGTGAATTATCCGTTTCGTCCGTTTCGGCTAGCTGGTCATTACTATCGAGAACAACATCGAGCGTATGCTCTCCTGGGCCAGCGTACCAACCCGTCCACCATACGTACCAATTTCCACTACCGATGGCCCAATCCGCTGTGTAATCAATGGGCACTCCATCCATCATCAAACGGATATTGAAGACGGTACCCGCAGGGATTCCTTCGGTTGCAAAGTTAACTTGAATCGCCACCAGTTGTCCGATGGGGACGCTATCGACAAGCGATCCATCAGCATCTCGCAGCAAGAGCGTATTAGTAACTTGCAGATTCGGCGCAGCTCCGCCACCATTTCTGCCTCGATCACCAAGTGCACCATCATTTTTATTTAAGCTGCCATAACCCCACTGCGAATTGCGCAGCGGATGACTGGGATCGAGATCCATCAAGTGGTCATGTTCATCATGCGCATCGAGCGGAACATAGAGTCCCGCGCCTGCATCGGGCGAATCGAAAATGCTCGTTACATTGGCAACGCTTGCAGCAGGGGAGGGGTTTTGAGCGAGAGTGAATGGCTCGCAAACATCAACAGCCAGCAGCTGTCGTTTCTCAAGAATCTCAATCAATCCCAACCGACGACGACCGCTAGCCTTAGTGAATTTCGAATCCCTGCGCATAACCCATACCTCCACAGTAAAAGCAACCACCCAAGCCCCAAGACCCACCACCCCCTACGCCACCAGCAGATACTATCACACCACCAACACCCAAAATAGTGCATAGTCGCCTTTCGCTCCGCGAAAGTAGCGTTGGGATAGTCTCCTTTCGCTCCGCGAAAGCCTATCAAAAGCAAAAAATACCAACGCTACTTTTGCGGACAGGCTGTGAATTTACAAATCGAAGGCAATAATAGTCTCCTTTCGCTCCGCGAAAGTTCTGAAAAAGCAGCGAATACCAACGCTACTTTCGCGGAGCGAAAGGCAATTATCGAAAGCCTGAAAAAGCAGCGAATACCAACGCTACTTTCGCGGACAGGCTGTGAATTTACAAATCGAAGGCAATAATAGTCTCCTTTCGCTCCGCGAAAGTTCTGAAAAAGCAACCAATACCAACGCTACTTTCGCGGAGCGAAAGGCAACTATCGAAAGTCTTAAAAGCAGCGAATACCAACGCTACTTTCGCGGAGCGAAAGGCAACTATCGAAAGTCTTAAAAGCAGCAATCAACTACCAACGCTACTTTCGCGGAGCGAAAGGCAACTATCAAACGAAAAAAGGCCACCCGTTACCGGGCGGCCTTGTTCGTAATTTAAAATCCAATCAGCCTTAGAACTCAAGGCGAAATCGCATCTGGAACCACAGGTGTATTATCATCCGACAGCGCCACTGCAGCCGCAGCCCCAAGTGCACCCAATGCACCGATGCCACCCAGTCCGCCGCCAAGGCCACCACCTCCAGCACCACCGCCGCCGAAGCCGCCACCAGGACCGCCGCCAAAACCACCACCTGGCAGTCCACCGGGAGGAGGTCCTGCAGGACCAGAGAAGGAGTCATTGGGGACACCTGCACCAGCCATAACGTCATCGATCGGAGCGATTCCGATATTCAAACCCGATCCACCAGCTTGCACGGTGACCAAGGTTTCTGCAAAGTTCTGATTCTTGCTTACATTGCTAATGGCGGGCTCCAATTCGACACCCAGTGCCGCGAAGCCAGCATTACCGAAGGCAAAGACACCTACGGAGCCAGGGGAAAGACCTTCGATTTGGAAATCACCACTGGCAGCACAACGAGCTTCACCGATGTACTCACCACTACGACTAATGCGAACCGTCATGCCAGACAAGTCAACTGAGCCTACCGGACGTCCCATGACGGACAACTGGCCAGTCAGAACACCACCTGGCGACAGCGTTGCATGATAGGTATCGACCGGCATCATGGGCGGCATATCAAGCGGTACTTGGGTCGGGCCACTAATAACTTGGCCAACGGGTCCACCGACAATAGCCGCCAACATTGCTTGACGTCGGCTGGGGTCAATCGGCGAAGCAGCCACCAAAGCGAGAGGCGCGGGAGTGGAACCATCCGATGCTGCTACAGCGATCGGAATTACCACCAGGTCCTTAGGATTGGAAGCGATTAATGTGTAATAGCCAGGAACAACTTGTGGGAACGTAAAATCGCCATCGGCATTCGAGCGAACACGACCAACCATACGACCGGAGCGAACGAGATTCACTTCGAGGTTAGGGATAGCCACCATGCTACCGTCCGACATCAGTCGAGTGAGTTCACCTGACAGTTGGCCATTGGGAGACACTCGAGTCCATTGACCGTGATTCATTGGGCCATGGCTCAACGGAGTGCGCGATCCACCCTGAGGCGCGGCTTCAAATCCACCGCCGAGTGGCTGGCCCAATTCTGGCACAGGAAGATCTTCCTGAGCGGCAGCGTTTCCAGCGAAAAGCCCCAAGCCCATCAAGCAGGCAAGCAGTCGCGAACGTCGGTTTTTCACAGTGGTCAAAATCCCAGACTCCATAGATCGAGTAGATAAATTACGATTCACAGGAAAGTCCTCACCAGAAGTAAAACGAGTACCACACCGCGTAAACTGCACATCCTGCCTAAATACAACAATGGTCATAGTAGCCCAGTGCAACAAATGCATCAAGCCTTAGGCAAACGAATCCAAAATATAATCCCGCAAACCGCAGGAGGAAGGTGCTGCGCGGAACGAGCCGCGGGGAGGGCAATCAATCCACCCTCCCGTCTGCGGGAGGGTCGCGGCGAGGAACGAGCCGCGGGGAGGGTTTGCGCAATCTCCGCTCTAAAACCGTCACTTCGGCAACACGACCTCGGACGAATAATCGGCTGGGGGCACAATTACCGTCCCCTTCGGCCCCCTAACTTTTGCGAAACCTGAAATTCCCACGATAACTGCAGCCACGCCGACCATTACTAAAGTCCAAAAGCGTCGCGCATCGCGAAACCGCTGCAATCCGGCCGAACGGCCCACCAATGCCGAAGCAAGAAAGAAGACGACCAGCGCCAACAGGATCTTTGTGCCCACCAGTCCGTGATAAGCTCCGTCTCCTTTGTGCAGAGGCATGGCCCGAAAATAATTGTAGAAACCGGTCACCAAGAAGAGCAATATTCCTAGGTGAACCCAACGTTTCCAGCGTTGCACCACGGCTGCGGATAACTGCTGATGCTCCGCATCCGGCAAGAGCTTCGCTGCCGGCATCAACACCAGCACTGAGAACAGACTACCACCAACTAATGTGATGGCAGTAAAGACGTGCGTGACTCGAGAGGCTACGTCGATGAAAAAGGTTGTGTCCATGCTAACAGGTGCTTAACAGTTGAAGGTGAAAGGAGCTCGCACTATTTCGGCGATTGTGGACGGGATATGTCGAATGGATTTCGAGTGGTTGCGTAGGAGGTACCACCCAAACGTCCCACCGCATCGATTTTGTCCGCAAGCGGCCAACCTTGGGAGTCGAGGCAATCGTCCTGCACGTGAATCGCGATCACCCGGCCAATGACCATGTTGGATGCACCCGGACCACTTCCCAGGATTATCACTGAGTGCAACTGACACTCGAAGGCCGCTCTCGCTTGCTCGACCCGCGAAACTTGCAATCGCTCCGCCTGTATGGCGGTCAGACCACAGGCCTCGAATTCACTCACTTCGGGTAAATACTCGGCACTGCTTTGATTCATCGCTTGAACCAGTTCCATGGAGACGAGATTTACAACGAATTGGCCGGTGCTTTCGATGTTCAATAGTGTATCTTTTTTGCTCCCATCTGCCTTATTCGCGGGACAAAACACCAAAGTGGGAGGACATGTCCCCACCGCATTGAAATAGCTATAGGGCGCAAGGTTATCCACGCCGCTCGTTGAACGCGTGGAAACCCAAGCGATGGGGCGTGGCACGATAAGCCGAGTCATATACCCATACAACTGGTTGTTTGAAACTTTCTCCGGATCGATCAGCATGTTTGAAATGTTGGCTTACGAGGATATCGAACAGGGGATTTCAAGGATGCATAAATGTTCAATGAGAATGTTCAATAAGCCTGCCTAGGTTGTGCATGGATTCTAGCAATTATGGCGCGGCAGAAATCTGGCAAATCATCGGGTTTGCGACTTGTGACGTGGTTTTGATCCACCACGACGGACTGGTCTTCAAAAAGCGCACCCGCGTTTGTTAAATCGTCTTTGATTCCCGGTGACCCAGTGACACGAATACCCCGATAGACTCCCGCGGAAATCGGAATCCAACCCCCGTGGCAAATCGCAGCAATGGTTTTTCCATTGTGTTGGAAATGGCGAACCAAATCCAAAACCAATGGATCGCGTCGCAATTTGTCGGGCATAAACCCACCTGGCACCACGAGCGCATCAAACTTTTGGGGTTCGATGTGAGGAAAGTCAGTATCCGCGACACAGGGGTAGCCATGCTTTCCGGCATACGTTTCACCTGCCTTCGGTCCTGCAACAACCACCTCGGCGCCTGCTTCCATAAGTCGTAACTTGGGGTACCACAATTCGAGATCTTCGTAGATTTCGCCGGTCAAGATGAGGACGCGGCGACCAGACAAAGGGAGATTTTCCAGCGGAGATTTCATCGTGGGCTCAGTTCTCGGATCAACGAAAGAATTGTCAAAGTTCAAGTCTAGTGGGATTGCCAAGGGTGCCTCGCCACCTTAAACCGAAGCAACTTGGGCGATTCAAGGGACCGTTATTTCGCCCTCCCGTCAAGGACTCTGCGACCCAAGGACCCATTGGGAATTCCGATGTTGAAATGGATTACCTCCTGGGCGGCTGCTGGAGCCATTAGCTTTTTGCGTCTCACATGTCGCATTCGCGTTCATAACGACCCGCGGGATTCCCTCCGCAGTGCAGGTCGTTCCTATGTCTATTCCATTCTCCATGCGCATCAAGTGGCCAGTACGATTGGTGCAGAACCTGGAACGGGCGCCATGGTCTCCCGCTCGGCCGACGGTGAAATCATCGTCGCCGCACTACGCGTTGCCAAATGTATTCCCGTGCGTGGATCGAGCCGAGGAAAAGGGCGGGGGGACAAGGGTGGACGTCAAGCACTTAGCGCTCTCATCGATCATGTCCGCTCGGGCCACCCTGCAATCCTGGCCGTCGATGGACCACGAGGACCTCGCAACCATGTGCACAAAGGGATCGCTTCACTATCGCAGGAAACCGGTGCTGTCGTACTCAATGTGATTACTGTCCCTACACGACGTTGGATCTTGAGTAAAACTTGGGACCGGCTGCAAGTCCCACAACCCTTCTGCACGATTGATGCCTACTTTGCGGCCCCGCTTGAACCGCGCGACGAGGAAGGGCTTGAAGAGTACCGAAAACGTATCGAATTCTCGCTTTGCAATCTTGAAGCCACCCACGACGCTATCGAAGCGAAGCGGGCGACGGCTTAGTTTGGTCTTCGATCCGAAGCCCACGGACTTGCGGCGCTTCGCTTGTTTGAGGAACGCGATTCCACTCAGGCAATAGCCCCTGTTCCCAATTTTGATCCAGTCCAACGGGCAAACCCACACGTCGATGGGGATCAAACGCGCCGGTTAAAGCCTCTGCGTCAATCGAGCGACGAGGATCAATTTCAACAATAGGTACATTGTTTGCCAAGATCGCAGGCCCTGGACGCAGATATTCGAAATTGGGTTGTCGATAGGCGATACCCGATAAGTGCAAGTTATCACCATTCAATTGAATGTGCATGGCTAACAATTGGCAGGCAACACGAGGTCCTATATCCGGCGGCATAGGTGCTACACGGACGTTGGCTAACTTACCCATCGCTTGCAGCAATGGCGTATCGATCTTCGCATCACGCATCACGATCGAACCTGTCGCTTTGGCAATTTTTTGCCCACTATGCCGAACCAATTCCTGCACTTCGATCGTCCCTAAGCCGCTAATCCGATGATCAAACGGCTCGAGCAACTCCGATAGATTCACGTTGGTAAATGTCGCTCCAGCAATTGTGACTTTGTAGTCCTCGCGATCCAATTCCCAATCGAGAATACCTTTGAATTCAGCTTGTACACCCAGCCGGCGCATGGCGGGAAGGTAGTCTGCCAAGACGCTGCAGGGCAAAGCCTCGGAACCAGTCTTCAGACTCCACTCGGTACGAGGACGGTCTCCATCACGACTGCGAGTCACCTCCAATTGCGCCGGTTCCTCTCGAGCGCCGCCGTCCGCTAATTTGAATCGTACTATGGCAAGCGTCTTATCCGCACGAGGTTCGACCTCAACGCGAACCGGCGAAAGAGTCAAGCCTTGGACATGGCTATGCAAGGAAAGGTCTTCGGCCGTCAAACGCAAACCCGATTCCAATAGATCCGGCTGGCACAGAAAGCGATCGTGGACCAAACGCCACACTAGATTCAGTTGAGCCGATTTGATTTCGGGCTGAGACAAGTGCACTATCACCCGCTCGCTTATGACTGCGTAAGCCACTTCTCGCACTCGGGCAACTTCATCTCCCGTTTCAGGATCTCGCAAAATAACTCGTTGCAATTCCCAAACTCCAGGGGCTGGGCAGCGGAGACCTCCAACCTCAACCTCCAGCCCCAGTCGCAATTGCAGCGTCTGCTCCAGTGCGGCAATCTGTCTCCGATAATGCCACGGGGTCCGCGTCCAACCAGCAACTCCAATGGTCAACATTGTGGGGAGTGCGCACAGCGCCAAGAACGCTAGGCGGCATAGCGCTCGCTCAGTTCTCTCGTGCATCCTTGCACTCCTGAAAAAGGTTGATGGGTTGGGTGACTCACAATGAGTTCCGCGTCGCATCCTCGGTATGGCAGTCGCACAAAACGCCCGCCCTTGTTAATTACACTCTACGAGCTAAATCGTGGAATAAATCGTATCGGGCTCGCATCTCCGTTAAGCTATCCCCTCCAAACTTCTCCACGAAGGCTGCGGCTACTTCAAAGGCAACAACCGCCTCTACGATAATCGCGGCGGCGGAAACTGCACAAACATCACTTCGTTCGTATTGAGCCTTATGGGACTCTTTGGTATCCCAGCGGATCGATTCCAAAGGCTTCCTCAGAGTGCTGATCGGCTTTTTCGCCGCCCGCACAATCAAAGGTTGACCATTGGTCATGCCAGCTTCTAATCCACCAGCATTGTTGGTCGGTCGCACATATCCGAGAGTTGGCCCGGATGCTTGCGAAGCATCAAACTGAATCGGATCATGGACTTGGCTACCACGCAATCGGGCTGCCTCAAATCCCATCCCAATTTCCACTCCCTTGATTGCCTGAACGGCCATCACGGCTTGGGCCAATTTCCCATCAAGCTTACGGTCCCATTGTGCATGAGTCCCCAGTCCAAAGGGCAACCCTTCAACGCGAACTTCCACAATGCCACCTAGCGTATCCCCATCGTCTCCCGTCCTATCGATCAATTTTTCGACTTCGCGGTCTTGATGAGGTGCTAGTGAATAGACGCTGGACGACGCCCGCAGCGAGCGACGTTTGTCAATCGTGCATTCAGGCTCCGCTTCGCTGTCCAACTCTAGCGACATACCACCCAGTTCAGTCACGTAACCAATCACTTGCACGCCAAAGGGAGAAAGCAATTGTTTGGCCAGCGACCCGGCTGCCACTCGAACTGCAGTCTCTCGAGCAGAAGCCCGCTCTAGCACTCCGCGTATTGACCCTAAATACTTAATGGCCCCGGTCATGTCTCCATGTCCGGGGCGAGGCCGATCCAAATCCTTGAGCCGTTCTAACTTATAGTCGCGATTGATCACTTGCAGTGCTAAGGGGCTGCCAAGGGTCTGTCCTTGCCAAACTCCCGAAAGAATGTCGACCGTGTCCGTTTCGAGTTGTTGACGCTTGCCACGTCCGTAGCCCCCCTGACGCAACTTCAAATCCGCATCGATCAGATCCGTATCCACAGGCAATCCCGCGGGAAACCCATCAACTAATGCCAACAGGGCTTTGCCGTGAGATTCGCCAGCGGTCCAGTAACGCAACATTGGTAAGATCTGACCTGCAACGGAGAAATTCGGGAAACAGCCTCGTGGGAACTCGACCGCCCCGCATCTTACCGATACCCACTTTTCCCAGCCAGTCCGTTCTGGAAGCATTCGCCGCAGACGGCGACTCGGGAGGGCCTATCAATCCACCCTCCCGTCTGCGGCTTTTTATACAACACATCTCCTTTGTTATGTTTGAACAAAGATTTTGTAGGCATCCACGATAGTTTCGAATCGTGCCATGCCTCGCCAGATCGTGTTGGAACCAGGTGGGCCTTGCGAT
>JBGTBJ010000182.1:0-14653 GCA_041749395.1 Pirellulaceae bacterium
AGTCTCTGGAGAGTGCTTGGGACCCGGGAGATTGCAGGAAAATACGAAAAAAGCCGGTGTTTTGCGTTGCTGCAAGACACCGGCTTAATCAAATAACCTACTGCGGTCAGTTTCCTAACCAAACAGAGAAGTTGCGGGGGCCGGATTCGAACCGACGACCTCGAGGTTATGAGCCTCGCGAGCTACCGGGCTGCTCCACCCCGCGGTGATAGTCGCTTATCTTTGCCTATTAACAAAACGTTAATTCGCTAAAGATTGCGAACTGGATCAGTCAGCCCTGACTGTCACTGTGCAAGAGTATCGACACGAATGGCTGAAGTGTCAAGCCGACCTTCAGAAGGTTTATTTGTAACGATTGTCCAGCTCTTTGCACCCGTTCCTCGCATTACCAACCGTTTCCTCACACAAGCGTTTGACAAACCACCTCACCTCCGCACCATAATGGAGAGGGCCTCCCCCAAAGCGCGCAGAAAAATCGCGGAGATCTCGTCAATTCCATTCGCGGAGCCAGGCTCTTGTCACTTTCCAACTCCGGCATCGATCCTAGCGCTGGCACAGAGCCAACCCCAGCGCCTCCACGCATGTCGCCTCCTCCTCCGCCACCCGCATTTCAACCTGCACCCGTCCGCCCCTTGCCCACTCGTTCCGCAGACGGAGCACCCCCCGTCGCAGTTCCTAGTCCTCCAAATTCACTAGCTGGTACGAAAAAACTCGCAGCAGTGGTTCCGTCTCGAAGCGTTGGCACTGTTCAACCCAAGCAACCGCAATCGGGCGTGGGCTCTGCGACTCGTGGAATCCTTTGGCGTGGGGAATTGGCGATTGAGGCAGAAAAGGTCGCGGGTGAGGGATCCGTAGCAGAGCAGGGGAGGGAGTTGTCCGTTGAGAAAGCAGCTCCCCCGTGGCTGATCAGCCTGGTGATCCACCTCATCCTGCTGCTAGTTCTGGCGTTGATTGTCAGTCCTGCTGGTCAACGTTTGACGACTGTTGTGTTGGAAATGGGTCAATCGCCCGACCAAGGAGACGATCTTGAATCCTTCGAACTATCGCCTTCAGATCCCAACATTGAAGATGCTTTAGAAATGGAGTCCGTGGATGTTGCGGAAGCCATAGTTGAGATGCCGCAAGAGTTGTTTTCCCCTAAGAGTCTTATTGAATCACTAGAGTCGGTGCAGCCAGAGATTGCCAGTGTCAGCATTCCTGTTGGTGGAATGATGAGCGGCCGCCTGGGAACATCCAAGGAAGCATTGTTGGCAGCCTATGGTGGAACAGGACAGACCGAAGAAGCGGTCCAGATGGGATTGCGATGGTTGGCCCAACAACAAGAACCATCGGGGTCATGGAGCTTGCGTGGCAAATATACTGACGGCTCGTTTTCGGAGAATCGCATCGCAGCTACCGCAATGGCGTTACTTGCGTTTCAAGGCAACGGCAACACGCATTTGACGGGTCCTTATAAAGACCAAGTTGAAAAGGGAGTTCGCTGGCTCGTCAAAGAGCAAGACCGCGCGGGTTATTTTTGTAAGAATCTACCGCGACATGAAAAAATGTATGCTCAGGCACAAGCATCGATTGTCATCTGCGAGCTCTACGCCATGACCAAGGATTCTTGGTTGCGTGAACCAGCACAAAGGGCGCTGAATTTTGCTGCCGAGAGTCAGAGTAATCTCGGTGGGTGGCGATACGAACCTCGACAAGACGCAGATACCTCCGTAACGGGCTGGTACGTGATGACATTGCAAAGCGGACGCGCGGCGGAACTGGATTACAAGGAAGAAGCGCTGCGGAAAGTCAGTTACTATCTGGACTCTGTTCAACATGCAGAAGGCGCTGCCTATTCCTATCAAGCGGGCGGGGGACCATCGCCCGCGATGACTGCCGAAGGGATGCTCTGTCGGCAGTACTTGGGCTGGAAACGTAGCGATCCCATAATGGCCAATTGCGTCAATGCCTTGGTTGAGCAGAAGAATTTCAACATTGACGACCAAGACACCTATTACTGGTACTATGCCACACAGGTGCTGCACCATTATGGTGGATCACCGTGGCGAGCTTGGAACGAAAAAATGCGAGTGCAATTGCCGGCTGCTCAAGTGACAACTGGAAAGGAAAAAGGAAGCTGGGCACCGCAGGGCGATCGTTGGGGTGGCCAAGCGGGCAGGCTTTATACAACCTGTATGTCCATCTTCTGTTTGGAAGTTTATTACCGCCACATGCCCCTCTATGCGATCGATGTGGACGAACATTTAGGAGGGTAGTGTTATCCGCTTATCGGCTGGGTGGTAAATAGGGGCGGATGGCGGCGATAAAGTCTTGTAGTTTGTTGAAGTCCTGATAGACGCTGGCGAATCGGATATAAGCGACTTCGTCGACGTGCGCTAAACGCTTCATGACGAATTCGCCCACTTGTTGGCTCGATATTTCACCATTATCCAAATCGTTGATTTCGGCTTCGATTTGTTGAACGAGTTCTTGGACTTGGTTGGTCGACACGGGGCGTTTCCAACAGGCGCGTTCGATACCGCTGCGAATTTTTTCTGGGTCGAATATCTCTCGGCTTTGATCTCGCTTGACGACTCGAACTGTCGATCGATCGGTCCGCTCACAGGTGGAAAATCGCCTCTGACAAGCCATACAGCAGCGTCGGCGACGGATTGCAAAACCATCTTCGGAGGCGCGCGTGTCGAGCACACGGTCGTTGTCAACACTGCAAAAAGGACAGCGCATCAATGATACGGGGGCAGGAGGTAGTAAACATCGCCACGCATGACGTTGGTCAAGGAGCACGGTATACTACGCCTGACACGACTTGGCGAGTATGGCTGTGGTTCTGAATATCTTTGAGCCGGTAGCTCACCTGTCCAAAAACATAAGGATGCAATTGAGATGTCTGACAAACCAGCAAATCCGGAGCCAACCACTGCATCAGAAGCGTTATTGCAATCCGCCCAGTTAAAAGGTGGTGCGAGTCGCGAAGATGTGGAACGTCCTATTTGGCAAGGTGGCTATAGTCCTCGGGCGATGATTGGATCGTGGGTAATGTGTGGCATCTTGTCCATTGCCATTCTCATTGCAGCCTTTTGGATAGAGGCGTTAACGATACCGGTGACATTGCTTGTCGTTCTAGTTGGGTGGATTTTTGTCGCGGCCCTCTATGGTTATAGACGGCTGGGATATCACTATGAACTGACCACACAACGTTTAATTCATCGCTCGGGCATGTTAACCCGGCGATCGGACCGCATCGAAGTGATCGACATTGATGACGTCATTTATCAACAGGGGCCCATTGAGCGAATGTTAGGAGTGGGGACCATTCGTATTGAGAGCAGCGACAAGAGTCATCCGGTGTTAACGTTGTCAGGGATTTCCAATGTAAAAATCGTGGCCGACCAGATTGACGATATTCGTCGCAAAGAGCGTCGTCGTAGAAGTCTGCATATCGAAACGGTCTAGCGGAATTTGCTGGCAGTTGTGCTAGGAATATTGCAGAATAGTTTGACGATTGAGACGCGTTGATTGAGAGACTCGTGGGCACGAGGGTGGATCATGCCTTTCTGGTTTTACATGAACGACGGACAACCGCAGGGGCCGTTCAAGGGAGCGGAGTTCTTGGAGCTAGTCCGTACACAAGCGATTACAGCTGCAACGATGGTTCGCAAGGACGAAAGCGCTTGGTTTCCTGCTGGCGAAGTGGGAGGACTGTTTGCTGCGGCGGCGAAACCGACAGTGGAACATGTAGTGGAGGGATACGAAAAATCGGAGGCGAACCAAAGGCCCGTCTCCGAATCGTGGAAACAATGGGTACGAAGATTGAAGCTGCAGAGAGACGAACGTTTGGGGGGCGGCCCCCCGCGCCCCCAGTGACGCTTTGTCAATCCTTAGAATGCAATCTCAATACCCGCCGTAATCCCGTGAATGAATACTCCGCTATCGATGTCGATCGAGGTTCCCGTGGCACTGGTTAGGGCGAACGGAATTTGTTCTGTGGTCGCAGCTACACCGGCCAAGTACCACATGTCATATCCGATCGTTGCCGTGATATCCGATGTCACTTGGTAGCCAAGTTTCGATCCGATTTCGAGGACTCCCGAGATCTCTTCATCTTTTGCGGTTCGAGTTTGACTGAAATTGGTATCGGCAATCGTGCTGGAAGAATTTGCGATATCCAAGTAGAGTCCACCCTTGAATCGAGCGCCCGTGAAGAGTCGATTGCTGAGTGGGTAATAGATATCCAAGCCAACTTGCGGTCCGATGAGAACGTTTTCTACTCGTTGTGAAACACGTCCACCCGCTGCAGCGAGCAAGTCATATTGCTCGTTGTAAAGAATGGTTCTCAGACCGAGCGACGCACGAACAACATCCCAACCGTTGTAAGTACGATTGAATTCAATGCTGTTGTAGTCAGCGCGACGGACTTGCAGGATGTTCGTGTTATTGAACTGAGCAAAGTTCCCGGAAGCTGCCAGCAGGTTGGCGTCTACTGTCGTAAAGAATGTACCCGGCGCACCGACAGCTGAACGAGCTTCATCTCGCCAATCGAGCCCACCAGCAAAAACAAATTCGTAACCGTTGACACAATCGAAGCTACGGCCAAGAGTCAGGCGAGTGCCAAACTCAAAGTCGAATTCGTCGAGTGCACCTGCGGTAGCACGCGTAAATCTGGAATCTCCGCGGCGTTGCATGTACAGCACTTCGGCAATGCCGTAGTAACCTGGATCACAACCCGTGTAACAGTCGTTACTGCAGGGCATTCCGGCGCCAGGGTCAAGTACTCCATAATTCGTACTGGACGGAGCCGGTGTACCACGCTTATGCAGTAGCTCTGGTGGTCCAGCAATGATTGTCTCGCCAGGAGCGAGGGGAATTTCATCATTTGCCAGCAAGCCCCCAGCGGCAGGCATGCCGATGGGTGCAGGACGGGCACCGACGATCCCTTGGGCCGTGGCTGGCATGGCAAAGCCACCCCATGTAGCTCCCGCAGCTACGAGTGATAGAACGAGAAATTTACGTATCGCCATCGCTCAACCTCGGTTGGACGCGGCCACGGTCAGAGAACTGCCGCAGCGAACAAGTATCAATTATTGGAATTCAAAAGCCACGAAATCTACTATCGATTAACGAACGGTTAGTTCGTCATGTACTGTCTTCAAACAAGCGCTTCTCACGAGCCGCATGATTTCGCGAGCTGCTTGCTGATTGTGCGCCCTTCCGGTCACTGCCAACGAGTCGCCTTTTGCAACAACTCGCACACGGCACTGCGGATAGGTCGTGGTAATTGTATCGGTCAATCGCAACGCCACTGCATCCAGTGATGAACCGGTTGCGGTAGGCTGAGTGGTTGCGACCGTGAGTTGGTAGAGTGTCGGCCGTTCTTCGTCGTCGCACCACACGGCCATGCGAGTCTCGCCGACCATTCGCCCAATGAGTAGCAGTTTGTGAGGCCCGACGAGCACAGCATCGCAAACCTCACGGTTTTGCAACTCGACTCGACGCACGCTCTTGTTCGGGTTCACATCGCGAGTCTGCCCCGCTTCAACATTGAGATGAGCGTTGACCGGCGCCGCAAATACCGACCGCGGTGCTTCCGAAGGTGTCGCGTCGGCTTCCGCAACGACCGGCGTCGTGGCAGGCTGCTGTGGAACTTCGATCACCAACTTTTTCGATGGGCGAGCAATGCGTGGTGCAGGTACTGGCTTCGAGTTCTCTGTGAATTCGGTGGCGAGAGCAGGGGCGGATGACTCGCTTCCCAAATCGCTGGGAGGAGTTGGAATGGCAAAGGAGTTTGGACGGGAGCTCAATGCGGGAATGCGCTCAGGGCTCACAGCATCAAGTTCCAATAACGGCATCTGAAACGAATCCGCTTCAAGGGCATCGTTGCTTGCACGATAGTGATCGTTAATTTCTTTCTCAGCGAAAGTATTTTTCTTTACGGCCCCCAAAACATCTTCAGCGGCGTCCGCGCGAAGAGTGGCGTTTCCCGCAAGAGACAGCATGGGCGCTGCTGCGACAACAATGTTGCTTGGCGTCGCATCATTGGGGGGCGAACTGAGTTCATCCGAGAATGCAAAACTTATCGCTCCGCCTTCTGGTTCGCTGAACGAGTAAGGAGCATCATCGGCAGAGTCGGTCAACTCACTCTGCTCAACGTGTGGCGAATTCAAATCAGAAAAATGAAATTTAGCCGGCGCGTCAGCTGCTTCTAATGCGAGCGAAGCCTGGAGGTCCGGTTGGTCCGCAGTCGCGAGCAAATCCTCATTCGTTTGCGGATCTAGCACCGGGGGCAATACGGGACGGAGGACAAATGCGTTCGATGTAGGTCTCAGCAATACTGGACCAGGACGTTCCGCATCCGCGAGTTCGCGCTGAAGTTCTGTCGATTCGCCCATTGCGCGAATTGGCATTTCTGGCGTAACAAAAACTAACGTCGATTCACCTGCAACCGGTCTAACTTTTGAGTCCGCGTGAGCCTGTGCCCCTGGTGAGAGGAGCGAGTGCGGATTGAACCGAATTGGTGACGTGCGAGTGGACAACGTCAGAGGAACGGATGCGTTTGTCGCTGGTTTCAAAACAATTGAAGTCTGTTTTGGTTTTGCGACCGGTTCGTCAGCCATTGCTTGCGAACCCCATTCGGTGCCTGTACCGCCCAAGGTTGCTAAACCAAAGGTACCGAAACCGAGCGACAGCAATACAACACGCAAGGCGTGTCGTTTGTTAAGCCGAACTTCGGTTCGCCGAAACGAGTGGTTATGACTGGACATTCGACTCTCTGACGCAATGAGGCGCGATACAAACCTGGCTTTGTTTCTAAGCTGAGAGAAACTGACCAATGTGGGTATCGGAGCGTCGAAGGTGCCAGATTGAGCAAATATGCCGGGTTTAACATTCAATCCATGTTTGCGGATCGTAAGTTAAGTAGTAGCCCCTACGGAACTATTCGCATTTCTACGCGGGAGAATCCGTCACTTTTGTCGTTGGCGGACAGCTTCGAAGAGGCAAATTGCAGCAGTGACCGATGCGTTGAGGCTGTCTGCAATTCCTGACATGGGAATTTTTATTGCTTCCAAAACATCATTCGCGGGGAGATTATTCGGAATGTGCGATTCGTGCCTGCCCCATTCTTCTCCCAACCCAACCGCTTCATTTCCCAAGACCATAGCGACTCCCCCTTTCCAATCACAGTCCCAATGCGACTTCGTTGCGCGCAAATGGGTTACGACGGGTCGTATGTGGTGGTCTTTTAGCCACTGCTGGACCTCTATTCGAGAAGCGGAAGCCGATGGCAAATGGAACAGGGTACCGGCGCTCGCCCGAATCGCGTTGGGATTAAACATGTCCCCAAGGGGCTCCGACAAAATCACGGCATCAGCTCCCGCAGCATCGGCTGAGCGAAATATGGCGCCAATATTCCCGGGCTTCTCCATCTGATCCAGGACCACTACCAACGGACATTCAGGGAGCGAAAGCTGTTGCAAGGATCGATCGGGGGTCGCGAAGACGGCGACTGCCCCCTCATCACGCTCTCCATATTGCAGCTCGCGAAGCATTTCAGGCGGTACGGTAATCACCGTTGCAGCCGAGGGGAGGAGCGATTGCAGAAAAGGAACTGCTGCCAGTTGGTCGCTGATAAAAAGCTCGGCTAACGAAATATTCGCAGCCAGCGCCCGTTGTATTTCCCGCACGCCATCCACAAGAAAAAGCCCACTCTTACGCCTGGCCCGGCCATCTCGAAGACGAAGCGCGGTGCGAAAATGTACGTTAGTTGGACTGGTCACATGACGAATTTGCATCATGTGGAAAGCGTACAGAAGGGTCTCGTATCTGGGAACCACCGAAGCTTGAAATCGTGTTACTGAAGCACGCGTTCCCATTCTTTCAGGCAAACGCTACGAAGTTGATCCGCTAATTTCTCGCGAGGTTTCCACCCCAGTTGACGCATGGTTTTCTGCGGATCTATCGCCCAACCGGCGGCAGTCCCTTCCGTAATTTTGTCACGATTGAGTGTGGTGGTTCGGCCAAGCAATTTGCTGATGCTTTCAGCAACTAGGCCCGTGGCATAGGCAATTTTAGGAGAAAGATGGAGATCGCGGATACGACGTCCAGGAAAAAGTTGCCTAACGACGTCGGCGACTTGCAAAAGGTTCAGCGGTTCGGGGTCGCCCGCATGGTAAACGCCAAAACTGTCCCACGGCTGGCCGGGATGCCAGGGTAGACGAACTCTTTCACCTTTCAAACTCGCTTGAAAGAGTAAGTCAGCAAGATCGTCTACTTCGATCATGGCCAGCGGCTGATCTCCTTTGCCAATGACTGGATTGATAGAGAAGCGGATCATAGCGCGGAGAATTTTAATAAACTCTTGATCACCATCACCAAAAACGATGCCTGGCCGAACTATCGTTAGTGGAAGACGAGGAACAAACTCTCGAGCAGCGATTTCACCCGCCAACTTGCTCCGACCGTATATGGATATGGGTTCGGGTGGGCTATCGATGGGGCGGGGATTGCCCGCAGTAGAAGGGCCCCCTGCAGCGGCAGAGCTGACCAGTACGAATACGGGAGGGTTATCGACATTTGCAGCGGCACTGGCAAGCTCACGCGTACCAATACGATTGGCGCGGTCCAAGGCAGCCGCGTCCCCCGCAACTAATCCGGCGACATGGAAAACGTGGGTCACATTGTTCAGCGCTTTCGAATAAACTTCTTCGTTGTTCGCCGGTAGATTGAGAGTGACCCGTTCGCAGGGAATAGTGGCAATGCGAAGTGTCCGAGAACGCTCCCGTAGCGCAACTCGTACATTCCAACCTTGAGCAACCAACGATGCAGCAAGTCGCGAACCAATAAAACCAGTTGAGCCGGTAACTAGTGCAAGTCGATGTGTCATGACGCCAAAATTATAGTCGACCAGGAATGGATGGGTGCATTTTGATCGACACGTTGAACCAATGGTATTTCACAAAAAACAACCGCTGGTTCGATCGTTAAGACCCTTCGGACCATCCTCGATATTCAAACACTTACGTCCGTTATAAACGGGCGATAAAACTGTAGGCCACGATGAGCAACAATCAATTACGAGTCTGGAAAGTTCAGACGCGGGCAGACCGAAAAGCTTTTAATCAGATCCAAAAAGACCTGTACGCTTCGGACCCTTGCTGGATTCCGCCCATTTGGCGCAATCAGGATGAGCTAGTCGGTTTTCGTCACCACCCTTTCTACGACGATTCCCTTGGCGCCTGCTTTCTGGTAGCCAGAGGAAAAGAAGTCTTAGGGCGAGTCGTGGCGATTGTGAATCATGCACACAATAGGCGATACCACGAGAAACGTGGTTTTATGGGTTTCTTTGAATGTCGCGATGACCAAGAAGCTGCTAACGAATTGCTTTCTGAAGCCTCGCGTTGGTTGGTAGAGCAGGGGATGACGGATGTGCGTGGACCGACGAATCCCAGCCTCAACTATGAGTGCGGGATGCTCGTGGATGGATTTGATTTAGCCCCCACCTTTATGATCACCCATAACTTGCCCTATTACGAAAAGCTCTGGACGAACTTTGGCTTTGCGAAGACACAAGATCTCTTTTGTTATAACGTCGATGTTTCCTACTTGGACACACTGGATCCGAAGCTGCAATTTGTGTTGGATGAGGTAAAGCGTCGTTTCAACGTGGAGACACGCCCGATTGATTTCAAACACTTTGCCGAAGACGTACGACTGTTTTTGGACATCTACAATCGCTCACTCGAAGGAACATGGGGTTATGTTCCGATGTCCCCCAGCGAGGTAGCGCATCAGAGTACGGCCCTAAGATTGTTGTTGGTCCCCGCCTTAACAAGCCTTGCTTATGTGGATGGAAAGCCTGCGGGAGCTGGTTTTGGTTTACTCGATTACAATCCGATAATTAAGCAGATCCATGGAAAGCTCTTTCCGTTTGGATGGTGGTACCTGTGGCGACGACGTAAGCATATCAAACGGGTTCGTTTGATCAGCACCAACGTTTTGCCTGAGTATCAGAAATGGGGACTTGGCCTTGTCACCCTAGAGCGCATCATGCATGAGTCGGTTGCCTTTGGAATTGAAGAGGGGGAGCTGAGCTGGGTACTTGAGAGCAATTCGCTGTCGCGCGGCACAATTGAAAGAGGGGGTGCTAAGCGTACAAAAACGCACCGCTTATACGATCGCAGCTTGCAAGACTTTGCGGACTAGGCAAAATAGGCGTCCGGGAGATTCTCATTTCGTTTTCGGGTTGGCTTTTTGGTCAATTGTTTCCGATGAATAGAAATATGCATCACCCAAAGAATTGGATGGTCCAGCATGCTTACTCGAAGAGGGCGATTGAATGTCCGCGCCTGCCATGTCCACACCCAAAGCGGCAACAGTTGAGAATACTAGTCGATCGTTTTCTTTTGCCGAAGCGAGAAAACTGGTAGGCGATTTGCAGCAGCCAAATGCCAAGATCTATTGGATTGACTTTCTGCTAACGATCATCAGTGGTCATATTTGTTTTCATTTGGTCTATCTCGCCCACCGTATTTTTCCAGAAAATTTCTCAGCGGCGATTGTCATGCAGGTGATTGCCTTTCCGCTGACTGTCATTTTTTATATGCGGGCCACGATGTTCATTCATGAACTGGTCCATTTGCCCAAGAATGAGTTTCGCGGCTTTCGAATTGCTTGGAATGCGCTCTGCGGGATTTTCTTTTTGGTCCCTTCTTTTATGTACTACACGCACGTCGATCACCATCGACGCAGCCATTACGGGACGGAACATGACGGCGAGTACTTGTCTCTCAGCCGGTCATCACCATGGTGGATAGTGGTCTTCATAGCTCACAATTTGGTGATTCCCATCCTTGCCTTTATTCGCTTCGCAGTCATCAGCCCCGTATGTTGGTTGATTCCTGGGGCAAGAACTTGGGTTCATCGACATGCATCGAGCATGATTGTGGATCCCTTTTATGAAAGACCGGATGCTTCACCCCGCGTTTACCGAATGATCGTTTTCCAAGAAGTACTGTGCTTCATTTGGTGCGTATGGTTTATTGCCCGAGTGCCAATCATGTTTGGCACATGGTTCGATTCGTTTTGGGTTTGGGGTTATGTGACCGGTGTGACGATTGCCACTCTCAATGCCGTTCGCACTTTGGGTGCCCATCGCTGGATTGGTGATGGAACGGAGATGAGTTTCGAGGACCAGTTGCTGGATAGCGTCAACTACCCTCATCGACCTTGGATCACAGAGCTATGGGGTCCGATTGGTACACGTTATCACGCCTTGCACCATTTGTTCCCTGGGCTCCCTTACCACAACTTGGGGCAAGCTCACCGCCGTTTAATGGAAGGATTACCCCAAGATTCACCCTATCGAGATACGGTTCGAGTATCCTTGATCCGAACGGTTGGGGAGCTTTTTTCGAGAGCCTCTGAATCGACAAAGAATCATGGAGGGGAGAATTTGAGCCCGTTCCGCCGAGGTGCCAGCCAGAATGTCGCCGAAGCTAGCTAGACGGCTTCGCGATAGCTAGACGGCTTCGCGATGGCTAAACGGCTTCGCGATGGCCCGTTGTCAGATTGAGACATTGAAGGCAATACTACCGGACATTATTTTTCCTATTAAACGTCGAGTGACGTTTTACTAATTCATATAGCTTTATCCCGTCACTAGCGTGCCCATGCCTGCCAACCGCAACATCGTCATCACGGGTGCGGGTATCGTTTGTTCGATTGGGAACGGATTTGGGCCCTTTCGCGACTCATTGTTTGGCGGGGTAAGCGGCATCCGCGATCTCGCCGGGCCCATTGGCACGGTTGATTCCGTGGGTTTTGGCGGACAATTGGTTGGCTTTGATGGCCGCGACCATGTCCGCCCGCGGAAAGCCCTCAAAGTAATGTCATTAGAAATCCAAACTGCCTATGCGGCCTCCATGATGGCTTTGGAAATGTCGGGGTTGGATATTCAGACCATTCCGCCAGATCGAATTGCTACCATTTTTGGGTCGGAAATGATGTCGGGTGAACCCGAAGAGTTAGCCGATGCGATGATCGACTGCGGGATTCTCGATGATGCGATGAATGCAGCCGATTTTGGTGACTCGGCGATGCGAAAAATGTTCCCCCTGTGGATGCTGAAATATCTGCCAAATATGGCTGCCTGCCATGTAGGAATCGCGTTGGGGGCGTTGGGACCCAATAATTCACTCGTCCTGGGTGATACATCAGCAACGGCCGCGCTGATTGAGTCCCATAGCGTCTTGCAGCGTGGATTGGCCGATTGTGTGTTATCGGGATCGGCAGGTACAAGGCTCAGCGCAACACGCGTGATGTATCGCAGCGGACTAAGTTTACCCACACGTCGCGATCCAGTGGGCGCATCATCGCGTCCTATGGCCTTCGATCGTGACGGGATCGTCGGTGGCGAAGGGGCAGGGTGCTTCCTGTTGGAAGGGGCTGAGGAAGCCCAGTCCCGGGGGGCAAAACCTCTGGCACGCATTCGCGGCACCGCCGTGAGATTCGTTACTGTCGACGGCCAATCGGGATGCACCAAACGCGCGATCACCCTGGCAGCGGAAGGAGCAATCACTGCGGCAGGTATTTCATCAGGTGAGATCGGTGCAATCGTCTCACATTCCATGGGCCATGGGACGCTTGACGCTTCGGAGTCTTACGCGGTTGAGCAACTGGTAGGCACAGAGTGTCCGGTCGTCGCGCCGATTGCGACCGTCGGGCACACGGGAGCGGCAAGTGGTGCCATGGAAATTGCCACCGCTCTAGCAATATTTTCGCAGGAAATAGTTCCAGCGACTCTGAACGCATCGGCGAAAGATCCCAGCCTTGGTGCTCGCTTGCTAATCGAGAACGAGCCATTGCGGCGAGAATATGTATTGGTGCTTACACATACTCCGCAAGGTCATGCCACCGCCATAGTCTTGCAGCATGCGTAGTCACTGAGATAGTCGCCTTTCGCTCCGCGAAAGTAGCGTTGGCATTTGCTGATTTTCCAGAACTTTCGCGGAGCGAAAGGCGACTATTATTGCCTTCGATTAATAAATTCTCAGCCTATCCGCGAAAGTAGCGTTGGCATTTGCTGATTTTTCAGAACTTTCGCGGAGCGAAAGGCGACTATTATTGCCTTCGATTAATAAATTCTCAGTCCATCTGCGAAAGTAGCGAAACCCGACCAATAATAACAACGCTACTTTCGCGGAGCGAAAGGCAACTATTTAGCTTATTCGCTCCACTTCAAACCCATCGATTTCTCAAAGGCGTCAAACTCGCCTCGTTGAATCTCTCCGATTTCGTCCCGCACTAGCATGGGCAATTCTCGACGTTGATTTGCCTGCATGAATCGTGGTCGAAGCTCTTCTGCGTCCGGGGTTAGTTCGGTCGTCTTCAACACGTAATAAACCGACTTGGGATCATTCGGGGCAACACGATATTCGCCAATCGCTCCACTAAACGTTGCCCGGAAGAAATCGTCTCCAACCCGATCCAATTCGGCGACTTCGGAACGGAAAACCGGAAGCCCCATGCCGAACGAGCGCATCCAAGAAAATGGACCCACATCCTTGATAACCAAGTTCTTTCGAGCTTCGGGAACAAGCTCCTCCAAAGGTGTCTCGGGGGCCGCATTCGCAGTTTTGGCAAGCTCTTGAGCCGCAGCAACCGCGAGTTCGCGTGCGGCGATAAATTTCGCAGCCGCAACAACTTCATCTCGCGCCTCTTCCAGGCTGGGAATATAACTATCCTTGAAACTAACTTTCCACGAACAATAGGAAATGGTTTCTTCACCCATCGATAGACCTGAAGCGGTTGTCCGAATGGGATAAAACTCGGGTCGCACGGTCGAATACGTTTCCCGAGTAAAATACTCGCCGGCAGTGCCCATCGAACGACCCAAAGGTGATTCGCCAATACCAACCATGTCTTGCATACCGGTCGTGCCATATCGCAAGCCGAGTTTGTCTGCAAGTTCCTTGAGGTCCGGACGTACCGGCGCTTTGAGGCTGGAATCGGTCAAGACAAGATCTTGGTACACAGCCAAATCCGTTGAATAAGACTGCATAACGTCATACGCTTCGGAAAGAGCTCGCTCCATGGCTTCGCGCGCTAACGGCGTGGCCATGCTCTCAGCAATTTCATCGCGAACTTCTTCAAATGGCTGTGGAGTAGGAGGTTCGACAATAGGAGAGTCGGTAGCTTCCGGCTCTGTTGTCGTTGCAGGTTCGTCTGTCGTTGCAGGTTCGTCTGTAGCTGCAGGCTCATCTGTCGTTGCAGGTTCGTCTGTCGTTGCAGGCTCGTCTGTCGTTGCAGGCTCGTCTGTCGTTGCAGGTTCGTCTGTCGTTGCAGGTTCGTCTGTCGTTGCAGGTTCGTCTGTCGTTGCAGGCTCGTCTGTCGTTGCAGGCTCGTCCGTAGCTGCAGGCTCATCTGTTGTTGCAGGTTCTTGGAACGAAACAAATCGTACAACTGAATCCGAATGCGATGCCGCATTGGCCTCAGTCGCTGGAGTCTCGGTTGCTGGAGGCTCGGTTGCTGGAGTCTCGGTTGCTGGAGTCTCAGTTGCTGGAGTCTCGGTTGCTGGAGTCTCGGTTGCTGGAGTCTCGGTTGCTGGAGTCTCGGTTGCTGGAGTCTCGGTTGCTGGAGTCTCGGTTGCTGGAGTCTCGGT
>JBGTBJ010000183.1:0-49446 GCA_041749395.1 Pirellulaceae bacterium
AAAAGAAGGTGTGAATGATCGTCGCTTCCTTGTCATGGTTCTTCCTTGGTAGACCGAATTGGCTTCGCCTCAACAGCATACCGGAGAAAACGCGATTTTCTATCTTAAGCTGTGGTCCTAAAATTGGGGTCCACTTCACCATACCCTCTTGCGGAGTCGCGAACGTCGGAAGCATTGGCAATAAAACGCTTACTAACACTACCAACGCGAAGCACCACCAAGTCAAACGATGACTGACGCGGGGATTTGCAATTAATTGGAATCTTCGTTCCATCGAGGAACTCGCCCCGAAACCACAGCCCAAAGTCGGCTCCAGCGACCGCTCGGATTGTAGAAACTCCAAAGTTTGAAAAAGTGTATGCGCGTACGATCTACGACCCTCTGGTGACTGGCTAATAACTTGCGCGTCACAGCATGCCTCCTGAGTCATGCCCAATTCGCGACGCGCTAACCACACGACAGGGTTCCACCAGCAAATTCCGGCTATTAACAATGACAGTCCATTCGCCCAATGATCGCGCCGCAGATAATGAGCAAGCTCGTGAGAAATGACGTAAGAAGTCTGCTCGTCTGTCAGTTGATCCGCGAGCTTTCTCGGAATAACGATCAGTGGTCTGGCAATTTGCACCCAGAGCATTGGCGAAATGTTTGCGTCTACAACCATGATGGCTGGCACTGCCGTGGTTTGAAATCGAGCTGCTACTTGCTTGGCAATTGCATCCAACCGCTCATCGCTCGTGACGCCATGTAGCAATGCCTTCCGCACCTTGCAAACCTGCCAGTACGAATAGATCATTAGAAACGCCGTCCCGAGCAAGCTGATAGATAAAAGCACTACAGACCAGTTGGCTCGTGCCACGTCTGAAAAAATCTGATGACGCTGAGCTAGATTCGGCCAGAGAGGATCGGATTGCACTATGAATGACGGCGGCGTCTCCGCAGCCAAGATATCGTTCGGCGAAATATAGTTCCAATCTGAAAACAACGGCATCAAAACTAATGGCGGTGTGATCAACTTGAGCAACACGACACACCACAAACAGTACCTCAATCCGGGGCGTTGTCGAACTGCCGGGATCAAGCCAGCCACCCACACGATCAAAGCGAGGGCCGCCGCAACAGCAGCATTCAAAAGCAATGAGTTTACGAGACTGGTCATGGGCATTTCTCGATTATTGGATATCGTCAATGATTCGCCGAATTTCGTTTCGTTCTTTCCGGCCCAGTTTTATACGCGCCACAAGTGTCAACAGCATCGGTGCCAGCGAGCCTGCAAAATGACTGTCCGCCAGCCTTTGTAGCTGTAGCCCAACATAGGCTTCCCGACTCGCTTTCGCCGAGAACTTATGTGCGAACTGACGAGAGTCCGATTCGACTAAGTCTTTTTCGGAAAGTCTTTCTAAAAGACTTTTTACCGTCGTGTGCCTTGCCTGGGTGTGCTCCGAATAAATCACTTCCACAATCTCTCGAATCTCACATGCGCCTCTTTCCCATAAAACATTCAGGATCGCTAACTCGGTGTCAGTTGCCTCTACTGGTTTCTTTGCCATGGAATTCCTTGTTGCCAATCAAAATACAAATCATTAAGTCATCCTGCCTTAGGCATTTTAAGGCAAATTGACTTAGAGTCAAGATCGTTGTGGCAATTCAATGTGATTGGGAGCTGCACTCGAGCCCAGCTTGTGCAACCTTACGGTTGCATGTTAAGTTAATGCAGGCAGTATGCTGCATGTACCGAAAATCCAGGCTACTCGTACATTTTCTCGTCGATTTGCTAGTCGCTGAAACGACTATCCATGAAATATCAAACTTAGAGACACGCCTGAGATAATCGACACCGACAACTGACTACTCTGCAGCGAACTACAAAGGAATGATGGCGAATGGGTGAAATTATGGAGTCCACCCAAGTGCGATTGCAGCTGTAAATAGAACTGGAATGTCTTTTCTTGACTAATTGGAACTTCTAAATGACAGACCCCACCATGCCGGAAATTGTTAGCTGGAACCAATGGACGCAGGCTCGTGCGGAATTGCTAGAACGTGAGAAGGAACATACTCGAACCGGCGACGAACTGGCGGCTGCTCGACGTCGCTTACCTATGACGCAAATGGAACCAGTCATGGTCGTTGGACCAGAGGGTTCGATTGCATTGCATGAAGTATTCGCCGGTCATCGAATGTTGCTTGTGTATCACTTCATGTGGAACGCGGGTGCCCCCCACCACAAACAATGCGAGGGTTGCACGCACAGTCAAGTTGCGATGACAACTGCGGTAAGCCGCTATTTATCGGCACGTGACGTTCAATATGCCGTCTTTAGCAGCGGTCCGCCGAACGAGATTATGGCATATCGAGACTTCATGGGTTGGACAACACCTTGGTATTCCACCGTCGACTCCGGGGCAGCGATGGCGACCCGGGATGGTGGCGATCTGCGGTGCTACCTGCGGAAGGGTGACGAAGTCTATCAAACTTACGAAACGAAGTGGCGAGGAATCGAACGGATGTTACCAACACTTCAATTGCTGGATTTGACGCCGTATGGTCGGCAGGAAACATGGGAGGATTTGCCCGCTGGCACTGCGCAGGACAAGGCCGGATCTTGGTGGCGGAAGGACGGTCGGCCGATTGCTCAGTGGACACGCACGGATGAACCGGTCCGATAAATTGTCTTGCTCCGGTGAATTTCAACAATCGCAAACAAAGAAGTTTATTAGATGAATCCTGCTAAGAATACGGTCTGCTTGTGGTTCGATGGCGATGCCGAAGAAGCGGCTCACTTTTACGCCAGTACCTTTCCCCATAGTTTCGTCACTGGGATCGTGCGGGCCCCTGGTGACTTTCCTGATGGTAAACAGGGAGACGTCCTAACAGTCGAATTTACTGTCGCCGGTATCCCATGTCTTGGACTAAACGGTGGTCCGGCATTTCAGCATTGCGAAGCGTTCTCGTTTCAAATTGCGACGGAAGATCAAGCAGAAACGGATCGATTGTGGAACGCAATTGTAGAAAACGGCGGTGAGGAAAGTGCGTGCGGTTGGTGCAAAGACAGGTGGGGAATATCGTGGCAAATCACGCCACGCCTCTTAATAGACGCAATCAAAGATCCTGACCGAGTTGCAGCGAAGCGAGCCTTTGATGCAATGATGCAAATGAAAAAGATAGACATTGCTATGATACAAAAAGCATATCAAGGCTAAGCGGATTCACAAACGAAGTATCGTTCGGTCTTCCGAAAGCGATCGCAGCGTCGGTTGCGGATGACCGAGGGAAACCAACCGCGTCGAAAACTTGGATCAAAAATGGTGCTTCCATGAAAAACAACTGATGGTTATCTTTTTCCATCTTCCACAACTTCCACTCTCCAAGTGGCGGCAATGATCGCTAATCGAGAGTAACAAAGATCGATCACGACTAGTTTATCCGGACTGCGTTCCTAATCAAAATTCGCGATTGACCAGCGAGTCAGTTTATCTGGGTTCAAACTCATGTAGATCCCCCTCACGCCATCTTCAACACGGATCGACGCGACGTGGACTACTTTACCAGCCAGGGTAAAAATTACGCCGGGATCGCCATTAACAGTAGCGGGGTGCATATCGTAGGCCCGTCGCTTGAAATGGAAGACTTTGGCGAGGAAGCGTGCAATGCGAAGTCGTCCGCGAATCACAACGCGTAATGCAGTCACCTTTCCACCGCCATCGGAGAACACTTCGACATCGTCCGTCAACAATTGTTCGACGCGTTTTGCATCACCGGCGCGACACGCGGCAAAAAACTGCTCAGCCAACTCAACGGCTTTCTCTCGCGTTGGTCGAAAACGGGGCGCACCTTCCTTCAGGTGTTCCTTCGCACGACTGACGATCTTTCGAACATACAACTCTGATTTCTCAAGCGCCTCTGCGATCTCGCTATACTCGTAGTCGAAAACCGCACGCAGCACAAACGCAGCTCGCTCAAGGGGTGAGAGCCGCTCGAGCATGATGAGGAAACCCTGACTCAGCGACTCTTGCAGACTTGAGTCATGAAGGCCAGCAGACGTATCGACGGGCTCGGGAACCCAAGGACCTATATACGACTCGCGTCGACGCTCACTGCGTAACTTATCGATACACCGACGAGTGGTTGTTCGAATCAGAAAACCCTCGGGCGATCTTACATCGCGCGCGGTATGCAAGCGGAGAAAGGCGTCCTGAACCGCGTCTTCCGCGTCCACGACGCTACCCAACATCCGATAAGCGACAGACATCATTCGCGGCCGCAACGTTTGAAAGCCTTCCAGATTCTCGGTGCCTGGCTCACCTACTATCGAAATAGCCATCGGCATTTCCTCAATGTCGCCTGGGTTTCTTTCAGACCACTTTGGCCCGGGCAAATTGTCATATCTACGATTGTCACTGTTGTTTTCTTGCCGTCAAGCGTTTCTCTCCGCCTTCATGAAACTACCCTCCAAATTTCGAACACATGCTAACGGAGATGCTCAACGCATTTGCAATAAGGACGTTTGGGTTAGCTGATTTGTGACAGCTTAAGTACGAGATGGAACTTTTTCCTTAAATTTCGATAGCAACGCTTTCATCCCAGGTTGCTAGCTCCGCTCCGAATCGCCACCGAATGGCTCAAAAAGTCCAAGAAACTTTTTGGGGCTTGTCACAAACTTCACGAACAATTCGTCCTTGTTGCAGAGGCCTGCGAGCCGCCTCGGTTGGGTGGCTTGCTTAACATCCATTATCCAAACTAGCAGGAGCATTCAAATGGTCACCGCTACAGACAAGTCTAACAATGCAAAGATTAATTCGGGCAAGACAAACACTGAAGCCAATCGCGCTATGCTTAGCGTGGAGAAGTACCTCGCACAATGCAGCATCGACAAACCACTTCGCGAGCTAATTAAATTGCGTGTATCGCAAATCAATGGCTGTGCGTATTGCATCGACATGCATTGGAAAGACGCACGGGCAGCTAACGAAACAGAACAACGACTCTACGGCCTACCTGCATGGCGAGAGAGTCCTTACTACAGCGAGCGAGAGCGCGTCGGACTTCGACTGGCCGAAGCGCTGACACGTGTCGCTGACCAAGTCGTGTCCGAAGACGTTTACGAGTCGTCTCGAGAACACTTCAGTCCACAAGAACTCGCTGATCTTGCTTGGATTATTTCCTCAATCAATGCGTGGAACCGAGTCAACATTGCGTTGCAGACGGTACCCGGAAACTACCAGCCAGCAAGCGTTGGGCACTGATTGCTCAAGCACTTGCGTTAGAAATCGTTGGGAAATCAATAAGGCTGCAATGCAAATTACTAAATACAAAAAAAAGAGAAACATTATGAGAATTCTTGTTATTGGTGGGAGTGGATTGATTGGCTCAAAGCTCGTCGCGAACTTGCGCCATCGCGGCATCGAAGCGATTGCCGCGTCGCCTTCGTCTGGAGTAAACAGTCAAACGGGCGAAGGACTCTTTGATGCGATGCAAGGCGTCGACGTTGTCGTTGACGTGGCAAACTCGCCGTCGTTTGAAGATGAGGCAGCAATGCACTTCTTTACAACGTCTGGAAAGAACTTGCTCAGTGCTGAAGCCGTTGCTGGTGTTCAACATCATGTGGCTCTGTCGGTCGTTGGTACCGAACGCTTGCTGTCGAGCGGCTATTTTCGTGCGAAAGAGGCCCAAGAAGAACTGATCAAAGCGTCAAAGATACCTTACACAATTGTTCGCTGCACGCAGTTTTTTGAATTTGTAAACGCAATTGCTCAGTCAGCTACTGACGGAAATCTAGTGCACTTGCCTCCCGCCATGATGCAGCCCATTGTTTCCGACGATGTTGCCGAGGTTCTTGCGGACGTTGCTCTTGAGGCTCCCTTAAACGGAACCATGGAAATTGCTGGCCCCGAACCGATCCGAATGGATGATCTCGTACGCCGCTATTTGGTTGCACGAGAGGACGGCCGTCAGGTCATCACCGATTCGCATTCACAATACTTCGGAATCGATGTGAATGACCAAAGCCTTGTTCCCAGTAATGCGTTTCGTCTCGGTTCAATACGATTCGAAGATTGGCTCAATCGCGTTTTGGTTTGAACGATACCTTGGTCAATGAGGAATGCAAACAATTTCATTCAGTTTCGCGCGCCCTCGGCGCAATTCGTGAAATAAGAGCGCTCGAGTCGTAGTTTTCTCGGCTTGGATTTTCTAGTTAAGTGAAGAATCCAACGGCGCATACTGGTTTGAATTTGCCGCAGATTGATGTCTCGGCCAGGCAAGTGAGATCGACCGTGGATAAGTTATTTTGCAGGAAAGATAAAGATGAACTTAGTAGATGCTTCTTATACAGGTACTGCCGTAAATGGCGAACTGGTGCCATCTCGCTACGCGCTCCGGATCGGAGAGATTGATGTCTTGGTGATCAGCGATGGGGTCCTACCGCTACCAACCGCAATGTTGGCACACAATGCGGACCCAGCAATCCGTGCAGCTTGGCTCGACGAAATGTACCTGCCGCCTGATGCATTCGATTGGCCATTGAACGTGGTTGTGGTGCGCAGCGCAGGAAAGACCATCCTTATCGATGCTGGCTTGGGACTCGATCCCGACTTACACCTGCCGCGTGCCGGGCAGCTTATTATGCGACTCAAGGCCGCCGGGATCGATCTTGCATCTGTAACTGATGTGGTGTTGACACACATGCATATGGACCACATTGGCGGATTGCTAGTCGATGGGGTGAAGGAACGATTGCGTCCGGACCTGCGGATTCATGTGGCTGCTGCGGAAGTCAAATTCTGGGAGTTGCCCGATTTCTCTCGCGCCGAAATGCCAGCGGGATTTCCTGATGCGCTCCGAACGGCAGCTAAAAGATTTCGAACAATGTACGAGAACCAGCTGCAGCTGTTCAATGACCAGTACGAAGTGGCGCCAGGGGTGGTCATATTTCGAACTGGTGGACACACACCCGGGCACAGCATTGTCCGTTTGCCATCTGAAGGAGACCGATTGACGTTTGCTGGTGACGCGGTGTTTCCCGTCGGGTTCGAACACCCGGATTGGCAAAACGGCTTCGAGCATGATCCAGAAGAAGCCGCGCGAGTTCGGATGCGACTTATGAGAGAATTAGCATCCACCGGCGAACTGCTTGTGGCGACGC
This sequence comes from Pirellulaceae bacterium, assembly GCA_041749395.1. Taxonomy (GTDB): domain Bacteria; phylum Planctomycetota; class Planctomycetia; order Pirellulales; family Pirellulaceae; genus Laterigemmans. The sequence goes on from JBGTBJ010000183.1 coordinate 7,145, forward strand.
ATTTACCATTCCCTTCCATCGGTCGCGTTGCGATTGATGGCGACGTATTTCGGTGGGTACCAGCCTTCTGGGACTATTGACCCTGTGAATCGTGCCACCTTTCAGGAGTAAACAAATGGCGATCGATGAAGGAATGCGAGACCGAGTGGTGATTGTCACCGGTGGAGGGACCGGTATTGGTCGGGCCACGGCTGAACAATTTGCACATCTCGGAGCATGGGTAGTCATAGCGGGGCGTCGCTTGGCGCCACTGGAAATTACCGCTCAGGCATCCGATAGAATCGTACCAATCGCAGTCGACATATTGCGAGATGCTGATCTAGATCGGCTAATTCAATTCATCGAAAGCCGCTGGGATCGTATCGACGTCTTGATCAACAACGCAGGAACATTTATCCAACGTCCGCTTGATAAGATCGATTCGCAAACGATGAACTCGCTATTCGCTACCAATGTGATTGGCCCTACCATGCTAAGCAAGTCGGCGTTACCGTTTCTAAAGGCTACGCAGGGATCAATCGTCAATGTTTCCAGTACATTCGGACATAAAGCAGCACCGCTAATTTCGCATTATGCTGCTTCCAAAGCCGCAATGGAGCACTTGACTCGGTGCTGGGCCCTGGAATTGGCACCGTATGGAATTCGTGTCAATGCGATTGCTCCCGGAACTCCCGCTGAAGTGGCAAGGTGGATTGTGAATCTCGCCAATCCGTCTGCAACTTGGATTAATGGCCAAGTGGTCTCCGTTGACGGCGGATTAAGCGTGGCGTAGCAATCGTTATGGTACTGTGAAAAGGGCACGGTCGAAGTTCAGAAGTCAACGAAAACTCGCTTGGTCCCAATCAAGCACAAGATCCTCTAGCAGATTTCGAATAGGATATTGGTAGCTGAGCAACCCGTCTGCTGTGGCCGTCTGCTGCTGGCCGTCTGCTGCTGGCTGGTTCATTTACACGCGACTATCGACAACTGACCTGCGGAGAATGCATGCGTATTAAATTGTTGTCTATTGCAGCCTTGATGACTTTCGGGTCGATGGCGCACGCTCAAACGGTCGACGTATCGAACGAAGCTTTGACTGTACCGAGCAATTCCACGCTTGAAGCTGCGGCCCAATCAGGGCTTTACGTGCATGGACAAAAAATCGATGCACTGCTGCTTTCCGAAATCGAGAAGCAACAGATCGTCGGTCTCGCCGCAATTGTTATAGAGGAGGGTGAAGTCGCTTGGTCGAAGGCATATGGTTTCGCTGATCGAGAGCGACGCGTATCCGTCGATCTTGACCGAAGCCAATTTCGCTGGGCATCCGTATCGAAGCCGGTAACCGCAATTGCAGCAATGCAACTAGTAGAAAAGGGTTTGCTCGATTTGGATGCAGACATACGCGAATATGTCCCAGAATTTCCAGACAAAGGAGCGAAGATTACCGCTCGTCAGTTACTGTGTCATCAAGGAGGCATCGTTCACTATTCGAACGGTCCCGTGGTAGAGACGATCGTTGATTACGATCGACCGCATCCCTTTGAAAACGTGATACTGGCTTTAAATAAGTTCAAGGATTCGCCATTGGTGCATCCACCCGGCGAAACGTACGACTACACAACGCATGGTTATATTTTGCTGAGTGCTGTAGTGGAGCGGGCTGGAAACCAACGGTTTATTGATCAGGTTCAAGAACGCATAGCCAAGCCGCTCGGCATGAAGAGTTTTCAGCCTGACTATTCATGGAAGGACATTCCCGAACGCACTGCTGGCTATCACCGCAGCGAAGACGCCGTGTTACGTCGACCGGACACGGAGGTTGCGGATGTCAGCTGGAAATTAGGGGGTGGTGGTTTTACTTCTACGCCCGCTGATATGGCGACCTTCTGCAAAGGACTATTGCAGACAAAGCTTGTTTCGAAAGCGACTGAAGAACAGATGTGGACGGTGGCAATTCCTGCTAAGCTTGGGAAGGCAAAGCTCAAATACGGTCTTGGATTTTTCGTGGTTGATAGTCCATCGGGAGAGCGATGGGTTGGGCATGACGGATCGCAAACCAAAACGAGGACCGCGATTCTAACGGTACCTGATCGTGAACTCGGTATCGTAATATTGACAAACTCTGAATGGGTTGATCCGATGACACTTGCAGCAAATCTAATCGAGATCATTGACTAGCTTACGAATGGGCTTGCGCGTTGGACTTTTGCATCTTGGCAATCGTGTTCATGACTAGGCAGCATTCGAATCATGGCGGACACATGAAGATATATGCAGCGAAATTGAATCTTGTTTAACCGATTCGAACTCTGTCGCGCGAATCCGATTCAGGCTTAAGGAGCCAAACTTGGGAAGAGTCACCGTGATCTAGAGTGTTCTCGAATCTTCCTGATGAGCTTATTCCATTAAACACATAAAACACTGAAAAATAACTGTCGCATGTCCAAGAATATCGAGTCAGCCACTGCCAAGTTTCTCGCGGCGCATTCCTTTGCGGTGGCTGGCGCATCACGAGACCGTTCTAAGTACGGCAACAAAGTTTTCCAAGCTCTCGTCGCATCGGGCCGCACGGTATATCCGCTAAATCCGTCATCACCTGAAGTGGAAGGACACATGGCGAAGGTCAAGATCGCTGAGTTGCCCGAAGTCCCCGAGTCCCTATCGATCGTCACTCCGCCCCACGTCACACGGGAATTCATCCAACAAGCAATAGCTGCTGGCGTTAAACACATCTGGATGCAACCCGGTGCAGAAGATCTGCAAAGCAGCAATTTAGCTCGCGAAGCCGGCCTTAACGTCATCGACGACGGAAGCTGTATACTCGTTTCAATTGCGATTGAACGGTCTTCTCTCCAATGACAAACTATCAGGGTGAGTATGACAGAAGTCACGAAAATATTGGCGGAGGCTGAAGCGGGTGATCCTAACGAGGCAGAGCCGGAATTCGATATTTACCTACGATGCATGCAGCCCGGATGGAAACCGGATTGCATTTGCAGTTAGTGGCGGTGGGATGCAGCACGAAGTTTCTGTCTGGAGTCTTAAAACCGAACAGCGATTGGTGACGCTTCCAATACCAGGCCGCCCTATAAACCTTTTCGGCAAAACTACTTCGAAGATTGCGGGATCAGACTCAAGACGAGTGGTTTCCGCTCTGCAAACACTTGGTGAGCCAACTGCTGAACTTCTTCACGTGTGATGGAGCGAGTGTCCGCAAGTATCGTACGCACATCTTCAAGCGTTTTAGGGTTCTCTTGACTATCCGCAAGTACTTGTAACCAGTATTGATTGCTAGCCATATTCTCCTGCAACATTGCTATATAGGGCGTGATCGCTCGTTTGAACTCGTCATCAGAAATTGAGTCCGCGCCAAATTCGTTTCCGATCGTTGTCACAATCGCATTCAAATCTAGAATCTGAGTGGCTTGAGATTCGATGACCACCGCAAGGTACGAATACCCTGGGAAATTCTCACCGGAATAACTAACGACTTTCGGTGAGTATACCGCACCCATTTCTTCACGAACCCGCTGTCGCAAGCGGTCCTGCAGCAATAAGCCTACGACTTCAGTTCGACGTTGAATTTGGATGTCGTCTCCTACTTCAGTTTTCCAAACAAGGTACGAAGCACCTGCAGGTGAATCGGAAGTAAATTCCCATTGGCGTGACTGATCTGGCTCGGGTAGCTCCAGCGAGCGCTCTTCGGCAACATCACTGCGGAACGGTTCGCGAGCTGGCAGCGTTCCTAACGTCGCCGCAACAGATTCAATGGCACTGTCAACGTCGACATCTCCAACGATCGTTACTTCCATGTAGCTGCGAGCCAGTGGTTCAGCGAGCCATTCTCTAACGTTGTTCATCGTGAAAGCTTCCAATTGGTGTCGAGATGGGAAACCAAATCTTTCATCGCCTCCTCGCAGATAGCGGAGCAGTTCGTAGGACACCATTCCGCCGGCCGTATGTTCCAGACCAGCGTATATTCCATCAAGATTGCCGTGCAGGCGGTTTAGTGATAATGGTCTGAAAGCGGCATCCGTGGTGTATGCAGCGATGACTTGCAGTAGGAGTTGCATATCTTTTTTTGCTGCGGCTCCTTGGAACTGAAAGCTATCATCGGTCACCTGAAATACCACGGAACATTGGTGTTCCGTTAGGATTTTATTTAGTTCAACAAGACTATGCTTGCCAAGGCCGCCCGAGATCATCACCATGCTCGCTAGTTCTGCGATGCCAGGTTTTGACTTCGGTGCTTCCATCACACCGCGTCCGAAGCGAACGATGACGTGAACCACATCTTTGTCAAGTTGAGTTGTTTTCACGTTACATCGGACGTTGTTTTCAAATCGAGCTTGAGTAACTTCAAGATCCTGAACGTGATTTCGTTCGAACACCTGACCTGGCTGTCCAAGATTGCCATAGCCGAACTCAGCACTATTCCGATGTTCATCCGGCAGAACAGACCGCTGCACGCTTGCCTCGAAGACAGCGAGCAGTTCTGCGGAACCATTTTCTGCAGTATCAAACCCGAAAGCCTGGAGAGACGGGCCGCTGACGCTGATGCGCTTTCCATTGGAATTCCAAAACTGTTCGAGAGCAGAACGACAATCTTCTTTGGTCAGTCTTGAAAGGAGTTCGTTCCAGATCTCCAGATCTGTTGTTGGGTGTGTAAAAACGGTGTTGTTACAGAGTGAATCGATAAGAGTATCCGCGATGTACGAATTCTCTCGTGTGTTTGCACTTTCCGCCGAACTACCAATTGCCGACTGCACATAGCCAATGATCGCCGCGAATTCGTCGTCAGTAAAACCATGCGACACGGCGATTCTCATTTGCTGTTCCAGTGCATCGATAGCTGCTGCAGCTTTCGCTGGGCGTATGGTCGCACTTACGGTCAACTCATCGAAAAATCTCACAGTTTCGACGGCCTGAACGGAGCAGGAGATGATTGGAGAATCTTCTTGATCTACTAACGATTGCATTCTCTGCGATAGCATCACCGTTCCCAGAACAAGGCGTAACTGATTCTGTTGGCGTTCCCAATTGTCGGTGCGCTCAGGTAGTTCCTTTGCTACGATCAGAGAAAGCAACGTTTGATTTAACTCCGCATCGATGAACACTTGGCAATCGTTCTTGTTATTGGTTGCAACTCGATTCTGCTCGCGAACACTCTGATGCACGGCAATAACGGGAACAGATGCGACGGCATCGTTGACACGAAGAGTCTCAAAGTGCTTCTCAATGAGCTCTTCGATTTGCCTTGGATCGATATCGCCCGCGAGTACAAGCACCGCGTTGTCCGGTCTATAGAAGGTCTGGTGAAATTTTCGTAGTGATTCGGAATCCACCTTTTCAATCGTAGTTCTCATCCCAATTGGCATTCGCTTGGAAAGGCTGGCGTCCGGAAATGCAAATTCGGCGAGATTGACCGCTCGTCGATACGCACCAGTATTGCCAGAATCCATTTCACTCAGTACCACTCCGCGTTCGCGGGCTACCTCGGACGGTTCGAATGTAAGGCCGTCCATGATGTCGCGGCACCAAACCAGCGTTTGATCCACGAGAACTGGATCCGCATCTGGAAGCTCCAGTTTATATACAGTTCGATCACATCGCGTCTCTGCATTCGTGTGAGCTCCGAAACTCAGACCTTGCCGTTGAAAAGATTCAATCGCAGCATTTCCTGCCTGATGTTTCGTCCCATTGAATGCCATGTGTTCGACAAAATGAGCCAGCCCTTCCTGGCCATCGGTTTCCATGAACGATCCCGCTTCGATGAGCAATCGGAGACTGACACGATTCGGCGAAAATCGATGAGGTACAATCGCGTATCGAAAACCGTTCGCGAGTCGCCCCCAAAGAACACTTGGGTCAGGCCGTAGATCGCTCCCCTCATGGGGCCACTTAACCCCACCCGGTGTAGTGCTAGAGCTTCCATTCTTGTCTTCCGTCTTAAGGTCCGAGGAGGTTTGTTCGGCTACGCGGATCGCTAAGCCGGGTTGCTGCCCTAGGCAGTCGGAAAGACAGATGATTGCGGAATGCAAAAATACAATACCCAACACGGCAGCTAAGGAGATTCTTTTCATGGAAGATGCAACTCTCTATAGACCAAAAAACATGCCCGGATTCCCACCTGGAATTCGGAAACTGCCAATCTTGGCGCGTTCGCAATAGAAACGTTACGGATAATCCCTGAAAATTTCTTATTTAATAGCCGTTGGCAGTGATGACCTTCCGAAAATCTCGAGTTGGGAGCCCGATCATGAAAGCCAGTTTTTTGAATTCCTCAAAAAGATTCCTGCTCAGTTTACCTTCGAAAGTTGCTTATGATTTGAAAGCAAACTCTGCGTGCCTTCGAGTCGCCGGTGGTCCAAAACACCATCAACAAAATCGGGATGTATGTACGTATCCTGAACGTTGGAATGAAGAACCGAAATGTCGCCTGTAGTTTCAAACACTACCGCCAAGACTTGCTCGTAGTTATGGGCGTTAGCTTCACGAAGCTTTCCGAAAATGTCCGCCCTCGTGACCTTTGCTTTGCGGAGATTGTCGTCTAGGAATTCTGATCCTGCCATCAATAGCAACGGCTCATTGTCGACGATTTGACTAAAGCGCGGAATGCGATGTCGCAACAACGCGAACAGCCATTGTCCAGCAAACAACAGAGCCAGAGCAAACAACCCCAAGAACAATGTCGGATCAGGTGAGGAAACAGTTGATCCGAAGAGGGACCCAATAGCCACTGTCATCGCAAAGTCGCCGGACGACATCTTTGAAAAACTCCGCAGGCCTACCAACCGGGTGTAAACAAGGATCATCGCATACACCACCGCGGCGGAGAGCAAAACCATTGCAACATCGCCTCGCTGGGCACCGATCCATTTTTCATACATGTCATTTCCCTGGACAAAGAGGCTGCTGAAAGGTGTCTTCCCTGTGTGAGCTGCCGCGCCGTTTAAACGATTACACTTGATCCTGCGAGTAGATCAGGACTGTATACGGCGGCAATTCGATACGACCTCGATGTGGCTGGCCGTCGTGGGGTTCAGCGATACTCTCGATGTCGCCACTCGCATTGCCGCCGAAATCGTCGCTATAAGCAGTTCGATCGCTGCTAAACCTTCGTTTCCAAACTCCGGACATGGGAAGTCCGATCTCGTATTGCTCATAGTGTTGATTTGCAAAATTGACAATAATTATGCATTCGTCAGCGGCACCGCCATCGAACCAACGTTTGTAGACAACTACTTTTCCCACATGGTTGACATGAAAGACATCAACGTGTTGCCCGGTAAGACCTTTGGTGTTGCCGTCTTGATTCAGACGCAATCGGATCAGCCTGGCAGTTAACCTGACAATACCGGCGTTGTCTTTTGCTTTGGCCCAATCGAGTTCATCGGTGTCCTGAAACCAACCGTCTTCGAGAAACTCTTGGCCTTGGAACAACATCGGGATTCCTGGGGCCGTGAGCGTCAATGCCAGCCCAAGCGTCGCTCGCTTTTGGGCAAACCAATTGCTGGGTTCATCTGGGTCAACTTCACTGGGAACACGGGACTTTCCGTTGGCAACCTCGTCGTGCGATTCAGTGTAAACGACTCGTTGGAAAGCGTCACAGTTGTAGCTGTGATAAAGGGCTTCGCAAACCTTGTTCATATCCCTGCTCGCGTCGTCGCACTGCGTGATCACGTCACGGATCGGGTGGACAAATTTCGCATCCCATTGCGTTGCGAATCCGGCCCCTCCCTCGATGTCTGACTTTGTCAAATAGGGATTGTTTTGTAAGTCTTCTGCGATCGTGATGACGGAAGGCTTATATGCGTGAATCTCACGGTTAATCCATTGCGTCAGTCCCCACCCTTCGGGAATTTCTTGTTTTCCGGAGGCATCGATGCTGCGAATGTAGAGTGTCATATCGTAGCGTAGGCCGTCGACATGAAAATCCTCTATCCACATCATAGCGTTGTCGCGAATGTACGCCCGCACTTCGCCGCGTCCATAATCCGGTCGTGTTTCTCCCCATGGAGTTTGACTGCGGTGATCGTTGTAGAAATAAATGCCACCTTTACCATTCTCGCTCCAGCCGTCGAATTGCCATAAGTCTAGATCGCTTGGGCCGAAGTGGTTGTAGACGACGTCGAGAATGACAGCGAACCCCGCTTTGTGGGCTTCCCGAACGAAAGTTTTGAAGCCGACTAGACCACCGTACGCTGATTCAATTGCGTACGGGTGAGCTGGGTTGTAGCCCCACGAAAGGTCACCGGCAAACTCCGCAATAGGCATAACCTGCAACGCATTGACGCCAAGCTTTTTTAGATGATCGAACTTGTAAGTGAAATCCTCGAACGTACCTACGGAATCCTTATCGCTTCGGAAAAAAGTACCTATATGCGTCTCGTAAATTACCAACTCATTCCACTTTGGCATAGTGAAGTCGTCACCCTGCCAATCGAAGGTTGGATTATGAACGATGCCATTGCCTACGCTACTAGTAACTTCACGAACTCGTGGATCGATCCGCTCAAAGACTTTGTCCTGATTAGTAATATGATATTTATATTCGTCGCCCGGCTTCGCTTCCTTGATGATTGCAAACCAAGTACCGCCGTCCTCACGCGCCATAGGGTTTACGTCGGATTTCCAGTCGTTGAAATCCCCAATAACCGAGACGCTGTCCGCAAAGGGAGCCCAAACCCGAAAAGCAACACCCGACTCGAGAATGGTCGGCCCCATACCACGAATGTGCTGCATACTTGCAGGTGTTTGTGTTTGTGTTTGAGTTTGAGTTTGAGTTTGATTCATTTCTTTGGACCCAGTGGATCGGTGACGAGGAACGGAGCACATAGTTTAGTGAGAAACATCAATATTCAGGTCGCGCATTCTCTACGGTATTCTCATTATTATCTGCGGTCCCTCCCGCTCGGTAGCAATAGCTTAGCTTAGCTTAGGATCGTCCGTTCCAAGCGGGGGGAGGTGATCATCAACGCATAGAGATGGTTGAATGGACGCCTAGTTACGGTTTCTCGCGATCCCGGTTAACTTCAACATCGACACCGCCATCACCAACGTTAACATCGACGGAATCGAGTGCATCACGGAGATTTTCGCGACGCTCTTCTCGACGTTCCATGCGGTTCTCCACAGGTGTATCTACATCGATGATGACGTCGTCCGTGTTCACTGGGTCGTCCGTGTTCACTGGCGGTGTACGTTTTTCGGTGACTTCAACATCGCAACCGGCGACAGTGAAAATGGCACACAGTAAAGCAGCGGAAAAAACTCTGTTCATCGGCGAGATCCTTTACTATTAACGTACAAAAATAAAATTTTAACGAATGTTGATTAAAAAGATCGCCGCGAACATTGATGGCTCGCGGCGACTGGCAGAATGTATCGATGAGTAGCGATAAGTGTGTTACACTAATCATTGTCTCGATTTTTACGCAACAAGCGATCTTTGGCGTCCATGTTTCGGTCTACGCCGTATCTTTTATCAAGGTCAGCGGCCCACTGCTTGTCGGCCATGTTCGGCCAATTATCTTCGTCAAAACCTTGAAGACCTTCGAGTTGCTGCTGAGTCACGTTAAGCACGCAAATATAATCGCCAGAGTCAATGTCGTTCTCACCAACTTCATCGGGATCGACCTGAAATTTGAAAGCCTCAAATGGAACGGCAAACAACTTGTTACCAAGCCCCAGAAAACCGCCGTAAGTGACCACGGCGTAATTGACTTTTCCGGTTTCGGAGTTTACGACGATATCCTTAATTTCACCTACGCTTTCGCCTTGTGCATTTTGCAGGTTTAACCCCATTAGTTGACTGATGCGGACGTTAGCGCCGCTAGTCTTTTCGTCCAGATTTCCAGCGTTCGCATTCCGCACGGCTCCGCTTTGTGCAGTGGCGGTTGTAACGCAAAGGCATGTGACCGCAGTGATGGCTGCGAGGTTCTTGAATGCAGTAATCATAAATGTCATCATTTCCATAATTGTGAGAGTGAAACGTTTGTATTGAACTTTGGTATTAACGTTAGCAATTGCAAGACGACTCGAACTCTGCAACCTGCTTTTCTGCTTCGTTGCGGGCGATGCCGTAGCGTTCTTGGACAACACCGATAAGCTCTTCGCGTTTGCCTTCTACTCGGTCCAGGTCATCGCCCGTTAGGTCGCCCCATTTTTGTTGGATTTGGCCTTTCGCTTGTTTCCACTTGCCTTGAATTTGGTCCCAATTCATTTCTTGTTCCTTGTATGAGAGAAGTCGGCCTCTGCAATGAGGCCTTCGCGGTTTCTAAGTAGCATTTGCTGGACCGAAACGGAAAAATTTTCGTAGAGATATTTAAAAGGTCGAACTGCCGTGATGATGATCAACCCTTGCTTTCTCCGCCGGCTAAATGACTTGGTCGCTATTCATCCAAATCGACACGGTTGCAGCCATCATCGATGTTTTTCTTCACGAGCGACTAGTGCTACAAATGGTTAAAGCGAAAGTAGCCCCTAGGGTGTCAACACTACTTTGACACACCCGTCGCTTCGTGAATCAAACGTTTTATAGAGTTCAGGGGCATCATCCAATTTGCCGCGATGCGTGATTATAAACGAAGGATCGATGGCCCCTTCGAGCACCTTATCAAGCAGCGGTTTCATGTAATGTTGCATGTGGGTCTGGCCCATTCTAAACGTCAATCCTTTGTTCATTGCCGCATGCATCGGCACTCCATTCAGCGGGCCCGTATAGACACCGGGAATAGATACGGTACCGCCCTTGCGGCAGCACATAATTGCTTCGGCCAAGGCATAGGGATGGTTGGAAGGGATATGCATCGTCTCTTTTGCATCGTCGATGAATTCACGAATGTCGCCTGCCGAATGCGCCTCGGCGCCCACGGCGTCGATGCAACGATCGGCTCCTCGACCCTTTGTCATTTCCATGATTCGTTCCTGAACGTTCTCTTTTTCAAAATCGATCGTCTCGGCACGCCCCTTCGTTCGGGCTAGTTCCAATCGCTCCTGCACTCGGTCGATTGCGATTACACGTCCCGCTCCCAACATCCATGCACTTTGGATTGCGAACTGTGCGACCGGACCGCAACCCCAGATCGCAACCGTGTCGCCCGGCTCAATTCCACAGTTTTCGGCGGCCATGTAGCCGGTCGGAAAAATGTCAGACAGAAACAAGACCTGTTCGTCCGGAATACCATCAGGAATCTTTAGCGGTCCAACGTCTGCAAATGGGACACGCAAGTACTCCGCTTGTCCTCCCGCATAACCACCCATCATGTGCGAATAACCAAGCATTCCCGAGGGCGAACTACCCATTGCCGTTGCAGCTTTGTCTGCATTGCGGTTGCTGTTGTCACAGCACGAATATAACTCTCGTTCACAGAAAAAACATGAACCGCAGGCCAGCGTGAAAGGAACCACTACTCGATCCCCCTTCTTTAAGTTGGTTACTGCGCTGCCGAGTTCCACAACCACTCCCATTGGCTCATGCCCGATGACATCACCCGCTTGCATCGTCGGCATTACGCCGTTGTAGAGATGTAAATCGCTTCCACAGATCGCAGTGGCGGTGATTTGAATGATCGCGTCTCGTGAGTCTTCGATGCTAGGATCTTCGACGGAATCCACACGCATATCGTGCCGACCGTGCCAACATACTGCCTTCATAACAATTCTCTTTCGGTGAGATGGATAATTAAAAGTGGTAGATAGTCCGTCCATTCGAAGAACTAAGGAATTCAACGAGTAGCTTGGCGGACTCTATCAAACACTTGGACCGCGGCGGCCCATGAGTAATCCGATCACGAACAACACCAAGAAGACAAAGAACAAGATCTTTGCGATGCTAGCGGCCGTGCCAGCGACGACTCCAAATCCGAGGATGCCCGCGATTAATGCGATTACAAGAAAAGTTATTGCCCAGCCCAACATAGCGATCTCCAAACTCGAAAAGCAATTGTTTCGCGCGAGCGTGAACGTCACCCTAACGCTTTCAGAAACTCTCTCAATGCGATTGTCATAGCAAGCGATTGCCGTGCCAAAAGCTGAGTTAAGTTATTGTGAAGCCATCATGGCTCGACCTCGGGTTTCGGCCGCAACGAAACAACAATCACATCGGGCGAGATACTCTCAACTGCCAACTCGTTTGGAACGTTGGTCAGATTTGTCGCGGTGGGCCACCGGAATACACGTGTGCCTTGTGCGCCGTCAATCTTTAGCGAAACCGCAATTGTGGCAGGAGTGAGCAAAGCAAACGCTTGCTCCGGCCCAGACAGCGTTGCCTCGACGTACGTCGGCTTCGGCTCTTCAATCTCCAGCCCGCTGGGGAGATTGCGATATTCAACCGGCACGACAAAAGTACGCTGAATCGTATCGGTATGGTAAGCGAACCCAAACCATAGTGCTACGGCAGCAACAACTGCCGCAATCCTTGTGGCCAATTCCGAAAGACGATGATTGTGTTTGGGTTGGATAGGGGCCTTCTGTGAGCTAAAATGTTGGCGCAACTGGTCAGCCAATTCAGTGAGTTCGACGATCGCGAGCGATCCATGCTGGGCAATTGTGATGGTGCCGCGTTCTTCTGAGACAGCGATAGCCAATGCGTCACAACACTCGGCTAGACCCAATGCGGCAGCATGACGAGTACCGCAATCGTGAACCTTGTGGACCTGTGTGGTGAGCGGTAGATGCAATCCCAACCAAACAATGCGATTCTCGTCGATCAACACGGCACCGTCATGCCCCGGTGAATCGGGGTAAAAGATACTCAACAATAACGACTGGCTGATTTTTGCATCGACATGTACGCCTCCCCGAAGGTGTCGATCCAATGGCTGACGACCTGGAAAGACGAGCAGCGCGCCGATACGCTGTTCGGCCATTGTGGCAACCGCTTCGACAATCGTGTCGGTCGACTCGCGTGATGGTTCGACTGTGGATGACCGGAACAACCAACGCGATGACGCGAGTTGTTCGAAACCGTGCCGAATATCCTGTTGAAAGACTACAACTATAGCCAACAACATGCCGACTATCCCGTAACGGAACAGCATCGTGGTCAGATACATTTCTAACCAGCGGGAAAGCAAAAACATGGTTACTAAGCCGAACACCGCGAGTCCCAGCGACCGAGATGCCCGATCGCGCAAGCACACAAAGGCGAGATACAATAACACCGAGGTTACTGCGATATCCAAGACGTCGGCTATTCGTAAATGAGTCATCAATTCATCGGTGAATACTCGCATTGGTTTACCACCGCGGTTTAAAGCGAACATTGATGTGCTCAAAAATCAACTGGCGGCTCTTCTCTGGAGATAGATCTTGAGTCCGCTCAATTATCTCGATTTCGCTTGCTAACTTATCATCCTGGATGATGTCTCGGATCCAAGTGGAATAGTCGTGTCGGAATAGATGATAGAGCCACGTTTCGTCGTCGATACCTTGAGCTGTCTTGATGAACTCTTTAAGGTTTCCGGTGTTGAGGGAAAACTGGTTATTTTTGCCCCGAAACACGAACTGCAGATTCTCGTCCATGTCCCCTTCATAGTAGCTGTGCTGATGTCGCTGGCCCTCAGTTCGCGGTGGAAGGCGGCTAAACCAAATGGGTTTTCGCTCGCCTCGACGCCATGCTAGCGCGCGGTGCTTGCGAAAGTCATCGGGCGGATGAAATTTAGGCAATGACTCCCCCATCAGTTCACAACACTGCGATATTGCATCCTCCGGTTTCTCTGCTATTGAGATGACCCAATCAACATGCTGCAGCACGGCCGTCGACAGCTGATCGTGGTAGGCCGTGATGAAAATGATGCCCGACATCTCTTTGCTGCTCCACATTTCTGCTGGTTGCCAGTCTTTCGGCGCTGCATAATGGGCTTCATCGACAATGATCCAGTGTGGACGGCCGGTGCGGCTGCGCAATTCGGCCAGCGCGCGGAACAGCCGGTTGAAATAGGCTGGTCGATCAGGCTTCTCGATACCGAAGAAGCTGACGATGCAATGATCGTTCGGTTGCTCCAACACTCCGACGACCTCTTCGACATCGGGCGCTCGATCGGCGGTTCCCAGTGCAATCGAACCGTCCAGTCCGCGATAGTCACCTTCGGGATCGATGACACAGCATTGTTCGCCTCTTTGCGTCAGAGATTCCATCACGCTGATTGCCAGTTTGCTTATACCGCCCCCCGGTCCCCCCGTGACCAACACGCTGTCGCCGTAGCTCGGGATCGAAAAGGGTTGGCCGTTGAGTTTGGCTCCGAATATCAGCTGGCGGTCCGTACGTTCGCGCAATTGCGACAGGTCGCCCTCCAGCATCATGTCGATCAGTTCTTCAACACCTTGGCCCCGCGCGCCCTTTAGAACGATATCGGAAATTTCTTTAACCCTTGGCAACGCGTTGTCTACCGCGACGGCAACGCTACACGATCGCATCATCGCTTCATCGTTCTCTGCGTCACCCACGGCAACGACGTTGTGCCGCGAATAGGCGAGTTGCTCGAGCACTTTTGCCAAACCGAACGCTTTGTTGACACCACTAGGTAGCAGCATCACTGCGTCTTTATTAAAAATGATCTGCAAGTCGAGCTCAAACTCACGAATAACTTGCAAACAGATCGTTTCGAAGGGCTGCCAGGTCGCCACGATGCAGCGTCCGGATTCCAAACGATCGATGCCACGCCGGCGCAATTCTTCGACAAACTCGGGGGGCGGCGGTTCGGCAAGAAGCGTTTCTTCGCCAGTTGATGGATCAAACACCAACGCCCCATTTTCCGCGACGATGCGGTCAAACAATGAGATGTCGGGAAATAGATCGAGTAAAGGTTCAAGTCGCCTACCGGTGACAAGTAGCAGCTTGCGACCGGAGTCACGAAAACGCCGCAGTGCATCAATAGTCGATGCATCGACGTGGCCATCTTTGGCAAGTGTACCGTCGTAATCGGCGGCCAGGACGTGGTAGCGCATAGATATTGGGTCTCGGCCCAGCTAAGGAAGAATTGCTCGCCGCATGACAAAGTACTTGGCAGCAAATCGACCACCAAGTACTTTCGTCGACCGTTTTCATCTGGGACTACTTTTCCAATCAGCGAGGCTTGTTAGTTCGCGTGTGAACTCGATTGTACGCATCCATGGCGGCTGGTCGCGCGTCTTCCCACTTCATACTCTCGGCTCCACCTTCGTTCTCCCATCGTTGCCTGGCGATGGCTTCTCGCGTTGCCCATGCTTCGTTGGCGTTCGCATCATATGCTTCCCAGCCCGATTGGTAGGCAGGGCGGTAGTGATCGTAATCGTAGGCCTCGTTGTAGTACGGTCGGTTGGCATACTCCTCCTCCCAGTACGCAGCTTCGATTGTTGGATCGATGTTTTCGGCGACAGCTTTACCTGCCAATCCGCCCGCGACACCGCCGACGATCGCACCGGCGACTGTTCCAATGGGTCCAGCCACCGCTCCAGCCACCGCTCCCGTTGCTGCACCTCCCAGTGCGGCACCAACACCCGTGCCCACCGGATGCGAGCCAGGCTCAGCGGTGATTGCGTCTTCATTACGAAGTTCTTTGCGTGTTTCCTCGCGGTGTGTTTCCTCGCGGTGTGTTTTCTTGACCGACATGATTAGTTCCTATTTTTGTTTGAAGTTAACACTTTAGGTCGCAGACACGAAAGTCGCGTCGCCGGCCCGCCTTCCAGGCCACTGATTAACAATGGGCTGTCTATGGGCATTCACTGGGCATTTCTTGTACCGCTGGTACATCACGGCGCAAGAATTGCAAAACATGCTAGTCCCCATCAATCACTTAGAGGCACACTACATGTTGACACTTCGCAAACTTGCACTTACAGCTGCCGCTGGATTCGCGGGTATTACCGTCGCGCGAGCGATAGTTCGTCTGCGGCGCGACTTTAGCTGGCAACACAAACGCGTCGTCATTACAGGCGGTTCACGCGGTCTAGGTTTGGTGCTCGCCCGGCAGTTAGCCGACCGGGGTGCCCGAATTGCAATCACTGCACGCAGCGAAGAGGACCTCAACGTCGCAGCTGATGAGCTTCGCCGTCGCGGTGCTGAAGTCATTACTCACCCATGCGATGTTCGTGACCGCGACCAGGTTGCAGCCTTTGTAAAACGAGCCGCAAACCAGTTCAACGGTATCGACGTGTTGTTCAACGTCGCCGGTATCATCACCGTCGGACCGCTCGATGCGATGACTATGGACGACTTTCACGATTCGATGCAGACAAATTGCTGGGGTGCACTGCATACATCGTTAGAAGTCCTGCCCTTCATGCGAAAGCAGGGATGGGGTCGCATCGTCAATGTCGCCTCGATCGGTGGCAAACGAGCAGTTCCCCATATGCTGCCTTACGCCGCCAGCAAGTTCGCGTTGGTCGGATTATCCAACGGATTGCGCGCGGAACTAAAGCACGAGAACATTTACGTCACCACGGCCTGTCCTGGTTTGATGCGAACGGGAAGCCCACGCAATGCAATCTTCAAAGGAAAACACCGCAGCGAATTTGCCTGGTTCAGTATCGGCGACTCGTTGCCGATCATGTCGATGAATGCCGAAACCGCCGCCGAGCAAATCTTGACGGCGTGCCGTCACGGCCGCGGCGAAGTCTTTATACACAGCCCGCTGAACGTCACGATCGCGCTGCAGAATCTCTTTCCCGAGCTGACACAAGAGATCCTCGCTTTAGCGGCAACAGTGCTGCCGAAGATGGGTGGGATCGGACGCGATTCCGCCAAGGGGCATGAAAGTCAATCAGCTTGGTCGCCTTCAGTGCTAACAGCGCTAACACAACAAGCGGCTGCCGCCAATAACCAACTCTAATTTTCATTCTCAAAACAATCGGAGCTCCTCATGCTGCCCGCAACCAACCAACGAGTCCACAACCACACATGCGAAGCCACTAATCAAGCGATCGCCGACGAAACTCGCCAACGTATTCGGTATTACGCCACTCAGTCGCCGCACGAAATTTCACGTCGCATCGAGGCACTTGACTACGAGTGGGATGTCGAGCGCGCACTCGAATGCAACGCATCTGCGCTCGCGTTTTCAGGCGTCGTACTCGCCGCGACCGTTGACAAAAAATGGCTGATTCTGCCCGGCCTAGTCACCGGATTTTTACTCCAACACGCGCTGCAAGGCTGGTGCCCGCCGCTACCGATTTTGCGAAGAATGGGTTTCCGCACATCGGCCGAGATCAACGAAGAACGTTACGCACTAAAAGCCCTTCGCGGCGACTTCGAAAGAATCATTTCGCGCGATGGAGTCCACGCTGATCCTCAGGCCGCACTAGCTGCCTCCCATCAATAGGCATGTCCGGGCATTTCCTCGCTCCCTTTCCCCTATGTCGCAATGTTAGGTATATGACAATCCCTGGCGGAAGTTCTCCAAGCTGAATACCGTGACATCCTCAGTGCCGCCAGGAGACTTGTTAGGTGGCCAATAGCATCAATAAGACCACGCTGAACGTCGGCTATCAATAGCCGATGAACGCAGTGATGTCGTCAGGTGGTTTCCAGCCCAGCTAACCACAGCTGGTTCTTTCAGCGACAATTCGGGCTGGCTATCCATAGTTCTAAAGTTCGCAATGGCGATCTTGACACTTTCTTGATGTGTTCGCCAGAAGTCTTGAGACCCATTTGATATGGGTTTCCCTAGACTTATCCGATGTAAGGACTGACCATCGAACACCGTCCCCGATGACGCCGGTGGCTGCAGATCCTAGTTGCGAAACGATCAACGCCGACTTTGATTTCCACTGTTTGAACGTCGACGTATTCGCGATGGAGAACTCAATTCAAGGAACACTACCAATGTGGTTCATCATGTTTGCGCTGGGGATTGCATCGTTCGCCAGCCTTATCGGGTTCACAATTCTATGCGAGCGCGTCTAAGGAAAAAGTAATGGAAACTTTGCTGAGTATCTGCGTAATTGCGGCCATTGTCTTTGCTTATGGCTATCTAGGATTCGTGATCCTGTGGCCAGAGCGATTTTAAATTAAAGGTAAAACAATGCTTGGACTCTCCATTCCCATAATCATCATCGGTGCCACAATTGCACTTTCCTGGCCCCTTGGTCGCTACATGTGTTGGGCCATGGATCCAAACGGCTCATCGCCCCCAACTGATCGCTTTGATTCCGTTGCCATTGCCGTTTTAGGAAAGGCGGCCTCCAAAGGTCAGACCTGGAAAGAATACTGTATTTCCATGCTCGTGTTCAATGTGGTTATGTTCGCTGTGGGGTTTACGATACTGACTACGCAGCAATGGTTACCGCTCAATCCCGATAGTAAAGACGGGTTGGAAGCCAGCCTTGCTTTCAATACCGCTGCTAGCTTTACCAGCAACACGAATTTGCAGCACTATTCCGGCGAAGTCAGCATGAGCTACCTGTCTCAACTTGGCGCGCTAATGTGGCTTCAATTTGTCAGCGCGGCAACGGGATTGGCCGCCGTAACCGCGCTCTGCCGTGGCCTCTCTGGTCGAACTGACTTGGGAAACTTCTATTGTGATGTGTGGCGAGCCACTGGGTTCGTGTTGCTCCCTTTGGCTTTCGTGTTGGCGTGTTTGCTGATTCTGTGCGGCACGCCGATGACGCTCGACGGCGCAGCGGTGGCAACAACCCTCGAAGGTGTAACCCAAACCATTGCTCGAGGGCCTGTTGCCGCTTTTGTAGCCACCAAGCAACTGGGGACCAATGGCGGCGGTTTCTTTGGCCCCAATTCAACACACCCATTCGAGAACCCAAATTTCATCACCAACGTGCTGACCAACACGGCAATCATCTTCATCCCGATGGCCACTGTGTGGATGTTCGGGTTTGTCACAAGTCGAATCAGGCACGCTGCAGTTGTTTTTACTGTGATGCTAGTTTTGTTCGTAATCTTTGTAAGCTCTGCGGCGATTCTCGAAAGCCAGCCGACGCAGGCGTTTGCTCATCTACCCGTTGAATCCGATATGAACTTGGAAGGGAAAGAACTACGTTTTGGTACGACCGCCGGCGCGCTGTGGGCGGTGTCTACTACGTCCACCAGCAACGGCAGTGTCAACGCGATGCACGATAGCCTGAATCCTTTGACTGGGCTGTTTCCTATGGCAGGAATGTGGTTGAACGTGATCTTTGGTGGCGTCGGTGTCGGGCTTATCAATATGTTTTTGTACGTGATCACCGCGGTCTTCTTAGCGGGCATGATGGTCGGGCGAACTCCGGAGTACTTGGGACGCAAGGTGGAAGCCCGTGAAATGAAGCTAGCGATTCTGGCGTTGCTGGCTCATCCACTGTTCATCCTAGGGGGTACCGCGATCTTTGCTTCGAGTTCTTGGGGGCTTGATGCACTGAACAATCCTAGCAGTCATGGCCTGAGTGAGATCCTTTATGAATTCAGTTCAGCGGCAGCCAACAATGGTTCCGGTTTTGAAGGGTTGGGCGACAACACGGTGCCGTGGAATGTCGCCACTGGCTTGGTGATGTTACTCGGTCGTTTCATCCCGATTATCGCTCCGCTAGCGATCGTTGGATCGTTGGCTGCCAAGCGGGCAACACCAGAATCGGCAGGAACTTTTCGGGTGGATACCCCTACGTTTGGCCTCGTGCTTTTGGGGACGGTCTTGATCGTCGGAGCATTGCTATTCCTGCCAATCGCTGTACTCGGACCGGTCGCCGAGTTCCTCACTGCAAACTAGTCGAGGCAGCGTCGAGTGAATGGCAAAGGCATGAATCACTTCAACACATATATTTATCAAGTAACTACCAATGAGCACTACAACACCACCGCGCTACACCAGCCCTGCGGCGAGCCGTAGGGACGCAGTCACTCTGCTCAATCCAAGGCTGCTCCTTGCCGCAGCGGGGCGAGCGGTGAGGATGATGAACCCTGTCACAATGATGCGCAATCCAGTGATGATGGTTACGGAGTTGGGGGCCGCGCTCACAACACTTGCCACGCTTACGTCAGCCATCAGCGGCACTGAGGGATTTGGTTATTTCCTGGCAATTACCGTCTGGCTGTGGCTGACGGTCTGGTTTGGCAATTTTTCAGAATCCGTCGCTGAGGCCCGTGGTCGAGCTCAGGCCGATGCGTTACGGAACGCTAAAACAGACGTTATGGCGACGCTGATTGCCAAACCAGGCGAGAAACTTGGTCGCCAGATTCCTTCGTCTGAATTGACCGTTGGCAATCTGGTGGCAGTGCGGATCGGCGAAACGATTCCTGCAGATGGTGAGGTGATAGAGGGCGTTGCCAGTGTGGATGAAAGCGCGGTGACTGGGGAAAGCGCGCCTGTGATCCGTGAAAGCGGCGGAGACCGTTCGGCGGTAACCGGCGGTACGCGGGTCATCTCCGATTGGTTGGTCATTCGAGTCACTGCCAAGCCGGGCGAGAGCTTTCTGGACCGTATGATTGCGATGGTTGAAGGTGCACAACGCAAGAAATCACCGAATGAAGTCGCGCTGACAATCGTATTAGCGGGATTCACGCTAGTCTTCTTGTTGGTATGTTCAACACTTTATCCAACTGCACGCTTTTTCGATGTGACGATTGATGTGCCAACCATGGTGGCGCTGCTCGTCTGCTTAATTCCAACAACGATCGGCGCGCTGTTAGCTGCGATTGGAATCGCTGGCATGGCGCGACTCGGCCAAGCCAATGTCATGGCCATGTCAGGCAAGGCAGTCGAGGCGGCTGGCGACGTGGACGTGTTGTTGCTGGACAAGACCGGAACGATCACGCTGGGCAATCGACAAGCGGCCGAGTTTCGACCAGCTCCCGGCATCGATGCTGCGGCACTAGCTGATGCGGCTCAGTTGTCATCTCTATCGGACGAAACGGCGGAAGGACGCAGCATTGTCGTCTTGGCAAAACGCGAGTTCGGAATTCGCGGTCGGGGATTGGAAGTATCGCAAGTCGAGTTTGTGCCGTTCACAGCACGAACTCGGATGAGCGGCGTGAATGCTAGTGGTAGGCAAATTCGCAAAGGAGCGACCGATGCGATTCGTAAGTATGTGGAAGACCAAGGTGGCGACTTTCCTGAACTGGTCGAACGCGACGTTCAACAGATTGCCAGCGAAGGTGGTACACCCCTTGTAGTTTGCGAGAATGATCGCGTGCTAGGCTCAATCTATCTGAAAGATGTTGTCAAAGGGGGTATCAAGGAACGCTTTGGTGAACTCAGAAAAATGGGTATCAAAACCGTCATGATCACCGGCGACAACCCACAAACCGCCGCAGCGATCGCAGCCGAAGCGGGAGTCGATGATTTCCTTGCAGAGGCGACACCGGAGGCCAAACTAGAGTTGATTCGCAAGTACCAACAAAATGGACACTTGGTTGCGATGACAGGCGACGGAACCAACGATGCGCCTGCATTGGCTCAGGCCGATGTGGCCGTAGCGATGAATACGGGAACTCAGGCGGCCAAGGAAGCGGGCAATATGGTTGATCTGGACTCAAATCCAACCAAACTAATTGATATCGTTTCCGTCGGCAAACAGATGTTGATGACCCGCGGCGCGTTAACCACATTCAGTATTGCGAATGACGTTGCCAAATACTTCGCGATTATTCCAGCGATCTTCATGGTGGCCCTACCGCAAGTTGCTGTTCTAAATGTAATGGGTCTGGCCACGCCCCGCAGCGCCATACTTTCGGCGGTCATCTTCAATGCTGTTGTGATTCCATGTTTGATTCCAATTGCGATTCGCGGCGTTCCCTATCGTGCCATGGGTGCCGCAGAACTCTTACGACGCAATCTGCTGATCTACGGTCTAGGTGGTCTGATCGTGCCATTCGCGGGCATCAAAGCAATCGACTTGCTTTTGGTTGCCACTGGCTTGGCCTAATTTCACACTTACCAACAAACACTGATAGGATGAAAACTATGAACAACCTCTTCACATCACTGAGATTGACGGTATCGAGTCTCGTCATTTGCTCCATCGTTTACCCAGCCATCGTTTTAGGATTTGCGATGGTTGCTGCTCCGGATGCACGACAAGGGAGTCTGATTCGCGACGAAGCGGGGGCGATCATCGGTTCACGCTTGATCGCTCAACGGTTCACTCAGCCCGGCTACTTTTGGCCGCGACCGTCCGCCGTCGATTATGACGCCAGTGCTACAGGAGGGAGCAACCTTTCGCCGACCAATCCATCCTTGACGGAACGTGCTGAGCCTGAAATCGCTAAACTGAGTCTGAAACATGGGCAAAAAGTGCCTGCCGACTTGGTGGCTGCGTCTGGTTCCGGAGTGGATCCACATATATCGCTGGAATCGGCAAAGCTGCAATCCGAGCGAGTTGCCGCAGTGCGTGGTTTACCACTACAAACCGTCGAGACCCTCATTCAAGAAAACTTAGAAGGCCGAGCCCTGTTGGTCTTTGGCGGCGAAGCGGTCGTCAATGTGTTGACATTAAACATCGCGTTGGACCGAACGGAAGCGGAAAAGGAATAGCCGGATGCAAGACGATCGGCCCACTCCCGAACAAATGCTGGCTCGACTTCAAACCGAAGGCGATGACGCGTCTGCGGTAAAGCGGCGTGGCAAATTAAAGATCTTCTTCGGTTATGCGGCAGGCGTGGGTAAAACCTATGCCATGCTGCAAGAAGCTCAGCGCCTCAAAGCCGAAGGTCACGATGTGGTTGTCGGCTATGTCGAGCCGCACGGTCGTGCGGAGACGGAGGCGTTGCTCGACGGGCTTGAGCGAGTACCACTTAGACAAGTCAACCATCGGGGAGCGACGTTAAATGAGTTTAATCTCGACGCTGCTTTGACGCGGCGACCTGAAATCGTACTGGTCGACGAACTGGCTCATACCAACGCGCCCCAGTCGGTGCATTCCAAGAGGTGGCAAGATGTCGAAGAACTATTGCAAGCCGGCATCAACGTCTACTCAACGTGCAATGTGCAGCATGTGGAATCGCTCAACGATGTTGTGGCAAAGATCAGCGGGGTCGTCGTCCGCGAAACAGTCCCGGACGACGTTTTCCGACGGGCGGACGAACTTTCGATCGTCGACATCGCGCCGGACGAACTGCTCGCGCGACTCAGAGAGGGCAAGGTCTATGTACCAGCGCAGGCGGCGCGGGCGCTGGAACGTTTTTTCCGCCATGAGAATCTCTTCGCTCTTCGAGAACTTGCCCTGCGCCGTGTGACGGAACGTGTACACGTGGACGTGGAAACCGCACGTCACGGTCGCGGAGCCAACGATGTCTGGCCCACCGGTGAAACCCTGTTGGTATGCGTCGAGCCCAGCCCTTCATCAGCCTCCGTAATACGCGCGGCGAAACGCTTAGCCAATGCGATTCAAGCCGAGCTTGTCGCGGTGCATATCGAAAATGCATCGACGCAAAAACTCTCGTCCGAATCTCGAAACCGGCTACTGAATCATTTGCGATTGGCCGAGCGACTTGGAGCAGAGACGGTCACTCTGGCGGGCGATGATTTGGTCGAAGAAACTTTAGCTTTGGCTAGAAGGAAAAACGTTACCAAGATTGTTATTGGCAAGTCCGAAGCAACGCATCGTTGGTTTTTTCAGCGCCTGTCGATCACGGATCGGTTGATCCAAGACAGTGGTGAAATCGATATCTACGTCATTCGCGGCAAAGCCGATGGTGACTCGGTCGAAAGTGATAGTTCTGCTGCTCACTTTGCGACGCCGTTCAACGCGGCGAGATCGTTTGAATGGGTTGGTACGCTTGGCATCTTGGGATTGGCCACCGGCTTGGCTTCGCTGTTGGACTGGTTAAACACGTCGGAAGCGAACATCGTGATGGCATTTTTGCTGGGGGTGGTTTGCGTGGCCCTGAAGTATCGACGTTGGCATGCCGTGGTTGCCTCAGTCGGAGCAGTCTTGCTATTTGATATATTCTTTACAACACCCTATTACAAAGTTGTGGTCGATGATGCCCAATATCTAGTGACCTTTGTCGTCATGATGTTCGTTGGTTTGATTGTAACCGCTTTGACCAGCCGACTGCGTGAGACACTTTGGCAAACACAACGCAACACTCGCCAGACCGAAGCGCTTTACCAGTTGGGCAGAAAGCTCTCAGGGATCAATGGTCAACAATTTCTTGCGTCGGAGGCCGAACGAGCGATTTCGGAGTTGTTCCAAGTGCAGGCGATCGTACTGCTACCTGAAGATGGCATGTTGAGACCGGTTCTCCATCGCGGAGCGTCGTTTGCGGCAAATCCATCTGAATTGGCTGTAGCGAGGTGGGCCTTCGTGCACGAGAAGATTGCGGGTCGAGGCACCGAGACGCTCACGGCATCCCAAGCAACCTATTTGCCGCTGCTCTCTCCTGCAGGAGCGATGGGAGTTCTCGCCGTTCAAGCGGAAGATGTGGGTCCATTGTTTATTCCCGAATCGAGAAGAGTTCTCGAAGCTTACGCATCGCAATTGGCGTTGGCACTTGAGCGCGATCGGCTGGCTATTGAGGGTCAAGCGGCGACGTCATCTATCGAAAGAGAACAACTCCGCAGCACCTTGCTGGCCTCCGTTTCTCACGACTTGCGGACGCCGCTAGCAGTCATCAGCGGTGCATCGAGCAGTATACTGCATGCCAATTCAAAACTGGACACAGCCACTCAGCGCGAATTGCTGGAAACGATTCACGAGGAATCCGATCGGTTGTCACGTCTGGTGGAAAATTTATTGAGACTAACGCAACTTTCATCGGGACGTGTCGAGATCATTAAAGAGTGGTTTCCGGTTGAAGAACTATTGGGATCAGCCCTTGGACGACTAGAACACAGCCTGGGTTCTCGGGGTGTCAAGGTTGAATTAGTCCCCTCGATGTTGATGGCGCAGTGCGATAGCGTGTTGATGGAGCAAGTGTTGATAAATTTGCTGGAGAACGCCTGTCGCTATTCACCGGTCGGAACCGCGATCGAGATCCGCGGCCACCAACAAGGCAAACGAACGATCTTGGAAATCGCGGATCACGGTCCCGGGATTTTAAAGGGGGACGAAGAAAGAGTGTTTGAAAAGTTTCAACGTGGAGAGCAATCTATTGCTGACTCAAGGGGCGTGGGTTTGGGGCTGGCGATCTGCAAAGCTGTAATGGATGTTCACGGCGGAAGAATCACGGTCTCCAACGCAGAAGCCGGCGGCGCTGTCTTTCGGCTAGAACTAGCTGCTGATGAAATGCCTCCAACCACAGATGAAAACACAGAAAACGAGCATATAGGCGGTATCCAATCATGACAGACAACTTGGCCGAACGTCGATTGATTGCCGTGATTGAAGACGAAGCACCTATCCGAAAGTTTCTACGAGCCAGTTTGGGAGCCGAGGGCTATCGCGTGGCAGAGGCGGATACGGTTCAAAGCGGATTGCGGATGATCACCCAGGAACCGCCGGACCTGATCGTTCTCGATCTAGGATTGCCCGACGGCGACGGACGGGCCTTAATTGTTGAGATTCGAGGATGGTCGACCGTTCCAATCATTGTCGTCTCGGCGCACGATCAAGAGCGAGAGAAGATTGCTGCACTCGACGCTGGCGCTGATGACTATCTAACCAAACCATTTGGTGTCGGCGAACTTCTCGCTCGGCTGCGAGTCGCAATTCGACATCACAACAATACAACTGGCTTGGAATCACTGTCGCAGACCTATCGTCACGGCCCTGTGCGGATCGAATTAGGTTCGCGACGAGTATTCCTCGACCAAGACGACGTGAGACTGACGAAAAAAGAATTCGATCTTTTGGCATTGCTTGCCAGAAATGCTGGTCGAGTTATGACGCACCGCCACTTATTGAAGGAAATCTGGGGCCCACAAAGCACGCACGAGAGTCATTATCTCCGCGTCTTCGTGGCCAACTTGCGCAAGAAGTTAGAAGCCGAACCTGCTCGCCCCAAGCTGATTATCACGGAACAAGGCGTCGGCTACCGTTTAGCTGAGTCCGAAGTCTGAGCAATTCACTCTTGCAGTGAGTAAGCTAGTCTTCGCTTATTTGCGGCGATCCCGTTTCTATATCTCCGTCCCGTTCGTAACTTACAATAATTATGCCTTTGGGCGCTACTTGGCCGCTGGTCACTTTGAAGGAGGCAGGGATGGTGCCAGCTTGAAACAGGCGTTTCCCCTGGCCCAACGTAATCGGAATGATCATTAACTCCAACGCGTCAACGAGATCTGCTTTGAAGAGCGTCTGAAGCATATTTGCACTTCCCATTACGTGCAGATCAGGGCCGTTGGTTTGTTTTAGCTGCCTGACTTGTTCCGCAAGGTCGCCGTTTAAGAAGACCGTGGGCTGCCATTCACTGGAGTTGCGAGTATTCGAGGCTACGTACTTGGTTGCGGTCATGACGTTTGGCCAAAAATTCGAATGCGTCGGCCAATAGGTTTCCCACCCGGCAAAGGTCTTGCGTCCCAACAGCAGATCGATTGGTTTGGCCAGTCGCTCTTGTATTACGGCCCCCGTTACCTCATCCGCATACGGGAAAAACCAACCACCGTATTTGAATCCGTCCCCTTCATCCTCGTTCTGGATGACGCCGTCGAGTGTCAAGAACTCACATACAACTATTTTTCTCATCATTCGTCTCTGCTATTGCGAATATCTGTCTGGCAACGTTGCACTCGTCTTTCTTGCTGGTTCCCAGTAAAGCACCATGCCACCACAACCAAAACTCTGCGGCAAACACCCCATCGGTTGCAAAGTAGTCGATCGATAGCTTTCCAAATCGACATGGACCTACGCAATTATTTGCAAAGTGTGCAACGCGGAAGCCTTCCCAGAGATAGGGGTGCGAGAGCCAGAATTCCATAAGTGGAAGGCTCTTTCATTGCATAACGAATACCACTCGACCAAAATCAACCAGCTAGGCCTGCTGACTCTTTCTGGTTGGGGTCGGACAGTGAGTTTGATCTCTGCGATGCCACTTTCGCCCCGACCAGTGCCATAATCGGAACAGAAATCGAGATCACAAATTTGAACCAGACCGGGTACGGCAACATCGAGATATTCATGACAACTCCTGCAATCAATAGAATTGCCAGCGCTGCAGATGAGTAGATATTTCCGACTCTGCCTGCAATCCACGTTCCTACCGCAGCAGTTAATCCCCACGCAGCAACAACCCCGACAAGTATCCAATTGGGATACCTTGCCACGTGCATACAGTTCTCTTCTGCGGTACCGGTAAAGTCACTCGGGAATGGGTGCAATATATTACTTGCGATTTCGACGCCAAAAATCAAAGCAAATGACACGATCAATCCAAGGACAAAAGCAGCAACAATACGAAACAAGGTCTTAAACATTTGTGTCTGAACGTGGTTAGTGCTTTTGCGCGATCTGAATTAAATTTCCACATGTGTCATCAAGTACCGCTGTTGAAACGGGCCCCATCAAAACAGGTGGTTGTGTGAAATGGACACCTAAGGCACAAAGTCGTTCGTACTCAAACTGAACATTGTCAACACCGAAGGACGTCGCCGGAATGCCATCGGCGAGCAGTGCTTCTTTGAATGGCTTCGCGGCTGGATGTTCATCCGGTTCGAGCAAAAGTTCGACACCGTTTGGATCTGTTTGAGAAACGACCGTCAACCAGCGATGATGCCCCATCGGAATGTCCTCCTTCTTCACGAAACCAAGCGTTTCTGTGTAGAATCGCAGTGCTTTCTCTTGGTCGTCTACTAAGACGCTGGTGACGACAATTTTCATTTTTCGTTACTCTCTGGTTTTACCTGCAGCCAACGCTCGACAATCGACTGGAGTGGCTGCGTATCTAAATAGTGGTATTTGTAGCGGCCTTCTCGCTTCGTAGAGAGTAGACCCACTGACTCAAGAACATTGAGGTGTTGGGAAATTGCTTGTCGGGAAAGCGTCAGATCTTTAGTCATTGTCAAACGAGAACAGATCTCAAATAAGGTCTGCCCATCTCGTTCTCTCAATACATCAAGGATTGCTCGCCTAGCCGGTGCAGCTAACGCCTCAAATATGTCTGACATGACACCACAATAGGCAAGTCATCGCTTGCCTGTCAAGAAGCGCGTCGAATTTTCTATGCAAAGATTGCGATACTGAATATCTGGTCTTCAATTCGTCGGTATATGACCAAAGTCATGAATTTTCGCCTTGGGTCAATTCGGCAACTTTTTTCAGCAGTTGCGCTTCGTCGATCGGCTTGCTCAAATAGTCATTGCAGCCAACTTCAAGGCACTTATTCATATCACTCTGCATTGCGTCCGCGGTGAGTGCAATGATCGGACCGGTATATCCAAGCAAACGCAATCTTTGCGCAGTCGCATATCCGTCCAAGTTGGGCATTTGCATATCCAATAAAACTAAATCGGGACTAGTGCCGGCATTCAAACTAGCTGAGACGTGTTCGACGGCGACTAGTCCGTCTTCACATTCTTGCACGGTAGCGCCCGACTTCATAAGGATGTGTTTGCTTAAAAAGCGGATATCGCGCCGGTCGTCAACGACCAACACATGGCAGGAGAGTTTGGTTGGCTCACTAACGCTAGCATCTGAGCGGGTATCTTCTCCGTCCTGCGTTCCTTCGTAATCAACCAACTCCAATTCGGGGATTTCTCCCGTTGGAATGCTAACCGAAAATGTGCTGCCGTCACCTTCATTACTTTGGGCAGTGATAGAACCACCGAGCATTTCTGCAAGTCGTTGGCTAATGATCAGCCCCAAGCCTGTTCCACCGAAATTCCGGCTAACACTGGCATCACCTTGAGAGAATGGTTTAAACAGTCGATCCATCTGGTCGGGAGAGATTCCGATACCTGTGTCGATAACATCGAATTGCAATTGCCGTGTCGTGCCATCAAACCGAACACGAATTTGCACCTGGCCTTTGTGGGTGAATTTAATCGCGTTGCCAACGAGATTAATCAAGATTTGCTTTAAGCGTTTAGCATCCGACTGAATCAAGTTTGGCAGCTTGCCGTCATATTGGACCTCCAGTCTCAGGCCGCCCTCGGTTGCCCGGATCTGCATGATGCTTCGTACATCTTCGATCAAGCGATATGGCTCGAAGCGTTCGAATTCAACGTCTAGTTTCCCGGCTTCGATCTTTGAGAGATCCAAGATGTCATTAATGATTTCCAGTAAGTAGTATCCGTTGTTTCGGATTGTTTGCAAATGTTGTATAGCATCGTCTTGATGGACTAAGTCTTTTAGCAAATCGGCGTATCCCAAAATCGCAGTCATTGGAGTGCGAATTTCGTGACTCATGTTTGCCAAGAAGGCACTTTTGGATTCATTAGCCGATTCGGCTTCCACAAGTGCTGCATTCAAAGCCAATTGAAATTCGTGGCGGTCGTGTGCATCGGTTACTGAACCGACGAAGCCACAGAATTCACCCGCCGCATTAAATCGGGGTTTGCCGGCGTCGATCGCCCAACGGTACTCACCATTTTTGGTTAGTAAACGGTAATCAATTTCGAAGGAATCACCATTCTCAGAGGCGGAAGTAAAGGTCTGCTGTGCCGCTTCTCGGTCGTCGGGATGCACGGCGTTGACCCAGCCAAACCCCAGTCCTTCTTCGTCCTTCTGGCAGGTAAAGTCATACCAACTTTGAGAGAGAAAAGTGCATTCATGTTTCTCGTTTGTTACCCAGATCATCGCGGGAGCCGCGTTTGCCATTTCGCGGAAATGCTGTTCGCTTTCCCTTAGACTTGCCTCGGCGCGCCTCTGATCGCTGACGTCGAGGGTCACACCATCGAAACGGATCGGGGTGCCGTCATCGGCGTAAAACGTCCGCCCGATGGCCCGCACCCAGGTCACGGCCCCGTTGGCCGGGTTTACGGTGCGGTAGTCTATGTTGTAGTGCTTTCGCTCGGCGATACTTTGCTCGATGGCCTGACGGACTGACTCTCGATCATCCGGATGGAGGCGCTCATAGAACGTCTGGATTGTGACGGTTTCGTCGGGCGCGAGGTGGAAATGGGCTTTTACCAACTCGTCCCATTGGAGCACTTCGAACGGCAGGTCGCAGTACCACAAGCCAACTCCACTGCTGCGGCGAACGAACACCGATCGTTCCTCGCTTTCCCGCAACGCCACTTCGGCCTGTAGGCGCTCGGTAATATCGTTAAACAGGATGGCGACCAAGTTGCTATTTTCGTTGCCGAACGGAAAGGCGGACACCTCAAACCACCGGCCGTCCATAGCCCCGGTTTGATGAACGAAATGAACCTTCTCGCCCGTCAAGGCAACTCGCCCGTAGGTTTCGTACCAAAACTCTTCAAGGCCTGGGATCGCGTGGCGGACGGATTTTCCGATCAGGCCTTGCATACCTGTGTGCCGCTCGAACGCTGGGTTCATCAACTCGATCCGATAGTCGGTGGCGTGATCCTCTGCGTCAAACTCCATTTTGGCCACACAGAAACCCTCATCCATCGTTTCGAACAGGGTACGAAATCGTTCTTCACTTAACCGCAGAGATGCTTCCGCAAAGTGGCGCGCGGTCACTTCTACCCCCACAACCATGATGCCGTCAATTTGGCCATTAGCGCTGCGGAGAGCTTTGTAAATGAAGTCAACGTATTGTTCTCCCGTCTGCTCTAGCAGGAGCCGCACACCTGTACCCACGTACGGCTCGCCGGTCTCATAGACATGGTCCAGCAAGGTGATAAAGCCTTGTTCTTCCACCTCGGGGAGCACCTCACGAACGGTCTTGCCGAGGAAGTCATGCTGGCCCACGAGTGCACAATATCGGTCATTGGCAATCTCAAAGACGTGTGAGGGTCCCCGCAGCACGCACATAAACGCGGGGGCCTGTCGGAACACGTCAGCGAGCCGACCACGCTCTCCTTCCACTTGTCTTAGCAGTCGGTCCATCTCGACTTCGGCGGCAACCCGTTCGGTCACGTCTGCCGCTACCCCGAATAGTCGGCCTTCACCGTCCGGCTGGTCGAAGACGACGTGTCCACGCTCCTCGATCCAAATCGTCTGCGCATCTTCGGGGCGGACGATCCTGTATCGAGTTAGATAGTCGCCCTTTTGGTTTCTGGCCTTTCGGATGATATCTTGATATGTTGCCAAGTCGTCAGGGTGAAGCAGAGCCAGCCCCTCATTGATACCTTTCAGCACAACGCCCGCTGGTAGACCGAACACTTCGGAAGCGTTATCTGACACGTGGAGCTTGCCGTCCACGGGAGTCCACTCCCAGGCAACCATATGAGCGGCGCATAGGGCAGTCCTCAGTCGCTCCTCGCCGGTCCTGATAACCCGCTCAGCCTCTTTCCGCTCGGTCACATCGCGGGTTGTCCCGGCTACGGCCTCGACTTCACCATCGGCGCCGAACACGGGCACGAAGATGTAATCGTAATCGCGTCGCCCGTTAGTCCCAGTAAAAGGTACTTCGCCTCGGATTGGCTGTCGTGTGAATCGCACTTGGTCGATTTCGCGGTCATGCATGGCCGCGTGCCACGGCTCGTAGCCAATTTCCAAGAATGTTTTGCCAACTGCACTCTCTCGCTCAACCCCCCACATCTTGATCAGGGAGTCGTTGGCATAGAGGACCCGATGGTCAAGGCTGAATACGTAGACGAAGTCAGGAGTATTGGTCAGTACTGTCTCGTACACCCGCCGTTGTCGTTCTGATTCAGCCGCCAAGCGCGCGATTTCCCGTTCGGCTCCCTTTTGCTGAGTGATATCCAGGAAAGTCAGAACCAAATCCGCGATATGGTTATCGGCGGTGCGGTAGGGGAGGATGCGGGCGATATACCAACGTTCGCCTGCCCGCACTTCACGCTCCGTTGGTTGGAGGTGCGTTAGCGAGCTTTCCGCGTCAGCGACGAATTCCGGGTAGTCGAGTTGACGACTTAAATCTTCAAGTGGGCGACCGAGGTCGGTCGAGATGAAATTAAAAAGTTTTCTAGCCGAGGGTGTGTAACGCTGGATGCGCAATTCCCGGTCCAGAAAAATGGTCGCGATGTCGGTGGCGGCCATCAAGTTTTGCAGATCGTTATTGGACCGCGCGAGCTGATCGACGTTGCTCTTCAGCTCGTCATTCACAGTCGTCAGTTCTTCATTGATCGATTGCAATTCCTCGCGGCTCGTCTCCAATGCTTCCGTCGCAGAGCGCAGCTCTTCGTTGATCGCCTGCAGTTCTTCATTACTCGCTTTCAGCTCTTCGTTGGAAGCTTCCGATTCTTCGATGATGTAGCGCAAATGAGCCTTCGTCGCCAGGAGTTCGCGCTCCAGGTGCACTGCTACCTGGTCGGCGTCTGCCTCTCGCGGCGCCGCGGGCTCTCCTTGCTGGGGGTGCTCATCAAAGACCACTAGCAAGTAACCAGGTGCGAAGTCGCCCGCAGGAGTCACTCGTATGTCGACCAAGCTCTGTGAATCTCCAGCCTCGATCGGAATTCGAAACGCTGTCGACGCATCTTGTGTTTGCGACGCGGCATACAGCGCGGCGCGGAGTTCGACGCGCAGCATTGGATGCACTGCGCTCATCAGGTTCCGCGTCGGTTCGCCCCCAGCGAAACGCAGAAAGCGGCCTGCCGACTCTGAGAGATGAACAATCTCGTGGGCGGAATTGACCAGGATCGAGGGCGGGGAAAAAAACTCGATCAGGCGGTAGTGCAGTTCTCCGGGCGTTAACCCGCTGTCGAAGGACGTTGCACTCTTCAGCCCCAGCTGCAAGTTTTCGATCGTTACACGCTCTGGCACGGTGGGTCGCTCTTTAGTCCGTTCTTGCAGAGCCAACACGCGGGCCAACGTGCCCGCCCCAGTTGGCATTGGAATAAGACGCCCTGGCCCCGGCTGCCGGACGAAAATCGGATGTTTTTTATCGTGAATTGCGAAGAGTTGACTTCCCTCATCCACACCCTCCGACGTGCCGAGGAAGAGCCGTCCGCCGGGCAACAGGGCAAAGTGAAAAATCTCCAAGGCGCGATTTTGAGCTTCACGTTTCAGGTAGATCAGCAGATTCCGGCACGAGACGAGATTGAGTCGTGAAAAGGGCGAGTCTTTTAGCAAATCGTGCGGGGCGAAAAGTACCAGTTCACGCACTGAGCGCCGCATCCGGTAGCCCCCCTCTTCGCGAATAAAAAAATGACGCAACCGCTCATCGCTGAGGTCTGCGGCAATTGTCTCCGGGTACAGACCCTCGCGCGCTTCACGGAGGACATTCTCATCCAGGTCCGTGGCCAGCACTTGTAGCTGCGGCGGACCGACAAGCGTTGCAGCGTGCTCGCAGAGCAGCATGGCGATGGAGTAGGCCTCTTCGCCCGTGGCGCAGCCGGCCACCCAGACTCGCACCGTATCGCCCGAGTCCTTACCGATGAACAACGTGGGGATAATCCGCTCCAGCGCAGCGAACGAGGCGGGGTCCCGGAAAAAGTTTGTGACAGAAATAAGCAAATCCTGAAGCAATGCGCCTGCTTCGCCCGCATGGGTACGCAAATAGATGAGGTAACTCGGCAGATCGGCCAAGCCATTTACACGCATGCGGCGTGCCGTACGACGTAACATGGTGGCGCGTTTGTAGCAGGAGAAATCGTGCCCGGTTCGTGTGTGTAAGAACGCCAGCACATCCCTTAGTGCAGACTCTTGCTCGTCCGGCGAAGGCTCGAGTCTCTCCATAGCGTGCTGCCCGTGTTCCCCCGCGTGTCTTAGCTCTCCGCGCTGTTTCACATAGTCTATTAGCTTGGCGGGCATCTCTTTCGCACCGAGTACCCAGTCCACCAGGCCGGTAGCTATCGCGGCCCTCGGCATCTCCGCACACTCCGCCTCATTGGGGTCCTGCGCAATGGTCAGCCCACCCAATTCCTTGACCCGTTTCAGTCCGAGCGCTCCGTCTCCCCCCGCGCCGGACAAAACTATTGCCAGGGCTTGCGCCCGGTGCGTCTCTGCCAGTGCACGGAAAAAGTAATCCACGGCTACTCGCTTCCCTCGTGATTCGGATTCTTCGGCAAGCTTAAAACGCCCATGCGAAGTGACGAAAAACATGCCGGGTGGAATCCAATAAACGCAATTGGGTGTTATTGTCACACCTTCCGTCGCCATCATCACTGGCATTTTTGTCGAATGCTGTAATATTTCCGACGGCCTGCTCTCATGCTGCAGCGAAGGGTGCATGATGACTACGAACGCCATCGCAGAATCCACTGGAACATTGGCGAAGAATTCTTGCAGAGCTGAGACGGCACCGGCGGACGCACCGAGCGCAACAATCGGGGGTAATTCAACCACTCCACGGAATGCAGTATCGTCCATTTCGTCGCCGCGCGACCGCCCTGAGGATTTTCTCTTCGAGCCTCGGTTGGATTTCCTCTTCATGGTCGGATACTCGTCCAAATCAAAGTCAAGTCACGGACTCCAAAACCTTCGCTAAGACGCCCTCGAATTGACTGGCGAGTGGTCCTTTTAGCCGACATATGTTATACCAACAACAAAGAAACGCCGCTATTTGTTACGAACTTACGAGCAAACGTTTTCCAGTTGATTCCGTTCGCCAGAGTGTAAGGTTCATGATTGTAAAAGTCCTGCAACGCCTCAGGAACATTGCGCTCGAATGCGGTAGAGAGGAAAAACTGAAATGGAAAGTTCCTTGCTACACTTTCCAAGGTCGCAACATCGACTTTAAGGCCAAGGATGAGTTAGTGATTCCGGATGAGGTACAAAAAAAATTCGGGCGAGCGACCAGCGTTGCGTTCAGCATGGGAACAACTGACTCCTGGACGCCAGCGTGGTTATGTTCTTTACTTTTCAGCCGCAGGCCGAGGGATGCATGACTGATGGATGCTCAAGTGCTGCGTAGTTAGTCGAGATGCTTAGATGGACTGTCTAGCATCTTGGCTATGAGATTGGTCAGCAGTAAGCCATCGATCGGCTTGGGGAAATATTCGTCGCAGCCCATTGCCAAGCACGCTTCTCGTTCACCGTCCATCGCGTCTGCCGTCATTGCAATGATCGGTGTCTTGTACCCTAAACTCCGAATGCTAGCCACTGCTTGCCGACCATCCATAATTGGCATCTGCATGTCCATCAATATTAATTCAAAGGGACGACCGTCGTTGGACGCTTGCTCAGTCATTTGAACCGCCAACTTGCCGTTTTCGGCGATAGCGACGTGAGCGCCACACTTTTCCAAGAAATACTTTCCAACTTGCCACACATCCCGGCGATCATCAGCCAGTAAGATGCGAGATTGGATTTTGGGAAATTTCGTTGGGCGTGCAGCCTCCACTGTGGCTGCACGTTCCGCTTCTCCAATCATATTTTTGGTCTGTTGCTCGGTCACTGGCAGACACAAGGTAAACCGGCTTCCGTTCCCCAACTCACTTTGCACGTGAATCGTACCGCCCATGCCTTCTGCCAAACGTTTGCTGATGCTTAGCCCCAACCCAGTGCCACCCGCGTGCCGCGTCGTTTGCTTCTTGGCTTGATTGAAGGGAGTGAATAAATTCGCCAATTGACCCTTCGAAATTCCAATGCCGGAATCGACCACTGAAATTTCAAGCCGAGAGGATCCTTTCTCACCGTCGCAAGAAAGATGTTCCTTCACGATCGCCTCAACCACCACTTCTCCATCCTCCGTAAACTTGATCGCATTGCTGACCAAGTTAACAATGATTTGTCTCACGCGCACCTCGTCGGCGGTCACCTCCGCAGGGAGGGGATTGAGCAAGTCAAAACGCAAAGGCACGCCCGCCTCTTTAGCTCGCATTTGCATTAGTATTTCAACTTCTTTTAGAACCGAGCGAACATCAATGCTACCCCTACCAAAGGACATCTTTCCCGCTTCGATTTTGGACAGGTCCAGGATGTCATTTAGCAGCGCCAGTAAGTACGATCCATTACGACGAATCGTATCGATCTTGACGAGATAGTCGGGATCGTCCGACTCGTTGCGCAATATATCAGCGAAACCAAGCACAGCGGTTAATGGCGTTCGCAGCTCGTGGGACATCGTCGCCAGGAAAGAACTCTTCGCGTCACTGGCTTGTTGAGCTGCACGGTTCGCTTCTTCCAATCGCTGCTGTGCTTCCACTTGCGCGGTAACATCATGCTGGACCCCGACAAAGTTAACGATGTCACCGCTCTCATTACAAATCGGAGTGATGCTGAGATCATTCCAAAACTCGCTGCCGTCCTTGCGACGATTGAGCAGTGCAATTCGAATCGCTTTGCGGGATGCCAATGAGCTGCGAATTTGCATTATCGCATCTCTATCTGTTTCGTCGCTTTGCAGGAATCGACAATTGTGACCGATAACTTCGGTCCGTTCAAATCCTGTCAAATCGAGGAACCCTTGATTCACATAAACAATTGGGTCGTCTTCTTGATTAGGATCGGTGATGACAATACCGTTGACAGCAGATTCGATAGCCATTTTTTGAAGATGGATTTCAGCCTCTGCTGCGACGAGTGAGCTAATGTCGATCAGGGTTAGGACGAGGCCTTGGGTCGTATCACTACTGCGATACGGCAACACTCTCAATAAAAAATGGGTACCTGATTGGTCGGTAACCTTCATTTCTAACTCTTGTTGCGACCGAATCACCTCACGCAAATCCGTAGTCAAATCAGAATGATTGAGCACATGTGAGAAGTGCTCCATCGATCGCCCGGTATCTTGGTTGTTGAGATTGAATACACGGGCGATCTCGGGAGTGAACCGACGGATATAAAGATCCTTATCCAGAAAGATCACACCGACACGCGTCGTTGCCAGTAAGTTATCCATGTCATCGTTGGAGATCGCAAGCTCTTCGACTCGTCGCTGATGTTCCGCGTTGACGGTATAGAGTTCTTCGTTGACGCTGTGTAATTCCTCGTTCGTGCTTTGCAGCTCTTCGTTGGACGCGACTAGTTCCTCGTTGGCCGCTTGCAACTCCTCATTGGAAGTTTCCATCTCTTCGAGCGCCGATTGTAAGTTCTCTTGTGAGTACCTCAATTCGGTTTCTAATCCTTCAACCCGGGTCCGATGCATCTCCTGTGTGTTGGTAGCGTCGGCATCGAGTTGAGCAATGGGTGAGCCGGTCGATTCAATCGCAATCAAATAATTATTGGGGCCCGTGTTATTATCGGACATGGGCGTAACGGTAATGCGGACGTCTTCCTGGGCATCCCTACCATCAAAAGTTACCGAGCCGCCGTTGACGGTATCGCTTTTCTTCATCGCATGGTGCCAAGCGATGGATACCGAAGTGCGAAGCGAATCGTGTATTGTTTCCAGTAAGTGGTTTGTAGGACGCCCACCACGTCCTTTTAGGAATCTCTCAGCACCACCGAAGACGTGCAAAATGTCGCCTAGCTCACTCACTAAGATGCTGCATGGCATCATTTTGGCGAGCACTTGGTCATAGATCCCAATCAGCTCTTGATCCACACGATTAGTGCGCGGCGTCGTAGGAAGCGTGAGATGGGGAAGTCTCTCGGATCGCCTAACGCGTGGCGCGTCCATCGAGACTGGCAACCGTACATCGCGTCGTTTAATGTACAGCCGCCAATGACCATCGATGGTCTTAAACTCATCCGAAAGTTCTCCAGTCGATTCACTGGGACCAAGGAATAGCGTTCCACGAGGCTTGAGGGCAAAGTGAAACATACCAAGCGCCTTCCGCTGCGCTGCTGGCTGTAAGTATATCAGCATGTTGCGACACGTCACTAAATCCATTTGCGTAAAGGGCGCGTCGTTGATCAGATTATGTGCCGCAAAAACAATGTAGTTCCTGAGCGTCCGCGTTACGTGATAACCGTCGCTGGCACG
The DNA here is from genome assembly GCA_041749395.1 of Pirellulaceae bacterium. Taxonomy (GTDB): domain Bacteria; phylum Planctomycetota; class Planctomycetia; order Pirellulales; family Pirellulaceae; genus Laterigemmans. The sequence continues at coordinate 44,802 of JBGTBJ010000183.1, forward strand.
AGTGAAATAACGATTGCGCCGATCCTCGGTCATCTCACTAAGCGAATCCTCTGGAAATGTTCCCCTTGCCGCCGTACGCAGTGAGCCCTGGTGAGCATCCGTAGCAAAAATCTTCAAGTCAACTATTCGGTTCGTCTTCCGCATCTCTTCATCGACGAGAATCGCTATGGAGTAAGCCTCTTCGCCGGAAGCACAAGCCGCGACCCAGATTCGGATCGATTCGTCGGTTGCCTCTCGGACCAATTTTGTAATCACCTTGCGATGCAACGACTCAAACGCATCGGGGTCTCGAAAGAATTTCGTGACGCCGATGAGCAGGTCCTCATACAAATTGCTCAATTCAACTTCATCGGTCGCCAAGAGTGTCGCGTAGCTTTCAACGGAATCGATTCCAAGCAAGCTAATGCGGCGATTAATGCGTCGCCCCACTGTGCCAGGCTTGTAAAGAGAAAAATCGATGCCGTATTTGCGGTTGAGTAGCAAAGCGATCTGCTCGGCACCTTCCATTGTGCTGAATGCCAAGTCCTGTTCCACCAGCTTCTCTTTTGAAATTCCTTCACAAGCGTATTTGACGAGCGCTTCGGCTATCGCAGCGGGGGGAAGCACCAAATCAACTTTGCCCGTTTCCAACGCGGTCATTGGCATTCCACTGAACTTCGCCGACGCTTCGTTTTGCGAGAACACCAGCCCCCCTGCAACGCTTACGTCAACAATTCCGCGCGTTCCATCGCTGCCAGTACCCGACAAGACGACTGCGATGGCCCGCTCACCCACGTCGGATGCCAGTGACGTAAAAAATTGGTCAATGGGATGAATCAACGATCGATCGTTGCTGCGTTCGGTCAACAACAAACGTCCGCGTCTGATGACCATCTCTTTCTTAGGAGGAATCAAGTAGATCGAATTCGGCTGTACAACGACACCCGACTCAACACGGTAGATCGGAATGGTCGTTTGTCGTGCAAGCAATTCTTCCATGTGACTTTTGAAGTCGGGCGAAAGATGCTGAACAACAACGAACGCCATTCCCGATCCCGAGGGCATCGCATGGAAAAATGCTTCCAACGCTTCCAGCCCCCCGGCAGATGCACCAATTCCCACAACGTGAAATGCAGGAAAATCATCATTTTTAGGAGATATCGGTACGTCCGCGCCTTCGTCAATCATATTTTAAGGTTGCTTGGTTTGATGAATGAAGTGAGAAGCAATCAACATTTCAACCCAGTGGATGAGACAGTGGATGAGAGAGGACAATATACCACCTAGCATCTTTCGCTTGCATCTTTCGTGCCTGTTAAACCGCCGGTATACTATCTGCCTTCATGCCATATGCGACATCCCGCAGCAACTTGTGTGCCAAACTTGATCTCAGCGAACTATCATTACTGTTAGCCGGGTCGCAATATAAAATCGCGGCGAGTGGGACCATCAACTTCTACTCACCCCACCTTGAAGCGCTCGAGCAGTGTGGTAACCGCTTGAAGGATTCTACGCATTGAAACGACCATCGCTCAAAACATTCAATCGACTATTATCCGAGCCAGTGATGGCTGCGGCCGTCATCATTCTTTTGGTATTCAGCGGTGTCGTTACGCTTCAGAACCTGACTCGAATGCACAATGCTGCATTGAGCCTGGGCGATTCCTACACCATTTTGGATGCACTCAATTCGGTCGCGTTGGCACTTCGCGAAGCCGAAACGGGCCAACGAGGCTATCTGGTCACGGGCAACGAAAGTTACCTCGAGCCTTACTATGCGGCCGAAGCAAGCCTCGATGGCCTGTTAGCTAAACTCGAGTCACAAGCAATCAAAAGTACAACGCAGTCGGCGGTTTTACCGACGCTCAAAGAATCCATCACGGCTAAGCGTGAGGAGATGAACTACACCATCGATCTGCGGCGTCAAGGTAAATCGAGCGAAACAGAGCAGGTCGTCTTGACCGATGTCGGCAAACAGTTAATGGACCGCATTGATCAGCGACTCGACTTGATGCGAAAAAATGCGTGGGATCGACAGGTACACCAATTGGCGGCGACCGCCGAAACTTACCGTACCGCTTGGTTTACTGGATTGTTGCTCACGCTTTCTGGGATTGCTCTGGTCGGGGGTATCATTTGGGCAGTCAGCCGAGCGAGAAAACTGAAGGAAAGGAATCGTGAACTGGACCAGCAGATTCGATTTTTCCTCGAACAAATTTCCGATTACGCCATCTTCATGATGGACTCGCAATGCCGCGCAACGACATGGAACAGCGGCGTCAAACATGTTTTAGGATTTGAAGAGAGTGATTTTTTAGGGCGCGATGTTCGTCCATTGATCTTCACGCCGGAGGCGCATGCATCCGGTGTCGTGAAAGCCGAGTTTGAAAAAGCTGCCAAAAACGGTGCGGCAAGCGACGATCGATGGATGCAACGGATCGATAGATCTCAATTCTGGGCATCCGGCATTACGACTTCCATTCGCGATCGCTCTGGTAAGTTGATCGGTTACAGCAAAGTGATGCGCGACATGACCGAGCAGAAACAGAACAGCGATGAACTGAGCCGATTGGCCGCGGAGTTGTCCGAAGAATCACGCCGCAAGAATGAGTTTCTGGCCACGCTTGCCCATGAACTTCGCAATCCACTCTCTCCCATCAAGAGTGCCGTTCAGTTAATGTCGATGATGGCACTCAACAGCGAAGTTGATGAATTGCGGCTTACCATGGACCGTCAAGTCAACCAACTCGTTCGCTTGTTGGACGACTTGATGGACGTCTCGCGGATCGGACGAGGTAAGATCGAGCTGAAAAAGCAAGCGGTCGAATTGCGAACGGTTATTGACTCTGCTATCGAAAATTCGCGTGCTTTGATCGAAAGCAATCAGCAACAGCTTATCGTTGACGTGCCCGACCAAGGGTTAACGGTTATCGTCGATCCTGCTCGAATGACACAAGTTATTTGCAATCTGATCAACAACGCGTCGAAATATAGTGACGTGGATTGCAAGATCGAAGTCAAGGCAGAACATATCGGCGAGCATGTGGTCATAACGATCAAGGACAACGGGAGCGGTATTGCTCCCGAACGACTCAGCGACATCTTTGAGATGTTTGCTCAAATCGAAGACTCGATTGAACGCGGCACAGCAGGGCTGGGCATCGGTTTGACGTTAGTGCGCACTCTCGTTGAACTGCATGGCGGAACAGTGTCCGCACATAGCGATGGAGTCGAACTGGGCAGCGAATTTAAGATCAAAATCCCCATCGCCGCAGTTGATGATTCGAATATATCATTGATTCCAGTTGTCGAACAATCCAAACCGATTCAACCGAAGCGCATCCTAGTCGTCGATGACATGCGTGCATTATCGGTCGTGCTATCACGACTGCTGATGAAGCTCGGCCACGAAGTCGAAATCGTTGACAGCGGTCTCTCAGCATTGCAAGCGATGGAGAAGTTCGACGCCGACGTGGTTTTTTCTGACATATCCATGCCCGGCATGACTGGGTACGAACTTGCCAAACAATTGCGAACGGAATACACCAGTCGGCCACTAACGTTGGTCGCGATGACCGGCTACGGCCAAGCGAGCGACCGTGAAAAGGCACTCGCGGCCGGCTTTGACGAGCATATGGTTAAACCCGTCGATTTTAACCTGCTGAAGGTGTTTTTCCAGAACCTCTAAACCGCGTGCGGTCGGATTCAAATGTATATCCTTTCAGTAAATGGTATAGCACGCAATGAGTGAATCCGCTGACCATTCATCTGAATTGCAGCGCAAGTATTATGAGGCTTGCCAACTGAAATCTGGCGGGGAAGTACGCGTCTATCTGGAACGCGAATGCAAAGACGACGAACAAGAGAAGAAGTTGCTTTTACGGATGCTGGAGAACCGCGTTGATCGAAGCACCAATCCGCTGCTGATTGCAGACCAGCAATTGCGTGGAGTTGGCGATACAGTCTCCGCCTTGTCCAATCAACAGCGATATCATGAGGATACCGTCGACCAATTTCCGCTGGTCCCACGATATCGCATTATCGAAGTGCTTGGCGAAGGTGCCATGGGAACCGTTTATCTTGCCGAACAGTTGGAGCCGATTCGTAGAGAAGTCGCTCTCAAAGTCATCAAGCCCGGCATGGATTCTCGACAAGTTCTAGCGAGGTTTGAGCGCGAGAAACAAATCTTAGCGATGCTAGATCATCCGCAAATCTCCAAAGTCTTCGATGCTGGCATCACGAACAATGGCTACCCCTACTTTTCGATGGAGCTAGTACGCGGAGAAACCATTGAGACCTACTGCATAAAACACCAGCTGCCAATCGAAGCACGCCTCCAGCTCATGATTGATGTCTGCCGCGCGACTCATCACGCCCATACTCGCGGTATCATTCATCGCGATTTGAAACCGTCCAATGTGTTGGTTAAGACGCAAGATCTGAAGGCCATGGTCGTCGTCATCGATTTTGGAGTTGCAAAGGCGCTGGAATCGGAAACCACCCACACAAATTATCAAACCTATTTTCGGGTGCGATCTGCCTGATGCGTCTGCGGTGACACTCATGACGCTGCGTCCAAGTTGATAAGGTTGCTGACAGTCGATTTTGTCGCAAGCCAAGTCTCATAAACCGCATCCCAGATTCCACTCAGCAGAAGGCAGCGAAG
>JBGTBJ010000184.1:0-72100 GCA_041749395.1 Pirellulaceae bacterium
TCGGTGAGTTTGGCTTCCAGCGACTGTTCCAAGCCAGCGTTGCGTTTCTCGCGACGAAACTTGCGCACTTCGTCAGCCAGATTGCGGGCCATGATCCGTCGCAACCAGGCTCGCAATTCTTGTTCGGAATTTCCCTGAAAGTGCTCCGCACCTCGATGCGCCTCCATCATGGTTTGCTGCACGATATCCGAAGCGTCGATCTTGGCTTGCAGGTGCGTTTCAACCTGCATCCTCGCCAACGTCCGTAAATAGGGGCGGAGGTGTTCCATCGAGAGCGGTTCGTTTTCGGAATTCGACATGCTACTAGACCTTCGACGAAGGGAGAAAAACCGTGTCAGCGCAATTGTATAACCACGAATAAATAATTTCGCATCTTTTTCGCGGTCAGTTGTTTAAGCAGCGACGCCTTGTAATTAGTGGCCAAGTGAGGCCGAAACAAACTGCGAAACAAACACAACCCGAGGAGACGACCATGAAAGTTAAGACAAGTGTCAAGGCTGGCGGCGGCAACGATTGGAACGGATAGTCCGTTCTAAGCGTTGCGAAGACTCAACTGTAGTTCCAAATCTGACCATTAAAGGAAAAACCATGAAAATCAAGACAGACGTTAAAGCCGGTGGCACCCGTAACTGGGGCGGTTGAACGAGTGGCTAAGTGAGGCCTGCGGAGTAACACCCAAACCTCAAATTTCCCACAAAGCCTCCGTTTGGCGATGACCAGACGAAGGCTTTTTTTGCATTGTGAGGCATTGCGAAACATAAAAGTTGCCTCGATATCTATCAGGGGTGAGCGATGACCAGCACCGTTGACGTGTGTTGCAAAACATAGGTCAGTGCTAATTGAAGGTTTTGCGGGTCGAGAGCGGCAAATGTCTCGTCAAGAATTGTCAGCTCGGCATTCTGCAATAGTGCTCTGGCCAAATACAAGCGGCTCTTTTCTCCGTGACTTAGCTGCCATCCGGTTTCACCCAGCAATTGGGACATACCGGCTGGCATGCGGTCGATCAGTGGCCCCAAGCCTAAAGCGCGGCAAGTTCGTTCGGCCTCTTCGACGTCTTCCTTGGTCGGTGGCCAGCGGCGTCCCATCAGCAGATTGAAAGACATCGGTCCCATCAACACGTGGTTCTCGTGGAACTGTGGCGAGACTACAACACGCCGCCGCCAATTGGCGCCGCCCAGCGTTTCGCGATCCAGCCCGTTCAACAATAACAGCCCCGAGTTAGCAATGCGCGATCCGGCCAGCAGCGAGGCGAAAGTCGACTTGCCGCCGCCGGATGCTCCTTCGAGCAAAATTCGGTCACCGTGAAAAATTGAAATGTCGACGCCCTGTAACACGGGTTGTCCACGTCCTTGATAACAGTATGTCACTTCCCGTGCCGTGAGGATCGGACGTTCAAGGTTAGGCGTCACCCATGTAGCCAGTGGCCTACCAATTGGCTCGCGTCGTTCGGCTGCTGCTAACAAGAATTGGATTCGTCGCCAGGCAATCACCACGCCCACCAACCGTAGTCCACCATCGATCAGATGTCGCAAGGCTTGGTAGGCGAGCAGTACTCCACCCACGCCAACTGCCAGCGCGGCCGTTGATTTGCTGCCAATAATGAAGGCAGGTGCCATACCTAATAGTCCAGCTATCAACCAAGCTCGAGGCATAAGTCCGGAAAGAGACGCGGCACGATTGTCCGCTTCTCGCGACAACCTCAAATATTTCTCCAGAGCTTCATCCTCGCCGCTATTCCATCCATCGACTGGCTGCTGGACTAATCGCGTACGGTGGCCGATCATTCGCTCAACCAGGTCATTCGTCATGTCCAGTCGCTGTTCAGTCCAGTTCAATTGGCTGCGAAAGTAACGCAGTCCCAAGATGAACGTCAGAGCGATGATCAACAGTAACAAGGCGACGTGCAACCAGCTACCGGCTCCCGATGCAAGCACAAACAGCGTCACCAGCAATTCTATGCAGGCTGTCATTGCCAAGAATCCGCCGCTAACCGACAGCGACTCGAGTGTCTCGGATTCGAGTACACGCCCCAACAACTGGCCGATGCCCATTCGGCGTACCTCGTGCGTTTCCAAGCGGAAAGCACCAGCCAGCAGCCTCCGTTTCAACAATGTGCCAGCGCGAATGGCTAGCGTTCCTCCGACTGTTTCCGTCATGATGCGCAGCGGAACGGTGGCCAAGAGCAACACTAACCAGGCCCAGAACAATCCCGCTTCAAAGCGTCCTCGAAGCGACATCCACCCAAGCAACCACCAAGACAAGATCCACAGGCTGTATTGGATCAAGTGTAGTAGAGTGACACAAGCCAACAGCCGCCCGAGTCTGGAATCACGCACTAATACTCGGATCGGCGCGGTGGCGGCCGGACGAATCAGCCAAGCATTGCCGAGTAGGTCGTGACCGTGTAACTCTTTTAGCAACGCTTCTCTCGCAATGCGCCTGCGTCGGTCGCGAAGTCCCGACTGGTCAAGAATGAGCTCGATCGGTGAATGGATGGATGTCATGGCCAAGGGAGCGCGCAGTAGCTGCACCAATTCTGCCGTCGGCATACGTGACTTGACTAAGTTCGGCCCAAGGAGCGTAACATGTCGGTTGCCGCCAGCGATCAGCACAATGAAACGTGGCTCGCATTTCTTGTAGGCAGTGTTTGCCAGCGTAGTGTCTTTTGACGCGGTCTCCGGAATCCGCAGCACGGCTGGTCCGCAAGTCGACACTATGCTTGCTACGCTGTCGTATGTGGCTTCAACGGCTAAGGCGTCCAGGTCCAAGCAATTGGCGATCGATTCCAGCCAGGAACTGACCAAGTGTTGTTGTTCCGCTTCAATGGGAAGCGGAGGAGGCGAATCAGTTGTCGTGGCGTTTCGGCTTCCGAATTGCTGCGCCAAGAACCCGATCGCTTCAACCATTCGCGACGCAGGCCAGGCTAGTGCATCTGGCTGAGGAGAGACGTTCACCTTGAGTCTCCCTTGACAGGCGAGTTCTGTACGACGCGCCCTGAGTTCAACTCAATACGCCGCCAAGATTCACTCTCCCACAAGCGGTGTCGGACGGCGTCCTCGGCATCCAGCAGCGATTGATAAAGTGAATCGGGCTGGGCGGTCAGCTCGGCTGGCAATGCATCTTCAACTAATCGACCGCTATCGAGCACCAGCACGCGCGGAAAGTCGAGCGTCTCTGTCACATCGTGTGTAATTAGAATCAGCGTCGCCGATTTCCATTTCTGGCGAGCCAGTTCCAGTAATTCGCGCCGTCGCGGCCGCTCCAACCCACGAAACGGCTCGTCCAGAATTACCAATCTTGGTTGATGTCGGGCCAGTCCTCGACCGAATTTGACCCGTTGACCTTCTCCACCGGAGAGCAACCCGCCCCCTTCACCCAAGCAGGTTTGGAGGCCGTCGGGCAATCGCTGCAACGTATCCACCAACTCGGCTTGATGTAACACGTCGCCGACGCAATTCAATCCCGCATCGGGATTTCCATACAACAAATTGTCCAGCAACGATCGGTTCCATAGTTGGACTGTCGGATCAACCCACACCGTCGTTCCTCGCAGCTCGCTAAGACCTTCGCCGTCGAGCGGGACGCCGTCGACCAAAATTTCTCCTGCAGCGGCTTGGTGCCAACCAAGGAGCAAGCCAACCAAACTTGACTTGCCTGCTCCGGATGGTCCAACGATAGCTAGATGATTTCCGGGATCGATGGATAGCGAGATCGATTCCAAAATGGTATGCCCGGCTGCTCGCACTTGTACCTCGCGCAAACAAATGGACACTCCTGCCAGGTTGTGTGTTGGCGACTCCGGATTGTCCATGGAATGCTGTTGGTTGTTGAGCGTGGGAGCGTTTTGCTGGTTCTCGCTACTGACTAGGTCCTGTTCTGGTGCGCCGAGTGGTTCGAGCAAGCGGAGGGTTACGTTCCGCAGGCTGGGGTACTGACCGATCAGCCCGACAATCTCGTCGCCTAAGGTGGCGATACTCAAAGCCCAATAGGCAAGCAACAGTACAGCCGTTGCATCTGCGGCATGGCTGGCATGGATCATCAGCAGGCAACCTGCCAGACAGATTCCCGCGAATGCCTGTAGTCCGTTGACGACAACACGCCATTTGAGCAACTGAATGCTGGCCCGGGCCCACTCGACAAGCAGGCTTTCGTGCTCGATGCTCACTGCCTGATTCGCCACGTGCGCGCGGACTGTCGCCAAACCCAAGAGAGTATCAAAGGTAAACCGCGTCAGCGCGCCGACATGAGTTCTGACGCGCAGGTCCAGTCCCTGCAGCCAAGGCAGGAACAGAAACGGCAACAGCACCGCGATTGCCGCTGACACACAGGCCAGCCAGGCAGCCGCAGGTTCGATCCAAGCAATTGCGGCAGCGGTCAGGAGTATGGCAGCGGTTGCCCGTAGAATCTGCCCACTAATTCTCGGTATCGACCGCACAAGATGGATCGAATGCCCGCGCTCGGCCATGTCCGACGTTGGGCGACTTTGAAAATAGCGATCATGCAAACGTGGGATTTTTCTGAGGAAGGCAAGCCGCAAGGCCGATTCCAATCGACGACCCAGCCGGTAGAGGCTCGACGCGAGGCGATACTCGAGCAGCATCAGACCGAGTCCAAAGAGTGATATGCAACCCAGTGCCAGCAACCGCTGCTCGACGAGGGCCAGATCGCGGCGCAGGTCGAGCAGACCACGCATGAGCACTGTTTCAGCGAGCACGCCAATGGCCGCCAGAACCAGTCCGGCCATTAAACACATCAGACTTATCCAGCCAGCGCCCCGGACCAATTCCCAGATTTTGAGCAGAGGACGGCTTTCCCGTTGGGCTAGAGCAGCTTGTAGCTCAAGACCGAGTGCGTGCTTCACAGCTTGGCTCGAAGCCGGTTGCTCCGCCTCTGAGGACGCAGAAGTTTGTTGCGGATCGACACCCGACTCCGTCGCTGTGGCGATGCGACCGCTAACTCGCACTAGCACGGCACCGCTCAACCACAATTGCTCTTCAGTTTCTGCGGAACTCGCGCTGGCTGTTGGACAGGGGAGCACAGACCAAAAGCGGTTGGGTAGGATCGATGTCTCGCCTTCTGATCCGGATTCCAAGTCCACCAGACTGCGCAGCGCGCGTGCTGCTGCAACGCCCCGAGTCAGGCCTCCGCTATTCACAAGCGACTCGACAACTCGGGCGGCGGCATCCAAACGTGCGATGGGTCGCCAACCCTCTTGTTCCAGCGCCTGATTCAGCATGGTTTGGTTTTTGCGACCGAGGCCGAGGAGCAATAGGCGACGTCTCAACGGCGATTGCATTTCCTCAGACTCGGCCCACTCGCGCCATGCCTCGGCCGGCACTCGCTGACGATGCACATACATTTGGCTGGTCAATTGCCGACAAGTCATCCAGCGACGTCCTGCGGCGGGATCCATCACCTGCACCAGCGGTCCGAGCCGACGCCATACCAACACAAAGTGCGTGGCGTTGTCGGGCAGCCGCACAATCAGAATTGCCGGCAACGCGTGTGACTCAGGTAACAACACTTGGTCAGGAGGCAACATGACTTGTTCGGCCAGCAAACCCAGACGATTGGCCACTTCCTCCAAAGTGTCGATAGAGGTTCCGTCCAAGTCGGTTTGGCATGCCTCGCGCAATCGACCGTAGTGAATGCCGATTCCATACCCAGCCAAGAGACACTTAAGTACTGCCGGTCCACAGTCCATTGCCGAGGTTTGCACAACTTCGGGAACTGACCACCTTCGCTTGCTGGAACGCTTGCCCTGCATTATTGGTTACCCGCGACAGTAGGTTGTGTCGTCAAAAACTCACCTGCAGCGCGTAAAATCAGCATCGCCGGTGAAGCCTGCTCAACGGCGATCTCAACCGACGCAGTTTGCCCATGTTTCAATGGAATTCGTGTGGATGTATTGGTAATATCCAGTTCCACTCGAATCAATCCATCGGCCGGTTCATTACCGACGGCCGTAACCTTGGCGGTCACTGTTCCATACTGCGTCCAAGGAAAGCCATCCATGCGCAAACGGGCCGTTTGGCCTGCCACGACACGACCGACAGCGATCACCGGCAGAAACGCGACCACTCGCGGGGTCTCCTGTGGAACGATCGTGGCGAGTTTCTCCGCTGGCTTAATGACATTGCCAATCCGGAATGGAACGACTTCCTCTACTCGACCCGCCACATTACTCACGATCGTACGCTTCTCTAGTTCATCATTGCGTGTCGCTAGTTGCTTTCTTACATGCGCCAATTCACCGTCGGCTTTGACCCTTTCCGTTCGAATTGCGAGCAACTCGGCTTCTTGGATATGTTGCCTTGCAAGGTAATCTAGCTCAGCCAGCTTCACGTTTGATACTGCTTTCTTAACGTCGCTGTCTGCCGTTTTTTCGATGGCTCGCTTTGCATCAAGTTCTGCATTAGCAATTGAACTGGACTTCGCAAGTGTTTCAGCTCGTGCCAAGTGCTGTCGGGCTTCCTCCGCCGCGAACCCAGCGCTGTTAAGCTCCTCGTTTGCAACCTCAATCCCCTGTTTTCTTGTGATAGCGAGGCTTTTCAGTGCTTCTTTGCCTTCGATTTCATTTTGCAAGGCCTTGATATGCATTTCAGCAGCATCGATTTGATTTCGTGATTCTGCAATTAGATTCAAAATGTGCTTATCGTCTAGGCGCACCAATACCTGACCTTTCACAACCTCCAAACCAATTTGCAAGTAGTGCTCCACGACCTTGCCTTCCACTTCCGCGGCGACGGTCTGTGGTAGGGACTCTAAGTGAGCCGAAGATGAAACTTCGTAAACCGTAATTTCCGCGCAGAGCAACCAGCCCAACGCTACTGGCAAGACGAACAGGAAGGATAGTCCGGCGAATCGCCAAACGGGTCGATCTGCCTGAATCGCTTGCAATGTTCGCGAAAAGGAAACTGCCATAGCGAAACCAAAAAATTGGCAATTGAATAAGGGCAGGGGAGGGACTGAGTTTTGAACTGCTAAGTTTGCAAAAATAGTGCTGAGTAATCACTATTTGACTTCAACGATTGGATTTCCAAGGACTGCGTTTATACGTTGCGGACTACTCGTAGGCAATTGAGCGGACGAAAGAGGGGTCGCTGGGTTGCATACTTTTTCAGCCGCTATCACCACAACTTGGCGCGAAATGCTGCTACTCCATTGTGCCGCATCATCTCGTACTGAAAAACTAATCGTGCGCGGACCTGCGCTCTGTCTACTTGACTGAAACAGAACGGATTGTAGGGCACTCTGGTAGTTAGCAACCGTATCGCTGCCGGTCAGAGTGAGCGTCCCGGTCTGGATGTTCCAACTGCCGTGTATATTCCCACGGTCGCGAAAGTAGAGGCTGTCGGACTGCAGTTGATAATTTGCCGCGACCTTGATTTCTGCACCGGTCAGCTTCAGCGAGTCCTGGTCCGTTATGCGAATCGAACGACAGACGAATTCCCGCGAACCCGTGGTTTGGGTCAGCATGTTTGTCTCCAGGTTGCTCAGCACCGGTGGTTGGTTTGTTTGCTGTGTCGACACGTAGGCGAGTGTGGCGGGATCCGTTTGTCCAAAGCTGATGTACCAGGGCTCGGTCAAAACCGGTGAAAAGTAGTCGTGTGGAATAAACGAACGGTCGAACTGCTTGCTGATTGAATCGTATTTCCAAACGCCACCCACCGCTCGCTGGAAGTAGGCTGAGCTGACCAATACCGGCACAAACAGATTGCCGTCAGGCCCAAATACTATGGCTTCGGCCGTCACGCGTTCATTCGAATCGTCGGTAGACAGTTGATGCGATTCCACCACCTGGCCGTTCGTCGGATCGATAACGAGAATTTCTGTGTTCGCGTTAGAAGTGTTACTGGTGACATAAATCCTACCGTCCGGTCCAAAAACGATACCTTCAGGATTATGCAGTGAGGATTGTTCACCGGCTTGAGTAAGACCATCGCCGTTGTTTGCGGAGACCACGCGATAGCTGCCGTTGGTGATATCGAAGCGGAATATGTAACCTGCAGGATCCGCGGAACCAAAGGTGTCCGAGCTGAAACCGGACACATAGAGCCCACCGTCGGGTCCAAAGACTAAGCCACGGGGCTGAAACGGCTCATTGAAGCCGGCAGGAACCAACTCGCCTGCATAATTCCCCGTGGTGAAATTGTATTTGACAATGCGAGAGTAATTGGTTCCTTCGAAGTCGGCGATGTATAGGATGTTGTCTTTTAGCACCATGCCGCGCGGTGCGAACGGGGCCTGAGGATGGTTGGACGACACGGGGCTTGTTTGCGAGGTAGCGTTGTATCGATCGAATGCAATGACTTCTCCATTGAAATCCGTATTGGCATTCTGATTGACCACTAGCAGTTGATCGCCAGCTACCAATAGGCCGCGCGGTCCGTGAATGGCCGCACCGGTTGGAGCAGCGTTTCGAACGAAGGCACCGCTCTGTGCGTCAAATTGCTCGACACTATTGCTTCCGCCGTCGCCGATATATAGCACGTCCGCGGACAGCATGTTGCGTTGGTCGAGCGATTCGATGCCTAGCCTGCGGGTTCGTGAAGCAGGCAAGGGGGTGCGGAAACTCCTTCGTTCACGGGCTCGATTTTCTTCAAGCAGGCTAGTTAGACTTTCCCATGCATTTGCACCGATTTTTTTGTACCAAGACATAACCATACCTGACCTTAATTGGTTTCCATTTGCGAAAACTACTGAGTGCCCCTAAGTAACAGGCGAGGTTTTGGATTGAATTGACCTCGCCTTGCGATACGAATTTGGTGTTTGGACTCCAACCTCCTCAAGCGTTCTTCCCGATTCCACGCTTGTTGCCCTGGTTTTCACTGCCGTAACTCTCCAATATGGAAAGAATGGGGAACTCACTATGATTCAAGACCAATTGTTCACCTGTGTCCTGTGTAGTGTTCTCGGTACGGTATTCGCCGCGATCGGATTTCCGATGCTGATCGATACGATTCGCTTCGTACGAACGGCGGTGAGGGTGCAAGGGAAAGTGGTCGGGTACGAACAACGCGAAGGTCGGAAACCGGATGGCCCTGGATCGTTTGTGTTTGAGTATCCAAAAGTGGAGTTTGAAGATCAGCATGGAAACAAACACTGCTGCACACTCGGGGTTGGACTGGAGCGCCAAACGTACCCAGAAGGATCAACTCTATTGCTGCTATTCGATGCCAGAAATCCTTGTGATGTTCGGATCCATTCACTCACGGAACTCTGGCAATTTCCGCTCTTTTTCACCTTTGCTGGTCTGTTGGGCATCTGCATGGCCATTGGCGTGTGGTTTTTGCCGAGTAGTTAGTCGGACATTGCAGCATGAGCCCAAAGACAGAGGCTGTGTAAGGTCGAGCTAAAACGAGTTCCCGAGGGTCGTCGCGGGGGCCGGCTTTAGGTTGTGGTTGTGTCTGCTTTCAGAGCTTGCGCCCAAAACCAAAAATAACTTCTTCTTAGGGCGGTCAATTGTCTTGCGTTCGTCGCCTCTGGAAGAGCAGTGGTTATATCTCACAGCGATTGCACGCGAGCCGATCGAAATACGATTCCAGGCGAAGATCGACGATTCCGATGTCGTTCCGTATGATCAACGACGCGCGGTATGAAACGGTTGAGTGAAGTCATGAAATCAAAGAAAGGGACTAGATATGTCTAACAGTGATTCGATTGACGATCGAGAGCGGCGATTGGATGAAGCGGTGGCAGAATACTTGAGGCTGCAAGCCGCTGGGCAGACTCCGGAACGCCAAGAGTGGGTGTCAAAGTTTCCTGACATCGCGGCAGAGCTAGCCGAGTTTTTAGATGATGTCGCGCTAGTTCGGGCCGAAATGCAAGCGGGTGCAACTGGAACGCATACGCAATCGTTCTCGAGGCATGCGGCCAGAGACACTTCTGCCGGGCAGGTTGTTGCGGATCGCTATGTGCTTGAGAGCAAGCTGGGTGAAGGAGGTATGGGAGAAGTTTGGGTGGCTCGGCAAACAGCCCCCGTGAAACGTCGCGTCGCTCTGAAGTTCATCAAACTCGGGATGGATTCGCGGGCGGTGCTGTCACGATTTGAAGCGGAACGGCAAGCACTGGCGATCATGGATCATCCCAACATCGCCAAAGTGCTCGACGGTGGACTGACCCGTGATGGCCAGCCTTTCTTTGTGATGGAATTGGTCAATGGAGCTCCACTGACAACGTTTTGTAATGAGGCCGGTTTGACGCTCCAGCAGCGTTTGGAGATGTTTGTTCAAGTTTGCTTAGGGGTTCAACATGCGCACCAAAAAGGGATTGTGCATCGCGATCTGAAACCATCGAACATCCTGGTGACCATGATCGACGGTAAGCCAGCCCCAAAGATAATCGACTTTGGAGTCGCCAAAGCCACCGGTGGCAAACTGAGCGACGAATCGTTTTTGACCGGCTTCGGAGCCATTGTGGGAACTCTGGAGTATATGTCACCCGAACAAGCAGGATTCGCGGGTCAAGATGTCGATACCCGTTCGGACATCTATTCGTTGGGGGTCTTGCTGTATGAAATGTTGACTGGTGTGCGACCAATCGACGGTAGGCGATTGCAGAACGCTGCTTTTACCGAAATGATCCGGTTGATTAAGGAAGAGGAGCCGCTTCGTCCCTCCACGCGTTTGTCCACTGACGAGTCGCTCCCTTCGCTGGCAGCGCAGCGGCATATTGAGCCTCACCGTTTGATGTCCATGCTGCGCGGCGAGCTTGACTGGATCGTTATGAAATGTTTGGAAAAGGATCGCAATCGACGCTACGCCACTTCCAACGGACTAGCGGTCGACCTGTTACGGTTCTTGGCAGGCGAAGTCGTGGAAGCGCGGCCTCCCAGTGCAGCATATCGATTCAAAAAAGTGGTACGCCGTCACCGCGGAGCAGTCGCGAGTGTTAGCTTGCTGCTAGTCTCACTGCTAGGCGGTTTTGCAGCCACTTCGTGGGCCCTCGTTCGCGCCCGCGCGGCTGAAAAAGACGCTTATCGACAGAGCGAGCGAGCCATTGCCGTTAGTGATTTCTTGACTACTGATCTGTTGGGTCAAGCCAGCCCAGAACTAAATCCACGCGCAGAAAAAATCACCGTTGAACAATTACTCGATCGGGCTGCAACAAGCTTGGATGGTAAGACGGCGCTCGATCAGACTCCCGAGGCAAAGGCCGAAATTCTGGCGGTGCTAGCCACAACCTACCAGGCGTTGGGCAATTATGAGAGAGCTCTTGAATTCTGGAAGCAAGCCTGGGACTTGAATCGCCCGCTGGAGGATAAACTGGCTAGCAAGCGAACGCTCGAAGCTATGCAAGGCTATGGTTCCGCACTGCTTTACACTGACGCCTATTCCGAAGCAGAGAAGGTGCTCCATGACGTGGTGCAACAACGAATCGAGGTTTCCGGTGCAGAGCATACATCAACGTTAGCGGCTATGAACAGTTTGGCGATGGCGATCGCTCATCAAGGACGATTTGATGAAGCTGAAAAGCTATTGAGGGAAGTCTTGGAAACACGCGTTCGAGTTTTCGGACCCAACCGACCTGAGACATTACAAGTGCTCTCGAATTTGGCTGGCATGCTCTCGGAGAAGGGAGATTTTTCCCAAGCCGAAACGCTGTACCGCCGAGCGATTGAAGGCTATCAGTCACAGGGATTGATGGACTCGCCCAACGCCTTGGCCTGCGAGAACGCCCTAATCACCAATTTGATTCGGCAGCGAAAGTTGGCTGATGCAAAATCACTGCTGCTGGAAATCATCGAGCGGCGAATCAGAGTCTTAGGTGCCGAACACTCTGAGACACTCGGTTCACGCACTAACCTGGCCCACTTGCTGAATGAACTGGGTGATGCGGATGGCGCTGTCCGAGAATCCCAAGCCGATTATGACACATTCAAACAAAAATATGGACCGACATATTCCGAAACGCTTATGGCGAAAAGTGTCGTGGTTTTGGCCCTCCGCAGTGCCAAACGCTGGGATGAAGCGATTCAGCAAGCGCGCGATCTGATCGAGCTGCAAAAAACCTCGCCCGAAAAGAACGGCTTGGCCTTGATATCATTTATAAACAACCTGGGCTGGGTCCTCGAAGGCAAAGGAGATTACGAACAAGCAGAAATTGCGTATTCTGAAAGTCGGCGAATTGCCGCCGAAAACGGACAGAGTGACCATCCCAGGGCGCTGGATGCGGGACACAACCTTGCCCGAATATACATTAAGGAAAAAAAGTATCGCGAAGCGGCTGACCAGGCACAACAGATCCTCGTTGCCAGAAAGCGGGTCTTGCCGCCGAACCATCCCTACACCTTGGCCACGTCCGGAAACCTCATTGACGCGCTCATCGAACTAGGGAACTACGAGAAGAGTAAACAATTGCTCGATGAATTACTTGCACCAACCAATGGACCCTTGCCGGAAGTTGCAAGAGCGAATCTGCTGTACATGCGAGGCCGCATGTTGATTAAGACTAAGGAATACTCAACCGCTATTGAGCCCCTGCAACAAGCCCTTGCAAGTCGCGAAAAATCTATTCCAGGACGATGGGAGGTTTCCCAAGTTCGCTCGGCACTTGGCGAAGCTTGGACCGGAACGATGCAGTTCGATTTGGCCGAGCAAGCACTGTCCGTGGCTAGTCAGGAATTAGCCGCGAAGCCGGATTCTGTTCCTGAGTACAAGGCTCTGGTGGAGCTCAACGATCAACGTATCGCCGCGCTGAGCCTTGCTAAGTTATCCGCAAAGGATTGACAAGCTGAGGTATGGTGCCGGTTTCGGGGGCCACATGGAAGCTTGCGCCGCTTATGCGGCTGCTTCCAACTGCATCGGCGTCAGATAGCCCCCTCGGTCTCATTTCGGATGTGTATGATTGCATCACTGACACTCTCGTACACAAAGGGCAGTCTAGCTTGACCGACTGCAATTTGGGCCGCGTGTTCGGCGTATCCTCCATACGTCGCGCCCATTTACGGAAAGTGGAATAGCTAACAATGGAGAGAAGATCTTTGATTCTCGCACCCTGTTTATTGCCCTGCTCGCTCCGAAATGCGGCCCGTGAGTAGGTCACACATGATTACGCGAAACGAAATCGCTTCGGATGAATTTCTTGACAGGACCGGCTCGCCAGCAACAATGGCAGCTACGGCAGTGTCACTCGCAAGTTCCAACGAAATGTTATGGGACCACTTTTGTACCTGGCGGCTTTTGTTGGTGTTTAGTGATCATCTCAGGGGTATCCCGACACAAATCGCAATGGCGACCTTTGCGAGATTGGTACATGCGAGCACTCGTAAATATTATTGAAGTAACGGTGGTCCAAATGAGGCCATGAATCATCGAATAGTTGAACGTGTGCCCTCTAAGCAACTGGGCTCCGCCAATCACAACAAAGGCTATTGCGAACACCGCCAAAAACCGACGAATCCAAAATGCCGTACTCAACGGTAATGTCTCCGAAATTAAAAGTTGAACTGAGGAGTAGCTGGAGTCGCCAGACTTCAGCTGGTTTAAGTGTGGTTGCAAGGAAACCGAAGTTTGGCGAATTCGGCTAACGGTATTGCGTTACTTCACGTCGTCGCCGAGACTGGGATGATACATTGGGCGAACTCCTTGGTGCCAATGAAACTTGCGGTCGACCTCCGAATTGGCATAGTCGTTGATGCTGGCCTCGCGATGTCGCATCAAACCCGTATCATCAAACTCCCAGTTCTCATTGCCGTACGTACGGAACCAGTTTCCATCGCTGTCATGATACTCCTACTGAAAGCGAACAGCGAACCGATTTTCGCTGAATGCCCACAAGTGATTGACCAAGCGATATTCTAGCTCCCTGCCGCAACGAGAGATCGTGATGCAATGAAGAACCCGTTTGAGACGCATCGAATTGAAGCAGCCACCATGTCACACCTTCTGGCAATCAAGTTCTTTTTGTTGGCTTCCATCGTGGGAATAACGAACTGCGTTACCGCTTACGGAGATGATCCACCTTTTAAGATCACCACAAAGCGTGATGACGACAAAATCGAAGTCACGGTCGAACAGGGCACGGCCGTGATTTCGGCACGCAGCCCCTTTGGAATTAGTCAGGCAATCATCGAGCCCAACGGCAACAAGTGGCCTAATGTCGTGACGTTGCGGTTGCACGTAAAGGGACTAGAGAAAATCAAAGTCACCAGCGGCAACGACACGCTTGAAGCGGCGGTTTCGAGTCAGGACGGCAAGGTGCGGCTCTGGAAGAACGGTAAGGAAGATTCGCCACTGCATACGAAGCATCAATACTGGATGGAGATTCGAATGGTCGAAAAGGATGGAAAACCGGTCAAAACGATTCCGCTGAAGGACGGATACTTCGAGATGCGGTTGCCAAAGGCCTTGTTTGAAGACAACCCAAAGTCGATCACGCTAAACTGGATCGACTTTTATCGTTGAACAGCTATTGTTCCTGAGCCTATTGTCCCTGAGCAAGGAGTCTTAATGAATCTTACCATCGATGTGATTTCCGATGTGATCTGCCCGTGGTGCTACATCGGCAAGCGACGACTTGAGAAGGCGATTGCAGCCGTTGATGGTAAGTATGACGTGCGAGTTCATTGGTACCCTTTCCAGCTCAATCCGACAATGCCGAAAGAGGGCATCAGTCGCAAGGAATATCGCACTAGAAAATTCGACAGTTGGGAATACTCACTGGAATTGGATGCCAATATCTTTGCTTTTGGAGAAAGTGAAGGAACTTATTTCGCCTTCGACAAGGCTGAGAGAACGCCAAACACAGTTGACGCGCACCGGCTCATCTGGCTGGCCGGTCAAAATGATTGTCAGGATGCGGAGACTTATCTCGATGCGTTCAAACAGGCCAATCCATGAAACGTATCAAACTTATCTCGAAATACCTGCTGGCGATGTTCATGATCGTGGCTGGGACGATGCATTTCGTGAACACCGAATTCTTCCTGAAGATTGTGCCACCATATCTTCCGATTCATCAAGAGTTGGTGCTGGTCAGCGGTGTCTGTGAGATTCTGCTGGGGGTCCTGCTGCTGATTCCTCAGAGTTCACGAATGGCGGCGTGGGGAATCATTGCCCTATTGATTGCCGTGTTCCCTGCCAACGTATATCTCTATCAGCATCAGGAGATTCTTCCGGCCTCGCCGCTCGTTCATCTGTTGCGATTGCCGTTGCAGGGTGTCTTCATTCTTTGGGCGTATTGGCATACGAGAACGTCAAATTGCTCAAGTAACTGATGATTGTTTAGACCTTGGAGGCGACGAAATGCCCGTGATCGTAACTCAACAATCGCCCATCAAAATCATCACCAACGATTCGATGCAACTAGCGAAACCCACTGACGTACTTCGCATCAATTAATGGACGTGTCTTTGGACACGGCCAAGTAATGGAGCTCGACGATCCAGCCATAAGCGTTCACTATTCGACTGAAGTAAATGTTGCCAACGATCTTGCCATCAACCTCCGCAACAAGTGAAACATCAACGAAGCCACCATCACGCAGTGCATCAACGAGACTTGCCTCTTCATCGCCTTCGAACTGCCCAAACAAGACTTCGAACGGAATTCCCCATCAGTACATGACGCACGAACAGAGCGAAGTCGCGTTCGGCTGAGTTTTTTGACCAGACGGGTTGTTCACATCAACTATGATGGACGCAAAACCTTTTTAAGTAACCACCCCCTGCGTGGGCGAAGATGTTTGCGATGGAAGACATGATCGATGAATTTGAATCTCTGCGGCGAAGGCAAGAGACGCAAAATGAGAAGATAATCAATTACGTCCAGGCGGTTCATTATGGAGTTGTGGCCCTGGCCAATGTGGCGACGCATTTCGTTTCGGTGGCGCCCTATAGTGCCCCAATGGGCCTCATTGCTCTGCTCACCTTCGCTTGCGTCAGTCGCATCGGTCTGATTTTCTATTTCCGTTTAGATCCACCGTATAGGTCCTTGCGCAAGTACTACATTACTTCGTTTGATTTATTCATGTTAGTGGTGGCCGCATGGATGCTGCTATCGATCTCAGCGTACCGCGTCGACCTGCTCGCAATCTTTGCCGTCTGCATTTTTTCGATGCTGATTGTTTTGAGCGGACTGAGATATAGCTTTGGTGTGGTCATGTATACCGGAATCGTATCGTTGCTGTTGCATGGTTTCATTTTTGTTCCACAGCAGGAATGGTTGATGATTGGCCCCGTATTGACCATCGGAAGTGTGACGTTGTCAACGGTTACGTTAGGCGTTGGATACAGCGTGACCAGTCTGGTACGAATGCATCGCGAGGCCGTGCTAAAACAGCAACTCGCTCGTTTCTTACCAGCAGACCTTGTCGAACAGGTTGTTTTGCAACCACATCTTTTAGAACGCTCGACTCAACGGAAGGAAGCAACCGTCATCTTTACCGACATTCGTGGATTTACTCGTTTCAGCGAAGCAATGCCGGCGGAACGGGTCGTCGAATTCCTAAACGAGTTTTTGGAAGAAATGACGTTGGCGATCATGGAGTACGATGGAATGCTCAACAAATACATCGGCGACGCGGTGATGGGAGTGTTTGGGGTACCATTCAATTCAGAACGCCACGCCGTTCGGGCACTGCAAGCGGCTCTCAGCATGCAAGCCCGTTTGATTCAACTTAACAAGAGTCTTGTTGAACGCGGGCTACCCGAACTTTCCATAGGAATCGGATTGCATACGGGAGAATTGTTGATTGGCGCCATTGGATCGAAACAACAGCTCGACTATACCGTTATTGGAGATACGGTAAACACAGCATCTCGTATCGAAGGGTTAACGCGAAATTTCCCAGTGGAAATACTCGTTTCTGAATCGACGAAAGATGCAATTGGCGAATTTTGTACTTTGTATCGAATTGCTGAGGTTAGCGTCAAAAATCGTGACCAGCCATTGACTGTGTGGTCACCTGATCCTCCAGTATCCGATGCAGCACAGTCATGACAGCGTATCGGTATGTGATTCCGATCGCGAAGGAATCGAGATCTGTGCGATCGTCGCGGCTGTGCATGGATGCGTTACGTCACTTGATGTAGCAGAATCGGCGGCCCGCATGGTGCGTCCATACGAGGAAACAAACATATCGGGACGCTCGAGCATGTCGTGAGTCATTTTGTAGTGGTGGTAATGCATCGCGCACTTAATTGCATAGAAAAAGTAAATGGCTGGCGAGTTCCAGCGCGAACGCAATGCATGAAAGATTCGGCTTCGATAGATGCGACGAAGGGTTTTGTCAGGCGTGCCTCGCATTAGCTTCCAAAAAACGTAAGCAAATCCGACCATAAAAAAAGCTGTATGACGCAGTCGCAATATAGGATGTTTGCGAAAATGCTCCGTTTGAAACGCGCGGAACTGAAAGCGATCTTTGATAAACAGTTGATCCAATCGGTCGAAATAGGTTGTTGGTTCGTAGGAGTCACGCATCACTTCCAGATAGCCATCACGAAGCTGCTCGCGGGTCATTTGCTTAGGAATTACATTGGTACCAAACTTCAGTTCCGCTTCATTGTTGTCCAAGCGACCCTCTAGTTGCAGTCGACTGTGCAGGGGTGTTTTGGGGATTGCGTGCAATAGCCCGATCATGGCATGGGCAATGCGGGATTCCTTAAGGAATCTTCTCTGCATTTCAAATATCTCAGGTGTGTCATTATCGAATCCAACGATCAGTCCACACCAAACTTCAATACCAAAGTCTTGTATTTGGTGGATTTTCTCCAGGATGGTACCACCTCGCGCTCGAATATTTTGGAACTTCTTCGTCTCTCGCAAAGACTCTTCGTTGGGACTCTCAATTCCAATGAAGACGGATTGAATGTTCGCTCGGGCCATCAGTTCCATCAGTTCAAGGTCTTCGCACATATCGAGAGATGCTTCGGTGCTGAAGGCCAGGGGATAGCCATTCGATTCTTGCCATTTTGCAACCTCGGCGAGCACAGGTTTGATTCCTTGTTTATTGCCGACCAAGTTGTCGTCCACGATGAATGCGATACGCACTCGTTGCTTGCGAAGGCCTTCCAGTTCTCGGATAATTTGCTCGGCTAATTTAATACGTGGCTTGCGCCCAAACGTAACAATGATGTCACAAAATTCGCACTGGAATGGACATCCTCTAGAGAATTGCAGATTACCCAGGGAGTAGTGCTGGTTTTTCAGCAAATCGTATCGAGGGGTCGGGACGGTTGACATGTCCGTCTTTTCAGACTGTTCATACCGTTTCGCTACCGTTCCCCCCTGCCAATCCTGAAGGAACTGCGGCCATGTGGTTTCGGCTTCTCCGACAAAAATTGCATCCACATCGTCCGCAAAGAAAGCTTCTTCCACTGTCACCCATGGTCCACCGACGACAACATAGGCACCGCGAGCTTTTAATTCCTGAATGATCTCCGACATCCGAAATCGCTGCACACTCATCCCGGTGATACCAACGATATCGAATTGGGCCAGCCTGTCGAAGTCAAGCGTCTCTACGTTCTCGTCAAAGAGCTCGACTTGGTGTTCTGGCGGCGTAAGAGCAGCCAGCAGAGGCAAGCTGGCTACTGGCATATTGGCTCGCTTGCCGATGATCTTTTGTGCGTGCTCAAGACCCCAGTACGAAACTTCGAACACTGGGTTAATGATCGCAATCGATGCCATGAGAGTTTCCGCGGGTGGGTGTTAGTGCTGGCCAGGTGTCTTCAGCATACAGCAACTCAAGGATCGCTTGGCGATGGAAGAAGCCATTTTTCTGCGTATGTACCCTTCGAATCCTTCAAGGAAGTTCCAGGGTTTCCAGTCAGCCAATCAATCGTCCGGAGGTTCGAAGTCGACATTGTTGCCGTTTAGGTAGACGAACTCCCGAAGCAAAGTGGTGGCAAACGTACCCGATGGTAAATCGAATCGCAGCACTAGCGTATTGCTCGTTTCCCAGGAGAGCTCCGATGCAAGCGGTTTGAGCCGGATTACTCGTCGTTCCTGACGCAAGTTGAATTGGGCCAGCCCCGCAATAATCGCTGGTGAACGTGCCGCTACGCTTTCTTCCAAAGCTCTGACTTGTCCCCGGCTCTGAAGTATTCCCTCGCCCCAAAGCGGAGCTGTGAGCTCAAGGATTCCAGCCTTAAATCGCTCCGCTTCATCACCCCGCAGGTTGTCTGGAAGTACAAGGCTACGATTATCGGAAAATCCAAATACCTCTCCGTCCATCGGATTACTCCATGTATCACTTTCTATTCGTTTGGCGACACAGTCGTTGAAGATTTGACTGCGAGCGGCAGAGATTAGAATGCCTCGTAACGCGCGGTCTCTTACTTCGACGTTTCCCGACATGAACTGAATTGCATGTTCCACATTATCGCCATTGCGACCAAACCGCTGCGGACCAAAGTAATTTGGAACTCCACGATCGATAATCTGCTGCCACCGCAATTCGCTTGCTTGTTTTGAAAAGGTACAATCCCGCAGGCGAATCATAAAATGATTACCAAAGTGACAGCCTCTACGCGGTTTTCGTAGGTTTCGAGTGACTTTCAAGACTCGTATCCCGTCGACGTTGAGATCCGCCGCAGACGGCGATGCTCCGCCAGGTAGATGTATGCTAAACCATTGCCGAGTTATCGCATTTCTATCTTTCATTCCACAATGGCTGACAAGTCGCTTGCGGATCCCTAGTTTCTTTGCAAGTTCAGTCGCGACATCATTACTATTGCGATTTGTCTTCTCGATCCACACCATGCAATGCTCGCCTTCACCCGAAAGCTCGAAGCCAAGTATTTCATCGACTTGAAAGTCCTCCGGTCGTGATTTGAACAATGCCGTGCCGACAGGTTCGCCAAAGAGTGCAGGGGGATTCACGGAGTTCATTCGGGGCGAGCCTTTTTGATGGTGTAGCCCCTTTAGTTGATTCCACTGTGAGTTATTTGGCAATCCGTCGTCACGTGACAGTTAGATCGAAAGCCCCAAACAGGCGACGTCCTGCTACTTCTTCCGAATGATCTGTTGAGATACAAAACTCTTGATTTTTTTATGGACCCGTGGCGAGTCATCGACAGTTGTGTGATTCAAATCATCTTTGTCGCCCGAGACTCCATTTTCTCCATACCAGAGTCGTTGGATATCGGGATTCGACGTTACTCCCCCAATGCGATAGCCCCGTACAGTTTCTGCTCGCGGATTGCTTGAAATGAGAAGCACATTTTTGGGGTTTACTGAAGCGGGAAGCTGTCTCACTTCGTTGAATTGATCGGTTTGTCGGCCATAAAAAGCGAGATAGTAGTCCACTGGATCAATTAGCACTAAGGCGAATGCAGGCTGCTTTCCACTCAGATTTGGATTAGCATCGTCAGCAAGTCGCCGAGCAATATCGCCGCCATAGCTATGTCCGATCAAGATGATCCGATCTTTGGCCGTAGCGTTAAGTCTCGATAGCGATGTTCGCATGCTATTTCGCACGTTTTCTAGCATCACTTCACCCGCGCGGAGTCCAGGAGGTGAAATTGTTGGTAGTACGACGAGGTGAGAAGAACTATTGTTTTTCAGCGAATTGAGATCGAGTTTGTCGAGGCCGCTTCCGCTCGACGAGGCAAATCCAGAAATACGGAACACGATTGTGCGTGGCGCTAGCTCAATACCCTTAACATTGTCTTTTGCATTCGTCTCTTTGACTTGATGGTCGCCATTAACGACAGCAATCAGATGGGACGCTTGGTCGGGCCTTCCAGTCAATTCTTTACGGCCGAAGTCCACGCGAATATCGCCTTTGAAACGATCAACACTAACAACCTGTTCGCCGGCGGGTTGCAGGTAAGTTGACTTGAGATCAAGTCCGGAAGCCCAATATAGGCGAACGGAGAATGTTCCAGAGTTGCGGTCTGGATTCGAAACTCGAACTACGACGCTGGCCATTTTCTTGTCGTCACCGTTTGGGTTAAACGAAAGTCCACGGTTTTCAAGATT
Source organism: Pirellulaceae bacterium (assembly GCA_041749395.1). Classification (GTDB taxonomy): domain Bacteria; phylum Planctomycetota; class Planctomycetia; order Pirellulales; family Pirellulaceae; genus Laterigemmans. The sequence continues at coordinate 20,928 of JBGTBJ010000184.1, forward strand.
GATATCCTTACCTGCCAAAGGTTTACTCGTGACGCGAAAGAGCTTGTCGAGTTCGCTGGTCGTAGCATTGTTCGGGGAGGTTGGTCCGTTTGAACCATTCGAAGTTGGCGTTGCAGCAGGACGACTACCGCTGACGGCAATACCACCACCCAATTGATTCGGCGTTCCAGTTTCCCCGGTGTAGCCGTTGCCCTCGCGGTCGAAGAACCATTGGCCATTTTGGAGTACGCCGGGGGTATCCTTTCCATCACCGCTCCAATCGCCCACTACGGGTTGATCCCCTGGTAAACCAAATTGGAGCACACGATCGGACGTGTCGTACCCATTTCCTGTGAGGTCGAGTACCCAGGTTCCGTCGCGGAAGATACCGACAGTGTCTTTACCGTCCCCGTCCCAGTCACCAGCAACAGGGATATCCGTCGCCCAACCAAAGGAAATCACTTCGGTATCAGCAGCATCAAATCCGTTACCGTTCTTGTCAAAAGTAAAGTTGCCGTTGCGGAAGATGCCGACGGTGTCCTTGCCGTCACCGTCCCAATCGCCAGCAACCGCTTTGTCACCAGGTAGTCCAAAATACAGTACGCGGTCGCCACCATCGAACCCGTTGCCGGTTTCATCGAGCACCCACATACCGTTTCGAAATACGCCCGGTGTTTCCTTGCCGTCGCCATTCCAATCACCCATTACTGGCTGGTCGCCGGGAAGTCCGAACGACACCTGTGCAGCTTGCCCGCCCAGTTGCCAATTTCCAGCGTCGTAAACGCCAACGAAAGCGGCCGCGGCGAACAACTCTCGTCGTTCCAAAAGTTCGACGGTCTGCTGTCGCTTCGAAACGCGACGTCTCTGCTTCGTGATTGCCTTCTTTTGTCCCATTGGAGCGACTCGCTTGAATAGCTTTTTCAACATGCTTGAGCACCTAGGTTGTGGTTGACGTGCTGACGACATGCGCTCGCAGCATTTGCAGGCGAACTCAGCACTGACAACTCAACGCTGCCAAGAACTAGATTCTTCATCAGGCTTCAAAATATTCTCCGTTTTTTGCTGAGTGTCGCATCGCGCGCACTTTCTGCGAAAACTTTTGTCTTGGTGGGAACGCCTGCCATGTTGAAGTTGTGGCGAATCGAGCGGCTATTGAACGGATCAAGCCAAGTGATTCGGAAACGTGCGATTCTCCAATTGACCGACGTTTACTGTGCAGAACGAAATGGAAGTTTGAGGCAGGATTGAATGCGGAGATGTCAGAAGGAAGGCAGACGGCTGTCCGGGCGTCAGCTAAAATAGGTCCATTATGGAGCGTTTAGTCACTCCGTTTGATTGGCCAGAAGGTAAAACGGCCTGGTTTCAGCAATGAAAGTAGCAGCAATATGCTAGATGAAGGTACGGAAGAAGAAAACGTGAAGCTAAGGGGTGCGATGTTTAGCGACGCTACGTTTAGCATGAGTGGCCACGAGGGCAGTTCGGCAGCCGGCCCAAGTCATCGTGCCGCCGTCTTGGGTGATTATGAACTCGTCAAGCCGCTTGGTCAGGGAGGAATGGGGACAGTGTACTTGGCCCGGCAACGAACGCTCGGCCGGTTGGTCGCCCTCAAGACGATTACGCGAGGGAGCTTGTCTGGACACCAAGAAATCGCGAGGTTCCGTGTCGAGGCTGAGGCTGCGGCGAAGCTTGACCACCCAAATATCGCTTCTATTTATGAAATTGGTGAGTCTGCAGGCACGCATTATATTTCAATGCAATTCATTGACGGCGAGAGCCTCGATGCTTGGCGAAAGCGAACTTTGCCATCGCCCAAAATTTGTGCTGCCGTCGTGCGGGATATCGCATTGGCAATGGCCCACGCTCACACCCAGGGCGTAGTACACCGTGATTTGAAGCCTGGGAATGTTATGATCGATGAGTCCAGCACGGTTCGCATTGTCGATTTTGGGCTGGCAAAAAAGTTGGACTCGGAATCCCAGATGACCATGACAGGTCAAGTCATGGGAACTCCTTCATTCATGGCTCCAGAGCAAGCCTCTGGTGATGCCAAGAACGTCACCACGCTCGCGGACGTTTATGCAATGGGAGCCATTCTCTTTTACCTGTTGACAGGAAAACCGCCGTTTGTAGGCAACACCGTTTACGACACGCTCGACCAAGTTCAGCACTCGCCTGCTCCATCGGTACGATCGATTAACCGCAAGCTTCCGCTCGACCTTAGTACGATTTGCGCAAAGTGTTTGGAAAAGAATCCTGCCCAACGATATGCGTCCGCTAAGGAACTCGCTGACGATTTGAACCGTTTTCTTAATCACCGGCCCGTCCTCGCTCGCCGAATCTCTAGGGGTACGCGAGCGTTGCGTTGGTGTCGCCGAAATCCGTTGGCGACCGTGTTTATGGTTGTCACGACGACCATGCTCAGTGCAACGATGTATCTCTATTTGCAAGCGGATCAAGCAGTCGCAAATGCTCAGCAAAGCTTTCGTCGCCAAGTTTTGACAATCAACGAATTACTCGTGCAAATCAGTTCGGCCGATTTGAAGAACATTCCGAATTCGCAAGCGATCCGCCGCGATCTACTCCAAAAAGCCGAAACTTTCTATATCGAGACAAGGGAGGCTAGTTCGCAATATCAAGGAACCGACGATCTCTTCGTGCAAACCGCTACGCAGTTGGCTGCGGTTCAGGGAGAGCTCGCCACAACGCCCATTGAACGGGAGGCCGCTCTGCAAAAGCTACGAACGGCCGAATCGGCATTGAGTGGCCTCTTGAAAGCGGAGCAAAAAACGTCAAATATTTCGATCGACGACACACTGGCTGTATACGGTCAGAACGCGGACGCAAGGAAGCGGTGGGAATCGGTCCGCAATTCTGTCCCTGACAACGTCCTGTTAAATTCAATGCGAGAATCCGCACTGACGGACAACCTAACGCAGCAACTCCACTTGCTTGTTGACGCCCCAGAATCGCAAATAGAAATCGCCAATCGGATACTTGCGATGCGGAGCCACCTTTCTTCAACGCTACCGGAAGATCTGGAATCGAAACGTCGCCTTGCAGGCGCTTACCATAATCTTGCTGAAGCGTATCGAAAGCTCTGCGAAGAAACTTTATCGGCTGATGATCTCCGACGGTCGATAGAATGCTTGGAACTTGCCCAAGAAGCACGATTCGAGATTATGTCTAGAGAGCCAAGCGAGAAAATTCGGCTCGAGATTGCTAAAGGCGATTTTGCAATCGGATCTGCGCGATACGCAGCCCGATTTGCCGAAGTGGCCGCAGCTCCGGACCGTTCCGCTACCGTCTCCGCGCAGACGATCGCGAGTTCGTTCATGAAAGCTGAAGCAGGCTTTGCATCTCTTTCTAACTCAAAGCTATATTCACAGGAAGCTCTTTTCTCACAGGCAATTGTTCTTCGTGAATTGTCAGTTTTGAACAACGGTGACGAGTTTATCAGTGATGAAAATTATCAGCTTCGTCGAAAACAATGCGAAGAGTCTTGCGACATACTAGAACGACTCAGCATCGCGAATCCTCGCGTTCAAAAGTATCAACTTGAATTGATAAAAAGTCAGGTGTGCTTGTATCGAATCGCTCGATTCAAACCGTCCGCTGACGACGCAAAGACTTCTCCAAAACCACTTGACGATTCCCTTCTAAAGGCGATGCGTCGTGACTTGCAAAATGCGAATAAGTTGGCGAATGAGTACCCGGCAACTTTTCTAGAAGCCTATTTGTCACTAGTCGAAGAATCAGTTGTTGGGCTATTGGAATTTGGGCTTACAGCCGATGCAATGCAGATTTATACAGAAGCTAAAGCTTTGATTGACGCATTTGGAGAAAACAATTGGTCACCTGAGCTCCTGCAGTTGATAGAGTCTATTGAGGGGCAATTGATGGAAATCAGCCTGTGAATGGACAATCTATCCATGCAGATCAAAACAGTCGGTTGAGCTGAACATTGAATTCATGATCAAACAACCGATCATCACCGGATCGCAGAGGTTGAACAATTCCGAAGCGAAGGGAAGTGGAACCGAGCAAAAGATTTCCACCCAAGGTAAAGTTTAGGTGATCGCTTCGATTGGCAACATTAGTAACGGTTGACGTCTGGATGAAGAGATTGTCTCTAACTATGTCCGCATCCTGAAGCGTAGTCGTGTAGTTCAATTCAGATGAGATAGCAAAACCATTCACAACGGGGCGGTTTTGATCAAAGCAAATCCAACGCCCCACTCCTAGCGATAACGTACCAAGTGTTTGATCATTGATCCGACCAAGGACAGGCTGCCCTATAAATGCGTTGCGAAAACGGTTGCCATTCAGCGCGATATCAACAGATGAAAATGCGTTAAAGAACCAATCTCCAACTCGCTCCTCATATGCCACAAACGGTTGAAGGAAGAAAGCGTCATTGTCGACAATGTATTGGACTCCATTTCCTTGAAAGCTTACCGAGCTTCCAGTGGGCGCTTCGATTCCAGCCCCCGCGCTGAAACAGTAAGTTTGCTCAGTAAGAAAAGCGACCTTCAGCTTCGCATTGAGGTTGCCTATTTTTCCGCCTTCGACTCCAAAGTTTGGCGTAGCCAGTTCGAGTTGGTTTGTAAACGGCATCCGGACATCAATCGATGCTAATCCGTCCGCGAAGGTCTTTTCGAATCCGATGGTGTACTGGTGCAGGTCGATAGTGCGGCTGTCTGGGCCGACAATGAATGCGCTTGCGTCCGCGCTGAGCGCACTTGCAAATAACTGGTACTGAAAAACAATACGGTCTTGTGGCAGTGCTCGGTTGTTAGCTGCAACCTTCATTCTTCTTGCACCACCGGCCAAGGGCAAGTCGGTCGTGGCAATTAAGCCGTCGTTGACGATTACGCTCAGCGGAGCGGCGGGGCTGTCTGCGAACATTTGTGGCATCGAACGCCGCAAAGAGTCAAGACGAGATAGCCGCGAAAGTGAATCTGAACGCATCCGTCCGTCACGCCTTGAAACCAATGTCGGGGCAGAGGCTTCAGCAAAGTTCTGACGCTCTTGGCCGAACTCTTGGCCGAAGTTTTGCGTTAAACCACGCGGTGAGTTCGGCAACGTCATTGCCGGCGAGTCAGACCGGTTTAACGACGGAAAGTTCTGGATCGGAGCAGGCTCCGATTGCGGATAGAACTGGGCGCAGATCGGGCTCGATAGCGTCAAAGCAAGCGCAAAGCAAATGAAAGCAAAAACGCTATCGTTCATCGCCCTGTATCCCCCCGGACATTCGATTAATTTCGCAAAACTTGGCAAGCATATTGCTGACAGCCGAAGCTATCGATTATGTCGTCTTTGCGGGATGTTCGGCTTGAGTCAAAGGTTGGGGTTGGGGTGGTTTTGCGGGGGGCGGGTGCGGACGACGCCAGAAATGATCGGGTTCATTCGTGTAAGTATGCGATCCTCGCGCTAAATCTCTCTCTTGACAAGCCGAGCACGATACGCATTCAATAACTGCTTCGTGCTCTCGTCAATCCATTTTTCGCCGACGAATGACTCCGCCAGCGTCGTCAGTTGGGAATCGGATTGATTTGAGATGTCCTTGTTTAGGAATAGCTTCGCGCCTGCAATCGCTATCAAGTAGATCAAGCCATAAAGCTTGCGATTCAGCTGAGTGGCACTTGCCTCGTCTACGCCAACGCTCGAACCAAGTCGCTTAGCACTTGAGCGGATTTTGTCGAGTTCTCTGGCATCTCGAATCTCGCCGGCGACAAGACTGGCGACTGTTACCGCAGTGCGATCACTCACGCGAATTTCCAGTACGTCGAAAAGGCTCATGGTCTGCAAGCTACCCCAAGCGGTCTGGTAATCTTTGTCGCTCTGAATAAGGCTTGCAACCAAAAGATTGTTGAGATTGAGGCTGCACTCGGAATGATCGGTACGGGTAGCAACACCCCACTCCGACAATGGCAATTGCAAACCTCCGACTTTGGACAACTTCGCCAAGAGGATAGCGACTTCGCCTTGAGCCTCCGCGATGCTCTCCTCTCGCGAATTTGCTGGCAAATAGTCTTGCACAGCGATCTGCAAATGACGCAAGAAAATTCGTTTGAACGTGGTCAACGACGTGCCGATCTCCTTCGGATTCTGAAGGCCCAACTCGTCAGCCAAGGTGGCGTATGATGGTCTTGATTGGTAAGCTGCGTAAGGCTGAAGAATCAATTTGGTAAAGACCGTCCATTTGATTCGCAACTTTGCAGAGTCGCATTCCTGCCGAACTCTTTCCAATGTAACGACCAAAACGTGATTGGCCCATGCCACGTCGAATTGGTCTAAATCTTCCGGCGACTGAACTTCCCAGCCCTCTAGCTGCTCTACTGAAACCTCTGTCCGACGCATCGATGCACCTGCTGAACGGTACTTCGAACGAAGGAAGTTGTTGAGCGAAACCGAAAGATAGGAGCGGAAGGACGACGACTCGCGAGAATCCTGAGCGACAAGATATCTCGCCACCAGATTCGCATCCGGAGCTGGTTTGAGCATTTTGCTGAGCCAGAAGTCTTGCACCAGATCGGCTGCATCATCCTCGTGCAGGCGTTTGGCCTTCACCAAGTAATTCACAAGCGGTTGCGTGTAGGTCATGCAAAACCGCTGGAGACTGACCTGACGTTGCAATTGCTGATCGAGCGCCACGCCCTGCAAAATAGACATCACCGTGGATTCAGCATCGTCAAACATCGCGTAACTCTTCCGGGCTGAACGTCGGCGACTTTCGCGGCCGAACGTTGGGATCAATGTCGGTGGAACCTTGAGTCCCAATTATGTCCGAAGAGAGGGCGATTGTCGCTAGCTGGAGGATGACCAACTTGCATTGAAAGCCGCGGAGCAATGTTCCGCGGCTTTCACGACGTCCACCAAAGCGCTGAGAAAATTAGTTGACTGATGCACTTGTACTTGAAACCGATACGGGTAACGCTGGTGCGTCATCGAATAGCTCGGCATCTCCTTCTCGTATTCGTGGTGTAGCCACTTGGACAAGCGATGTTGGAGCGGCGAGACGAATAGCGATTCGCTTCGCCACATCGCCGTTGGAACGAACGACCTCGATCGAAGCGTCAATCTCGGCGGTGACGTCCAGCGCCGGAAGGGTGAACGTTGCTGATTCTGTTCCCCAAGCATGTACTACGCAACGATGAATAACATTCCCATGCTTCAAGAACACCACACCAGCTTCTTGACCCAGAAACAAGGTGCGGACATTGAGTGTCGAACCGGCCTAGACTCGCGTTCGGCGCGCGACAGCGACTGCAGTGACCACGGCTTGTTCGACCGCCACGATTGGTTTGCGAACCTCGTAAACGACAGGTGAGTAGACGGCGACGGGAGCCGATCGATAAACAACATGGCTAGTCTGCACAGGGCGAATGACGACGTATCCGTCGCAGGCGTTGGCCGTAGCCCCGAATGACGCCAAGGAGCTAACAACCAAAAATGAACAAGCAAATAAACGACGCATTTTGAAAACCCTCGATGCTGAGTGACGTTGGCAACTGCGAACTGCGGCTACCCTTCCACTTACTCAACGAGGCTAGAGTCCGTTTACTTCCCAGCTCTCATTGAAAATCCTAGACTTTTTCACGACGATCCACGCATTTGCTTATACCGATCGCGGGGCAGCTACTTGGGCGTATGCAATCGCACCGAAAAAATTAAACAAGAGCGCAAGCGTAAAGAAAGCGACGCATTATTTAACGGCTCCGACTGGCCCGAAGCTGACATCGCTAATTCCAGAGGGGAATTCGACAGCAGGGTTCTGTTGGTCACCTGTCATCTTGCGTACTCGATCCTGGACAAACTGAATCATTTCGAGGCAGCCCAACTCACCGTTGCGGTTGTAGTCTGCTTGTGGCTCTGAAAAATAGTCGAGTATCGCTTTGGTAAAAGCGCCATGTTGCCATTGAGCCGACTCCAAGCTCGATTCACTTGGCAAGCACGATGAAAAAACGATCTTACCCTCTCCACGCCAAAGGTTCTTGTCGGTTCTCGACTTCTTCGACACTTGATTCGGCATCTTGAATTGCCCCGCATAACACGAGTCAATAAACATGATTGTATTGGTTGGCAGCTTACGAAAGAAAGATGAAAGTTCCGCGTCGGAAATTCCTGTGGTGCTTAGGCGGTTCAGATCGAGTTCGTGCCCACCAAAGTACCATTCGTCAAAACGATCAAAGAATCCATGACCTGAGAGAAAAACGATTACGCTGTCCTTTCGACTGAGATTCTGATCCAGAAGCCAATTCAATCCATTTTCCTTGATTGCTTGAATGGAAGCTTCTTCATTGACAAGTACTTTTGTTTCTACCGTGGAGAATACACTTCCACCGCGTCCTGCCCATAGATTCGCGAAATCTTGCGCGTCGCGATCGGCAAAGTCTAGACACAAGTCTTGCTCGCTATATTTTGAGATTCCGATCGCCAGGACGAAGAGTCGACCATCTGAGATTGGTTTCACCTTATTTTGGTCCACGCGACCAACGTCAAACCGTACCTCGCTGCTGGCCGACGTATCCACCGATGTCTCAACGGTAAGTTTGCATAGATGCGAACCGGAATCCAAATCGAAATTTTCCTCGAACCAAATTTCACGAAAGTTACCCGTGAGTCCAGACCGGGTTCCCGCTATTGGAGTCGGGTGCGGGCGACCATCAATAAACATCCTTGCTTCCCGCACTTCGACATCCCGAGGAATCTTTACTCTGGCTCGAATCGAAACTAGGCTCTCCCGGACCATGGCATTGCGAGCGGGTGTAACGATATTAACGTCGGGTGGAATGTAACGTGATGCCTGCGATTCAACGGCGAGTGGAACCGCAATTGCCAAATTATTTGGCAACGCATCTTTACCCAAAACGGCCATAGCCGCCTGCTTTGAATCGCGAAGCCGAAACGTCTCGCTGACAACCTTTGGTTGATACAAGCTCTGTCGAAACTGGTCGCTGGGAAAAAAACTGGCCGGCTCGTTTCGCGCATTATTGACGTGCCAGCCGATGTACTGCGCTCCATTGCTAGAGGAGTTGTAATACCCCGCGTCGGTCCACAGAACCCACTCACCATCCCGAGCCAAAAAGAATCCCATCAATGGTTCGATAATGTCCGGTGTCGCAGAGAGTCGCACTGGAACCTTAAGTTGGCGAGCTTCGTCGCCTTTTCCCCGTGTTACTGTAACGTCCACTGTTTGACCAGCGAGTAAATTTCCTCTTTGGATTTCTTTAATCCGCTGATAGTACGTTGTCCTACCGAGGAACTGCACTACGTCACCAAGCATTAATCCAGCGCGATCCGATTCACCACCGGCTGGAATGTAATCAATCGAAGTGCCCTCTGGTGTAAAGTCCACATCCCCCAGCTCTCGAGCGGATTCCAGCTTCCAAATGCGAATAGTCCCGTCTAACGAGGACGTTGCAAGCATTTGGCCATCCGCTGTAATATCCGATCCAGTGATCTGAGACGTATGACCAACGTACTTCTTCGTTATTCGAAATTCCCGTCCAAACTGGGTTCGGTCGAAGTAGCCCTCAATAAGGCCCCCAGACTTGCTTCCCAGTAAAAACGTAGGATTTCGACTCGACTTCGGATACTTCAACCGAACAAAGTGCGTGATCTCACCAAATGTCGAAGCTATTCTCACCGCAGCGTTTCCCAATGCATCATATCGACGCTGTCCATTGGGCGATGAATAGGGCTCTGCTGCCGGACCAAGTGGTGCAACCGACTTCGTTCCGGATCCATCGGTAATCAATAAATCTACTTTCCCTTGAGCGCCTTTTCGGTGTAGCTCGAAACCATCTTCCTGAATAGAAATTGGCATTCTACGTTCATCAGCGTCAAAGCCAACCAATAAGCCACTATCGAGCGCAAGTCGTTTATCGATTGCCCCATAGTTGTTGTAGTTGAATCTCCCCTGAGGAAGATTGGTTGTAGCAAAGCCAAGCGAGCTTCCAAATTTGTCCCAATACACACTCCAAATAGAAGAACTCATTGCCGAGATAGGTTCGTAACGAAGCTTCCCTGTTTCCAGATCCCAAACACGGATATTACCGAGGATATCCGCGCTAGCGCCAAGCTTCGCAGAAGGGTTAAAGCCAACGCTTGAAATATGAAATTTATGAGACTGAGACGAAATTTTACTTCCATCCCCCGACCAGGCACTCGCGACGAAAACACTTTTACTTGTACTTCGGAGTGTTTGACCGCCGACAAGCCAAAAGTTGCGATTGAGTTTACTGGCTTCATCAATCACCAAAACTGGATCGCGAAAGGCTTCGACCTCGAAACCATTCGGGCGAGCGAGGTTTATGTTGAAGTACTTACCTCCATAAGATTGGATGTAGGTTGGGATGCTGCTGGAGGTTACTGATGCTACTTGTCTGTCGCGAACGTGAATTGCCATTTCTCTTCGCAATTGAGAAAAGACTAAGTACTCTCCATCCTCGGTAAACTGGAAACATGAAGGGCAACCTGCGCGGGCGGTGGTAAAATCGCTCCACGGGATTCGGTATCGTTCATTCGCTGTTGCTGTCTCTGTTCGCCAGTCATATAGAATCACATTTCCGTCGCAGCCCCAAGTGGCAAGCGTTCTCCCGTCTGGAGAAAAGGCAACTCCACGCGTACAGCCAAGATGCCCCTTGACCAGTGACTTAAGCACCTTCGGATTCTCCAAATCGTACACCCGCGTACTGCCGGCGGCGAAGTTGTCTGAGACTCCAACGACTAGGAATCGATTGTCGGGCGAAAAAGTTAGGCTATCGATATAGCCTACGTGATAGCCAAGTGGTTCCTGGTAACCTCGCAGTGTGGCGTGAAGAACGCCGCCCTTCAGATCCCAAACGCGGACAACTTTCTCTGCAGCACCGGCGAGCCAACGCCCATCATTGCTAATCACCAGCCGACGAATTGGGTCAGTAAACCCTTGTGCGTCAAGCACCAACTGAGGCTCAGCTGAAATGTCTTGCGATAAGCTGTTTGCAGCGTAACTGATCGTCAATGAAATCAGAACGAAAAGCGTCAAAATCTGCGGCATGTTCTAGTCCTCACCAGCGATTGAAAAAACTTGGGCAAAATGAAATGGAGCCGCTTCTGGAAGCAGCTCTCGGACGCAAACAAAACCGCACTCAGCAAACCACTTCTTGCATTGCACCGGAGTCGAACGAATTTCGAGCGATGGTCCTCGAGGCGTCGAAATGTCTGTCCGCCAGTGAAGCAGGTAAACGAGCCCGTCAGATTGAATGACTGACTTTAGTTCTCGTAAAAGAACAGGCGGGTTTTCCATGTGGACAATATTAAAGAGAATCACGGCATCGAACTTACCATGCGAGCAAAGTAAGTTTCGGTCTAAAAAGTCACCTTCCACGATCCAAAAATTGGACAGAGATTCTCGCCTCAGTCGCTCCTCAAGCTTGGCGCAAAGACCAGGCTCTATTTCGAAAGTCGTGAGCGACTGGCACCTACGTGCCAGAGGGATCGTAAAGTGTCCGTAGCCTGCGCCTAGCTCAAGAATTCTCTCATGCTGCTTGAGCCCGAATTCGTCGAGCAACTTTTCGGGATCGAAGAATGTAGACCAGTACTCGCTGGACGGCATGCCGCTTTCCCGAACGGGCCCCAAAAAATCTGGCGGTATCATGGCGTTAACTCCGCAATTACGTACTTCGCCAACCCTGGAGCACGGCACCCAAGGTCCAGTCGGTTGAGTTTGAGACCGAAAAATAGGGCGAAGCAACTTTTGTAACGTGCGCCGTTTTCATTTTTTGTGAATGACCAATTAGATCGCAACGGATTGTGAGGCATCTGGTTCAAGGCGATTCTTCTTTGCTTCTCATTGTTGACGTTGCTTAATCAAGGATCGCTCTCATGTAGGATTTGGAGAAGCCAAAACTGATTCCCAACCTTGATAGCTACCCTGACTGCTGCAGGTAAAATTCTCAATACAAGTACGCTGATGCGAGGGTTGTGAAACGCAAATCTACCTATTCGTCAACCTTTCAACACTAGTGCTTCGCACCCAACCAGTCTCAATCGTCTCACCAGTAGCTACTGCGATCAATGTCCAATTGCCTTCGACCCTACCAACTCTCACTTTCGTTCCTTTGACAATTTTACCGACTACTTTGTCGGCTCGCATAAGCGAAGAATCACTCGTAAGTATGTGATCTATTTCTAATTTAGAATCGTCATCTAATTCCTTACTGGCAATTACGCTAGCGACTCGCAGGGGTTGACTGAGACGCATGCTTTTTACGAGTTGAGGGTGCTGCATATTTGCAGTAAGCCTAGGCACTTCCGCCGAGACAAACTTTACTAACTCGTCCCAATCAACATAATTATCGGAATTCGAATCTGCCCCGCCTGAAACGGCGGACAGTACAGCATGAGTGAAAACGCCCTGGGAAAGACTGTTCTGTTCGAACGATACCTCAGTTCCGGTACTCGACGCCAAGATCGCGACGTTATCGCGTCCTTCTAGTACATCCGCGATATTCTGCTGGTTAAAAAATCGCTCTCTAGAGAACGAGCCGGCGTGGCAACAATCAGTCAGAAGCAACACAGCTTTTGAATTGGTCGCTGTTACAGATTCAGCGAAATCTTGCCAATTTACGCAAGTGTTATAAATGTCGTTCTCGTCGCCATCGTGCGTGAACATATAGAGACCGCGTTTGGCGCGAAGGCCATGGCCAGAAAAATATATTACAACAACGTCGTTTTCGGTCGCGGAACGTTTTAGCCACTCAAGGCCATCACGAATTTTCACAGAAGTTGCATCAGCATCCGTTAACTTCATTAACTGGGTATCACTGAACAACTTGCCTTTTTGTGATGCCAAGGCGTCGGCGATCGCAATCGCGTCTTTCGCCGCGAATTGCAGGTCATATTCATCAAAGCTATAGTCTGAAATCCCGATAGAAAGCACAAAAAGGCGAGGCAAGTTGTGACCGTTGATCGTTTGCTTTGGTAAAGCAGTCGGCTCGCGGAGATTCGCCAACACTTGGCCAACGGAGTGGGGATCATCGGTAAATTTGAATCCGTTGCGATCGTACCATTTGTTCGATCGAAACCGCCAAGTTTCCCAGCTGCCGATTGAGCGATTTTCGTCTCTTTCTTTGTCGTAAACTAAGTAATTTTCGGGTGAACCATATTTAATTCCAGCGTTCCTATTAGGTAAAAAGACAACCGCGTTCCTGGCTCCGTAGAGCGATTGCAAAATGAGCGAAAATCCAGATGTGGACGGCCTCTTGTATTTCGCAAGAAAACAATGGTTGTTTAGACCCACATCGTTCAGCCAGGCAATTGCATCGGAGCCATTTATTCTAGTTAGTCTCGGCATCCCGCTGATACTCCCCGTCACAATTGAATGCTGACCTATAAGCTCCCCGGTTTCTAAACTCACTTCTTGAAACAGTGATTGGCAATAGTGCTCGTTAATATCGTTTACACGGGTTGCCGCGTATACGCTTCCTGTTGATTCATCGATGAAAGGAAGGCTGTAGGTGTCATCTCCCTTAATAGGTATGCGTCGCACTTCGCTATAGGTTTCCGTATCCCAAATGATTAGGCCACGTCCTCCTGTTTCTTTGAGTCGGACCAACTCGACAAGGAACTTTGAACCGACTGAAAACCAAGGTTCGCGACTGGATGACAGCTTGAACGCGCCGAGCCGCTTGCCTGTTTTGACATCAAAGCACGTGAGCCTAGATTGATCTGTTGGATTTACATCTTGGTCGTCAGTTGATTGAGAAACGTAGAGGCGCAGGCCATCAGGCGACGTCTGTATCAGAGATCCAGTTTTATACGAACTTACGAGTTTCGTTGCCTTTTCGCCGTCGCGACTTCGAACCACTTCTAAGTTTTGTCCTGGCTTGTTACTGGCGACAACAAGATATTCTCCATTGGCGACAAAACGAGCTTGATATATCGTGTACTGATGGCTTTTCTTGTAATGCCAAAGTCTTTCTTTTGTTTCGAGGCTCCAGACCTCAAGCTCTTCGTTACCACCTGTTATTGCAATCAGTTCTCTTTCCTCGCTTACATCGCAATTCTCGACGGAATTAAGCGTATTTATCTTGAGGATTTCCGTGCCTGACCGAAGATCCCAGACAACGAGGTGTGGTAGCTTTTCTGTGTTTAGTTCGCCTAGTTTGGTGTCGAAAGCCAAGTATCGACCAGTCGCAGATGAATAAGGAAAGAGATTGGGACCTGCGCAGCAATCACGACGAACGATACCCAACAAAACTAGAAATGCCAAAAAGGTACATGCACGCCTTCCGGCGCCGATACCGGAACTTCGGCCAACAGAATCGATAACGTGATTACACATGTTTGTTTTTGACTCTTTCGTCCCTTAGACAAATCGGAGAACTGAATCGCTTTGATTTCGCCTTCTTGGTCGCAAAATTGAACATATTTGACCCGTTGGCAAAGCAGCAGTGGATTTAGAAACCGGGACATCAGCATCTCATAAGATCACCGCTCCGTATATTCAGCACAAATGGCACCCAGAATGACACCTTTTTCGATATCCACTGATGTAAGATCAACCTGAAGCGACTTTCCTATACCGCCGCCCTTGGGTGTCACTCCAAGCACGTTGTTTCGAAACCTAGAGTCAACGTTTTCTCCCTTGGGCCACGCGGCGTATGCAACAACCTGAATCGTCCCAATGCCGTCGGGCGCACCTAGGCGGTGTGCAACACTTAGTTCGTCTGGGACTATCTGGAATGCGCTGACTTCGTTCAAGTTGTTGAACCAACCGAGAATCAATTGTGAACTATTACGGGTGAGAACCCAGTTCTCATAGATAGGCACACGTCTCCCACCAGAAATTCGGACTGACTGATCGTCGCTGAGGGCAAAAGTATCGATCCCGTCAAAAAGAACCTTGTTTGCGAAGTCTATATCTGATCGATAGCTTTTTAATTCTATGGCGTATGACCGGTCTTTCTCCAACGTAAAATGCGGCGCGCGGGGCGATTTGGCTGCAATTATTCTTCCCAGAAATTCGGGGTGCCTACTCGGGTATCTCGGATTCACTTCTCGAAGTCGCATACCAAGCTCCAATCCATGTAGGACGAGGTAACCGTCTTCCACTCTTAAGTCATTGGACTCGGGAGTTTCCAGTTTTTCGACCACCTTTTCAATATTCAAGGTTGGCGACGGTTCAATCGCAATAGATGTATGAGATACTAAGAGAACCTCCGCTGAGTCTTTCACTTCTGTTTCGAGCAGCGACGCGTCGACGGCTCCGGTCGCAATGGCGCTTACCGTCTTACCCAACTTGTCTACAACTGTGACTGTGACAGTGATCGTACCTGAGGCAGGGTCTAAAAAGTATTCACCCTTCAAACGCAAGTTTGCATTTTGCGGTACTAGAACATTCTGATGTTCAAGCTCAAGTCGGAGGAATTCGGCGATACGTCTACCATAGGATGCTACTCCGTCTCCGTTAGCCGGAACGATCACTCCAAGCGACACTGCGTCCGCACCTTCGAGTTCAAGTACTTTCTGTATTTGCACTGCCACGTCTGAGAGAGAATCGCGAAGCGGCTCGCCGGCGATCGCTCTACCACCAAGAAAGAATGCGATACACAGAGTTAATGTCAAACGTGGCATTGATCTTGTATTAAGTGCGTTGTGTCTCATTCGTGCTATGCTCCACGTGGGTCATTTTCAGTTATGGATGTTTTGTTTTCTAAATAGTTGAGTGGCAACCGACCAACGATTAGCGAGGCTTCAGCACGTTAATCGGTGTGCCGATACGTAATTGGCGACCTGCTTGTTGCATTGGGCTCTGACCGGCGGCCATTTCCTGCCAGAAATCGCGTTTGATCAGTCCACCACTGAGTAGCGGCGAGAGCCCAAGTCGTTTCAGACGGTCGTCAAACTCGATGGCATTTAGTATTTTTGATTGATCGTCGATGCCAAGTTCGGCAGCGACTTCGGCGATCCCCAACTCGGAGTTGAAGAAGTGGCTTGCAAGAAAAAAGACTGGTTCAGGAAAGCTTGTTACCTTCGATTCATCGCTGGCATCGTCTCGTAGCCAGGGCCCAATGGCCTTGTCCAACGCCGCAAGGAAGCGGTTTCTGTCGAGTAATTCAAGTCGTTCCGTTTCAGTGGAGTCGTGTAGAGACTTCACGAAATCGAGAACCTCACCGGACACTGCTGTCTGCGATGCGATTTCATCAACTGGGAATGGATAGATGCCATGACGATGACAAGCGATGCAAGATACGCCATTTACGATTTCAGGACTGCCAGAAGTCTCCTTATCATCGCTCACCAAATTTGCTGGACCTTTCTCTAATCGCTCACCAACTTTATTGACAAGCATGTATCCTTGCAGACCGTTTGGTAGCGAGAAAATAATTTCGCCCCCATCATGTTGGAAAGCAACTTCTGGGTGCGGATTGCCTGAGAACTCGGGACCCGTTGGGAACTGAAAGAGATTTCCTTTTTGTGATCCAGGAAGAAAATCGTAGGACTTCCAAAAATAGCCATATCGACTTGGGTGACGTTCAATCAGTCGATTCGCATTCTTCGATACACCGCTTTGAGTGAAACCCACACGATTCGCCAATCCCAATCGGATATTTTCCAAGAGCTTCACGCCAAGGATGTCGTGAAGTACCGATTCTTGGCTCGGTACGCTCAGCAATTCGTTATACAATGGCGGTCGTAAAGCGGTAGCAACGAACCAGTCGGCGCGAATAATCGGAATCCTTGTTGCAGTCGCTTTTTGTATGGCAACAAAATCACGATCCTCCGGTTCAATGCCATAGGGATACGCGCTTTCGATTCTAGACCAGAGATCGCTTGATGACCAAGGTTCGCCCGCAACGTCACGAACGCTGGCCAGATCCAATGCGAGCACAAGTTGATCGTCACTAACGGCCGTCAATGTTGCCATCTCTGCAGACCAGCTTAAAGAGTTAATCGCTTTGGCTAGTGCCGCTCGATGACTGCTCAACTCCAGGCGTTGAAAAGCCTTATTTCGTGCGTTATTGCTGACCTTCAAACGCTGAAGATTCTCAAAACTGAAAAATCGCCATCGACGACTCGAGTTCACGGGTTGGCTATCGAGAAATTTTCGGATAACAGGGAACTGAATCGCCACGGGTTGATTGTTGTTCAATGGTGGTGCCGGAATCTCTCTTGCATTCGGATTCTTCAGCGAACCAATCCACTTTCGAAGAATTGCAATGTCTTTTTCGGTTGGCCGAGGGATACTCTCATCGGCATCATTGGGCGGCATTGGGTCGTCGGCATTGAGGATGCGGTCGACTATCCGCGAGGCATCCGGGTTCGACGGGTCGACAAGTCCGCTTGCGAGAAGCTGCTCGGCGTCGGTAATAAAATCAATGTCGCCGTGTTTTTCATTTCCCTCACCGTGGCATTGGGAGCAACTGCGCGAGAGGATGCTCATTGCCTCAATCCGAAGTTCCGGTTCACCGCCGCTAACCGGAGCTACCACGCCAACAAACGAGGCAAAGGATGTCACGACAAAACAGCAAATACGGTTCATTTTTGGCATTGAATTGCTTTCCGTCCTTGGTAGTCTGCTGTGCAGCCCACCTGCAAGATGGGCTTCGGTTGTAGACCGGGAGGTCGCTTGCTCGAAGCATTGGAACGAACGAGTCAGGGCTTGGATACTTGTAGAACGCTGATTGGACCCGCATTCTTCATTCTCCGACTGAAAAATTTGCTTTTTCCAGGTTTGCTGGTCAATTCTACGGATCCAAACCAAAACGACCGCACCCTTGGAATGGAGTGCAGTCGTTCACATTTCGGCAGATTTGGATCTGGAAACGGCGAATTAAGAGGTCAAAACAATTTGACTGTGTTTCCACAAGAATGACCTCCTGCACCAAGACATACATTCGAATGCATGTCCTTGTATTCGCGATTTTCTTTTCATGCTTACCTGCTGATGCCCAAACAGCTGTATCACCATTAGCCAATACGATAGAAGGCAAGGTGATGGTTGGTTACCAGGGTTGGTTTAACTGTGCAGGTGACGGAGCGAATCTCGGCTGGGCTCACTGGGCAAAAGATCGCAATATTCAACTCGGCCCTGGTAATGTTTCCGTTGACCTTTGGCCCGACCTTGCTGAGTTTGATGACGATGAACTCTTTTCAACGGGCTTTCACTATCCCGATGGTAGCGTTGCCAAGACTTTTAGCAGTGCCAACAAAAAGACGGTGCAGCGTCATTTCCAGTGGATGCAGGATTATGAGATCGATGGAGCATTTTTGCAACGATTTGCGGTGAATGTTTCAGATCCTACACTGCTACGTAATAATGATGTCGTGCTCTCTCATGTACGCCAAGCTGCACGTGATTCGGGACGAGGGTACGCAGTGATGTATGACCTTAGCGGATTGAAGGCAGGGGAGGTCGAACGTGTTAGTTTGGATTGGACGCGTTTGAGTTCGGAATTGAAAATAAATCAGGAGGCAAACTACTTGCATCACCAAGGTAAACCGCTGGTTGCTGTTTGGGGAATTGGATTCAACGACAATCGGTCCTATTCGCTCGCAGAGTGTTTGGATCTCGTAAAACAGCTTAAAGGCAATGGATGTAGTGTGATGCTTGGTGTGCCAGCCTTTTGGCGAGAGGGGATAAGGGATGCTGTCGATGATCCAATGCTGCATGCGATTATCAAAGAGGCTGATGTACTCAGTCCCTGGAGCGTGGGCCGCATCCAAACACCGGATGAAGCTCACCAGCAAGCGAACAATGTTTGGAAAGCGGATCGTGCATGGTGTGTTCAGAATCGTTTGGCATTTCTCCCAGTCGCGTTCCCAGGCTTCAGTTGGCATAACCTCCATGGTGGTAAGTTAAACCAAATTCCTCGTCGCAAATGGGAGTTTCTGTGGTCGCAAATCAAAGCCGCCAAAGGGATCGGCTGCAACATGATTTACATCGCAATGTTCGATGAAGTGGACGAAGCCACTGCCATTTTTAAATGTATCGATGCTCCACCATCCGGCGAGGGTGTGAGTTTTCTAGGGAACGAAGGCCTGCCGAGCGATTTTTACCTTGAAGTGACACGCCAAGCAGGGAAACTTCTGCGGGATGACCCCAGCGCCAGCGCTCCTAATGATGCCCCGAAGCGTTAGCGTGAGTTAGGGTTTCATTACGAAACCCAGTTCGCATTGTTGGTGTTGCGGCCTCTGGGCGACGTGGCCCAGCTACCTTCGTGCTTGAGGAGCCAGCATTTGACATCCAAACCGCCCGCATATCCGGTTAGCTGTCCAGATTTGCCGATGATTCGATGGCAGGGAATGATGATTGGGATCGGGTTTCTTCCATTTGCCGCACCGACAGCTCGACTCGCCTTAGGGCTTGCGACCTGCCGGGCTATTTCTCCGTAAGAACAAGTTTCTCCAAACGCTATGGATAACAACTGATTCCAAACTCTCCGTTGAAAGAAAGTTCCCTTTGGGCTGATCGACAAATCGAATTGCACACGCTCACCTTCAAAGTACTCGGTCAGCTGCCGACATGCTTCGCCAGTTGTTTCTGATGGATGCTGCGCGGTTTGTTCATCAACCGCAAACTGAATCTCAGTGACCGCCAAGCCGTCGGTGATGACGTTCAAGTACCCGATAGGCGTTTTTAATATTTCATTACAACTCTGGTTCACTTCAAAGCACTCCATAAACTTAATGTCAAATAACTTCGCCACGGAACAGCAAGTTCCGGACGGCACACCTGTTGCCGAATCGCCTTTTTGATTCCCAAATCGTCCCCGAGGAAAATATCAGGATCACTGCAACCTCGCATACGAATGTAATTCACTGTCCAAGGCCCGATGCCCGGCAATGCTAACATAGGCTCCGGCTCATCAAGCGGGTTCTCTATGGCAAATTCCGCTAACGCCAACACGCTTGCGCGACGACGTTGGGGCATACCGAGTTGGTTCAAATCGAGTGCCAGCAACTGTTGTGGCGTGGGGAAATACACCCCTTCTACGCAGTCAGTTGAGTTCATTGTGATCAATTGAGTGACCAACTTCTTGGCCGCTTTCACTGAAATTTGCTGCCCGAGGATGGCGCGAACGCCAGCTTCAAAGGGACTCCAAACCCCCGGCAGTCGCAGTCCCTTTACTACCACGCGATCAGGCATCGATTTTGCGACTGCTGTCGTGATTGCCGTGGGAACAGCATCCACGTCAAGGCAGCGACGAATGTTGGCGATGGCCTGAGCAAGGATACCGACTTCGTCGAGCGAAACTGTTACGTTGAAACGATGGTGAACTGCATCGTGTTGGGCAGTAAACCTACCTCGATGACCGGAAAGCTGAAAGGTTCGGCCGTAGGCTTGGTCGTCGAGCCACTCCAGTCCGTCGATCAATCGTTGTCGAAAAAATTCATGCACGCCAGCCCAGTCATAGGGCGGGCGATAGGCGAGAGTGATTGAGACGGTTGCTTGATGAGCACTATCGTTCTGTTTATTTCGAACATAGTTCGAAGTAGTTAGCGATCTAATTTGGCGTGGGGCAAGGCGAAACTGTTTTTTGAAACAATCGTTGAAGCGGCGAATGCTGTTAAAACCGCTCGCAAAGGCGACTTGTGTGATCGGCAGTCGGGTTTCATGCAGCAGTTTTTTTGCCAAGAGGCACTGGTAGTAAAGGCTATACGACTTAGGCGAAAGACCGAGTTCGGCTTGAAAGAGTTTTCTCAGGTAGCGATCCGTAACACCTAATCTTTGAGCCAGCCGATTCATGTCGTGCTCGATCAGCGCACCTTCATGGATCAGCCGTGTTGCCCGGCGCAAAGTGGTTTTGCTGCCCAGCCACGCAGGTGATCCGGGCGCACTGTCGGGGCGACAGCGCAGGCAAGGCCGAAAACCGGCCAACGCCGCCGCGACCGCAGTGTCGTAATAATCGACGTTTTTTTCCAATGGCGGATTCGCTGGACAAATCGAGCGACAATAAATGCCTGTCGTTTTGACTGCAGTAAAAAACAATCCGTCAAACCGATGGTCACGCGACAATCGCGCACGTCGGCATAGAGTCCGGCTTAGTTTGATGGATTGCTTTGTGCTTACGTTGTTCATGCCGTGCGATTCTAACATGCTAAACTGTCCGAACTAGCCATTTTCGGAACTCGCAAGCACTATCCGTATTCGCAATCATAAGGCCAGTGGACAAACGGTTGTTGCGATCACTGGCAAGGACTGTGATTATCTGCTGGTCGACGATTTAGAGATTCCCGCGACGGACGTTGTGGCAAACGCCGACGGGACGAAATAGTTGGCTGGCTTGGTCGATGACAGAGCCGCTTCAAGTTGGTCGCAGCCTTTGCTGATTGCGTTGGCCAGGCGCATTTGATTCGTCCATTCTTCAATCGCGACTTCAGGCTGCCAAGCGAGTTCGATGCGGCGATCGTTGAGCAGATCGAGTTGTTCATGCAACCTTTCCCAGTCCGCTTCAGCATCGGGACGATCATGGTGTATCCGCAGCCGAAGTTCATGTTGTCGCTCGAACAACATGAAAATCAGTTCATTGAGGGCGGTTTCTGGGTCATGCATGATCGCGGTTGTCTAGAGGGTTCGATTTAATCGCCGCCATTTTCGTTCTGAGAGTTGCTCTTGTTATGCCGAGGCGCTTGGAAGCCTGACTGAGATTGCCTCGATATCGCTTCAAAACTTCGGCAAGGATTTCTCGCTCTGCCAAGCCGATCAATTCCCGGTGAATGTCGTCGCTTCCCGAATCCAACCACTCTCGCGTCATGGCGGTGAGACCAGAGTTTGGTTTGGTTGGGGCTGACGATTCGGGCGGGCGAATTGTTGTTTGGCGAATCGCTTCTGGTAAGTAAGCGGGGACGATGACCGGGCCAGATGCTTGCAGCAATGCATGCTTGACCGCACTTTGTAGCTCGCGAACATTGCCCGGCCAGCAAACGAGAAGCGGTCCAAGAGGTCGCAGATTGTTAGCACCGAAAATTCGATGGGCGTGGTTCAATCTTCGCAAGGTCGGTTCCCACCAGCGTCACCACACTTGATGGGTGAAACCGCGATCGTTTGCCGAATTGCTAATGCCACAATGGGCAAAGAATCAACCGTCGATTGGTTGGCGTGGGCGGACGACTACGACTTGATTCGAGAGGGTGTTTCAAAAGTAATTCCAGGTTTCGAAGACTATAACCAGCGAGTTCGACAGCCCGGCGGGTTTTACTTGCCCAATCCACCTCGGGAGAACCAGTACCATACCGACACGGGCAAAGCAAAATTTACCATCAATCCAATCCCTGAACATCGGCTTGAACCGGACCAGCTGGCGATGACGACGGTGCGAAGTCATGATCAGTTCAATACGACCATTTATGGGCTACATGATCGCTATCGCGGTCTGCACTACGAGCGTCGAATCATCATGATGAATCGTGAAGACATCGATGCGAGAAGACTGACACCACACCAACGAGTCGACATTACTAGTCACTACCTGGGTCAAACTCGCACTGTTCATGATTACATCGTCGTGGAGTATCCGATTCCGCGACAGTGCGCGGCGATGTACTACCCCGAGGCAAACGTGTTGGTTCCGATCAACAGTACCGAGCCGTTGAGCAATTGCCCGACTTACAAGCACACTGTTATTACGGTGCAAGCCGCTGGCAGTTCCACAGCAGTCGACTTAGATTCCAATGAGGCAACGGGACCTTAAAGTGTAACAATTGCTACACTAAGTCGATCCAATCCTGCGTCTTGCCTTGTTTGCAACCGCGCCGTCGTATTTTCTCCAACAACTTCCGCAGCTGAACAATGGACCTTCAACTTAATAGTAAAACAGCCCTGATCACTGGCTCAACGGCTGGCATTGGTCTGGCCATAGCAGAAAAGCTGGCTCAAGAAGGCGCTTCGGTATATGTCGTCGGCCGCAGTCTGGAAAAGACAAATAGAGCAGTGCTGCAGATTACCGAAAGCTCAGAGGGTGCCCATGTACAAGGAATTGTCGCTGATGTTGCGACAAGCGAAGGTGTGGCCGAGGTAATCGAACAATTGCCCAGCGTAGATATCCTTGTGAATAACGTGGGAATCTATGAAGCCAAACCGTTCGTCGAGATTACCGACAAGGATTGGCTGCACCTCTTTGAAGTCAATGTCATGAGCGGTGTCAGGCTATCTCGGCACTATTTTGCCGGAATGCTCGAGAGAGGATGGGGGAGGGTGATCTTCATTTCCAGCGAATCAGGTGTCATGACCCCGCCAGAAATGATTCACTATGGAGTAACAAAATCGAGTCAATTAGCTCTTTCTCGCGGAATGGCAGAATTGACCAAAGCGACTGAGGTGACAGTTAATTCGGTGTTGCCAGGCCCGACCCAGTCGGAAGGGATTATTGATTTTTTGCGTTCGGCGTCGCCCGATGCAAAGAGTGATGAAGAAGCAGAATCGCATTTTTTCCGCGACCATCGACAATCGTCATTATTGCAGCGATTGATTGACCCAATTGAGATTGCGAATTTAGTTGCCTATTTGGCGAGCCCGCTCTCGTCGGCCACAAACGGTGCGGCATTACGAGTGGAAGGCGGATTACTGCGATCCATCGCGTGATTGAAAAGTAGGCAGGCGCACGTGTAATGTCGTTCCGATGGAATCGGTATTCATGCTCCTCAGGCACCAAACGGTTGCCTAAGTGGCGTTTGTTGCTTTCCTTGATCCGATCTCATGCTCGTCACCTACTTCGACGCGAACTCGTTTAGGAAGCGATGCACGCACGTCACAGCCAGAGAACCATCACCGACCGCGAACCCACATCGTTTCGTGGTACCGGCGCGTACATCGCCAGCTGCCAGAATCCCGGGAACGGATGTTTCGAGATCGCATGGAGCACGCTCCAGAGGCCAATTCGATTCGATCCCGTTCGATTGGAACTGAAGAGCGGAACCCGTGAGAATAAACCCTTTGGCGTCTCGCTTGACTGCTGGTGGAAGCCATTTGGTGTTCGGACTCGCGCCAATGAAGATGAACAGTGCTGAACATGCCAATGACGAAACCTCGTCAGTCTTCGAGTTTCGAATATCGATGGTTTCAACGCAACTCTTGCCATGAACGCGTACGACTTCGCTATCTGCAATCAACTCGATTTTGGGGTGATTGATAACTCGATGACTGAGGTAAGACGACATGCCTTTCGACAGGTCAGGACCTTTTATAACCATCTTTACTTGTGCCGCGCTCTGGGCAAGAAACATTGCTGCTTGACCGGCCGAGTTTCCGCCACCCACAACGACCGCTACAGACTTCTCACAAATGCGAGACTCAACAGAGGTTGCCGCATAGTAAACCCCGGCTCCTTCAAGTCGTTGGCAACCGGGAAGCTCTAGTTGTCGATAGGTGACGCCGGTTGCGATCAGAACGCATTTCGCACGGGCGAGTCGCCCCGAACACAATCGTAGGATGTGAATGCCAGAAGCATCTTGTTCGATTGACTCCACGGTGGCAGGCGCGCTGAATTGGGTGCCAAACTTGAGAGCTTGCAGATAGCCACGATTTGCTAGATCGCCACCACTAATGCCTGACGGAAATCCAATAAAGTTCTCAATCTTTGAGCTACTGCCGGCCTGGCCTCCTGGACCGACTCCATCGATGACCAACGTCTTCACGCCCTCCGACGATGCATAAACGGCAGCTGCTAAACCGGCTGGTCCCGCGCCGACGATCACTAGGTCAAACAACTGCGAATCGACATCTCGCGAAATTCCGATGCAGTCTGCGATCTTTTCCAACGATGGCTCGACCTCCGTGCGGCCGTTGCAGTGAACAATTGGAAGCGGTTTGTCAGTGGCGTCGAGAATTCTTAGTTGCTCACACCCTGCTGCGGTTGTTGCGTCAAAGAAAGTATGCGGAACATGATTCTTATAGAAGAACTCTCGCATCCGCATCGTTTCGGTTGTATTCGGTTTTCCAATCAGGCGGACACCCATGAAACCGGTGTGTGCCAAGAGTTCCCGACGCGTCTGAAATGCTTCCAGTAGCAAGTCACCAAAAAGAGGACATTCGTTGAGTAATTGTCGAAGTCGAACGGCACACAGCTGATAGGCCTCGACCGCGTCGTTTGCCAAAGCCGATATGACCGAGGATCGGCCCGTCAGCATGTCCACATCTCCAGTGAACTGACCTGCCTGGTGTTTTGTGATCGGGTGTTCAACGTCGCCGACGATCTCGACAATACGGACCTCGCCCGATTTAATGATGTAGAACGGATAGTCTTTCGAGCCTTGTGAGATCAACTTATCGTTGGCGGAGAACCGTACCAATTTGCCAAGCTGGGCCACCGATTGCATCAGTGCTGGATCAAGCACCGGAAAAGCCATTTGATTGCTAATTTTCATTGGATGACGTCTCAAATCGGTCCAGTTGTCGCGAGGGTCCACCGAGGATAGACCGGAAACTAGGAGGTTCACTAGGAATCTAAGCGTGTTCGCGGGTCACGGGGCGAAATGTAAGCACTGCCAATGAGTTCTTATTGTCCAGGTCCTACGCCTAGTGTTGAGGACGGGCGTGCTCACCTAGGAAACGTTTTCGATGAACACCAACGACAATGAAGTGCTATTAACATCACTGCAAGTTGGGCCGCTCGGCCTCCCCAATCAATTCTTGAAGGCACCCCGTACGCCATCACTTTTGGTCAATAGTTCATTGCGAATCCAGATTTGCCTAAACGGATTCGCGACGACGCCCCATTTAACTCTCCCCATCCTGCTACCTTCGATTCGACATGTCCAGCAGGCTTTGTCGATTGTCCTGTGATTGCCTATGGCGACAACCCGTCCTAAATCTACAATGATTCGGTCATTCATTGCATTGTAGGGAACGAGAACAAGTGATGGCCGATGAATCGCTGATAGTTGATTATCTGGAAGAGATCCTCAATTCAGATCGGACGGCGGAAGACGTTTGCGCCGACCGGCCCGATTTACTTGCTGAAGTTCAGAGCCGTCTGCAGAAGGTGCGCAAGCTTGAGGCCCAGGTTGAACGGCTATTTCCTTCCACCAGCGCTCACTCGCATGTCGCCCATCGACGACGGCTCCAACAGGTAACCGCACCAGCAAACATCCCCGGATATGAAATCGATTCCGTTCTTGGCCGCGGTGGAATGGGTGTGGTGTACCGGGCAAAACAGTTGAGGCTGAATCGCTTCGTGGCCCTGAAGATGTTGCTAGCTGGTTCGCACGCCAGCCAAGCGGAGTTGTATCGCTTTGGCAGAGAAGCTGAGGCGATCGCTGGGCTCCGGCATCCGCATGTCGTTCAGATCTATGACATCGGAGATGTTGATGGTCGGCCTTACTACACTATGGAATTGGTGGAAGGAGGTACCTTGGCCGATAAGTTGGTCGGTGTCCCAATACCGGTTGGCGAGGCGGCGGAACAGGTTGCGGTTTTGGCAAGGGCCGTTCAAGCAGCTCACGACGGAGGTGTTGTTCATCGCGATTTGAAGCCCGCGAACATTCTGCTTACAGAGGATGGCACCCTAAAGATCGGCGATTTCGGATTGGCTCG
The DNA here is from genome assembly GCA_041749395.1 of Pirellulaceae bacterium. GTDB lineage: Bacteria > Planctomycetota > Planctomycetia > Pirellulales > Pirellulaceae > Laterigemmans. Next base: position 47,428 of record JBGTBJ010000184.1, read on the forward strand.
CTTTATTGATAGTGAAGCGAGCTTTACGCAGACCGGTGCTCGTATGGGAACGCCCAACTACATGGCTCCCGAACAAGTTATTGGACTTGAAGTTGGCCCCAGTGTTGATATCTACGCGCTCGGCACTCTGCTGTATGAAATGTTGACCGGCAAGTTGCCATTTCGAGGAGAATCAATTTCCGAGACTGAGCGACGACTGGTTTCGGAAGAGCCGGTGCCACCGTCGGTGTTGAATGTAAAAGTTCCCCGTGACTTGGAGACCATATGTTTGAAATGTCTTCAAAAAGAACCGCGAAAGCGCTACAGCACTGCTGGTGAATTGGCCGATGATCTTAAGCGATTTCTAGGCCACGAGGCGATTCTCGCCCGGCCCGTGAGACGTATCGAGCGGGTGTGGCGTTGGATTCGGCGCAATCGAATTTGGTTCGCGCTGATAGTCACTGCGATGACTCTTTGTCTCTTCGTTGTCGCCGCCGCAATAAAAATGTCGACACTGGCCGCTGCACGACAAATTGAGAAAGTCAGGTTGACCGGCAGGCTTGAGTCAGGTTTAGAACTGGTTCAACAAAACCGGCTTGAGGCTGCTCGAGCAATTTTGGATCGTCTGGGCGATGGGAATTTCGAGGAGCTGCGACAGAGGATCGAGCAAGCACATGCTGATATAGATTTGGTCGAAAAGCTCGACTCCATTCGACTCAGTCGCGTGACCAGCGGCGACTTGCAGTTTTACAAAACACGGGCCGGACAGAACTATGAGGACGCATTCACAAAAGCTGGGCTGATTCACAAGCGTGATTCTTCGCTCATTGTCGCCGAGAGAATCAGGAAAACAATCATTCGACAATCGCTAGTTGAAGCGCTCGATGATTGGGCGTTTTGCGATTCCAATACGGACAAGCGAGATTGGTTGCTGGACATCGCGCGACGGGCCGATGCCGATTCGAGCAGCTGGCACGACCGTATTCGCAATCCTGACATTTGGTCTGACGTACAAGCTATTGCCGAGATAGCGCGGACGGTACCGGTCGACGCGGTTTCCCCCGCATTGCTGCTGACGCTGGGGGAACGGCTGCACATAAATGGCGGCGACGCAACGGATTTTTTGAAACGCGTTCAGCAAGAGCATCCGGAAGATTTTTGGTGCAATCTTATTCTAGGTGATACGTTGCTATTACCAGCCCCCGAACAAGCGGATGGTTTTTACCGTGCTGCATTGGCGAGCCGTCCAAAGGCCGCGGTCGGGTACTCTGCTGTCGGTGATGCGTTGAGAAACCAAAAGCTTCCGAAATTAGCAATCGACTACTATCAGAAAGCGTTGACTGTTAATTCACAGTACGCCAGAGCACAGAACAATCTTGGAAATGCATTGAAAGATATTGGGCGTTCAGACGAGGCAATCGCTTGCTATCGCAAAGCTCTTTCGATCGATCCGAACTATGCTTGGGCTTACTTCGATTTAGGAAACGCCTTGAAAGAGAAGGGTATGTTTGATGAAGCCCTGGCAAATCTTCGGCGCAGTCGCGATGCTCAACCCGGTAATGCAACTTTTCAACACGGTGCGAGAAGCCTATTGGTGATGACTGGGCATGGAAAAGAAGCTCTGCGAGATTGGAAGCAGATGCTAGATTCTGGAGATCAAGAATATGCTGCTTGGTCTGGTTATGCTGAGCTTTGCCTGTATGTGGGAGATGTACAAGAATTTGATCTCGCGTGTGAAATGCTGCTGGAAAAATTTGGGACAACCATGGACGCAGGGACTGCCGAAGGCATCGCGAGATGCTGCATGCTGCGTCCCTGTTCTAAAGATAGACTTGAGCAAGCCGTGGCGCTGGCCGATCGCGCGGTGAACTATGAGGCGGCCAAATCATTCTGGTATTACCGTTACTATCTCTTTGCAAAAGGACTTTCCGAATATCGGCAGGGCCAACTCGATAGTGCTATTTCGATCATGCAGGGCGAAGCGTCGAAAGCGATGGGACCATGTCCTCGCTTGATTATTGCGATGGCGCTGTATCAAAAAGGTGAAGTTGCGGAAGCTCGTCGTACACTTGCGTTGGCGATCACGAGTTATGACTGGAGCGCGGAATATGCCGACAGCCGCGATCAATGGATCTGCCACATACTGCGACGAGAGGCGGAGACCATGATCCTCCCGCACCTGGCAGCATTTTTGGCTGGAGAACATGAACCAGCGGATAACGAAGAGCGCCTCTCTTACCTGGGCGTTTGTCAATTTAGGAAACTGCACTCCGCTAGCGCGCTGCTCTACACGAGTGCTTTCGCAAGTGATCCTGAATTGCCGAAAACGCTCGGCTATTCGGCCGCTCGTGCTGTTGCTATCGCAGGCAGCGGCCAGGCGTTGGACAGTGCCCAGTTCGCTCAAACGGCTGGATCACGGTGGCAATTGCAAGCGATACAGTGGCTGCGGTTCCAGCTGGAAGGCATCTCTGATAATCCAGATAAGCGTCTCCCCGAAGTACGCGCCTATTTCTTGCAGGAACTGTCGCGGTGGAAAACGGACCCGAGTTTGAGTGGCCTGCGTGATATGAGCGAACTGCAAGTGTTTCCCGAGAACGAGCGCGAAGAATGCTCGGCGCTCTGGAAGAAGGTCGAAGCAGAGATCAAAATTCTAAGTGACATTCGAGAGTGATGGTCAAGAGACACGGAAATGTAAATCAATCCGCAGCAACATGAGTTCCCTTTTCTGCCACAGTTCGCTTCATCAGGAACACCAGCGGAACCAAGCTGATTCCCATCACGGCGGCCAGCCAAAACACATCGAAATAGGCGAGCGATAAAGCTTGTTGCTGTCGCAGATTATCAAGCGCATGTAACGCTAATTTCTGCGACGCCATGAAGTCGCCGTTGAAGCTATAGAAGTAGGTGGTCGCCCTATCCATAAACGTGTTAACGTAGGGGTTGAAAGAGTCGAGCAACTCGTTCTCACGTTGGAGATGAAATTGTGTACGCCGCTCCCGAATGGTCTGCGACATCGATACCCCAACGCTGCCCCCTTCGTTCCGGAAAACGCTCACCAATGCAATGGCTGAACCGCGTAGATGCTGTGGAACATACATGTAGGCGGCCACGTTGATGGGCGCGAAAATCAGACCTAGCCCAGCCGTCAGCACCATCCGTGGCCAAATGACCTGCAACGGACCGACACTAAGATTGAGATGGGCCATCCAATAGTTCGAGGCTGCGAGAACAATCAATCCCATGGCAATCAAGTAACGCGCATCGACACCTTTTCTCAGGCAAACGCTCACAATCAATAGCATTGTTATCGAGGAGATTCCGCCGGGCGACAGGACGAGACCCGCTTGATATGCGTCGTATTCAAATACGGTTTGGAGCATCGATGGAAGCGCGATACTGGCCGCGTATAAGACGCAAAACGCACTGAATAAAATGACAACCGACACCGTCAAATTGCGGTTGGCAAGTACTCGCAAATCTACCAGTGGGTTTTTCGAGGTTAGCTCGCGGACGATGAAGAAGGCAAGCCCCAGTACAAATGCAATGACAAGCACTTGGACTCGCCAAAAAGGATCGCTCAACCAGTCCCACTCTTGACCTTTACTCAGAACAATCTCCCAACAGGAGACCAGTAGTGTGAGTAGGCCGAAGCCAATGAAGTCAAAATTGATCGGGCGCGTTCTCAATCTCGCTTTTTCTTTGGTTAAGTACTCTGGATCCTTCACCAAAAAGTAGCTGGCTGCAAAGGCGAACAATCCAATGGGCACGTTGATATAGAAGATCCACCGCCAATCGTAGCTGACGACTAACCAGCCGCCCAGCGTTGGTCCAACAATCGGCCCGATCAAGGCAGCGATACCGAATACCGACATCGCGGTACCTTGCTTTTCTTGAGGAAAGCTGTCTATCAGGATTGCTTGACTCGATGGCTGCAAGCCACCACCTGCGAGGCCCTGAATTACTCGGAAAAAGATGATCTGGGGAAGGCTGGTTGCCATGCCACATAAACCTGATGCGATCGTAAAAACTGCGATCGACATTAGAAAGTAGTTTCGTCTCCCCAGCCTCGCCGATAGCCAGCCACTAATCGTTAATACAATCGCATTGGCTGCGAGATAGCTTGTGATGACCCATTCACTGTCTGTCTCGGCCGAGGAGAGTGCGCCAGCGATATAGCGGAGTGCAACATTCGCTATCGTTGTATCGAGCACTTCCATGAACGTCGGCACAACCACGGCGATTGCGATGAGCCAAGGGCTAATCGCTGGACGCATGTTGGTCACTGTGCTTGCCGCCGAGTTACTCATTTTGGCCGCCCAGCGATTTGCTTGCGGGCGAAAACGAAAGCGGTCGAGGATTCAAGGACTGCTTGAGGACCGGTGTGTTGGGCCGCAGATACTCTCCCGCATTTAGACCCGTGGCCGGGTCCTTGTAATACACGCGAGGCGTTACCGAGAGTCCTACGAACAACGGTAGTTCTTCGGCGTTGTAGTCGGTAAGTTCGATCCGTACTGGCAATCGCTGGACAATTTTTACAAAGTTGCCCGTGGCGTTCTGTGGCGGTAGGAGTGCAAGAGTTTGGCCCGTTCCCATGGTGAAGCCAGTGATGCGACCTTCAAAGGACTTCGCACTGCCGTACATGTCAACTACGCAATCGACACGCTGCCCAATCCGTAAATAGGATAGTTGCGTTTCTTTGAAGTTGGCATCGATCCAAATTTCAGTCAGGGATCGCACGGCCATCAAGCTCTCACCAACTTGAACATTGTTACCTGGGTTTACATTTCTTCGTGTCACAACACCTTCAATATCGCTGACTATGTCGCAGTATTGAAGGTTCAACTCCGCTTGGTCGAGATCGCGTTGGGCTTGAAGTAGTTTCGCCTCAGCCTGTTTGATCTGGGGCGCGTTTGGAATGAGTTTTGCGAAGATGCGATCGAGATTGCCTTGTGGATCCTGCTTGTAAAAATCTTGGATAACTTGCTTTGGCGAGGAGTCCCATGACGCTGTGAAATAGCCAAGCTGTGCATCGCTTTCAATGAGCTGCGCCAAGGAGGCTCTGACACTAGAATACGTCTGGTCAAGATCATCCGGTACCTCCGTCAAGTCATCGCTATTGGAGGGTTTGGCAGCAAGTCCTAAGCTCACTCGATTCGCGTAAATGAGCTGAAGTGCCTCGTCGACGTTGGCTTCGTCAGCTTTCACAGTTTGCCGGCTAATGTCAAGTTCCTGCTGGCTGACTGCACCTGATGGCGCCAGTTTTTCAGCGCGTCGTAGGTTGCTAAGAGCCAATTCCAGTGACGCTTGCTGACTAACGTAGGTAGCAACGCTCGATCGCAAATTGGCAATCTTTTGGTCGACCTGTTGTATGGTGTTCTCCAAAATGAATCGATTAGCTCGAGCTCGCGCCGCTAATCCGTGAACACTGGCGTTGGCTGCAACCAAGTCTGCCTGAGCCGATATGAGCGCCGCCTTCTTTTGGTCGACTACAATGCGATAGGGCGTGGGGTCCAATTGAACCAGTACATCACCCTTTGCAACGCGATCGTTATCATCGACGAATACGTTTGCGACTTGTCCCTCAACGCGCGGGGCAAGGTAAGTGACGTGACTGTTTACATAGGCGTCATCGGTCGAAATAGTATGGAGCGAAAGAGAGATTGAGGGCCACGCCTTGATGGCAATTGCCACTGCGCAAACGGTGATCACAAGACCCACGACTAGTTTTTTCAAGCGAAGTGGCCGAGTGGTTGAATGGACCTTAGTGTTCGCCGCTTCGGTTGATTGGATCTCGCTTGTGCTCATCGCCCGCCGACGTCGCACTATGTCGACATCGCCCTTCAAAGTGGAAACAGGCAATGACCGAAAACGACGACCAGCGTCGCCTGACTGCCTTACTGTACCTAGGCGTACAGCATGGACAATTTGAAGGCGGGACCAGGCAAATTACCTATTGTTATTAGTCGTCTGCAGAGGGGTCCGTGAATTGCAGTTCAGAGAGAGATTGAGTCAATAGAAGCAAGCTACGATTCAAGCGTCGTTGAATGGTCTTTGTCGAAACTCCGGTGATCTCGGCAGCTTCCGCTTGCGTCATTCCTTGGATTCGCACCAAACTGAACACTTCTCGCTCGTCGTCAGGAAGTCCGTCGATAGCATCCAAAATCTTACGGGCACTTTGGCTAAGTTCTGACCCGCTGCTCTCTGGGGCTACTGCCAGCGACTCCAGCAATGCAACATCCGGAGCTTGTTTGTCCAAACGGCGGGCCAGGTCATTCAGCTCCCACCGCATGTGCTGATTTGCCAATGCAAAAAACTGTCGCACGCTCCCGGGCCGTGCCTTTTGCATCGCCTTGAGCAACCGTTCCACAACGGAACTCAGCAGTTCCTCGGCCTGCAAGTTGAGTGGTGAATGCGTCAGCCGTGGATAGCTTTGATAAAGAACCGTCGCACACAACATATTCAATCGGCCAACTGCACGGCTCAGCAAAGCCCGAACGATTTCGTCGGCTGGTGCGTCTTCGCCAAGTGCTCCAAGTTGGACCACGTATTGTTCAACGGCCGCCGTCGTGTTACCACCGTCATTTGGATCCATAGCCGTCTCCAGGAACACCGATATGCGAAACGCAATCAAAGCCGCCAGCGTGCCGAGATTTTACCTCACAACCAGCATAACTGTCCATGCAGGCCAGAAGATGGAACTAGGGAGCAACTGCGATGCCGTTCCTGCGTTTGCTATGCCAAATCAAATAGCATGATTTCCGCCAAACTGTTCGCGGCAAGATCAAACCGAACCTCGCAGCACCTGGAGCCAAGCGTACCGCCCGGTAGGGATCTCAATCTCTTTCATCACGCCTTCATCAAGTTTTAGCAAATAGATCAAAGCATCGGTGTGGATCGACTGCGTGTGCGTGGGTCCCAAAGCCTTGACCGGCAGCAATGCGATCTTCATTGATTACACGCAGCGATCGAAAGTTCATATGTTCACGATCATGGTACGATCCGAACGAAAACGTGTGGAAGGACTGCAGCCAGCCGTGATCAGCGTAACCTCGTGCACTTGCTTTTCTAACGGCGATCATTTTGTGTCTCACATAAAAGATGTCGTTGCTAATTGCGTTTCACATGCCTATCGATCAGCTTGCAAATGTGCTTCGACGAACCACAACCATTTGTCGATGCCACGAGACACCTCGGTAAACAAGTCCGCACTATCGAGATCGTGAAAATCGTTCGCTAGATCGATTGCCTCGCGAACAACTTTTCCGAACGACGCCAAGGCCGATGAAAGCGCCTCAATATGGCTGCGACTGTCAGGCGTATTTGTTGGGTACTCGGCCAACGAGCTGCGCTTTGCTGCCATTCGCACAGTCCCCTCGGCGATGCCTCCAAGTTGAACGGCTCGTTCTGCAATCAAGTCAACGTAGTCTTCCACTGCTTCATTGATGCTGTCGAACAACTCATGCAGTGCGATGAAATTGGGACCTTTAACATTCCAATGGGCCTGCTTGGTTTGCGATTGCAAATCGGTGCAGTCCGCTAGTCGCGCGTTGAGCAATTCGATGGCTTTAACACGGGTCGCTTCTGGCAAGTCATTTTTTGTTTTGAACATTTTTTTGCTTTTCTGTTCGTAGGGGCTTAGTTAACTGCGGATTGTAAAACGCTGGTGCGTGTCGTACTTTTGTTTGTAAATCCGTTTGTAAACAACATGACCAGTCCTTCCGAAATAGTCGGGTGAGTAAAGATTGCGTCGCGGAGCGCGGTATATGGCATGCCAGCGATCATTGCCGTTTGAACGACGGCTACCAATTCGCTGGCCTCTGTACTGAAAGCGGTGAATCCTAGGATCCGATCATCGTCACCAATTGGCGCCCTCATAAAGCCGCGAGTTTGAGACAAAGTTCGTGTCCGCATTACCTTTGACATCGGCAGCCGCGCTATGCGGTAAGAGACGCGTTTTGCTTGTGCGTCCACCTCGGTCATGCCAACGTGAGCCAACTCTGGATCGGTGAACAAGCAATAGGGAACGAGTCGATTTCGTGTCGTGCGCGTTCCACTACCGAGATCGCTCAGCACGACACGGAAATCGTCATAGCCTACATGTGTGAATTGTGGACTTCCGGCGCAATCACCCATGGCCCAGACCTTGGCCGCGCTCGTTTGTAACTTTTCATTGACTCGAACGTAACCGCGTTCATCAAGCTCGATGCCGGCTGCATCAACATTCAACCGTTCGGTATTTGGTGTTCGACCGGTCGCGACCAAAATGTCTGTCGCATCGACCATCGATGTTGTGGTTCCCACGCGAACTCTCAGGGTGACCTTCGAGCCAGACCTTCCCGAAACACTCAACAGCTCAGCGTTCAGAAAAACTTCGATGCCCTCATCTCTCATCAGTTCAAGAATAGCGTCGGATATGTCGGGATCCTCTCGATCTAGGAGCCGCACTCCATGCTGAATGATCGTAACCTTGCAGCCGAACCGGCGCATCGCTTGGGCGAATTCTAGCCCGACATACCCACCACCGATGATGACAAGATGCCCATCTGCAGCGATGGAGGGCAGGCGTTCTAACTCAAGTGCTTCGACATGTGTCATCGGTTTCGCGTCAGCGAGTCCAGGCACGCTGGGTACGCTTGCCCGTGTACCCACGCAGAGAAAGACTCGCTCGCCTCGCAGCCATCGCGTGTCGCTGTTAGTCAATTGAACTTCAACGGTCTTGGCTGCGGTGAAGCGAGCATCGCCCATCACTAATTCCGCGCCGCTGGCTTTGAAGTTCGCCAGGTGCAACTCAGTTAGCCCCTCGACCATCGACCGTTTGCGTCGGGCCACTCCCGCCATATCAACGGTCATTGTTCCCGTCACGACGCCCAGCCCCTTGACTGGATCAATAAGTGAAACGGCCTTCGCACTGTAGATAACGTTCTTGCTTGGCAAGCAAGCAACGTAGGGGCAGGAACCGCCGATCATCGAGCGTTCGATGACGACCGTCTTTTGTCCTTGCTTCGCGAGGTTCCAGGCAAGAAACTTACCTGCCTCTCCGCTGCCGATCACCAAATTCTCGTACTGCTCGACGCCCATGTTCGATAGCCTCCCCGATCGCTAGTGGTGGTCGACTCTACCATCAAGGAATCGGCCTCGTCGGTCGCTGGAACAAGCTTGGCGAGACATCGATGGCCTTCCGCCACTTAGCTAAGCGTTCTGAGTGGACACGAACGTACGCCCTACGACGACGTTTTCAAAACGGCTTCTGCTTCTCGCCGCAGCAAGTGGTAGCGCCATTTGTCGGCGTTCATCACATTGTCGAGATTCCATTCAAACGCGGCTATCGCCGTATCGTAGTTCTGGCGAGCCTCTTCCGTTAGATTCAAGCGGTGCTGGATCATGGCGAGCAACAGGCGAGGTGCTGGGCCCAACACCTGTAGTGTCTCGCTATCGATGTATTCGCTCGCGCTCTCGTATCGACCTGCGCGATACTCGGCCAGACCTTTGGCGAATCGAAAATAACGCCAGTAGTTGCGGGTCTGGGGAGACTCGTTGCTCAGTGCCAGGTCGATTAGAGCTGTCGCCTGCCGCAGTTCCTCCGCAGACGCTTCTAAGAAGAGGCACGACCGGCCAGTTCGCTCGGCAATAAATGGATCTGTGGTGTTGCCAAATCGTTTCAGTAGATTCTGACGGGCCACGCGGTACTCATCATCACGATTGAGAAAGAGGCACAGTTCGGCAAAACCGTCCCATTCGTCGTGACTCGCCGGATTCCGAGCGAGCACTTCTTTCCAGGTGGTGAGCGCATCCGCATTTTGTCCCAGTTTCAGCTGGCTGTTCCGAATTGTTGTGTAGGAGAGCCATAGAGTTGGATTTTGCGCGACAGCTAGACGGCTTTCTATGATTGCCTCGGCTGGACGATTCAAGTTTAACAGATTCAGGCCGATCGCCCCGTGAGCGTCTGCGAAATCTGGGCGGATCTCCACCGCACGGCGTAGGACTTCAATAGAAATTTCATGGTGCCCTAGATGGCTCAACGCCAGACCATGATTGAAATGAAAGTTGGCCGACGATGGATCTAAGCGGGTCGCGATCACAAATTCGGAGAGTGCCTCGTCAAGCCGACCACTGCGGGCTAGCGCTGTGCCGAGGCAGTCATGAACATCGGCGGAATTCGGCCGGATGGCGATCGCTGCCTGGAAATAGCGGACCGACTCGGCAGGATTCACCCGATACGTGGACAGCGCCAGTGTAACATTCACCCAAAAATCGTCTGGGTGCACCTGTTGTACTCGTTTCAAGAACGGAACCGCATCACCGTCCTTTTGTAAGATCACTTGTCCAATGAGCACCATCAATGCCACCGACTGTCCTTCGATCGTTATGTCGGCCGCGAGGTTTACTAGGACAGTGGGATCGGTTTGATTCAGTGCATCGCGTAGTGCCGTGTTGCTGGTATCGACATCCGTCAGTCGGGCTACCTCCCGTAGCCATTCTGAACGTTTCGGTTGTGCAAACAACGACCAGTCGTCTATAGCGACCAAAATTGCAGGAGCCACATCCGTGGAAAGGATTCGCTCCGCGGCGGACTGAGGTGCCTCTTCCAGCGTCAGCAATCCCGTTTCGCGGAACAACTGCTCGTAGGATGCTGCCGCAGTTTTGAATCGATCGACTCCGGGGTGTGGATCAGCTCTTTTCAAGCGGATCAAGTCCAATTGATCAACTAGTTGTATTTCCCTGCGGTACCGTTCGATCCTAGTAGCCAATGAGTTGTGACCGGCACTTCCAACCCGTCCTGCGGCGCGATGAAGAGCGGACTGAGCTGCGTTCCAGTCCTGCTGATGAAGGGCGGCTTTTACTTCTTGCAGATCGTTCTCGGTGGACTGCGCCACCACCATCCGATCCAGGATGAATTTCCAGCCAATGGCAGCACACACACCACAGGCCAGGATTCCGCTTAGCATGGAAACTGCCAATAGCCGATTGCGGTTGGTCCATTTGGTAATTTTTTCGACTCTGCCAACTGGCCGGGCCAGGATCGGTTCCTCGCATTGAAATCGCTTCAAGTCGTCGGCAAGCGCGGCCGCTGATGCGTAGCGACGATGAGGTTCTTTCTGCAGACATTTCATGCAAATTGTATCGAGATCGTGAGGGACGCTGGCATTCAATTTCGAAGGTCTCACTACGTCAACCATCACGATCTGTCGCTGCGTCTCGATTGCGGTAGCGGCGCGAAACGGGGGACGACCGGTCAGCATTTCGTATAAAATCGCGCCCAGTGCGTAAACATCGACGGAGGGTCCGATCGCATTGGACGCGCCCACGGCCTGTTCAGGTGCCATATAGCTGGGAGTACCCAAGCGTGCTCCAGTCATGGTCAGTGTTGGATCACCCTCCACGTGTCGTGCAAGCCCGAAGTCCGCAATCTTAGGAATTCCATCAGCGGTTAAGAGGATGTTGGCAGGCTTGAGGTCGCGGTGAATGATGCCTTTGACGTGCGCAGCTTGCACCGCTCTTGCCAGTGTCGCAGTCACCTCAACGGCGCGTCTCGGATCGAGTGGATCGCCTGATAACTCTTCCGCAAGACTGCCACCCTCAACAAACTCCATGGTGAAGTAAGGGTGTCCACCAAGATCGGCTACGTCGTAGACCTGCACAATATTAGGATGCTGTAGGCCAGCCACAGCCTGCGATTCACGCACAAAGCGGGCGACTTCTTGCGAAGTAGCATGAGGTCCAGCCAACAACATTTTTAACGCGACTATTCGGTTCAGCTTCAAATGTCTGGCTGTGTAAACGACCCCCATACCTCCGTAGCCAAGAATGGACTGGATGTCGTAGCCATCAATTGTCGGCAATTGTTTCAGCGCGGAAAAATCTGCTTTGCTACCTTTCTCAGAGTGAAGCGTCGGAAAAAACACTTCGAGTTGATTCTCGACACGACGTACCTGCATTAATCGCTTGCGGACTCTAGATAACAATTCAGGATATTCAATGCACGCCTCCTCTGGAGTGCAGTGCGACTCCAGAATATGCTCCAGAAGGCTTTGTATCAGCAACTCGTCGGTCACTCCGTTTCCTCACCTAACTGAAATTCTTATAGCGAATCGTGCAACTCCCAATCGGGAGCACCCTATACTAAGCGTTGGGCTAGGTCATTTATTTCACATCCAATGAGACAGCCTTGCTAATGCAAAGAAAGGACACACGTTTCCAAGTGCAGCAGGTCCATGCTTGACGCTTACTAAAGACTAGTGATGTGGGCCGAACCTCACTAGTTGGGACAGAGTGCGCGACTTGCGCCAGAGCGCGCGACCCTTCAGAACTTAGGTGATGTCGTCGGTCAATTCATTGTACCTGCGGTCATTGCATACTCGATCTTTGCATGTTTCTAGCATCTAATGAGCATGCTGGTATCCGCCGGTTTGTTGTGTCGGTTTTTGGCACGTTGGTTTAAAGCATTCCTTGCTACGTTGGAGTTCAAGAATGAAGATTAAACGAAAAGGCTCGGCTGTTTGGAAGGGTGGTATTAAAGACGGTAAGGGAGAGATATCAACCGAGAGTGGTGCTCTACAATCGTACCCCTACGGCTTCGCGAGTCGCTTTGAGGGCCAGCGAGGTAGCAACCCCGAAGAATTGATTGGCGCGGCGCATGCAAGTTGCTTCACCATGGCACTGTCACTGATCCTCGGTGACGCGGGGTTCACTGCCGAAAAGATGGAGACGTCGGCTGTCGTGGTTCTTGAAAAAGTCGAGGATGGTTTTTCGATCACCTCTGTCCACTTGACGCTGACGGCTAAGATCCCCAATGCCACTCAGGCAGTCTTTGAGGAACTGGCCGCAAAGGCGAAGAGCGGCTGCCCAGTGTCTAAGCTTCTCAACACAGAAATCACCTTGGATGCGACGCTTGAGGATTAGAGCTCCGTTAGGAACTTCTTTGCTCTCTATCGTTTGGCTACTGACCATCTAGCTCTCACGTCGTCACTGCTGGACCTGGCAAAATTGAGCGCATCGCAAATCGACTGGTGCGCGTTATGCTTCGCCATGCATTATCGGCAAACCAACGACAAGAGTGAGATCCGAACAGCGGTTGGCTTCTCCAAGCTGTCCCGCGATTACGCCTAGTTGTGTAGGAAGACATTCGGTTCATCCAAACTCTAACCGGGGACTACACATGCAAACTATTGAACCAGCTCATGACATCGCGATTGATCATCGCATTCGCAGTTTTCTAAAAATGTTGAACTCCGCAGAGGGCAAGCCGCTCGAGGAATTATCGCCGGCCGAGGCTCGCCATGTACTAACCGGATTGCAGCGATCCGTTGACGTTGATCTGCCACCAGCGAGAGTATCGGAGTTGTCGATTACACAGGATGATCAGCGTGTTGACCTAACGATTGTGTATCCCGCAGGCGAAATCAAAACCGTTCCGGCTTTCATGTTCTTTCATGGTGGCGGGTGGGTGCTTGGTGACTATCCAACACACGAGCGTTTGGTGCGAGATCTCGTGTCACTCTCTGGCGTCGCCGCCGTATTCGTGAACTACACACCATCACCAGAAGCACAATTTCCGGTCGCAATTAATCAGGCTTACGCGGCTACGAAATGGGTTTCTGAGCATGGTCACGAAATCCATATTGACGGCAGTCGATTGGCGGTGGTCGGTAACAGCGTCGGTGGAAATATGGCCGCTGTTGTCGCCTTGATGGCGAAGGATCGCGGCGGACCGAACATTCTTTTTCAAACGCTCCTATGGCCCGTGACCGACGCCAACTTCGACACCGAGTCTTATCAAGAGTTTGCAGAAGGGCGGTTTCTCACGCGAAACATGATGAAGTGGTTTTGGGACAACTACACCACTGATTCAAACGAGCGATCAGAAATCTATGCGTCGCCACTACGTGCCATGACCGAGGAACTTCGCGGGCTACCGCCGGCCTTGGTGCAAACGGCAGGCAACGATGTGTTGCGCGATGAGGGCGAGGAGTATGCCCGCAAATTGGACGTAGCCGGTGTGGACGTGATCGCCACTCGCTACTCGGGCATGATCCACGACTGGGGGCTGCTAAATCCGATCAGTCAAGTCCCCGCAACACGAGCCTCACTACTACAAGTCGCGGAAGAACTAAAGCGACGTTTGCGGTAGCAGACTAATCCGGCGCCCCTTTCATAGCGAGATCGCTCGAGGGGTTGGCTCGACCACAGTTCCATCAACGTCACCGCCTGGGCAATCGCGATGTAGCCGAGGCGCCGAACCACGGTAACAAATTGCGATCGGAATGTCGGTTCGAGTTACGTATCAATTGGTTAATTGAGACGTCCCATCTTTCCTGCTTGGTAATCTTGTATCGCATCACGGATTTCTTCGCGAGAGTTCATCACAAATGGGCCCTGTCCGACCACTGGTTCGCCGAGGGGTTGGCCAGTTATGACCAGCAATTGCGAGTCGGTTTCGGAATCGATCGTGATACAGTCGCCATCGCGATCGAACAAAGCAAGCTCGACTGCCATCATCGGCGACTCGTTTACCGAAACTCGCCCCGATTGAGCGATCAAGACCGTTGTGTGTCCAGCAGGAACTTTAATCGTGGTACGTCTGCCAGCGTTCAGTTGCAGGTCCCAAACATTGATTGGTGAGAACGTGCTGGCTGCTCCGTGGGCATCCCCGAATTGTCCCGCGATCACACGTGCCGTTCCGGCATCGTCGTCAAGTTTTACTCGCGGAATTTGGCTATCTCGCAAGTCCTGATATTTCGGTGGAGTGGATTTATCAGTACTGCGGAGATTGACCCAAAGCTGAACCATTTCCAGCGTTCCGCCACGCCGCGTGAAGTCATCGCTGTGATATTCCTCGTGAACGATGCCGTTTCCGGCCGTCATCCACTGCACGTCACCCGGACCAAGCCGCCCGCTACCACCACTTGAATCACGGTGAGCCAGCTCGCCTCGATACAGGATCGTGACAGTCTCGAATCCCTTATGAGGATGCACGTCCACACCGCGTTTGCTGTTTGATGCAGAAAACTCATGCGGACCTGCGTAGTCGAGTAACAAGAACGGATCGAATTCGTTGCCGCCACCGTAAGAAAACAGGCTTCGCACGGGGAAGCCATCACCAACCCAATGTTGCGGTATGTTACTTATAATGCGTTTGATTTTCTTCATGATCTTTCTCGTCGACAAACCGATATTGAGAATCAACGAACAGCCCGTAAATGTCAAATCTGTGAGGGCATTACTGAAACTTGTCCAACATTGTTTCGGGTCCATTTTTCACAACCGTCAGAGCCTTGTCATAGCACTCCATCAAGCACTTGTAAGTGGGCATGATGTGTTCAGCGATGATTGTGCCGAATTTCGATCCTTCAGCACGGTTCCAGGTTCGCATCAATTCAGCGACCATCGCAAAGGTGTCTATGGGGATCGCTCCTGCCTGCGTGACTCGCGCAATTGTTATGTCGGTGGCCATCTTGCTCCAGTTGCCCGAAGCGTCAATGACGCAATACGCTTTGTAGCCGGCTTCAATTGCACTGATCGCTGGAAACGCCATGCAGACACTTGTCAATGTTCCTGCGATCACCATTGTCTTGCGTCCGGTCTTTTCAATCGCTTCGACAAACGGCGGATTGTCCCACGCATTGATCTGACCAGTTCGCGGAATGAACTGAGCGTGCGGTGCGTACTGGTGAATCTCCGGGATCAACGGCCCGTTGGGACCGTCGGGTACGGATGCCGTGGTCAAAACCGGGATGTTGAGCAACGAAGCCGTCTTCGCCAACGCGATCGCATAGTTTCGCAGGTCTGGGACTGGAAGGTCCTGTACCGTATTGAATAATCCGCTCTGATGGTCGATGAGCAACATGACCACATCGTCCGGGTCGATCATTCCATTTGTTGATGCCAATTGAATCTCCTTTGCATTTTTGAAGTTGAAAAACAAAAACGATGACGCGTATTGCTTCAGTACAACAAAAGCGAGCCTAAACGCAGTCTTGATTTCTATTCCGGACATACTCAGAATTCAAGTATGGGCGTATTTGTTAGTAGTTACATTATGGATACTTAGGTGAGCCGTATGGCGAAGAAAGGCAAGCAAAAGGCAGTAAATTGTCCCGTCGAAACAACATTAAAGATCATCGGCGGACGGTGGAAAGTTCTGATCATCCACTTTCTGCTTGAGGACACGAAACGTTTCGGCGAACTGACTCGATCTCTTGGCAGCATTTCTGCACGAACACTGTCAAAGCAACTGCGGGAACTCGAGGATGACGGCGTGGTGAATCGCAAAGACTTTGGAGAGATTCCCCCGAAGGTCAAGTACTCGCTAACGCCCCTTGGCAGATCACTAAAGCAAGTTCTGCAGTCGATGGAGGCGTGGGGCGATTCGGTTGAGAAGAAACGTGCCAAATGAATCACTACTGTGCTGCTTGAACCCAGTTCAGCGCAATGAGCTGAATTTGATTGTAGGTTTCCCGGGAACACGACGTCATGTGCGGTTCGTTCGACACGTCCCCGATTGGTTCATCGCTCGGTCACACCTGCTCCGTTGGCTGCAGATTCTAATATGCAAACGCAAAGATTGTCGTGTCCTATCAAGAGTTTGCAGAAGGGGACACCGTTCGCGTGACGCCTGTTAACCAATGCTCTTTAGTGTGCGAGAGTGTCCGAGCGACTTGGTCGATGAGAACGACAGTGGTGATTTGGAGTCTGGTGGGCCACTAAGCTCCGAAGAGCGTTTGCGGTCAGTCATGCTAGGCAACGCGGCGATATCTGGGCGGATGCCCCATTTGCTGGGTCGTTATGTCGCCATGGATGGCTGCCAACATTTCATCGATTAAACGCTTCGATTTGCCGAAGTCATACCATTGACCAGAAATTGTTATTCCAATCGACACTCGGACGCATTGCTCTTCTACCAAGATCAAGACCTGCAGCATGCCCCGGTTGGTGATCAATCCCGAGGGTATCTCGGCAGAAAAAGCACAACTATTGAGATCCTGGCAGACTTTTTCAATTGTCAATGATTTTGCTGCGAGTGTACAAAGAACCGCCAGCAGGACGCGTCCAGGTGGCGCATCGAAAATGGCTTGCGAATCACGGTTTGTCTTGATTCCCATCCGGTCATATATCGGCAGAATTGCGTTGGTGAGTTTTTCCAAAGAAATGCCAATCGGCGAAACCGCGTCGAAAATCGCCAGCAAGTCTTCGCCGGTCACTCCCTTTCTCCCTTTTTGACCAGCAGCCGAAATCCGTTGTCGAGCCTCCGAGTTGGCTAGCACCGTTTCGTATTGAATCGACTCTGTCCAGGCAATCGGCGCTAATTCGTGGCAATGGGCTTCCGAATCGCCAGTGTCGCTCTGTGGTACGTTCGAGCCAGATCGAAGCTGGTTATCAGGTTGTTGGCGTCGCCCACAAGCAGCGCAAAAGGTCTCGGCGCCATCGGCGCCACAATGAACACAATACATCGAAGTCCATTCCCATGTTTGGCGGTTCAATTCAGCTTGCACGAAGGACGGCAAGTTGCAGGTGACGAATTCGCGATACGACAATAGAGTACTGAACGATTCACTTGCGAGGCAAGTTCGAACTCTTTAGGTCTGGAATCGACACAGTCATCGTCAATGGAGTCGATCAGCCGAAACAGTTCGCGACCCCTTTGATGTCAACTTGTCATGTGAAAATGGGTAGCCTGGGGTGGTTATTGATTTATCGGATTGCCCGCAATACCGCTCCCCCAATCGTTTCCACTAGTAATCTTCAGTCCATATCCAATTGTTTAGCAAGATAAAATGTGACATTCATCCACCCAAGGCCGATGAAGCTCCTAATAGTCAAAAAAGGTTCCGGGTCCTGCAAGCATTGGCACACAAGGTTCGCGAGGGCTGACAGGGCGTGTTTTCTTTATTGCTAGTCATAGAGCCTAACGATGCTGCAAAGCAAATATGTCCCCAACTTCATTGCGGTAATACTAACTTGCCTTTGTTGGACCACGACCGCTTCACTGTTGAAGGGGCAGGAAGGTAGCACGAGTAGCTTCGCTGTAGATACCTGGCAAGATAATGAAAGCTCCGCAGATAGTAGTATGGAGGTCTTGGACGTTGAAGTTAATCCTCAAGATTTTCTATTGCTGCCTGCGGTTCAGCCGACCCGCGAGTTGAGCTTGTTTGCCGGTATCGACGGTTCCAAGCAACCGCAGGATTACGGCGTGAATGCTAATCTTGGAGGTCGATTTCATTTCAACTACTCCGCCGCTCTGGCCCCTGAGTCGAGTATTGGGTTCCAAGTTGGCGCGGCATTGAATGAGACTTCCAATGCCGTGCGAGTGTATGAGCTGCTTGGAGAGGATACGTCGCGCCAACAATTGTTCGTCACTGCTGGATTATTTCGCCGTTCGGAAATTTTTGGCGGCGGCATCGTGGTCGATCTATTGAACCAAGACAGTTATGACGAGGCGACGTTGGGGCAAATACGATCTCGGTTTAGTTGTCAGCTAAACGCACGAAACGAGGTGGGAATAACAACCAGATTTCGTCTGTTCGACGACGAAACTCGATTCCTTGGGAACCCGGTGACACTGACCCCTATCGATCAAGGAAGTCTGTTTTTGAGGCACCTGTTCGACTCAGGTGTCCAAGGGACGGTATGGCTTGGGATCGCCGATGCAATTAGTGAATCGAATGCTGTGACTGGATACTCACCGCCTAAAGACGAATGTCTAGTATTTGGTGCCGATTTCCTCGCGCCACTCAACGATCGACTGGCACTTTACGGCGAGACAAACCTGACGTTTCCGGCCGATACTGGCACTGTAGATGCATTTCTGGGGATCGCTTGGTATCCGTTCGGAAATGCCCGATGTGCGCGAAGACACCAGTATTCCGAGATGCTTCCTGTTGCGGCGCCCACCTCGTTCGGCGTCAATTCAATACCGCATTAAGATCGTCGTGGCTCATCCATCCTATTAATGCAACTGTGTACATCGTTTACTAGAGGGTGTCTACAAACGGTCCTAAATTGTTCGTTGTTCCAGCTTTGGTAAGAACGCGGCGATGATTCCCATCAAAGGCAAGAAGGCACAGATTTGGAATACAAACTCCAGGCTGGTACGATCTGCCAATTCGCCCAGTAGGGCGGCTGCGATTGCGCTGATTCCAAAAGCGAAGCCGAAGAATAATCCCGCCACCGCGCCGACTCGACCTGGCAGCAATTCTTGAGCAAACACGAGAATTGCAGAGAATGCCGATGCCAAGATCAATCCGATGAAAACCGTTAGCGCGATCGTGCCGGCGAGGCCCGCATGCGGCAAAGCGAGTGCGAAGGGCGCGACCCCGAGGATCGAGAACCAGATTACCACTTTGCGTCCGAAACGATCACCGAGTGGTCCTCCGGCAAAAGTACCAACAGCCACGGCGAACAGAAACGCGAATGAACAGAGCTGTGACTGTTGCTTGGTGAGCTCGAATTTCGCTTCCATGTAGAGCGCGTAGTAGCTGGTGAAGCTGACCAGGTAGATGTACTTCGACAACACAAGTGCCACCAGCACTCCGATCGCACCACCGACTTGTCGACGAGTGAGGTATGCGTGACGTTGGGGCTTAGAAATGTTGCCTTTCGCAGCGCGACTGGCGAGCTTCGCGTGATACCACGAGCCGACTTTGGACAGCACAATGATCCCAACAAAAGCGATCAGTGCGAACCACGCGATAGAATGTTGGCCGTAGGGAAAGATAATTGCCGCCGCCAGCAACGGTCCCAGTGATGTGCCGAAGTTACCACCGACTTGGAACAAGGATTGTGCGAACCCATGCCGACCACCTGCGGCCATGTGGGCCATTCGCGACGCTTCGGGATGAAAAATGCTTGACCCGGTACCAATCAACGCGGCTGAGGCCATCAACGTCGCAAGCGATCTCGACTGGGAGAAGCATATCAGACCAATGAGCGTCATCCCCATTCCGATCGCCAACGAAAAGGGCTTGGGTTTTCGATCGGTATACAGACCAACGACAGGTTGCAGCAAAGAGGCAGTGAGTTGAAATGCAAATGTAATGAGTCCGATGTCGCCGTAGCTAAGTTGCAGCGAATCTCGCAGCAGTGGATAGGTCGCGGGAATCAACGACTGGATGATGTCGTTGAGCATGTGCGAGAAGCTAAGCGATGCCAACACCAACAACGCGGTCTGTTCGATCGCAGGGCTTGACGGGCTTGATGGCGGAGACTCAGAGATAACGGTGGAGCCGACAGGGCTGCTCATAGGGTGGCTCGGTGTTTGCAGCTACGCCCGCGCTGGGGCTGAAGCGGGACGGCTTCAGAATCGTATGTCAAGAAAGAGTTGCTGACTAGGTAGATGGTTCGGTTAAATCTGGACTCAAATATCTCGATATCGCTTGTGCAAACTCACTGCGGTTCGGTCAGACGCTGTTGTGCAACGTCGCGCATGCCTGGCGAAATATCGATGCCGGACAGAATCTCCAAGCCACGCTCGCGAGCTTCATGTTCTCCGCCATCGAATAATGACAAGTCACTGGGAGTGATAGCACTGATCGTTCCAAAGTTGTATGACTGGCTCTGACAGGTCGTGGTTATAGCTGACAATGCTGAGTGAGGCTGTCCCCAACACTAGCAAGCGACCAACGCTTGGATCAACTCCTAGCCATCGAGCGGCCAAGACTCGCAAAAAATGGCCGCTTGAGAACAGCAACACATCGCTATCCGCTGCCCGTATTTTGGAAATGACTCGATCGGCACGAATGGAGACGTCTTGGCACGATTCGCCGTCGGGACACCCATCTCGAAATAGCTCCCAGCCCGGCTGGTCACGAGTGATCTCGGCCGTTGTTCGACCTTCATAAGCTCCGTAGTTCCATTCAAGTAGATCATCATCCACAACTGCCTGTGAAGCAAATCCTGTCAAATCGCAAGTACGCGAAGCCCGTTGTAGCGAACTGGTGAAGACTCGGGAGAATTTTGCGTGTTGAAGTCGTTCGCGAAGAACTTGGGCATCGCGTTCACCTTTTGCGGTCAACGGTATATCGGTCAACCCAGTATGTTGCCCTGAGATGGACCAAGCCGTCTCGCCATGACGCACTATGTAGACCGATGGTAAGTTCATAATCTGCCTTAAGCTGCCTTTTACAATTCAGCGATTGAATCAAGCGAGTTCAAAGAGCATTAACTCCGCATGCGTCCCTGACACTAAACAATTCTATGCACTTCGCCAATTCCTATTGAGCCCTTATGTTCCAATTTTTCTGGATAGAATCGCGTACCTGAAGCTGTTTGGTTGCGACGAGATTTGACGAACGGGAAATAGTTTGCGGATGTGTCATATCAATTTCCAATCACACCTGAGTTAGGCCACCATCGACGACAAGCTCGGTAGCAGTGATGTAGCTGCTTTTGTCCGAAGCGAAAAAGGCGACTGCGTTTGCGATGTCCTGTGTGGTACCCAGCCGTCCGAGTGGGATCTGGGCTTTGACCGGTTGCAGTGCCTCGGCAGTGATACCTATATCGTCATATGCAGGTGTCGGCACATAACCGGGGCTGATAATGTTGAAGCGAATGCCCCTCTCTTTTAAATCCACGGACCAGGTACGGACAAACGACCGCAGCGCTGCTTTGGTCGCTGCATAGACTCCAAACGCAGGCTGGCCCTGAACGCTTGCGATGGAGCCGATGACAACAACGGATGCGCCGTCAGGCATCAGCGATAGCGCCTTTTGGACTGTGAATACAGTCCCCTTCACATTGACGGCAAAGGTCTTTTCGAAGTGCTCTTCGGTATAAGAGCCGAACGGTACAAACACACCAGATCCCGCATTAGCGACGACCACATCGAGTCTACCTACCTCACGCTTAATTTGATCGAACATGCGGTCGAGATCTGCATTCTTAGAGACATCGCCCTGGATGCCGATGATGCTCCCGCCGATCTCTTTCACTGCCTTGTTAAGTTCATCAGACCGCCGGCCGGTGATGAATACCGTCGCACCTTCCGCTACAAAGTGCTTTGCCGTTGTCAGGCCAATGCCGCTACTGCCGCCAGTCACCAGGACCGTCTTGTCTTTGAAATAATTGTTCATAGTGATCTAGTAAAAGTTCGGTTCTGAGGATTATCGGGAGGAGAATGTCAGCGTTCACTTCATGGCTACATGCTTGCCCGAAAACTCGCGCATCAGTTTGGCAATTTCGTCGCCGTTCGTTTCCAATGCGAAGTGGCCTGCGTCGATGAGGTGAAACTCAACCGTCTTCAAGTCGCGTTTGTAAGGTTCAGCACCAGCAGGCGGAAAGATCTTGTCGTTCTTACCCCACACGATCAACATCGGCGGCTGATGTTTGCGGAAATACTCTTGCCACATTGGATACAATGGGGGATTGCTGCCATAGCTAAGAAACATATCCAGTTGAATTTCATCGTTCCCTTTGCGGTCGAGTAGAAATTGGTCTTCCGCAGCTCCATCAGGGCTGACGAGTGTGACGTCTTTTGCGCCATCGGTATACTGCCATTTGGTGGCGTCGTAAGTGACCAGGTTGCGAATCGCGTTTCGCTTTTCCATGCTGTTTGGTTCATGCCAATATGCTTTGAGTGGTTTCCAAAACTCATTGTCGATACCCTCGTCATATGCGTTGCCATTCTGCACCACAATGGCCGTGATACGATCCGGATGCTGTGCGGCAAGACGATATCCGACCGGTGCTCCATAATCCTGCACATAGATCGCATACTTGGACAATCCAATCTGCTGAGTGAACTCGTCGATAATCTTTGCAACATTGTCAAACGTGTAATGGAATTTGTCATGCATAGGCATCGAACTGTGTCCATAGCCGGGATAGTCCGGTGCCACAACGTGGTATTTGTCCGCCAACTGCGGAATCAAGTTGCGAAACATTTGCGAGCTAGTTGGGAAACCGTGCAACAGCAGTACGGTGGGCGCGTTCTTCGGCCCGGCCTCACGATAAAAGACCTCGATGTCGCCGACCTTCTCGGTCCGATAGTGGACCTTCGAGTGGTCGTCGGCGAGCAGCGAACAATTTAAACCAACCGTCATTGAGACCGCCGCAAGCAGCGAGGTCACAAAGTTAAACTTCATCTTTCGTGTCATCTCTATTCTCCAAAAACGTGGTAAAAAACGATTCGAACTACGCCTTATCTGACTTACAACTGCTGCATGAATGCAACGATGTCAGATATCGCTCTTGTGTAGTCATTTGATTCACGATTGAGTTTCAGGGAAAATTTCTAATCGATGTGGCTACTGAATTTCAGTAATTCCGGGGTGATCCGCTGGACGAGGACCGGGTGCTTTCCAGAAAAACCGGCGAGCACTTTCAAGAATAGGTACATCATTGATGCTTGCTTCTCGACGACGCATCAATCCGCTTTCATCGAATTCCCACAGCTCATTGCCGTAGCTGCGATACCAATTGCCAGCAACGTCGTGCCACTCGTATTGGAAGCGAACGGCCATGCGATTTTCTTTGTAACCCCACAGTGATTTCACCAATCGATACTCATGCTCACGTTCCCACTTGCCGGCAAGGAACGTGCGAATCGCATCGCGACCAGTGACAAACTCGCTTCGATTCCGCCAAATGGAATCCTCGGTGTAGGCCAAGGAAACTCGACTGGGATCACGGGAATTCCAAGCATCCTCAGCCAAGCGGACTTTGTGCGTGGCCGAGGCGAGATCAAATGGCGGGGCAACCAGATCGTTAGCGGTGGTGGACGCGGACATCAGCGTGACGGATTCGTCGGTGGATAACACAGCGTTTGCTAGAAACTGATAATTGACGATCGCTGCCTTGTAGCCGTCCCCCAAATCCGGATGGCGTGGAGCCGCTGTTGCGTCTTTTACAACCGCTACTTCAAAGCCTTGTTCAAGCAATTCGCGTAAATGGCTCTCCACACATAGGTTTGCCAACATACCCGCCAAGATGATTTTGCTGATGCCACGTTTCCGAAGTTGCAACACGAGATCATTGGTTTGCGGGCCCCACATTTTGTGCGGACTGACAACGACCGTTTTCCCATCGTCGATGAAGGGTTTGTAGCGTTCCAACCAATCTGCTCCTGAGCGAGCAAAATCATCGAGACTGAGTGGATCAGCCCTGTAAAATTCTCGGCTGTCGAGCATCATCTTTTCGACAGGCCCGCCGAACGCCCACATTTGGTCTGCGGGATAAAGATAGTGAGGCGAAACGAATATTTGAAAGTCGTTCTCCTTCGCCGCTGCAAACAGTCGAGCTAGGTTCTCAACTGTGTTGTTCTCCTGGATACTTTCTCCGACTAAGTCCCAAGAAACACCGTGCTCGCTCAAGACATCGTTCTGAGGATCAATGACAACCAGCGCGGTGTCGTTCGATGAATAGATCATTTGCTATCTCGGAATCGCCAAGAAATTGTTGTTCACTTGCCGTCAACTAACTAAGCGTTCGAGCTGGACAAATTTGGTGCGCCTCTTTGCGAAATGCGTTGTGCGATGAAGCGCATCCGATCCTGCAGAAATCAGCGATGAGCGACCAGACGGAGCGTAAGGCGTAAGGTGTAAGGTGTAAGGTGTAAGGAGTAAGGAGTAAGGAGTAAGGAGTAAGGAGTAAGGAGTAAGGAGTAAGGAGTAAGGAGTAAGGAGTAAGGAGTAAGGAGTAAGGAGTAAGGAGTAAGGAGTAAGGAGTAAGGAGTAAGGAGAAGTCGCTGATCGTTCTGGGTAGA
>JBGTBJ010000185.1:0-15632 GCA_041749395.1 Pirellulaceae bacterium
TGTTGAATTTGCCGAGATCAAGTGCGAGAATCTTCATGTTAGTATCCGTCCGAGAGTTTGGTGGGTGGAGAAATGTGACTGACAGATTGCGTCTGTCTTGATCACGGGTCCGAGTCGCCAGTTATTTTACGAATGACTCCCGCTCATCAAACCTCGGACTTACATGGATTCTTTCGTCTGCCGATCAAACCATGAGCAATCAAACACGAACATTTTGGACATTGTGGATACTTCAGGTCATTCTACTTGTTGTCGGTGGCGGCATTTCCGCTGCTTGGGTTGAAGAAGCACGTACAATCGGACGCGGATTTGTCTCCACATGGCTCGCGCTACCCGGGCTAGCTTGTATCCTCACTGCCAGTTGCTTGGGATTTGTAGTAGCGTCGATAGGTCTCAAACAGCAACGTACGCGAGAACCCAAATTGAAAACCGATCCGTTCGAATAGGCTGACGCTCGAAAGTCAGGAATCACTGGAGACGAACAAAGTCGTGCACCAAAGTTCGCGATAGGGTGCATTTTTAATGCAAGCGTCATCGCGCGAACTTGGTGACGACCAACGTTATTCTGTGACTGAAGAGTTCTCGCAGCGAACACGAGCTCCAATGAACGACTCCCATCCATGCCAATCACCCCATGGCGCATCACGGACCGCGACTGTGCCCAAAACGCGACGCTCGCGATGGCGATGGGCCGTGATCGGATTCGCACTGGGAGCCGCGGCGCCCGTTGCGTTCGGAATGCATGGCATGCATCAGCACAACATGTACGTTGCCTCGCTCGGTCCGAACGAAGCTGCGTGCGGAATGGGGGCGCTCGGCGCGATGGCAATGATTGTTGTAATCGGCCCGTTTTGCGGTATGATCGGTGCCGGCTTGGGTTGGATCGCATCCGGCATTGATTGGTGGAGGGCGTTGTGACTTACCCTCAACGCAAGACCGGAAGAGCACAGAACAATGTCGTGCACACGGAGCACGGTTTGCTAGGTTTTACAAATGGAAAGACGTCTCTCCGTGCCCGGTGACGACTGCCGTTATTTGGCACAGGCCCGTAACTCGAATGGAGTCACTTCATGAAGTCTTATCGCAATCCCATCGCTGTCACGCTTATCGCGGCTTGTGGAGTGCTCACTGCGGTCGTCGCTGCGCCGCCGACTGCCTACAACGACAGTTCTGGCAACTCCTACTACCTATTCACGAAAGCTCTGCATGTCGACGACACGGGCGTCGTTGCCATTCCGTCACGGTTCAAATGGAGCGTTGAGACCTCCGTCGCGGGATACGACTTGCAAGCCAAACCAATTGCTGATTCACGCGTGATGCTACGGCTCTATGATCCAAACGAAAACTTTACTGCCATCACCGCTCAAATGGATTTGGAGACCGTTGAGAAATTGCAGCGCGAGCTTGCCGACATCATAGCCAAGAAACGCCAGAACCCTGACTTCCATCACAAACCAAAACTATACGAACTTAACTTGATTCCCACTGGCGACATTATTGATGTTGACAAGAATGGTGTGGCTATCATCGAACTAACATATCCCGGATCAAACAAGACTGAGATTCTCAGAGGCCCTACTTCCGCTCCCGAGAAGAAAGCCAAATAACCATCGCATGCGAATTAGACATCTGAGGCATCGTGTCTAGAGTGGTATTGGTTTTCTTCCTTGAGATACGACATTTTTTCCACCGATTTCACTGGGGTTTCCGAGAAGTCGTTTGGGTCGATCCGCACCCGATCACTGCGAAGGTCTTCGTTCAGACGTTTGGTACAGAGCTAGCTTTGCTGTTTGTCGTCGGCCGGCGTAATTCGTCAGTGAACGGGCGGTCGGAATCGTTGATGGGAACGTATCCCGAGTAGAAATAGGCTAATTGCGGTTGAAAAAATCTCGCGTCCGCTTCTGTATGGTTTGACTTGTTCGTTGCCTTGAGCTGCAAGGTGGCTCCGGCTCTCTCAAGTCATTAAGATGGAATGCGGGTGACCATAAGCCGGCGGTCGGGTCGGTTTTGAAATCAACGCATCACGCGCCGGCCCGCTGATGCGTTTCGTTCGTCGCAGCGTGTTAGCCTGACCAGACTTCACATGATCACCGTTGTAGTAGTCGAACTTTACGTATTGAGGCGGTCAGAGGGCGGCCAGCTTGCGGAGTTGCGGTCGGGATACGATGCGATTCTCAATGCCAAGGGAATCGAAATTGCGGTTTCCCTACATCTCCATGAGCGTGAGATGCTTCAGCCAGGTGAGTCGGGAATGGCTTCTCTCATCCTGTTGCAGCCTGAGACTCACGAAACTGAAATCAACATTGGCGAAACATTCGCGTTGAACAGCATTGATGGCGATAAAGCTGCTGTCGGCCAGATCCTACACGACGATTCCACCGAAGAAGCCAAAGAGGTCGTATCCAGTTCGTCTGATGCTGATGATGATCCACCGCGTCTAGTCGTTCTGGTTAGTATACTGTTGGGTGGCCTTTTCGTGCTGCTCTTTGCTCGCAACATTGGAGCACTCTGGCAGAAACTCATCGGGCTTGCTATTTCCGTTGTGGCGGTTGTCATTTGGTCGGTATATTCTGAAATTAAAACTACCCAGGACGTCCAGTGTCGCGACGAACCAAGCGATGAACGTGCGGACTGGAAATAGTTTGAAGTCGAGCGGGTGTGACTCCCGCCTGGGTAGCTGCTAGCCACAGGCCCGGTATCGAGTGTTGCAGCTTGCGTATAAGGCGTATCGCCGAAGTCGCCGGTTGAAGCGTACGCAGAAAGGTTGCGAGGATGAAAGGTAAGGGGGTAACGCCCCGCCCTGAACGGTGTTGAGCTCCGAAAACTTGGTTACGTCGTCAAGGTAACCAGTGAGACCCTGAGTTTCTTTCCTGAATTGTGAACTCCAATCATGAGCAGGCGAGTATGCCCGAGAATCTGAAGAAGAGACGGAGGCAAATGGCTCTCAGGGAGTTCGAAGGATGCATAGTACCGTTGAAGCTCAAAGACCAATTGAGTGAATCGAAGCAGGGTAATGCCGGTGCAGGGAAGGCATCCGAGCCAATACGCGGACCATCGGGAGACCCTCCGAACTCAGTGTCGGGTCATGGATCACTCTCATCGGATTCGCAGCATGCCTTGGCGTGTAGGTGTTGGTGGGGAGCCGGATGCGTTAACTGCAGCCGAAAGATTCTCGTAGTGGGCCGGTTCTGGGAGGGGCCGACGGTCAATTGGACACGGATCAAATATTGTGACACCACAGAATCGGAAACGTGTGGCAAACAGGGAATACAAAGCGTATCCTAAATCCGAAAGACCTCGGCCTACTCGCGCGAAGTCGCGGAGTCGTCATTTTTGACAATGGAAAATCTATCGCCGCGACTCGGTCATCGGGGGCGTTCCGCCAGAAAAGTGTAATCCGCTCATGCATTTCTTTATCCATAACGCGCGACTGCAATTAGCCACTTTTTTGGTTGCGATTACGTTGTCAGGTTGTGCATCAATGGGCGAACCTGGGTTTGAAATTCCGCATGGAACGCCAATAACTCACGATCAGATTCCCGAAGATTTGCGTGCCAAGCTAAATCTACCGGTAAACGCATCGGTAGAACGCTACGGAGATGACCCGAACACTGCTTCATACAGGATTGAATACCGGGATGGGACTGTAACGACGATTGGATCTGACGGAGCGCTCCATGGCGTCATGATGTAAAATGATGGCGGAACCAAGCGTCGAACGCGAGCGGGCAATCACGCATTTTGAAGTCATAGTCCAACGCGCCCGCCGCGTTAACGCCGGCGTTCTGCCTTGTTGTTTGCTAGCAGGCTCTTTCGATCACATCGTGACTTCTGAACCTCGACCCGATACAATCAGATTGGAGGACATCCTTATGGCGACTGAATTACAACTAGACGGGCTCACTGTTGCACAGAAGCTTCAAATCGTGGAGCGAGTGTGGGACGATTTGTGCCAACATTCAGGGGAGGTCCGATCCCCCGAATGGCACGCTGAAGTACTTGCGGAGCGAAAACGGCAAATTGAAGATGGTTCTATGCCCATATCTTCATGGAAAGACGCTAAAGAACGACTAATGAAACTCGGCGAATGATTGTAGACATAGCTCTTGCTGCAGAAAACGATCTTGTCGACGGCTACTGGTTCTACGAGCGTCAGCATGTTGGAGTCGGCAACTATTTTCGCATCAATTTAGCGGCTGATATTGAATCGCTTTCGATCGCTGGAGGAGTGCATTCAATAGAACTAGGTTTTTATCGTGCTTTATCAAAACGATTTCCATTCGGAATCTACTACCTTGTAAGTTCGAATCGCGTTATTGTGGCAGCAATTCTAGACATTAGAAGGGAACCACTCTGGATTCGCGCCCAACTGAAAGTTCGATAGCGGCAGAACCAAGCGATTCAACCCAGCCTTCGTTCTTGCTGTTATTCGCGGCCTGTCTCGTCTCCTCGGGCGGGCTGATCACAACCGATCCCAATGCGGAACAACCACGAAGATTGCCCATTTGATGCACGCTCCCGGGCGGTCGTGGGAGAGTGAACCGCGAATCACACGAATAACACGAATGTGAATACTCGTCGTATGCAGGCGGAAGAGCTGCATCAATTGACTGAAATAGTTGAATGCTTGTTTTGCGTGAATGGAGCTTCTCTCCCTTTCGTGTGATTCGTGTCATTCGTGGTTGGACTGAATCCGAGGTTGGAACAGAGTTTGGTGGGTGGCAGAATGTGACTGACAGATTGCGTCTGTCTTGATCACGGGTCCGAGTCGCCAGTTATTTTACGAAGGGCTCCCGCCCATCAAACCGGACTTACATGGATTCTTTCCCCTACTAGAGATCATCGTGGCAAAACGACTTCTATTCTCGAAGACTTTGCTGAGCTGGTGGACACCCTATTGGTCTCACTGTGGAAAATCGAAACGTGAATGGAGGAGACTGTTCAACTTCGGGATAGCATTTCCGTTGATGCCGCAAATCTGTGGTGGCTGATGGTGCAGGTTCCTGGACTTCTCCTACTCTACTATGGAATGTCGTGGGTCTATCGGGCGATTCCTGAGCGTGTTTCGATTTTCGATGACTGCTTGCTTATCCAGCAAGGAGAGTCTGCAATACAAATCGACAAACCTGATCTCATCGCGGGCTTGCTCACGATATTGAATGTGGTGCATTGGAACATTCGCTCGGAGTAACGCTGGCTATCTACGACGCTCGAGCGCGTCTTAGTGTCTTGGAAATGCAGGGGAACCATCCCGTGCACCGAAGGACGGCTTGCGTGATTTCACAAATGGAAAATCAATCGTCCGTCCTCGGTGACGGGTGAGTTCGGCGGCGGACGCGGAGGGCGACTGCGGTGTTCGTGGTTTCGCTGTCGCCAATCTTCGAGGAGAATTCGTCTGATGCAACCCAAGAACTGTCTCGCCATCGTGGCCATTCTGTTGATCTCTGCGAGCGCCGCAATGTTAAGCGTTTCCGGGCACTCGGCTCAAGCGGATGAACCCAAGCAGGCAACGGCGAAGCCAGTGCCGTTCAAACTCGCCAAGCCGGACAAGCCGCTACTCATCCTGGAAACGACGGTGAATGGCAAAGGGCCATTCCGCTTCGTGCTCGACACCGGAGCCGGAGGGACCATCATCTCGCCTGAGTTAGCGAAGAAGCTTGACATCAAGCCAGACAACCCAGAGAAACCGGACAAGGCGACCGGGGCTGGAGGAACTGTCGAAGTCCACATCGGGACGGTGAAGTCGCTCAAGGTGGGGGAAACACAGCTAGAAGAACTCAAGGTTGGCATCATGGATTTGACCGGCATCAGCAAAGCCATCGAGACCGAAATCGACGGCATCATTGGCTATAACTTCCTGAAGAAGTTCCGGGTGATAATCGACTACCCGAAGCAGACGGTTACGTTCGAGTGAAGGCACCGGCTGCTTGCTTTGGCCAACAAGCGCGGAACCAGGCGCTGCAGCAGACGGTGGGACACGATCGGTTTTTCCAGAACATAGCTCAGCGGTGCCCCGCCGCTGCTGAGCTGGGTCGTTCCGCTTGAAGTCGATTCGATCCGCAATCAAAGGGACCATGCAATGAAAAAGATCGGTATCTTCGCTGCGCTTGCGCTCGCTCTGGTCATCAGTGCAATTGCTTATGCCAACAATCAAGACGCTGAAACAAAACAAGTCCTCCGTTCTGAGGATGTGTTTGCTGGGAAGGCAATCATTATAACGCCTACAGTCGGCCTTGCCTGAAGCCCTAAAGAAAACGTCCGTGTCGAAATCCTTGCCGACCGTAAGTTTCTCGTCTACACAGTCAAAGACGATGATGGAGCATACGAAAATTGGATGGCGGCAGATCAAGTTTCACGCAGTTCTACGATCGACAAGGAGAGAAGGGCACGTTCCGCTAAAATGTCCGACGCTAGGTCGAGCTATTGCCCATAAAACGGCGGAACAATGAAATGCACGAAAGTCGCCGAACGCGTGCTGTGGCAATGGCAAATCATGCGCACCACCCGCTGATCCCAACCGTTCCGAGTTGAAGACCTGAGACTAAAATTGCCCTTTAAGGAAGAAATGATGCAGCTTTCACTACGGTCACTGCTGTTATTAACCACAACATTCGGAATGTTGCCTCTTTTGTATCGCAATTGGCTTATACCGTTCTTCATAATAATTGCGGTATGCCTTGGCATGTCATTGCGTGCATTCGCGACGGAGTTCCGAGATGACGAACCATGAACATCTTCTGATCTCATCGCATTCACATCGAGCCGGGGCGATCGACTACAATCCACGGAACCTGACTCGAAACACGAAATAACTCGGAACAATGTCGTGCACCAAAGTTCGCGATTCGGTGCATGCGAGATAGAGACGTCACTTGCGCGAATTTGGTGACGACTGACGTTACCGTGGAAAATCGTACTCCTACTCGTACTCAGTGCATCGGTACTCGTACTCGATATAAGCGTAATGCCATCACTGAGATTTCGAACATAAGCGAATTTGGTTGGAACGACCGAGTACGAGTACCGCGATGCTGAGTGCGAGTACGAATTCAATGCATTGTCTTTTCTCTGTGACCTCTGTGGTTGGTCCATCTCGCGTCAGTTTTGCTCGCATTTCGGATTCCGTAGTTGTCGTCACTAAGCAAGGCTGATAGTGCTGATCAACTTGGTTCATTTAATGAGGCAAGAAACCGTCGCGAGAACACATCGCGATTGATCCTGCCGGGGTGCGTCGCCACTGTGTTGAAGAGTTTGCAATGAAGTCCACGCTGCAGTACGCTAAAGTCGTCCGAGCCCAGCGGCAGTACGGGAACCATCGGATTAACGCGAGCCGGCACGAATTGTCCTATTCGCTCTCTTAGGTTTATTCCCGGCCGCATTATCCGTACCGTTCCCCGTCTCTCTCATAGAGGTAGCAATGCGACGAATCTTTTCAGCACTGAATATTGCCTTGGCGCTGATGACAGGTGCGTCAATCGGACAGGAAATCAAAACCGCTACGTCGGACTGCTATTCGCAACCACAGATTGAATTCACTGTGAATGGGAAACCACAAGAGCCGGGGATAGACCTATTATGTGCGGATATACCTGAAGAACTGACAGATCAGGTTGAACGTTTAACTGGAATCATCGCGAAAGACGATGGAATATCGATGATCGTCGTTGACCGCGGAAAAGGCCGTTGGATGCATAATGTGGTCGGAGATGGTTTCTCTGCAACGGGTTCTGGCGAACTACCTTTGCTTGGAATCAAGCCGTGGAAACACGATTTCTCTATTCGCTATACATCGCTTGTGGAATCTGTATGTGACAGCCAAATTTACGCATACGGATACTTTGATTTCAACGACAAACTGAATGAAAAGCGGTGCTTTATTACTGTTGAACTAAGGGGGGAGATAGTTATCCGGGAAGACAAGAAACCAAAATTGCAAGGAACTGTAAGATGGACTGGTCCATTGCAAAATGTCAGGTTTCCCGCGATGGAAGAGAAGGCACAAGACGACCGGGGAACCACGCGGTGAACCGAAGTCGCCGATAAAGCGTTTTTTAAACTGATAGCTTTTTGGCGTTACCGCTGCCGTTCGCTGACTCGATGGGTATCGGCTGCGACCAATCGATAATGATTATGTCTGCCTTCCGGTTGCGTTCTCGATTGTGATGCTTGTCACCTCATGGGGCGCGGATTCCGGGTTTGGGCGGACTTGCAGCGGAGGTATGACGCGGCAACGGAATTGGTGATTGTGTACATGCTTGAATTGTGGCTAGGAGGTGAACCCTGGCTTCGAGAACAAGTTCTCTTTCCGCCCAATTGGCTCGTACGAACAGGTTGGAACTCAGTAACCGGTAGGCATGATCCGCATTCGCAGTATGGCCTAGCTGACCCACAGAGGAAAACGTTGCAGGTGTGTGCCCTGCGCGATACGATGAAATGCACGGTGTATGCCGGAGAAGGCGCGAACAATGCCGTCCACCTAAGCGGCCGAATGACACTTTTTTTGAACACAAGCTTAAGCGCGGCCGCGAGGTGACGGCTGGCGCACTGCGGCGGAGAGGAAGCGCGATGGCATATTGGTGCGGGGTTGTGATCGGGTTCGGGATCGCGTTGTTCACCGTGGGGCTGGGCACGATCCCGGTCGATGCGGTCACCCTCCCGTGGGTCAAGTGGGGCGGTGCGGTCATCGCCCTGGGCGGCGTCATCGGGGCGTGCACGCTTCGCAAGGGGCCGGCGGAGGTGTCACCGATACCACCCCCACGTCGGCCGAGTGACGCCGAACCAGGCGCTGCAGCCGACGACGGGGGCACGTAGGTTCACAGAA
The DNA here is from genome assembly GCA_041749395.1 of Pirellulaceae bacterium. Classification (GTDB taxonomy): domain Bacteria; phylum Planctomycetota; class Planctomycetia; order Pirellulales; family Pirellulaceae; genus Laterigemmans. The sequence continues at coordinate 8,822 of JBGTBJ010000185.1, forward strand.
TTCACTGGTGTCTCAGCCCCCGTCGCGGCTGAGCTTGGGCGTTCTGCGACTGAGATGCGTGTCCATGCGCAAGAATCCGTACTCTCCACCGACACACGCCATGAATAGATTCGATCTCATGGGACTCATCCTCCGAATCTCGCTGATGATTGCGTACGTATTCCTTGGTCTCTCCTGCCTCATGTTCATGGGTATGTCGTTTGGCACCGCGTTCCTCAGCACATTCACGGTGAAAAACGGTTTAGACGAACCCATTTATGTGACACCGGTTGGCACCGTGGGTCCAAACGGCTCCCGACATCCATTGCCAGTGTCACACCTCTTCGTTGTTGCGATCCCATCCACCGTTCGTGGCGGATACGAATTACAACCGAATGAAACGGTGTCGATTACCTACAATATGGACGACATCAATTTTTCGGAAATTGTCGTTGAAAACGTCTCCGGCTCGATTGGACAATTGGTCGTTAACCCAAATCCTACTGCCAACCAGTACCACGCCCCGACAACGAAACACTTCGTCGTGCAAAGGAGCTCGTTGGTTTCAGTTCCGACGTCGGTGTTGAACGCTGCAAAGCTGGGTCGACAGACATCTCATGCGGCGGCCGTTCTGCTATCATTGCTTGCCATGCCTTGGCCGGTTGTCCTTGTCCTGTCATGGTTGAAGAAAAAGCATGCGACTATGGTTTGTGCGGCCGAAACGAACGTCGCAGAACAACGGCGTTGAATGTGAGCGGGCACTGCGTCGCTCCGAACACCAGCTTATCTTTGCCCGCCACGTTAACGCCGTAGTTACCGGATTAAACATTGACCGCTGACCCGACCCTGCCGACTCAAAGCGTTACGCGGACTGAACGCCTGCGCCGCTGGAGTGTCTACGCACTATATGGTCTGGCCGCGTTTTGGGGATTAATACAAGTAATTTTGCCCAGCAGTGGTTCCGCATACGTACTCACCGCGATCGCAGTTGCGAGCGCCGCCACAGCATGGGCCGCCAATGATGCGAAAATACATGAACGAGGTGTCCCATCTATTGTTTGGCTCCTCTTCTTCTTGACCTGGCCCTTGGCTACGTTAATGTACTTAATTTGGACCAGGGGCATTCCGGGCGTTGGATATTGGGTGGTCAATGTTGTGGGCCTAGTCATCGTCATGATGCTTCTTTTCTACCCGACGTTTTATCTGCTGTACTCTTTTGATATGATCGACCTGAATGATTTCGAATTGCTCGAATGAGTAATGAATTCCGGTAACAATCGCGTGTACGCGAGTCGGGCGTTTTGGCAATGGAAAATCTTTCGCGCGTACCGGGTGACGATCCCATTGGGGAAGTATCACGCTCGCGACGTTTGCGCTACGTCGGTTTTCTCCACCTAGTCATCTTAACTACACTGAACTCTGAAGTGCTTTGCTGGTTCAGTCTTCGGTTTGCTGAGATGCATTAAGCCTGGGAAAATGGAGAAGCCGAATCACACGAATTTAAATGCTCGCCTGCAATCCGACACGTTCTTCTGAATGCCTGCGATACCCGTATGCAAGCTTCGCGTTAACTCAGGTTCTCTCCCATTCGTGTTATTCGTGTTATTCGTGTCATTCGTGGTTTACACCTCGATCACTCTTTCGATCCTTGGGCAAATCCCATTTTCCATTGGAAAGATGTTTCGCACTGAATAATTCGTACCAATGAATTTGGTTGAAATCAGGTTTGGGAGGCGATAGATTTAGGTTGACCTATCGGTTTGCGGGTCTTCTCGTAGAGAGCTGCGCGCGAGCAGTAACGCATGGGATCCATTCGATTCACCTTGGCCCTCGAAATCGGTTTACTTGCGGCCCATCTTGTCTCCTCGGGCAAGGTGTTCGATCATGTTCGTCGTTGCAAAAACTTATGCAATACTCACTTCGTAGACTAATGACGATTGTTACAATCATCGCCGTAATACTTGCGGTCGGCATGATGCTCACTATGACTTTGCGTCGTCAACTCGCAATTCGAGAAGACCTGAGGACGCACGGTGCATCATGGGTTGACTTTGCTTCCGCCGATTCAGAACTCCTACCGAATGTCCTGTACGAACATACTATCGAGGACACCTTCAAACAACATAAGCGACTCGGAACCGTTGAGCTAAAGTGCTATGATGTGACTCCCGAGTGCATCGATCGGTTGAGCGCTGTAGAACATATTGACAGCTTGTACTTCATCTCCTGTGGGCTTTGCGATGACGACCTGGTCGATTTACCCACGATTAATGTAACCAACTTGCTTTTCTGGAACGCGAACATAACCGATTCAGCCACAGATACGCTTGCCAAAATGCGCGGTCTAAAGAGAATTACATTCAAAACAACCAAGGTTACACCACAAGGAATTGACAAGCTCCAGACGGCCTTGCCTAGTGTGGAGATTGTCTCGGCGCGCTAATAAAAACCGACGAACAACGCGATGCAACCCAGCCCTCATTTACCAGTTTATTTGCGGTCTGTCTCAACTCCTCGGGCATGCTGATGCGAACCGTTCCCTAGCAAAAGTTCCGTTATGAATCGAATCACATCGAAGCTCTACTTGATCTCCCTTGCCGTTTCGGTGCTTATGTTATTGACCGCGCAAGCCAAATCTGAAGACGCGGCAGATCCCGCCGTGGTGAAATTCTTGGCTGAATTGCGCGAAACAAGGGCAATCCTGCCGTTCCCGTCGAAAATCGTACTCGTACTCAGGGCAACGGTACTCGTACTCGAAATAAGCGTGATGCGATCACTGAGATTTCGACCATAAGCGAATTGGTGGGAACGAGCGAGTACGAGTACCGCGATGCTGAGTACGAGTAAGAATTCATTGCATTTATTTTTCTCTGCGGAATTCTGTGATCTCTGTGGCTGGTCCATCTCGCTTCAGTTTCGCTCGCATTTCGGATTCCGTAATTGGCATCACTCTGCAAGGCTGATGGTGCTAATCAACTTCGTTCATACAATGAGGCAAGAAAGCGCCCAGGAACACACAGCGCTTGATCCCACCGGGGTGTGTCGCCCTTGTGTTGAAAAGTTTGCAATGAAGTCCACGCTGCGGTACTCTAAAGTCGTCCGTGCCCGGCGGCGGTTCGGGAGCCATCGGATTAACGCGAGCCGTTATGGCTTTTCCGTTCGCTTCGCTCTGCTGAGTCTTTACCCGACCGCGTTATCAGGACCGAGCGACACACACGACTATGGAGTTGAACTATGCGAACACACGGCGTTGTTCGACGCTATATCGCGGTCGCCCTATTGACGTTTAGCTACAGGCTGACGGCTGACACAGTTTCCGGTCAGGATAATGAATCGCTCCTTGCGAGTCGTGTTGAGGACGGAGCACCGGGATGGCTCAAGACCTACGCATTCAAAAAGCCTTTCACCTTCGTGCGCCTTCGATACAATACTCAGTCGGCAGGTGGAGGCTGGGCGACCGATTATCCTGACGCAGATATCAATCTCTCCAAACGTTTGAAACAGCTAACCAAACTTGACATTTCTCTGGATGGCTTAGTTCTCGCTCCCGAAGATCCCAGACTGGCTGAATATTCGTTCGCTTACCTGTCAGCGAACGGAATCTGGATCTTGTCTGACCTGCAAGTAGCGGGCATTCGGAAATACTTGGCGAGCGGCGGCTTCTTGATGATCGACGACTCATGGGGCGAAGATGAGAAGAAGAATGTTACCTTGCAAATGAACAGAGTTTTGCCTGACCAAGCGCCGCAGGAGCTTCCCTTGGAGCACAAGATATTTCACTGCGTCTTCGACCTGAAGGAAAAGCCGCAGGTGTGTGGCATATTTTATGCAATCAAGGGGCGAGCCGAAGGCGTCACCTGGAGCGGCCTGATGCCAAGAACGTCTCTTACCAAGGTATCACAAATGATAGCGGTCGGTTGATGGTCCTGATCTGCCACAACACGGATTTGGCTGATGGATGGGAACGCGTAGACGACGATGCCTGGTACGCACAAGAGTTTTCAGAGAAGCTCGCTTTCCCAATGGGAATTAATACTGTCTTCTATGCGTTGACTGAATCTGATTGAAGGAAACGGGAACTCCTGTTCCCACGCAAGAGAACCTGATAACCTGCATCTGTTGCTATCTCTCGATTTGAGTGATCCAAACATTCCGCTTGAGAGCGACGCGATCTCACGACAAGTGGTTTCGGGCTCCAGGTACAGAGCTTCAGCGAGACGCTTGTTGAGCTTTGAATTCAGAACATTCGATTCACGCACTTCTGGAAGGCCAGTCTTCGCACGACCGGCATGACTGTGCTCACTTCGTTGCTCGCCGTTTCTTCTGAGCCGAATTGGAAAAGCTGATCTCGGCTTGAGCGAGTACTCGTTTGAGCAGGCCTTCATCAACAATCGTGTCGACGGAAGCATTATAGTTTTCGATTCCACCGTCGACCATCAAAGTCGGAATTGATGTCGTTGAAACTTCTAACGATTTGCGAAGTAAGGACGCAGTCACGGCTGGATTGAAAGTACCTGATACGTCCCACGCGAAGATTCGGATCCGCGTCGAATCGACATGCCAAATCTCGTTAGGCTCAGCTCGGATACCAATTTTCGGTTTCGCAGGATGGAGCCGCAATCTTGGTCGTCTCCATTTATGAATACGACTGAAGGAGAATCGAGACGCTCCAGACAACCGCGAACAGTAGACCGAGAAATGCCGTGTTCGAGAGCCAGCTCGATGCTTCCATCACTTTTAACCATCGCTTTAAGACGGTGATCGTATTTACGTTGAATTCGAGAAGTAGCAGGGATCGGTTAAAACGAGTACTCGCGCACGAACGTCCGAAAGGTCGTGAGAATCTGCTTGGCTGCATTCCCTGGCATGGTACAAACTCCTGAGAAGATGGGCGAACACAGAAGTTTCAACAAAACGCCATTTCAAGCGAGATTAACTCGTTCTCGCTGCACCAGTTCGGCCAAAAACGCGACTGTAATTCCTCCGGAAACAAGGGGACAACGTTAGGTGTCCCTCTCACCAACGGAACTAATCAGACTTATCCGACCAACTCCAATAAACGACTCGACATCAACGGAAACTGGGCGTTGTCGAGGAATGTATTCGATGGCACTCCGAGCGCTCCACCAACAGATTCCGCCGCCGAAGCACAGAAAGAAAAATAACAACCACACCTTTGTTGCGAGCGACTGTGCTTCGTCTTCGTTTGAAACAAACGGGAAGAAACCACAGCAACAGAGGAATAACCCCGCGAGAAATACAACACCGCAAACCAGTACCACAATTATTGAACCTGTTTTGATAGGCAAATTGGGATCGATTCGGGCTAGCTCCGTCTTGATCTGGTTTATCAACAGGAGGAACTCGTTCTGTTGGTCCTTCGCATACTCACCCGTTTTGCCATTCGGTCGTAAATAGCTGCCGTTGCGGACAGTCAACTTCTTTCCGGCAGAATTGGTGATGGTACAATACTGCGACCGATAGGAGCCAAGATCGGGGTCGATGACAACGATGCCGTCAAATTCATACAAGCTCGTAATGTGCGGAAAAGGAATCGACCTCAATCTCACTCTTTGCGCGTCGAACACATCGATACCATTCTCATCGATCTGAAGCAAACACGGTTTGTGAAAGCCATTTTGTTTGTAGGAATATTCCATAGATTCGCCTAATAGAAAGGATCAGCGGAAGCGAATGTTACTTTGAATGTAAAGAAATAACTTTTAATAATAGCGCCACGAGAACGAATTGATCTCGCTTAAAAGGGTGCTTTGTAGAAGCTTCTGTTTTCGCCCATCCTCTCAGTTCGAGTTTTTCCAAGTGAAGCGGTTTGTGGAAGCCCAAAGTCTAGCAGTTTACGGATTGTAGGTGGTCCACCCGCATTGGTCGCAAGGGAGAACAGAATTCTCTCAGAACACCGTGAAACGGGGAGAACAGGTCAAACCCGATCTCCAAACAGGCCCGATCGCCGCAAGTGGGGACAACAGTCAAAACCAAGACACGATCGGGGAGAACAGTTGCAATCCGCTCGACCATCCGGGAGAATTCAGGAGGTAGAGAAAGGGAGAACACCAAGTCATCCTACGCAGACGTTAGACTTTTAAGTTCGTCAGGACAGTCGTACACGTACTCAGTGCAACGGTACTCGTACTCGTATTCGAAAGGATCGTGATGGCAGAACCAACATTTGATCATGAACGGCTTGACGTTTATCGCCTCTCGATTGACTACGTTGCTTTCTCGTATCGCATCGCCAAGTCGCTATCCGGTATCAATCGACCTGCTCGCGAACAGTGGTTGCGTGCTGCAGAATCCATTCCGCTGAATATCGCAGAAGGGAACGGCAAACAAAGCCTCAAAGACAAAAATCGGTTCTTCGAGATTGCTCGCGGGTCGGCCCTGGAGTGTGCGTCGATTCATGATGTCCTGCGGGTTGGCGAAGCCGTTGATGAGGAATCAAACCTTCGCGGAAAATCGGACTTGAAACAAATCGTATCGATGCTCACTCGGCTGATCCAACGAACAGAAGCGGTAGGCGAAGATCGAATCGAGTACGAGTACGAGTACCGCGATGCTGAGTACGAGTACGAACCAAGCCCGTAAATCTGACGAACAATCCAACGCACGTGAGTGGCGTTATACGTCCGAATTGAACCCTGAGCAATCTCCCGCCACCACGTGATTGGTGGCGACTACTACTATGAAGTCCGAGGTTTGCAAGTGGCGAGACCCGCGTTTTTGAATTTTCTTTGGTTACATAGTAAGTCCCGTCCTTAGGTGCCTTCGTCGGAGCCGCTTGTCGGTCGCTCGCCCCGGCGCAGCGCAGCGGAGC
>JBGTBJ010000186.1:0-282702 GCA_041749395.1 Pirellulaceae bacterium
GGGGTACTTGCAGGGTGCAGTACTTCGCTTGCGCGCGAATGCGCATCACGTCCGCGTTTACGCCTCAAGCCATTATCTCGAAATGGATTGGAGCGATTGCCACTTCAATCGGGTTGATTGAGCCCAGCGTTCACAAACTTGATTGCTGCGTCCTTGCCCTTTTTCAGAACTTTGCGGGCGAATAGGCTGTCTGCTGCGCGGAACAGTTACAAAAGTCGCTGTATCTCACCAAATCTTGCCGGTCAGACAGTTCGCTCCGTCACGACCAGCAATTTCAAGCGTTAAATGTCTGCCGCGCAGTTCCTAGCCCTGCTTAGTCGAGTGACAACAGGGTCTGACCCCAGCGTTCAGACCCCAAGCGTTCTTTTAAAAGCCAGGCAACGAAGGTTAGCGATAGTGCGCCGACCAAAAGTAGGTTCCATTGGGTCCCGGAACCATTGCCCTTGCAATTAAGCGACTCTCGGGCAGCTCGCCAAGATAACAATGATTTGGACGATTTGGATCCCGCGAATATCCCGTACCTGCGAAACTACAGCCCGGTGCCACACCAAGCGGATGCCCCCCGTCCCCCGCACGATGATAGCCCTCGCCACGCGCTGCAATCAGTGACGCTTCCCGCAATGCATGCGCATACGCTCGCGGGTCGCGATTGACAATCATCGAACTCGCTGAGCTCGATACCGAACCTGTTGGGGAAAGGGCAGCGCTCGTTCGAGTAACACTCGCGTGAACGTCGGATGGATTTGAACCGTGACTGACAGGCACGCCGTCAATGGAGATCAAAACTTCTCCCGGAGCCAAGTTGAATCCACTAACCTGTGCCGATTGTTGGACTCTCGGCTCGATTTGCCACGCCTGCGGTGTGGCTTGACGATACTGCGTCGACGTTGGCCAAGACCTAACGGTCGCATTACTCACGCAACCATTGGGGCCGCATTGAGCATTTACTGTCGTGGCCGAAACAAAAAGAAGAGCAAGAGTGATCCACCGCATCGATATTCCTTTACAACGGAGAAACAAACCACGAGACGTTTCGGCAACTCGCCGAAGTCTCATCGCTCAGAGTTTAGCGTTTGAGCCCAACTCCTCTACTGCATTTGAGAAGTTTCCGCCAATTCGACGAAGTCGAAATAACCCACTACTAATGCCGTCCCACGCAATTAACTTTTTCAGGTTCAGTCCGTCACCGACGGTTGATTTTTGCGCGTCAATTATGGCAATTCCCCAAAAAATATCATATGGAATTATGCAGCGATCTGTCGCATGGACGCTCAAAACCTTTGCTTTTCTATTTGTCCAAGTGTCTCACTGAAAAGATAGATTGTTGCTTTCTTGCTTCTATAGTTTTTGTCATTTTCTTTGGTCTGTGCCATTCCTGCATCGCCACAGTTCTTGTTGACACCTTAGTTTGGAGGTGTTGCTATACTCCGAAAAATATCTTCGCGCAAGCGGAAAATCAGTGCCATTTGATGTAGCCGTTGTGCTTCTTCTGCCCATCGCTAAATTCTTGCTGTCTGCTCCGCCAGCTCAACAGACACTATAAAAACTGAGCATTCTCATTTCAGTAAATGACCGCGCTGTAGTCGGAGATGCATTCTGATGCGGGCTGCTTCTGTTAACCACTGGCCGCAAGAACGACAGCTGTTTCCATGGTATAATCGACGCTTGTTACCCTACGATTAACTTGGCTTGCACGTGGATTAAGCAATGGTGTGTCGGCGTTCTCTTTGCTTTATTACCCTTTTGATCGCTATATCTAGTTTTGCTGCCGCGCAAAGCGTCAAGGACTCACGCAATCCAGAAGTAGCTGCGTCCACCACTGGCGATTCGAGCCAGAATCAAATTACGTCACAGTCGCTAAACGAGTCGAAGTCACTTGGACTACTTCGATCAAGCTATCGCGACCACCATGCTCCACTGGTGGTGACGCAAATACCCTCGCCAAATCTAGAAACCTTTCAAGCCAAAATTCAGCCCGTCCTAAAAATAGCCTGTCTTCAATGCCATGGACCTGATGCGAACGAAGGGAATTTCCGGGTCGATGCGCTTGACCCCAATCTACTCAGTGGCAACGACATCGATCGATGGCTAGAGGTACTTGCCGTCCTAACTAACGGCGAAATGCCCCCCTCAGATGTTTCCACTTTGAGTGACGATGATCGAAACACAGTAATAGAATGGGTTTCTAACGAAATCCAAATAGCGTCCATCGTTCGCCGATCCGAAAAAGGTCACTCTTCTTTCCGGCGAATGACTCGCTACGAATACAATTATACTTTGCAGGATCTCTTAGGCTTGCCACTCGACTTCGCAAGCGACTTGCCGCCAGAATCCAATTCAGAAGATGGATTCGAGAATAGCTCCGAGATACTGCATATGTCAGCGGTTCAGTTCAACGTCTATCGTGAACTGAGTCGCAACGCACTGAGGAAAGTGACGATCCGTGGCCCACGCCCCACACCAATTTACTGGGGCGTTTCCATGCATACCGCTGCGGCCGACCTGTGGGCCAAACAAGATGCCGAATTGGAATCAATCAAACAGCAACACAAAGACGATGCGGACGCAGCGCAGCGAGAATTGGATCAGCGAATCGCTAAATTGCAACAGCGCCCCAATCGACCTCATTACAAGAACTTGAATACAGGCTACACCGCTAACACCGAATGGAGTTATGGCGAAGCAAAATTTGCTTGGCGTCCAACGCAGACACAGCCAGTCATTCCCACTGAGTTCGATTGCGTCGCCGTCATTCCGCCAAGTCAAAAGCTGATCGTTGAACTCGGAGATCAAATTCCAAAGGAAGGAGTGCTTCGCGTTCGAGCCCGCGCCTCTCGAACGACGATTGATGAATCCCGCATTCCCAGCTTGCAATTGGAATTCGGCTGGCAAGCTAGCAATGATTCTCAGGCAGCCGTCCGAGTCAGCAAGCAGGACGTGGCGATCCATGCACTACCCGGAGAGCCACAATTCTATCAGTGGGATATTCCACTATGCGATGTTCAGCCTCGCAATTCCGTTCGTGGAATTTCAAAAATGGGTGATCTTCCTAGTCCGTCTGAGTACCTGCAGTTTGTAAACAGCTCGGTATCGCATGGTGACATTCAAATTGACTTTGTAGAAATATCTGCTTCTGTCTACGAAGAGTGGCCACCCGCTTCCCACAAGCAAATATTCTTCGAAAGCGCAAACCAAGCCGACGAGTTAGTCTATGCGACCGAAATTCTCACTCGCTTCATGTCCAAAGCCTGGAGAAGGCCCGCAACGCCAATAGAGGTCGAACAGAAGCTTGAGTTGTTTAAGAAAGTTCGCCCACAATGCGATGACAATTTTAATGAGGCAATGTGCGAAGTTCTGGCAACTGTACTCGCCTCGCCAAAGTTCTTATATATCGTGCAATCAATGCCGTCGGAGGACAACGCTGCCAACTCTGACTTTCAGCGATTATTTGCGTTCGAATTGGCAACTCGCCTTTCAATGTTCCTGTGGTCAAGCATGCCAGATAAGCAGCTCTTGGATCTTGCTCTCAGCGGTCAGCTTCGCGACCAAGATGTGTTGGCCGCAGAGGTCGATCGCATGCTAGTTGATCCACGATCTCGGCGATTCTCGAAACACTTCGTACGCCAATGGCTTGGAATGCAGTTGCTTGATTTTCTAAGCGTAGATCGCAAGCTCTATCCCAATTTTGACGTAGCACTAAAGGAGGCGTTGCAACAGGAACCTATCGAGTTTTTTGATGAAGCGCTTCGCCGCAATTTGAGCGTAATAGACTTTCTCCATGCAGACTTCACGATGGCAAATGAGCGCCTCGCCGAACACTATGGAATAGGTGATGTATATGGCAATCACTTTCGTCGTGTGCAATTCGAACCCGATCACAAACGTGGTGGTTTATTAACTCAGGCCGGCTTGTTGGCGATGAACTCGGATGGCAAGGACTCCCATCCACTGAAACGGGGCGTGTGGGTGCTAAAGAACTTGCTCGATGATCCACCGCCACCTCCGCCACCTGCCGTTCCTGTAATAGATCTTGCCGATCCTGAAATTGCCAAGCTAACATTAAAACAACGGATCGAAAATCATCGAAACCAGCCGGCTTGTATGTCGTGCCATTCAAAAATTGACCCATGGGGCATCGCGTTTGAAAACTACGATGCTATCGGAAGTTGGCGAACGCATATTGGACAAATCCCCGTGGATGCGTCTAGTGTTCTTTTTAATGGTCAACGTCTGGATGGCATGGATGCGCTCAAACGCTTTCTCCTCGAACAAAGACAAGACCAGTTTACACACGCGATGGTGCAAAAAATGGCGACATACGCGCTGGGAAGGCCCTTGGCGTTTAGTGACTATGCAAGTATCGAACAGATAACAGCCGATCTTCGCAATCAGGGCGATGGACTCGCTACTATGGTGAGGCTGATCGTCACTAGCGAGCTATTTCAGTCGCTGTGATACAAGAACCCCGATTCGTCTAAGAGTACCTACGTAGAAAGATCACTTTATGACAAACACTAATCTAGCGTCACTCGACCGCCGCAGATTTTTGCGTGGAACTGGAATCGCGCTCGCATTGCCTTGGTTTGCTTCGCAAGCAAATCATTCAATTGCGTCGGAATTGCCAACACCCCGCAAACGACTGGCCTGTTTTTACATGCCGGACGGAGTGCCGATGCCCCTAGCAGAGGATCCCGCCTATCAAGATTGGGCTTGGTTTCCCCATGGCAGCGGAAAAGAGTTCGTGTTTACTAAGTGCCTCGATCCGCTGGAGTCTCTGCGAGATGAAGTGACCATCTTGTCCGGGCTCTCGCATCCTTCTGCACGCAGCATTCATGGCCACTCGAACGCAGATCAGTTTCTTACTGGAGCACCTACAGGGCCTGCAGGCGATTACGTTAATTCGATTTCGCTCGATCAGGAATTTGCCGCTCACGTAGGGGAACAAACCCGGTTCGCATCGCTGGTCATGTCGACCGATGGCGGTACCGGGACTCCGCGCGGCGCACACACCATTGCATTCAATAGAAGTGGTCGAGCCATTCCTGCGGAACACCGGCCAAAAAGAATTTTTGACATGTTGTTTGTCAAAAGTAGTGACGATGCAGCACGTCGACTTGCGCTTAGCCAAAGTACGCTTGATGATGTCTTGGCCGATGCACGCTCCTTAAGGATGACCCTCTCTACAAACGATCAACACGCATTGGACGAATACTTACAGTCCGTTCGCGATACAGAAATCAAAGTGGAAAAAGCGAAGCGATGGTTTAATATCCCGCTCCCCACAGTGAGTGCTGATCACCTCAAGCTCGATATCACTCCCGAAGATCCTCGTATCTATCTGCAAACGATGTTCGAGTTGATTTATCTTGCGTTCAAGACAGATTCCACTCGCGTAGCCGCGTATCAGATAGGTCGAGAAAATGCAATCGGCGTCAGCGATTATTTGGCGCGAGCCGTCGGGTTTAATCTGACTCATCAATTGACGCACGAAACGGCCGCTCCCGGCGGATGGAAAAATTTTGGTACCTACTGTCGCTTTCTTAGCGAAGAGTACGGACGCTTTGCGGAAAAACTGAAGTCCACTGCAGAGCCAGATGGAGTCGGGAATATGCTAGACAACACTTTGTTGTTGTTCGGGTCAGCTTCAAGCGCTTTCCATTTGTCTCGCAATTATCCCTTGATTCTGACGGGCGGTAAGAACATGGGTTTTAAGCACGGACAGTACCTTAATTACGCTGGCGAAAATCAAGCTGGAGGCGCCTGGAATGGCGGTGCCGAACCTTGGCAAAAAGAAGCCTCTCGTGAAGACCTGCCCCTTTCAAATCTATTTGTCACAATGCTTCAACGACTTGGTGTCGAGACGGATAGATTTGCCGATAGCACAGGTACGCTTGATGACGTTTGAGCACTTACGGGAGTGCTCCATTACGAATGTGTGCGTTGTCACTTCATCAGCGAGTTCGATTCCGAATAAGCCTCCTTCTGCCTTGTAGCATTTTCGTGGGCCTGTTTCGCACGTGTTGGATTGCAAAAACGATTCTTGTCGACTTCATGGGAAATGACGCTGGCCAAATCGCATTTGCACAAGGGCGTGCGGTTGATCCAGAAGTCATGCTTTGGGATTGCCTCAACAGTGAGTCATTTAGCAAGCTCAAATTGTGAACGCATTTGTAGTAGTGTTTTCCAGACGTGTGACTCGAAGCCTTTCGGTGAAGCACAGACGAAGATGACCCCATGTTCATTCTTATTGGTGATCACCTTGACGCGAATGTTCTGTTGCAGTGGAGTTGCACCGACGAAAGGCTCTTGCCAATGCAGCACGTACACGAATTCCCTCTCTGCAGGTCCGCTTACCATTTCTTGCGGCGCGATAGAAAAGCTCTCCGTCTCGATCGCTTTCCCATGTTTGTCCTCGCCACCAGACGCCAAGCCGCGGAAATATATCAACAACTGTTCCGCAATGAGCTTCTCATTTAGATCAACTGGCTCGGTCAGTTCGATTGCAAGAAGATATGAGCAGAACCAATCCGAATCAGGTTTGCGAAACTCTGGTGGAAGTCTCAAATGCTCCATCCCGACGATCGACATCGTTGGTGCAAAATCGGGGGGAATAGCAATCGCTTCCTGCAACCAACCTTTGGGAGCCACCAGAAGATCTGCATATTGCTTGCGAGCCGCCAATCCATCCCAGGGCCCTTCTTTCGTTACGTTGAAAAACGACTGCCCGTTAAACCGAAATAGTCCGCCTGAGAAACCGAACCAAAGCGTTCCCTTGCTGTCTTCTAGAATTGCCTGGACGCCGAAGTAGCGGGTCGAGTGCATTCGGTCGGTCTTATTAAATAGTGAGAACGTCTTCCCATCGTAGCGATAGACTCCAATGCCAGTCGCTCCAATCCAAATGTTTCCAGCACGATCTTTTTCGAGCGTATAAATATCGTTATTGCTTAGGCCTTGGATGTTGGGGAACTGCTCAAAACGAGTACCATCGAAACGACACAGGCCTCCATCGCCAGTCATTTTTGGATCGTGCTCCTGTAAGCACGAGAACCAAAACTTGCCTTCATTATCTTCCAAAATATTAGTGACGTAGTCGGTCGTCAGGCCATCCTGCGTTGTGAAATGTGTAAAGGTGGTCCCGTCGAATTTGAATGCTCCTGCACCATTGGTTTTAAACCACAAGTTTCCCTGGCTGTCTTCCAAATCCAATGCAGCACGACCGGCGATAGCCCTGTAAACCCCGAGAGATTCTTTCTGAATCGGTAACTCAAATTCTGAGAACCTACTACCGTCGTAACGATAGATCCCGAAGTACATGTTAGCCCAGAGGTTTCCGGCTTTGTCGGTGAAGACATTGCCACCCCGTTCGGACAATCCGTCGGCTTCGCCGTATTTCGTGATTTTTGCTCCATCGTATTTGCAAATTCCCTCTTGCGTGCCAATCCACAGATTCCCCGATTTATCTTCTGTAAAACTCGTAACGGCATTGGCCTGCAAACCATCTTCGGTTGAAAAGTAGGTGAGTGAGTTTCCGTCATATCGAATTGCACCATTTGACACCGTTCCAAACCAGAGGCTTCCGTTACGGTCCTCGTAGACTTCGACAACATATTGCGCAATGCGGTCGGTGTCGCGCGGCGTTATGTCGAGAGTCTTCTTTATCCAATCGACGACGAGAGTTCGCTCGGCATCTGTTGGCTGATCGAAGTCTCTCGGCGGCATGGCGCGACTTTCCATTTGCTCTACAACTCCTGCGTAGACGCCTCGGAGTGCGGCGAGATCGGCTTCCGTCGTCGCTGTGAGGAATTCGAGCCCAGGCATTTGCCCTGGTTGGTGGCATTCAACGCAATACTGGTTGAGCAGCGGTCGAATCTTCTGCTCGAAATGCAACGCGACATCGGGGCCAAGGGTCGAGTCTTGAGCGCTGCAAACACAGAAGGCAAGCAATAGATTGACAAGGGAAGCAATGAGCAGCTTGAGCACGGAATACCTACTTCGTAAAAAGCTATGGTGAAATGACCGAATAGTAGACCTAACAAAAAACTTAACGAAACCGTGTTACACTCTCACCGTTACTTCCATGGACCTTCTTTTGTAACCTGGAAAAAAGACTTGCCATCGAATCGAAAGAGTCCAAAAACTCCACCGACCCACACCCTGCCTTCTCGATCTTCAAGGAAGCACTGTATAGCCTCACTGTTGAGGCCTTGCTTTCTATGAAAATTGGTAAACTCTTTTCCGTCGTAGCGATATAGACCTGAATGCTCAATTGGAAACCAGACGTTGCCTAATTGGTCTGCATAGAGCTTCCACGCCTCAGTTCCATGAACGCCATCTTTCGTGCCGATGTGCGTGAATGATTCTCCATCCCAACGACAGACACCATTGTGATAGGTTGCAAACCAGAAATTACCTTCCGCATCTTCAAGAATGTCATTCACGGAATTGCTACACAGTCCATCTTTCTCGGAGATATTGGTCAAGGATTCGCCATCAAAGACATACGCGCCGCCGTTGGTCGCGAACCACATCCGACCTTTACTGTCCTCCAAGATGCAGTGGACAATATTTGCACTTGTTACGCCTCTCGTATAATCTGGCTCAGACTCAGGAATCTCAAAACGCGTAAATGTCGTTCCATCGAATCGACTAACTCCTTCCAAAGTACCGATCCAGATTATTCCCTTGCTGTCGATCGCGATGCTCCAAACGTCGTTACCAATCAGACCATCTGCTTCGCTGAAATTGGCAAACGAGGTACCATCAAACTTAGTAATTCCTCGGTCTGTTCCAAACCACACGTTGCCGGCTCGATCCTCAACAATTCCACGTACTGCAAACCCGCCGAAGCCTTCATCAATTGAGTAGTACTTCAGAGAATCTCCGTCGTACCGGCATACTCCATCACCATTCGTGCCGAGCCAGAGGTGTCCTTCTCGATCCTGAAATATTCGTCTTATGTAATCGCTTATGCGCAGCGGGTCAGGTTGCGAGGCGGGGTTTCCATGATTTTTTAGCTGACCTTCCGTTATCGTAGAGCTATTTTCACCCTTTAGTTCGCTCGTTTCTTGTCCGTGGCAAATTGATACAAAGGGCAAGGAGAAAAGTAGCAGCATTGATTGAAGGCGTGTGAAAATATTGTTCATGGATGGGTCGTACTGTTTGAGAATGATGAGTTCGCTTCGACTCTCGCAAGAATGTGTACTGTCCTGCGCAAACCTCCTTGGCAGCACGCTCGTAGAGGTACTTGCTGCCACCAATGCTAACGCTCGGGCGTTACAGCCCATCAGGTCGATTTCATCAAATAGACAAGAAACGCGGCAAAAACGCGGCTGTAACGGCCTAGCGTTAGGATAATTGGTGGTACGCATTGGCTCGTTAGACTTTTGGACTTCCTAAATGCCCAGTGAACAAAATGTTCCTTGTCCCGAATCGGCTGAATTGAGGGCATTCGCTGTTGGCGACGTCAGCGATGTGCGACTGGAGTATTTGGCAAACCACGTCGACCAATGCGAGGCGTGCGGAATCGTTGTCGATGCATCTTCGAAGCACAGCGATTCAGGATTGGTCGCAGAACTTCGAGCGATGAAAGTCCAGTCGTCTGATTTAGAAGTCGAGGGTGAAAGACATTGCAACGTGGTTCTGGATACTCTGATCAAAGCTGCTTGCAATGCGGTCAACACTTCGGCGAGGCCCGCTTCCTTTGATTCAGGCAAGCGTCTTGCCAACATGCTGAAAGATGGCCCGGTCCGACTCGGTCGATTTCAATTAGAGTCTGAACTTGGCGTTGGCGCGTTTGGCTACGTCTTTAAGGCGCGTGACACCAAGCTCAACCGACTTGTGGCGATAAAAGTCCAGCGAGCCGGCACGTTTGCGACTGATGAAGAGGCTGAGCGATTTATCCGTGAAGCCCAAAGTATTGCTCAACTCAATCATCCAGGCATCGTTACCGTCTACGATACAGTCCGATCCGAAGAAGACATCTGCTATCTAGTCACAGAGTGCATCGATGGAGAATCGCTTGAGGCCAGCTTGCAGAGAGCCACGTTTACTTTTGAAGACAGTGCCGATCTGATTGCTTCAATTGGTGACGCGCTTCAGTACGCTCATCAAAGTGGCATTGTGCATCGCGATGTCAAGCCGTCCAACATTCTGATTGACCACTTGGGCCGTCCGCATGTCATGGATTTTGGGCTTGCGAAACGCGACCTTGACATTGGAAACACGATGACCTCAGAAGGCAGGGTTATGGGCACACCTGCCTACATGTCGCCCGAACAAGCTGCAGGAGACTCACGCAGCGTGGATGCCCGTAGCGACATTTACAGTCTTGGCGTGATGTTCTACGAAATGCTAACCGGAGAACGGCCTTTTCAAGGCAACCGCAGGATGATGCTACTGCAAGTCATGGAAGACGAGCCCCGATCGCCTCGACAGCTGAAGGCAAACATCCCGCTCGATCTAGAAACGATATGCCTCAAGGCACTTTCAAAATCGCCAGGGCGACGTTATCAATCCGCTGCTGAGTTGTCTGACGACCTGCGAAGATTTACAAGCGGCCAGCCCATCAAAGCGAGGCCGATCGGTTTCAGCGAGAAACTCTGGAGGTGGTGTCGTTCCTATCCACTGGCGGCAAGTCTGCTTATTGCGGCACCTCTGGTTTCAATCGGCGGGTTCGTTTACCTGTCGTGGCTGTCAACTCATTTCGTTCATAGTACTGCCTTAGAAAGTACGCGAATGGAAGCCAATATGCTCGAAGACATTAACGAGTACTACAGCGAAAACGTTGTTGGCCGACTGGATAAAGATCAAGTCCCTGTTACGCACCAATACGCTACGACACCTAATTCGCTTCCACTTCCGTTTACCTTCATGATTGACGCGGGCAAGCGGATTTCGGAGGGCGAATCGGGGATGCAAGTAAAAATCTACAGCGACTACCCTTGGCGAGAAGACAGTGGTCCTCAGAATGAATTTGAAGCCAGGGCAATCCAGGCTCTAGGTCTCGGCTGTCGCACAGAGATATCACAGACCAGCGACTCGGTGACAAGCGAAGTGATCGAAGCAAATCTTGACGGGCGTTCTTATCATGAGTTCGGCCAAGTTGATGGTGAGCCAGTTTTGCGCTACGCCCGCGCTCAAATTATGAAACAAAGTTGCATTCAATGCCACAACAACGAACTCACCAGCCCTAAACGCAACTGGAAGGTAGGAGAGGTGGCCGGAGTCCTCACGATTACACGCCCCTTGCACCGAGATATCGAATCAACGCGTTCTGGATTGCGCAGCGCTTTCAATTTGATCGCTAGCCTCGCGGCTCTCCTGATAGGAATAACATTGATTGTGTTTTGGGCGGCAAGGAGTCGCTCGTTTGGCAAGATCGGAGTGTCATTCCATGGCCACCACTAGCCAAAGCGAACGGGCAAGCACTTCAGATGTGCACCGAACTTCGCATAGCCTCATTGTGCAAGCCAAGGAAAAAGATCCAGCCGCCTGGGAACGATTGGTCAAATTGTATTCTCCGTTAGTTTATTTCTGGTGTAGGGAATCGGGCTTGCCCCAGTCGGATCTGCTCGATGTGTTTCAGGACGTCTTCCATGCTCTAGCCCGCGACATCAAAAAATTTCGCCCAATCGATAACGGTACTTTCCGCGGTTGGTTAAGAACCTTGACACGCAACAAACTGAACGATCATTTCCGTAGATCCGGTCGAGAGCCAGTCGCTTTCGGCGGCTCCGAAGCATTGAACTACTTTGAGCAAATTCCTGCCGCCGCACAAAGTCTCTCCACAGTGAATCACGCTGTTGCCCAGCAAAGTGAATGTGCGCAGACCGAGAGCGAGATTCAAAACTCATTGCTTTGTGAGGCTATGGCCAACGTCCGAAAGAATTTTTCGGAACAAACGTGGAGAGCATTTTGGATGGTAGCGATCGACGGTCGCGAAACAAGCGATGTCGCCAAGGATCTTTGTATGCGTCCTGGAGCGGTTCGCGTTGCCAAATCCCGAGTCCTTAAACGCCTGCGACTAGAAATCGGCGATTCCATTGAGTAAACCGTAACAAAGGGGTCAGGCCTCTTTGGCGATCGAACGAGCGATGTAATCCGCGGTTCTTCCTCTTGGAATTCGTTTTGATGGTGATGCCAAGCTGATCGCATTGAAATGAGAATTGACGAAAAATGAGAATTGGCAGTTGTTGAGAATTCAAAATTTCTGCAACGTCGAGGCGTGTTTTTAGTACTCACGGAGATAACGCCATTTGGTTCGGCCTGCCTTCTAGGCAGGTCGATCTCGTTTTTCTGTTCATTACGAGCACGTATTGAGATCACTTAACACGTTTTTTCACAATTCTTTGGGCTCCAAAGGGTGTGACGCTTGCTTGAACCGACCAATTTACAAACACTGGTATTGCATCACTGATGCTATTGAAGTTCGCTTTTGCAAGGGAAAATATGGAACAGAACGATACCACTGCAGTCGTTCAAGGCTATCTGGACGCGTTGCGAAATCCACTTGGCGAAGTTGCTGCTGAGCCGGTTGTTCGAGCGTTGTTGGAGCGATCGGTCAAACGGATTCAGCAGTTGTGCGAAGTGATGCTGTTTCGCAGTTACCCACGTCTGAGGCGCGCTCCGATGAATCTTGACACGGACGATGTGTTGAGTGTTGTGGTGGAGCGATTGATCAAGGCTCTTCGTGAAGCACGGCCGAAAACGGTTCGCGAGTTTTATGCACTCGCCAACCAACATATGCGATGGGAATTAAATGACTTGGTTCGTCGTTTGGATCGACATGTCCAGTTGCTGGAGGCCGCTGACGAGATCGTTCAGGCGCCGTCAAACGATGACTCGCCGATTAGCCTGACAGCGCAGCGCATGCTCGCCGCGATTGAAGGGCTTCCGGCCGACCTGCGAGAGACTTTCAGCTTAGTACGAATGCATGGTGTCTCCCAAGTAGAAGCAGCCGGGGTGCTGGGAGTCTCTACGAAAACTGTCCAACGACGGCTGTCGCGAAGTTTAATGATGCTGGAAGAACAGTTGGTTGACTTGCAGCCTAAGAATTAATGCGAGTCCATCGCAGTGGGTGAAACATGCACGATGAGACGATGGTTTTGGATTTGGTGGAGCTTGCTTTGTCGACAGGTCGTTCACCTGAAGAAGTTTGCGTATCGACACCAGAACTTTTGCCTGAGGTGGAACGGCGCTTGCGCCGCTGCAGGCTCGTCGATGCGGAGTTAAATGCGATTTTCCCACAGTCGCTCGAACATCAAGCCACCACCGAATTGGTTCCACCCACTATACCGGGCTACGAAATTGAATCGGTACTTGGACGTGGTGGGATGGGTATCGTTTACAAGGCTCGGCAAATTACTTTGGGCAGAACGGTAGCTCTCAAAGTGCTACTGGCAGGAGACTTCGCTAGCACGTCGCAGCGGGTTCGGTTCCTGCGTGAGGCAGAAGCCGTGGCTGGGATGAAAGATCCCGCAATCGTACAGATCTACGATTATGGACACGTTGTTGGTCGGCCTTACTATGCGATGGAGTACGTGGATGGCGGCAATCTGGCGGAGCATTTGGAAAGCGGGCATTTAACGGTCCAAGAAGCAGCAAAATACGCTTGCGATTTGTCCAATGCCATGCAACAGGCTCATTCGCTAGGCATAGTTCATCGGGATCTTAAGCCTGCGAATATACTGCTGACAATGCAAGGGTGTCTCAAAGTCACAGATTTTGGTTTAGCTCGTAAGTTGGATGAAACTTCGCGTCTAACCTTGACAGGAGATAGACTGGGTACGCCTTGCTACATGGCACCCGAACAGCTGCAGGGGAAGCAAGATTGCGTCGGCGTAGGTACAGATATCTACGCAATCGGAGTTATCTTATATGAGATGTTAACCGGCAGAACTCCATTTCGAGCGAACACGCCAGCAGAGACATTGCAGCAAGTAATTCAAGCGGATCCCGTTGCACCGGCTCAGCACAACTCAGCCGTACCGACGGATCTTCAGATAATCTGCCTCAAGTGTTTAGAAAAGGCTCCTGAACGTCGCTATGTCTCATGCGCGGCATTGTCCGATGATCTCAGATGCATGCTCGCTGGTCGTCCTATTTCCGCGCGCCCCATCGGTACGATTGAGCAATTTCATCGCTGGACAAACCGAAATCGCGTCTTAGCGAGCGCGCTCGGTATCGGTGTTCTTGTACTTATGTCAGCGTTGATGCTTTCGCTAGTGGCCGCATCTCACTTCCGGCAACTGGCACGCGAAAATGGCGAGCTGGCAAAGCAGAAGTCTGATCTAGCTGATGAGTCGGAGCGACAACGCAAAAAAACAGAAGAGGCCGAAAGAACAGAGCAACGACTACGGATGAAAGCCGAATCTCTGGCAGACGAATTGCGTCGCACACTCTATCTCACCGAAATGAGATTAATATCTCAAACGGCTGACACACCTGGTGGTATGAATCGATTGTCTGAACGCCTTGCAAATTGGGAACTCGGACAGTCGGATGTACGCGAGTGGGAATGGGGTTACCTAAATGGCCTTCTAAATCAAAGTGAAGCGGTATTGCCGGCTCATGCACAAGGCGTTCAACAGGTGGCTCTCAGTCCCAACAGCGATCGTCTATTGACCGTCGGCGGAGATCATCGCGCGTGTGTTTGGAAAGTGGACAGTCGCCAGCTTCTATTTCGATTTGCTGGGCACAACGCGCCAGTGAATTCCGGTGCTTGGAGCCCCAAAGGCGAGCTGGCTGCGAGCGTGGATGCGAAAGGCACGGTATGTATTTGGAAAACTGATACTGGTGAGCTGGTGCGATGTTGGTCCGCTTCTGAATCGCCACTGCAGGCCGTAGCCTGGAGCCCTGACGGTGGCCGCATTGCTACAGCGGGATTTGACCGTAGCGTAAGAGTTTGGGATGCAAGTACTAGCGAGCTTCTTCATGAACTTTCCGGACACGAAGATCAAATCATGGCCATTGATTGGAGTACCGCTGGCCGCCTTGCATCCGGAGCCCTCGACAAGAAAGTGCTGGTATGGAATCTTGAGAACGAAGTAAGTGAAATTGAATTGCAAGGACATCGGGGATGGATTCGCGACGTTAAATGGAGCCCTGATGGCCAGCGTTTAGCCTCAGCAAGCAGCGATCGTTCGGCCATTGTGTGGGATCTTCAAGCCGGCGGTCCGTCGCTGCAATTGACGGCCCGCACGTTCGGCGTCAAATCGGTTGCATGGAGCCCGGATGGTAAACTACTAGCCACGGGTGGCGACGATCAATTGACAAGGATCTGGTCAGCTGACGATGGAAAGGCTCAGCAATCCCTGATAGGTCACTCGCGTGAAGTCAACTCAATTAGCTGGGGCAAAGTTGTTGCTACGGGTGGGATTGACGGAGAGGTTCGACTTTGGAACGAAACCAGAACCACAGGATCTATGCGACGCGTCCAGCATAGCCTGCCGCTGCACTGTCTCAAATGGTCGCCAGTGGATCCCCGTAAGTTTGTTGCTGGTGGTGCAGTTGGTCAACTCGTTTTCTGCACAGGAAGTGAGGCTGAGGTTGCCGTTGTCGGGGACAGCGCGATTCGATCTATCTCCTGGAAGTCATCAGGGGAATCGCTAGCAATTTTGAGTCTTGATGGAAGGGTACATATCCTGGACGTGGCTTCTCGAAAGATTGTTCAATCGCTGCCAGGTAAGTATATCAACTCGCAGTCCATTGCATGGAGTCCCGACGGTCGATCGATCGCTGTTGGAGGATCGGAGGGAATGGTTCACATTTGGCGGCCGAGCGAAGAGGCAGCTACTGAGTCGTTGAATCTAACAGAGGGCTCTGTGACGACCATCGACTGGAATCCCGACGGGTCGCAACTCGCCGTTGCTTCCTCTTTGGGCTACGTCAATATCTATGCGACCGACGGATGGCAAGAGGTACGCAAGCTTCGAACACGAAGTCTTGCAGTTGGCGATCTCGCTTGGAGCCCGGATGGTTCGCACTTGGCCATTGTCGCCCAACAGGATGCAGTCGAAGTCTGGCGAATTTCAGATGGAGAGCGAGTCGCTTTATTGCATGGAAACAAAAGTCAACCGGCAAAGATTGCGTGGCTTGCCAATGGCCGCCGTATTGCTACGGCGGGACGCGACGGTAGCATTCGCGTGTGGGATTTCGATACAAGTCGAGAAGTGCTTGTCTTCGGCGAGCAACAGCACCTGTCGAATACCGCCGTCGATTGGAGCTGTGATGGATTCTCGCTTGCGAGTTGCGAGGCAAGTGGCGATGTAGTTATCTACGACGCATGGAATGGCTTCTTTGCCGCCAAGTCACCACATCTCCTGCCGACCCTCAATCAAAGGCTACTCAACGGCCAAGAAGTCGACGATCTGCTATGTCGTGGGCTTGTGTACTCCAGGATGCATGACGTCGATCGTGCAAGCTTAGATTTTCAAAATTATCTGTCTCGTACTGGTCAGCCGATGATCATTGCAGATTGTTATGTATCGGGGCCGTATTCGCTTGCCTTCGATCGACCTGGCCCGCCTGAGTTGGCAAGGAATCGAAACCCCAATTCCTTAATCCCACCAAAAGCGATTTCATGGAAGCGAGTTCCGTTGCTCGACCATGGTTTTATCAACTTCGAAAGAATTTACGATGGAAAGGCAAACGTCAGCGGCTACGTCTATCTTCCGATTTTCTGCGGCGATGACATCGATGTGACTTTGAAACTTGGCAGCGATGATCAGCTAAGAGTTTGGCTCAATGGTGGCCTTATTCATCAAGTCGCTCATTCGCGAAGTGCAATACCGGAGCAAGATAGGATACTTGTCCGACTTCATCAGGGCTGGAATCAGATTCTTGTGCGGGTTGCAAATGAATACAACAGACACATTTTGTACTTCGAGATCGACAACATCGAGAGCGCAACGGAATAATCCACGGCCGATGGAAGTTTAAGTAAGAATCAGAAAAGCAGCCGGCGCATTCCGTGTCCACCTCCAACGCTTGGAGAAGTAGTGGCTCTAAATGGCAACCGGCATCGTACCGATTATCGGTTCGAAGTTTGGACGAAGGAGTTTCCACGGTCCCGTCTGGTGACACCTTAGTCAAGTGAAGCGGTAGCCAGCAATATCAGAGGCGTATAATCAATCACCACCCACTCGCAGGCGAGTTAACAATCCAATGACACGTTATCCGAGTGACGTGGCGTTTACACCGGCTGTCAAGGCAGTTCAATCCCAAAAGGGTTCACGGCCCGTTTATGAAAGAGTTGAGAAGCATGGTTGGAATACGACTGTAACACCAGAATTGTCGGTATTCCTTGCTGATTTGGACATGTTTTATCTAGGGACATCCAACGCAGATGGCCAGCCCTATATTCAATACCGCGGGGGTTCCCCTGGATTTTTGCGACCCTTGGATGAGAAGACGCTCGGGTTCGCTGACTTCGCTGGTAATCGGCAATATATCACGCTAGGGAATCTGTCTGAGAATCCTAAAGCGTTCATTTTTCTAATGGATTATGCCAGCAGCCGACGTGTAAAACTTTGGGGCAATGCCAGAGTCGTTGAGGGCGATTCAGCTTTACTTGACCGACTCCGAGATCCTGCCTATTCGGGCAACGTTGAACGCGCCATTTTGTTCGAGATCGAAGCCTGGGATGTGAATTGCCCGCAGCATATCCACAAACGGTTCTCGCAAAATCAGGTGTCACTCGTTATCAAGCAACTAGAGGACAGAATCAAGTTACTTGAACAAGAGTTGTCAAGCAAAACGGGCGATGCGCAGTGACTAGCAAAATGTATCCAGTTGCAATTTTATCAATTGCGGCGAGACGAGAAAAAGGTCGATTCTTGATTGATCGTGTTTTGGTCGCTTCTTAACGTGATATTTGTCGAAGTTGTATCGTTTTTTTCTGTATAGCTTTTTTCCAAATCCGAAAGTTCAATAATGGCAAAACTACTTTACGTTGAGTCGTCACCTCGCAAGAAGCGGTCCAAATCGATAGCCGCTGCAACTGCGTTTTTAGATGCGTACAAATCAGCACACCTCGAAGATGAAGTCATAACCATCGACCTTTGGGAGAAAACACTTCCTGAGTTCGACGGCTATACGATCGACGCCAAGTACCAAGTGCTTCACGGCCAGGGTTTTGATGCACATCAGCAGGCCGCATGGCAATCGGTGGTGGATGTCTGCGACGAGTTCAAAGCGGCAGACAAATATTTGTTCAGTTTGCCGATGTGGAATTTTGGAATTCCATACAAACTGAAGCACTACATCGACGTACTGGCCCAGCCTGGCCAGACATTCAGTTTTGATCCAAAAACTGGCTACAGCGGCTTGGTTACTGGTAAGCCAGTTGCCGTTATCTACGCCCGAGGTGGAGCGTACAGTACCGACGGAGCGAAAGGCTTGGACCTGCAGAAAGGGTACATGGATCTGTTGCTCGGATTTATCGGCTTCGTAGACATTCAGTCGATCTTAATTGAGCCCACGTTGGCTGCACCCGAGGATGTTGCAAAAACGGAGGCTGCTGCGATTCAGCAGGCTAAATCGATTGCTGCAGCATTCTAAGAAACAGAATTTGATTACTGAGCATCAAGTTCATGATAACCCAAACTCAACAGCGTGAAGTTTCAGAGAGCGATTACGACGTAGTGCCTTCTCTTTAGGTCAGATCGATCCTTACGGCAAGTCCACCGCAGTTGTCGCACTGTCCGCTGCCGAGTCGTTCTGAATGGATGGTGCTTGTCATCTCACTCTTCTTGGCAGCGGCATTTGCAGCAATCCGCTTTTAGGCACGGCGTGTCAGCCCCCTGGGCGAAGAGTGGTCAGTGGAGTCCTTTCCCTCGCGCCGCAATTTCGAATTCCCAGTAGGGCCCGCAGTTAGAATGAGTGGTTGATTCCCCAGAGCGACACAACAAAGAGGCCTGACCCCTTTGATTTCACTGCCCCCTATGATATCAGCGCATTCGTTGTTGGAGACTTTATATGTTTCTTCCTAAAATCATTAGCAGCCCAAGTCCCGCCTGTGCTACGGAGAATGCCGCCTGAAACATATATGCTACAACTAAGCTGCCTTGCCAATCTTTCCGACTCGCCACCAACAGAACAGGGAGAACAAGGGCGAGCATCCAAACGATGCCGTAAATGGCAACGAAAAACCACTCCGGCAGATCAAGCATGCCGAGCGGGAGTGCCAATATCATGGTCACGCCTCCAAGCAGAAGAGTGCAATCAATGGCCCGGTCAAGTATAGACCACTCCTGGCATAAGCCGATCGCGATAATCGGCCAGGGGAGCATTGCAATCAATGAGCGGAAAAACACCGACGGAATGCTGGGTCTACCGTGTACAACGTCGAAAGTTTTCTGCGCTTCCAATTCATCATCGGGTGTTGAAGGTGTCCTAGAACTCACCACAATCCAACCTCTCCGCTGTCGTCCGTTTTGGACCGTTGCTGTGATCCAAATTTTTGTATTCTCTATTTCGAAGCGGCTTCAAGAGTTCAATCATCACCGCACAAAGCGGCGGTGTTTCACGCTTAATACTCGGCTACGACTTTCCATTGTTCGTCTGTTTTGCGCAGTTGTAAGAATCTAAACGCGCTAGGCACTGAGACTTTTAGCAGAACATCGTTGTCCTCGATCGTGAACCGCAACTTTCCGTACTGGGAATCGCTAGGCTGATTAGGCTCCGTGACGAATTCTCCTTTCGCTACTTCGAATTGCTCAATCCGAAACATATCGACAATTTGGGCAACTATTGACCCAGGGACGGGATCCCTTCCCGCTTGTTTCTCTAAAGCCGTAAGCATATTGTCGCGTTTTACCAAGCCCCCGAATGCGGACATCTTTTCCGGGACTTCGAGCCCATACTGGAACAACCGGTTCCCGGGAAGCAATTGCACCTCTGGCGAGTAAATCTCCTTGAGCATCTGTTCGTCGTATTGAAAGGAAGCCCGTATGAGGGCTTTCGCGAGTGCGGTAATTTCCGCTGAGGGCTCGCGGAGGGTGGTATCGGTCCGCCAAGCTTCGCTCGCTGGATTTTCTTCAGCGGGCTGAGCTTCGCTCACATTCTCTGCAACCGAACTCTCTTGATTTTGCCCATTGCGTAATAAGCCCCAAGCCTTAGTGAATTGGGGCTTATAGAGATTCAACAGGTAAGTTTCTTGATCCTCTAGCAATTGAGTTGCCTCGCTCGCTAGGTTCGAGATGACCTTCTGCTTTCTCCAGCCGGCGTCTACGATTTCGGCCGTCGAGATCGCAATTGGATCAACTTTGGGAGTTGGATGTTGCGTAGTTCCAGTCGGCCAAATCTGGCGTTTGACTTTGAGCGAATCGGTGGTAGGTGTGACGAGATAGATCTCGCCGCGAAACGGGAGAAAGACGTAATAGTGGTCCTCATCCGCTAGCAGTGCTGTGAAATTTTGATCGAGATCCGCTACCTTTCGGAAAGTCTGAGGATCAGCATTTTCAATCGGATGACCGTTCGCGTAGACGCCATTTTTATCTTTATAGACCGACTGATGAACTGCCTCGAAAGTTGCGGCATCAAGTCCAACAATCTGGGTAGTGCCTTTCCAGACGCCCAGCCGATCAGCGCCAAACGGACTGTCGTCGCCAAAAGTGCGAAAAGCGTCAGGATTGGCGCCATTCAGACGAGAATCCGACCAATAAACTTGATTCGCATCCCGGTAGAACGCCTGTTCCAAATGCCGGAACGTCTTTGCGTCGGCACCAGGAATTATTTTGTGCTGGTACCAAACGTTCGTGGCATCCTTCCAAACAAAACCGTCGTTAACGAGTACTACGGTCAGCGGATCAACTTCCGGTAGAGGTCGACCGTACCACCATACATTTTTGCTGTCTTTGGCAAAGTTGAAGCCGAGGACCTCAAAACTCGCCACGTCGGCCTGCGGAAGTTCAACCACCCAAAAACGGCCAGGGCTGATCCATTTGTAATAGACTTTGTTCTTGTCCTTGGAGTACTCGTCGCTAAGTGCTTTGAAGCTCGCCGCGTCGACATCCGCGCACAAACGTAACTCAAGCTCAGTGAACCTTGCAAAGTCGTCAATGTCATTTTTCCCTGCTTGGTCGATGCGCTGTCCATCGAAGAAAATGAAATCGCCTTTTCGTGCATAGCCGTGCCCCAGTATTTCAGTATCTACATCGTTGGCCCGGGGGGGCAATTCTGAAGCGCCAGGGAAAATCAAAATCCCCAAAACAATGGCCGTCAATAAGCTGAGCATCGATAGTACTCCGATAGATCTGGAGGAAAGATTTAGAAATAGGTGCTTTCCAATGGTCCGGTTTTTTTTCGTCGAAAGCTGAGCAGGCAAGTTCACTGTCGTTGGTTGTTGCACGTGGCTTAGGCAAGCTTCGAGCAGCTCACGAACTTCACTAGCAAAATCGAATCGCTGGTCTTTTTCTTTTGACATCAATTTCTCAATGATGCCGACCAGCCAAGTGGGAATGTCAGGATTCAGTTCACGAATCGGCGTTGCACGTTCATCGCTAATTCTCCTCATTACTCCGTAAGAGGATTCAGCACGGAATGGTGGACGACCAGTGCACAGAGTGTAGAGTACGCTGCCTAGGCTAAATAAGTCGCTTCTTTGATCGACCGGTTCTCCGCGAGCTTGTTCGGGTGACATGTATTGAGGGGTGCCGGCTATCGTTCCCTCACGCGTTACCGATGTGTCATCTACGGCGCGAGCCAGCCCGAAATCAGTGAGCGTCACGCGTTCCACGCCTTCTTCAAGCAAGATATTTTCCGGCTTGATGTCTCGATGGATGAGTCCTTGTTCGTGAGCCGCAGCCAATCCCGCTGCGACCTGCGATCCGATGCGAAGTATCTCAACGGTCGACAGTGGGCCTTCGCGATCCAATCGTTTTTGCAGCGAGCCCCCGCGGATGTAAGCCATAACCAGATAGGGCCCCGCGGCATCACTAGAAACAGAGTGAATCGGAATGACGTTTGGATGCAGAACAGCGGCAGCCGCTTTCGCCTCGCGCGAGAATCGTCTGCGAGCGGTTGCGTTGTTGGCCAGATGGGGCGCCATGACCTTGATGGCTACCACTCGGTCAAGTGCCGGATCGATCGCCTTGAGCACCACGCCCATACCACCGATACCAACGATCCCCGAAATTTCGTAGCCACCTAGGCGTCCGATCCGATTTGGATCGTCCGTTGGGGCGAGCATATCGATCACGCTTTGAATCGCGACGGGCTGCGATGTGCGTCGGTGGCCAAGTGTGGCTGCCGAGTAGTCAGCAGAACTCGCATGATCGAACTCCGTAGGCTTCAATAACTCGACTGCATTCAACCAACACTCGCGTTCTGCAGCCCGAAGTTCTATTTGCTCGCGGCAATCAGCGCACGAATCAAGGTGATCGAACAACTGAGGGTCATCGAGCGCAGCACTGGGGGAGTTTAGGAAATCATCAATTCGCTGGTGATTGCAGCCATCGATTTTCTTGTTCATGAGCCACCTTGCTCCAATCGCTGAACGTGGTCGCGCAGTCTTCGCATAACACGGCTCCGCGCTGCATACACAGTTCCAACGGACTTGCCGATCAACGCAGCCGCTTCACCGCACGGCTTCCCGTCAATCACTGTTAGTTCAAACGCGCGCCACATATCCTCACTCACATCCGTCTGCACTCTCTTTGCGGCTCGCAAGTACTGTTCGCGTAGAAATTCGATACCCAGCTCTTGCTCAACTGCATTTGCCGCATCGCGCTGTTCTGCAATTAGGTTCTGAATATCGGAACCTCCAGCGGCCGCATCTTTGGGGGCCCTCGAGAACGCTGTAACTATCGCATTCTTGACAACTCGCCGCAGCCAGTGCCGAAATCGCGTGCCAGGCTCCTTTTCCCAGCGCTCTATGGCACCGGAGACTCGCATCAATACCGTTTGCACAAGGTCCTGCGCATCTGCGTCCTGCATGCCACGTCGACGCGCAATCCGATAAATGACAGGCCGGTAGACCAGCATGAATTCTTCCCACGCTTCGCGGTTGACGGGCGAGCGGATCTGTTTTAGCAGGGTTGATCGTGTTTCAGGGAATTCAGTCATTTTTGCCCTCTCATTTTACTAAACTCACCGTCTCGTCGATTCTGACAAGAAAAATGAAAACTTCGTCGGATTCCCTACGGTTACGGCTGCGCTGAAATAATGCGATGAGAGCTGCAAATATCGTACTTCAGGATTTACGTTTAAGGTGGTTCGCCCAGCTTTTCAGACCAATGTTCGAAATCGTGTTGAGGTGTTGATGGAGGTTCATGCGTGGCCAGATCGTGTGCGTGCTGATGGCGAACAAATGACCACGACGATGAATTCCAGCCTACTCCCTACCGGCGTTTCAAACTGCTAGCGCCGCTGCGTTTCTTTAAAGGTTTCGCAATATCGATCGAGTTGTGAACAGGGTGCTGCTTCACGTCCCTGAGAACCTGTAGACGCTCAATCGCTATTTGGAATTGCAGCGAAGGACACCGAGTTGTGCAGTAGCCGTCGCTTGAGGCTTTTTCGGGAATCCTATTCATCTCGCCAGCACCGTTTGGAATGCCCCACACGGCCATTGCTATTCAGCCTCACTCGCCGCGCTGTGGCCATGCATCGCCGTTCTTTTCGACCCTCTAATTAACAACCCATCTGACAACCGGTCCACCGTCCGGGGACAAAGCCGCTTCGACCGGTTATCAGAGAGGTTCTAAACACGCTAGGATCTGGGCTCACTGCTACTTCACTGTTGCGAATTGGTGCAGTCGAGTGAGCCCGACTTGCTCGTTAATACAATTTCCTAGAACAGAAAATCAAACCCATGAAACCTGACGGAACCGCACCGGGTGCCCTGCCACCTCGAGATGCGCACAAGCGAGGATTGCATCGGACCATGACCCTTGGTGGGGAATATGCAACTCGTAACTATACCATCAAACACCTTCAAAACCTGAAGGGAAAAACCGTTCTAACCGAGACCATGCCCTTTACGACAAGCGAGGCTGTGGCGGCTGAAGAGGCGGGAATCGATACGCTCAAAGTCAAGTTTGATCCAGCGAATCCGGCCAGTGCCATTGCGATCCGAAAAGCGGCACCCAATACGTTCATGACATTCTGCATTGGACTAACGAAGATTGCGACGGCAGAGGAAGCGGTCCGCGCCGGCTACGTCGCAATGGATGCCGGCGCTGATGGCATCATGTGCCAATGGGGACCAGAGTTCATTCGGGCTGTTGCCAATGCTGGAATTCCGGTTGAAGCTCACGCTGGCTTGGTGCCTCGGTTGAGCACTTGGACAGGTGGCCTACGGGCGGTCGGCAAAACGCTTGAAGAGGCAATTTGGGTGTTCGAGCAGATTCAGTCGTTCGAGGCGGCAGGAGCCTGGGCTGTCGAAGTGGAAGTCGTGCCGGCCGAGTTGCTTGCGCAAATTTCCAAACGCACCCGCCTGGTGACTTCGTCGATTGGCGCAGGCAGTGGCGGTGATATTCAATTCATGTTTGCCGAAGATATCTTAGGCAACCACGCTCCTCCCTATCCCCGTCACACCAAGCAATATCGCAACCTTTTCAAGATGGAACAGGCCATGCAAGTGGAGCGAGTCGAAGGTTTTCGCGACTATATCAACGATGTCAAAAGCGGCAGATTTCCTGGGCCAGAACATATAGTCAAAGCACCGGAAGGACTGATCGACCAATTTCTTGCCGCTGTCGACAGCGAGTGATTCACTCTCGCTCGTCCCCGTGGCTCCGCCCGGGGACGCAATGTCTTCCGGGCTCCGCCCGCCGTCCCCACGAATCACACCACGAAACGCCAATCATCATCAGTTGAGCCGCGGTGAAGGCGGAGCCTTGTTGGCAGCGCGTCCTCGGGCGGAGCCCTAGGACGAGGACCAGAAGCTGAGGTGAAGGCGGAGCCTTGTTGGCAGCGCGTCCTCGGGCAGAGCGCTAGGACGAGGACGCTGAGGACCAGAAGCTGCGGTGAAGGCGGAGCCTTGTTTGCAGCGCGTCCTCGGGCAGAGCCCAAGGACGAGGACGCTGAGGACCAGAAGCTGAGGTGAAGGCGGAGCCTTGTTGGCAGTGCGTCCTCGGGCGGAGCCCTAGGACGAGGGCCTGGTTGACCCTAGAAAAAACTTAGTGCGGCCAAGAGGACTTGAACCTCCACGGGATTGCTCCCACTAGGCCCTCAACCTAGCGCGTCTGCCAGTTCCGCCATGGCCGCAAAACTGGATGTCTGCAAAGCTTAACTTGTTCGCTATGGGCGTCAACCGATGCTGACTACTTTACGATTTTTACCTGTTCCAATGACCACATGGGACCAGTCGGCAGTGACGTCCTGAGTCCCATTGCTGAACTCACGTATCAATTGTCCACGTCGCATGGCGGGTGATCCTACGGGGGGGAGCCGCAAGGCATGCTCAATCGCTTCAGGATCCACCGAGCAGACTTCGGGTGAAATGCATTTGAGGCGTGCGTAATAGCCGTCTTCTGAAAGTTCGTGGTAACGAATGTCGACTTTCTTTCTTGCCGTCCATTTTGCCTTTGTGTGCTGTAGCGTCATCGCTGCAGACTCCGCCTGACCGATAACGCTGGTGCCAACGGCTTTGTCATCCAACCGATCCAGCATCCATTTTTTCGTGAGCCAGTCGATATGTCCCAGCGCGGGGCGGGGATCAATACTCGTCGATCGAAACAGCGCTAGTGCATCGAGTGTTTCTTCCCAGCGCTGCAGGACTGCCAGTACTTCCCTGGTGGGTTCGCTGGTCTGTTGTTTGACAAACCGCCGGCACGCTTTCAGGTAGGCCCGTTGAATTTCTAACCCAGACATCTCACCCCGCGTCGTCGCCACGCGGGCCACCAAGTCCCAGTCGCCCGCGATACGATGCAACGCTTCGATAGGTCGAATGAGACGAGGCAATTCGCGACCACCTCCCGACTCAATCAGATCAAGCACGAGCGAGGTCGTGCCTACTTTCAAGAACTCGGCAGTGTCCGATAGGTTGGAATCACTTAAACCAATCTGCAAGCGTTGCTGTTTCCGAAAGAGCTCGGTCATGGAGCGAGTCGAGATCAGAGATCGACCACACAATTGGTGTAGCCAATGATGAAAAACATAGATAGGACGCTCGTTTAAGTAACCACCAAATCCAGTTACCGTATCAATCGCCATTGCTTTGCTGGAGAGGCGAAAACGATTCGCTCTGTCGACATGACCAGCGCCGGTCAGAATCACTCGCGAGACTAGGAACGAGGTCAAATACTTTCGCTGCCTACGAAAGGCAAATGTCTTGGCCGAAATATAGAGCAACCCTGCTACCGGTAAGCTGAGCACTCGCAAAAGTAACGCAGTTGCAAATAACAGACGTTGGGGCAGGGGTTCAGCGACCGATGCTGGAGCGGGCTGTTGGGAATAGCGCTGGTCGCGTCGGTGGAGCAATCGGCAGCCTCCGCGAATGCCTGCCATGATCGACATTTCAGCGGCAAGTAACGATAAGCAAACCGTCCAATAAAAGAGGGCGAAGGGAAGCACTAGCGCCATCAGGCCCCAGTACAACCAAAGCTCTGGGCCCTTGGCCACAATAGCTGAATAGTTTTCTTGACAACCATAAACATGGCCATGTGCGTCACAGCTATTTTTGACGATGCGCACGGTGCCCGGTATATCGCATTCCGCCGCTGCCTCAGCGATCAAGCGATCTTGTGCGCGTTGACATTCAACCAGTCGCGAGGGGCTAGAAGTTTCAGCCGTAGCACCTTCGATTAAACCGCCAGGGAGATGCATGCGCGCGGGACTCCCCTCCATGGAAAATGCGCCACCGTTTGCCAAAAAAATGGTGTCGGTGTCGAATCGTCCTCGCGCTGTTGGTATCCGCAGCGAAATCTGTTTACAGACGGCTTCGTAAACTTCTCGCCGAGAAGGTGGCTTGTCTTGATCCAAAGGAAGACGTACCAACGTGGCGTATTCTGTTTCCAGCCCAATCAATCGGTCAAGCATCAAAGGTTGTCCAAATATTGACGAGCTATGCCATTCAGTTTCCTGACGAGTAACATCGCGCTACTCGCCTTGTTGATGAGTATCAAATTCGTCGATGAATTGATCGGACGAAGTATGAGCGTCTTGAACAATATCGATTAGACAAGCATCGATCGCAGGAGAAGTTGGCGTCGTATTCGTTGATTCGGGTGCAGTGCTGCAATCATTATGCAAGATCATATTCAATTTGCTCCGAATCGATTCGTTCACCACGTCCGCGCGATGTGACGTGCGCCGCGCCTTGTGACGTGCTCATTCGAATTCCCATTCTATCGCCTTTCGGTGATGAAAAGCCACACACTGGCATCGCAGAGTAAAGAAAATTACGTTGCCTGCGGTCGCCATCGGCCCCACCCGCTCACCGTTGACCCATAGGTCTGAAGGTTGGCTGGCAAATCCAAGCGCGCCGCAAACCCAAGCGCGCCAAATGCCTAGCTAGCCATGGAGTGCAAGTACATCAGTGCCGCGCGGGGCGATGCCCTCTCTGTTCCATAAGAGTCGACGACGGAGATAAGTTCTTCTAGAGCTAGTTTTCGATAGCGTGCGGCGACTTGAGCTTCGTTAATGGCTAGATCTAATTCCTGCTGTATGATCAGTGCAAGCGAATCTGACGCAACTGCGCCACGCAGCATCGATTTTAAGGCCAGAAGTAGCAGGCGGTCATTGAGGTCCTCGCGATCTCGATCCGCTTTGAGGATCCCGTTAGCGATCGCATCGATCGCTGCAGACACAAGGGATGATGTCGGTGCGTCGGCAGGTTGCTGAGGCGTGGGGCGATTGGCTCGCCGCTTTGCAGCCTTCTTGAGCTGTTCTTTTAATGAATTTGACTTGGCCATTGAACGCTGTGACAACGGTTGTGCTTTAGTTGCGAATGCACACAGTCTATCCGAGAGTTCCGTGACTTCCAAAACCTGCGAAGCTAAGATCACACAGAAAAGAAAAAATAGTCGCCTTTCGCTCCGCGAAAGTTCTGAAAAAGCAGCGAATACCAACGCTACTTTCGCGGAGCGAAAGGCGACTATGGGGACTATGGCGAAAGTAGCGGGAGAAGACGCTACTTTCGCGGAGCGAAAGGCGACTATGGGTGCTAAACGACTTTGGTTTCACCGGGTACTGGAACGGGGTAATTTCCGTTTTTGTCCGGTTGGACCGGTGCCAATGCTTCGAAGGAAGTAATGCTGTCGTAGTCGGCTGCCGCAATTTTACTGTTGAGGCAGTCGTCCCACTTCACAATCTTGCCGCCGTAGGTTGCCATTCGGCCCATGATGGCTGTGAGGGTGCTCTTGGCGCCGTATTCTCCCTCGTTGGGAACATTGCCTTTGCGTAGTTCCGCGAACAAGTCGT
Organism: Pirellulaceae bacterium; assembly: GCA_041749395.1. Lineage (GTDB taxonomy): Bacteria > Planctomycetota > Planctomycetia > Pirellulales > Pirellulaceae > Laterigemmans. The sequence continues at coordinate 28,363 of JBGTBJ010000186.1, forward strand.
AGTGCTCTTGTTGCCATCCGCCGCCACGGGTTTCTTCGGCTTCGCTTTGCCAAGTGAGATTGCCGCTATGGTCGTAGATCTTTGCACCCGAGATGTCGCACCAGCCTTTGGTGCCGTGAACGAACTCTGCGACTTCGTTCCAGCAGCCCGGGATATGGCGACATTGGCTGAGCATCGTCGCACCATTTCCATAGGTGAATTCCACCATATGGTGGTCGAAGATCTGTCCTGTGTCATCGCCCGTTCGAACTTGACGACCACCCTGCCCTTGAGCCTTGACGGGGTAATCCTGCATCACCCAGTTGATCACATCCAAGTTGTGAATGTGTTGCTCGTTGATATGGTCACCGCTGAGCCAATTGAAGTAATACCAATTTCGAATTTGGTATTCGGTTTCCGATTGCTGTGGTTTGCGATTGCGAATCCACACCCCAGCTCCATTCCAGTAAGCGCGAGCAAGAATAGGATCGCCAATGGCGCCATCATGAAGGCGGGCGATGGTTTCTTTGTAACGAAACTCGTGGTGGCGTTGCAGCCCGACCTGCACAGCCAATCCCTTTTGTTTGGCAATTTCATTGGCAGCGAGAACACGGCGGACACCTGGTGCATCCGCTGCCACAGGCTTTTCCATGAAGCAATGTTTACCCGCTTGCACGGCCGCTTCGAAATGGAGTGGACGGAACCCGGGGGCCGTTGCCAAGATGACGAGGTCGGCGTCGCTTTCCATCACACTCTTAAAGGCGTCTAGACCGACAAATCGTTGTACGTCGTCGCCGACCTTGGTGGGATGTTCGCCTTTGATCGAACGAAACGCTTCCGTGATCGCGTCTTCAAAAACATCTGCCATCGATACCAAGCGAACGTCTCCACCACTGGAGTTCATTGCTTGAATTGCCGCGCCCGTACCACGACCGCCGCAACCGACTAAACCGATTTTGATCGTGTCGCTGCCGTAGGGATGTGCGCTACGAGCAAAATTCAGCGGCGTAGTGACTGCACCGCCTGCCAACAGAATGCTCCCCTTTTTTAGAAACGAACGCCGCGAGGGACTCTTGGGGCTGCCGTTTCCATCCGCAGCGTTATCGTCTGAGCTCGGCAACTCCATCGAAACGGGTTGGGTCGCTACGGGGGTGCTTTGAGGACGTGGAATATTCTTGTTGAAAGATGGCTTGCTTTGGGCCATGGCGGGGAAAGCTCCGGTGGGTAGTGAAAATCAAAGGTGGTCGCAAGCACGCTCGTTGGCGGCACACTAACCTTGTGGCTCGGCCTGATTGGGTCTTACGTCTCTATTCAGAGTAACGAGATGTTCCTCGCTATTCAATCATTCAACCCCATCATGGCTGGTTTGGGGCGGATTTCGGCACGCTAGAGTCGGCTGTCTCCAAAGGAGTGCGTTTGGGCTCGTAGGGATGACTCCGTTTGCGAATGACTTCTGCCGATACGATGCGATCGGGAATCTTGGGTATCGCGTTTTCATCCTGCTTTTCGGAAGGATCGAGTCGCGTTAGTGCACAAAGGTGCTCGATGCCTTCGATAACTCGACCAAAAATTGTGTGCTCGGGGTTGGCTTGAATGAGTGGCTGGTACGCGACGAAACAATGGGAGCTGGCCGTGTCGGGGTAGGTTCTTCGTACTTGGGAGTCACCGTCGGGGAGTTTGGCCATGGCTAGCGAGCCGCGAAACATGGTTCTTTTTTCGGGACCAACATTTTCATCATCGATGAAAAATCCCATGCTGCCGGCTCGATCCCCCGCTGCGTCGCCAATCATTGCAATTCGCCGGCCCAGCACTTGATAGAACGGGCCGCCGTCGTATTGGTGGTTTTCCACCAGATCAATAAAGTTAGCAACCGTATTGGGGGCCTGGTCTTCAAAGAGTTCGATGACAACATCTCCCCGTGTCGTAACCAGCTTCACCCTTGGCAGATCTCCTTTCGCGTCATCGGCTGCACGAAATTCGAGTTCGCGGTCCCAAAGTTCTTGGACGTCAGGAATCGAAGGTCGTAATCCAGCAAAAGCGGGATCCAGCGTTCCCGCCTCTTCCGCCATTTTTAGATAACGCTCTGCTTTGTCGAACTGTGCCGTGGCATAAAAGCTGACACCGGCAATTTCAATCAGTTTCGGGTCTTCAAGATCGAGGCTAATTAAGGCCTCAGCCCCTTCGCCGGTTCCTTCGTACCAATCCATTTGATAGCGGTGGGGAACAGCGAGCAACAGAAACTGTGCCGCTTCGAAGTATTCGCGAGGCGCGTTGTCGATAAGCTTTACCGCAGATCGGAAGGCAGCGTCGAACTGCTGTCGACCGACAAACTGCAATTCCCGGTAACGATCTTGGTACTTGTTGTCCAAACTCCCATCACCGTTGTGATAGAGGACCAAGACTTCGCCCAGTAGCGACAGTGTCTCGCGCCATTTGTCCACTTCTGCATGAAACACGACCGCTTCAGCAGCGTGATCGAAGTTGGGATTGGTCTCCGGCAAGCTGTTTGTGGCGGCTTCCTGAGCGTGCAAACAAAGCGTCATCAGGCTGACGAACGACACGATCAGGGGAAGACGCAGGTAGAATGTGGGCATACGGTCTATCGGGTTTGAGTCAGAATCGTTCTAACGGTACGTATTGTAGATGTGTTTTGTTTATAGTTTGCCTGGATTCCACGCGAGGAAGTAGACACCCATGCGCCGCCGACCATCGGAACAAGAATTGAATCCAGATGGAGACGACTCGGGCAAGCCCCGTCCGAAGACGTCCAAACCTGCGCCAGGGAAAATTTCTCCCAAAGCATTGCGGATTATCGGTGGCGAATTGCGGCGACGAAATGTGCTGTACAACGGCGATCGAGCCACTCGTCCCATGAAGGATAGTGTCCGCGAAAATCTCTTCAATATCCTAGGGAAAACGTTGCAGGGTGCCGTGGCGTGGGACCTTTTTGCGGGAACCGGGATCGTTGCCATTGAAGCCATCAGCCGGGGGGCAGTTCACGCGGTGGCCATCGATGCGTCCCGTGATTGCATTCGGTCGATTCGCAAGTCGTCCGAGGCCCTCAATTTGGGAGACCGCTTGGAAATTTTGTTAGGTGACACCTTCCGCATTGCAACCACGCGATTTCAGTTTGCCGAAAACGAGCGACGTGTGGTGTTTTGTTGCCCGCCGTATGCCATGTGGGAATCGCAAAATCCGCGGCTGGTTGCACTGCTGGAAAACGCAATAAAGACAGCAGCACCTGGCAGTTTTATTGTGGTGGAAACCGACCGCAAGTTTGACCCAACCACATTGTTCGAAGCGGATTGGGATATTCGCGGCTACGGCAATACCAACATTGGGGTTGTCGAAGTAGGTGCCGAGATGGCCGCCACTCCAGCGGAATGATTCAGGTCTGGTGGAGCCTTGCAGCCAGTTGAATCGAGGAGATTCTCTGTTGGGTGTAATCGAATCCTCCTTAGGTGGTGTGGGCAATGTCTAGTTCAAGCAGTTCAATTACTTGCTATGAATCACCTACTTTGCCTGCTTTGACTAGGAAAAATTGATTTTGCGGTATCCGGCCGTCCTATGATCAATAAAATTTACCTAACCCGCCCTTGCGTGCCGATTCCTACAATCGTGCGCCGCGCAGTTCTTACGAAATCCCTTTGCAGGAAACCATTCCGCTCATGTCCGCCTTAACCCCGGGCTCCGAAACGTCCCCAAAAGCTGTTGAGAATGTCGAAGGCATTACCGTTCGTCTCGCTGGAGATTCCGGTGATGGCATGCAGTTGCTCGGGACTCAATTAACGAACACCAGTGCATTGCTGGGCAATGACATTGCAACGTTCCCCGACTTTCCTGCTGAGATCCGTGCTCCGCGTGGCACTCGAGCTGGCGTGAGTGGATTTCAGGTTCAATTTGCATCCAACGAGATCTTCACCCCGGGCGACGTGCTGGACGCACTCGTGGCGATGAATCCCGCTGCGCTGGTGACCAATATCAATGATTTGCGTCCCGGCGGTTTGCTGATTGTCAATTTAGACGGGTTCAACGAGAAAGAATACAAGTTAGCGAAAGTCAAAAGCAATCCGCTGGATGATCCACGATTGCGCGAGCGGTATCGCGTGACAGAGATTGCCATGACTTCGTTGACGCGAGATGCTGTGGCCGAATTGGGGCTGGGCATGAAAGAGGCCGATCGTTGCAAGAACTTTTTTGCGATGGGATTGGTCTATTGGTTGTTTGGCCGTCCGCTTGATCCCACGCTTCGTTTTATTGCAGCCAAGTTTGGTAAGAAGCCCGATGTTGCGGTTGCCAATGAGAAAGCGTTGCGAGCTGGTTGGGCGTTTGGCGAAACGACTGAAGCGTTTGCGACGAGTTATCAAGTCGAACCTGCCCAGCTTGAATCGGGTACCTATAAAAACATGATGGGCAACCAAGCATTGGCTTGGGGCTTGCTCGCCGCAGCCCAGCGCAGTGGTAAAGAATTGTTTTATGGCACCTACCCGATTACTCCAGCTAGTGACATTTTGCATGAGCTAACAAAGTTCAAGAACTTTGGGGTTCGTACATTCCAGGCTGAGGATGAAATTTCAGCGATAGGCGCAACCATTGGCGCTGCTTTCGGTGGCACCATGGCCGTGACCGCCAGCAGTGGCCCTGGTATTGCGCTGAAAGCGGAAGCGATGGGTTTGGGAGTGATGTTAGAGCTGCCGATGATCGTGATTGACGTGCAGCGGGGCGGTCCTAGCACTGGCTTGCCCACCAAGACCGAGCAGGCCGATCTATTGCAACTAATGTTTGGACGCAATGGAGAAGCACCGGTGCCGATCTTAGCGCCGCAGAGCCCCGCTGACTGTTTCCAAATTGCACAAGAAGCATGGGAAATCGCAGTCCAGTCGATGGTGCCCGTGGTGATTCTTTCGGATGGTTATATCGCCAACGGAAGCGAGCCCTGGAAGATTCCCGATGTCAGCAAGATGGCTCCGATTGAAGTGTCCCATCCGGGCCCGCGCGCTGAAGGGGACGAGCCATTCTTGCCCTATCTGCGTGATGAAAATCTCGCTCGACCCTGGGCCATTCCCGGCACCGAGGGATTGATGCACCGAGTGGGTGGACTGGAAAAAGAGGATCGCACGGGTAACGTGAGTTACGATCCCGATAACCACCAACACATGGTGAATACTCGCCAACGCAAGATCGACGATATTGCAAAGCGATTACCGCTGCAGACTGTCTTTGGACCTGAAAAGGGAGATATCTTAGTCGTTAGCTGGGGTGGAACCTACGGTGCGTGCCATACGGCAGTTCGCCGTTGTCAAAATCAAGGCATGTCGGTCGCCCACGCACACGTGCGGTACCTCAATCCATTGCCGGCGAATCTGGGCGAGCTTCTCGCCAGCTATCAAACAGTGCTGGTTCCAGAATTGAATTCGGGACAACTGTGCATGCTGATGCGCGCTAAGTTTCTAGTCGATTGCATTGGCATCAACAAAGTTAAAGGAAAGCCTTTCACTATTAGCGAATTGGTCGAAAAGATCTCTGGCTATGCCGTTGATCAGCCACCAGTCGTGAACACTCATAACAAGACGGACAAGCGAGTTCAAAGCAAAGCGGGCTGATTTTTATTCCTATCGAACTGCTTTGTTTCTTACTCTCATTTTCCATTTCCCAATTTTGATCCATTATGAATTTGCCAGTCCTGAAAGCTACTGATTTTGCCAGCGATCAAGATATTCGTTGGTGCCCGGGGTGTGGTGACTATTCCATTCTTGCGCAAATGAAAAAAGTGCTGCCCGAATTGGGTGTGCCGCGTGAGAAGATCGTGTTTATCAGCGGTATCGGCTGTAGTAGTCGTTTCCCCTACTACATGAATACCTATGGCATGCACAGCATTCACGGTCGTGCACCGACCTTTGCAACTGGGTTGAAGACCACTCGCCAAGATCTCATGGTTTGGGTTATCACGGGCGATGGTGATGCGTTGAGCATTGGAGGCAATCACTTTATCCATGTGCTGCGCCGCAACTTGGATATCAATATTGTCCTATTCAATAATCGGATTTATGGATTGACCAAAGGTCAATACAGTCCGACCAGCGTGGAAGGGCAAGTGACCAAGAGTACGCCGATGGGGGCCATCGATCATCCGCTCAATCCATTGAGTGTGGCGATTGCCGCTGAAGCGACCTTCGTGGCACGTTCCGTTGATGCGAATGTTAAGCATCTCGGTGAAATACTAAAGCGCGCTGCAGAACATAAGGGTACTTCTCTTGTGGAGGTCTATCAGAATTGCAATGTGTTCAACGACGGTGCGATGAATTACGCGCAGTCTCGAGATTTGCGAGATGACCACACTGTCGAGCTCGAACATGGCAAGCCGTTGATTTTTGGTAAAGATCGCGACAAAGGTATTCGCTTGGTTGGCGGTCGCATTGAAGTGGTGAATACGTCGGATGTGCCTGCGGATGACTTGCTGATTCATGATGAGAAGAGCAAGGATTCGACTCTCCATTACATGCTCAGCCGGATGCGTTATCCAGATTTTCCAGAACCGATCGGGGTGTTTCGCGATGTTCAGGGTGTAGCGACGTATGATGATCAAATCAACGCGCAAATCACCCAAGCGAAGCAGATTCGTGGCCCGGGTGATCTGCAGAAATTGTTTAATAGCGGTGATACCTGGCAAGTCGCCTAGATAGCGGATAGTTGCCTTTCGCTCCGCAGATAGTTGCCTTTCGCTCCGCGAAAGTAGCGTCAGTATTCGCTGCGTTTTCCGCTACTTTCGCGGAGCGAAAGGCGACTATGAGTGCCTTCGATTAATACAATCACAGCCTGTCCGCGAAAGTAGCCTCCCCAATTCACATTTTGTTACGCTACAACGCTACTTTCACGGAGCGAAAGGCAACTATCTGCAACACTGCTATGGCACGATGAGTGAGTGTATTTCTTTCTGCTTCATTCAATTCGGCCATCGTCTTTTGCACTGCTGGCATCCAGAATAGGCGGTCGTAGCCGAAGCCAACGGTGACTTGACCGGCACTCGGAATAGAAGCATGGGGCGACGTTTTCGCAAGAATCCTGCCCTCGCATGCTCCCTCTACTTCTAGCATCACTTCGCCCTGCGGTGAGGCAAGGCAGAGGCTACATGCGAAGACTGCTCTGCGCTTTTCCCATTCGCAATCACCGAGTTCTTCAAGCAACAGTTTTCGATTTGCTTCCATCGTTGCATGGGGGCCGGCATAGCGAGCGCTGAGCAAACCTGGGCGTCCGCCCAGTTGATCGACCATTAGAACGGTGTCATCGGCCAATACGTAGTGACCCGTAGAGCGTGCACCACTGATCGCTTTCAATCTCGCATTGGCCTGCGGCGTAGCGCCGTCTTCCCGCACGCTGGGCAATGAAAGACTCATTTCATCGGGTGTGACCAGGCAAGTCGTGTTGGCCAAGTGATCGATCGAGTTCCACAGCGATCGGAACTCTTCGATCTTGTTACGATTTGTAGTTGCCAGCAGCACCTTCAGCATCGCAAACTCTCTCGTTCCATAATCGAATTACAATATGGCCAAGGGATTGCGTCGCTGTTCCAAAGTCCCACGCGTTACGCCGACATGATTTGCCGCTTGCAGAGCTTGCCAGACTTCTTTCGGTTCGATGGAGTTATGCAACAAGCGACGATAGAGGTCAATGATTTTTCGCGTAGCACTAGCATCGTTCTCGAGCAGCTCAATTCGGAATGATCGAATACCGGCTAATAACATCTCGGGCACGACTTCTGCACCGCTCTGTGGTACCGCGTTGAACAATGTATTGCGGCAGCCAATGTCCGCTTGCAAGGGATGTTCCATGCCGATTCGATCACGCAATTGCACAACATGGGTATCGCAGGGGCGACCACAGTTGGTCTTATTGGTTCCAGGCGAAATGACTGAGCAGAATACACAATGCTCCATATGGAACATGGGCATATGTTGATGAATCACCAGCTCTAACCAAGCGGGCGGTACTGCCGAAACAAGATCACCCAATTGATCGCGATTCAGATCGTAGGAAACCGTCAATCGCTCGGCCCCCTGCTGCCGCACAAAGTCGGCCGTCCATTGATTGGCGACATTCAGTGAAAAGTCAGCCACCGCAGGCATACCTGCTTCTCGACAAACCTCCAGCGATGCCAAGTTGCGAACCAGCAAGCCATCGGGTTCGTGACGCAACAGTTTTTTCGTCAGTCCCAATTCTCCCGGTTTTTGGATGCGCAGTGTAGCCAAATAAATTTGAATCCCTGCAGCGCGTGCGGTCTTCATGGCTTCACTGTACTGACGAATGTCGTTGTATTCCACGTAGACATTGCGAACGCCAGTTTCGATCGCGGCTGATAATTGTTCGGGCGTCCGGCAGAGGACTCGCAATTGGGGCGTTACGGCTTCCGGTTCCGGAGTCGTGGCGAGGGGCGCCATGGGCGATTGTTGGATCTCGCGCACCGGTATCGCTTCAGCAGACTCGGTCAAGCGATGCACCAGTTCTTTCCGCATCTGGCCGGTAACACTATGGGGCACCATGGGTTGCCCCGTAATCGTAGCGCGAAATTGGCGCAGATAAAAAGGAGTTCCGCCGAGTCGATCGAATTGCTCTTTTAGACTTTGTTCTTGGGCCGAATGTTTGTTTGCCTGTTGCAGTGGGGTTTCACTTTCTATGACAACTTCGATACCCGTGGCTGTTTTGGCGATCAAGTGGAGGCGCTGGCCAACCTCGGCGGTCAACCGCAAGTCGACGGGCGTTCTTCGCAACGGATCCGCATCGTTGAATGTGGCTCGCAATTTTCTGCGCAATCGCGGATCGTCTGTTTTCCATACCGTTTGACCAACGTGCAATCGATTGACATCGAAAGCGCGATCAAAGGTCATTTCGACTAAGCCCTCTTCAACTTCGTTGGCTGTTAATTTCTTGCCACGTTGAAAGAGTTCATAAACACGTCCACCGCAATCTTCGCCGGCAGTACGATTTCCTTGAAACGCAATGCCATCTCCGCGAGCAACCGCGGCTGATAGTTTGACAACGACGCGGGGGCCCACAATATTGACGACTTCGCCTAGCAGAACGCCTCGTTTCGCGGAGTGGTCGCCGGGGACCAACATCTTGTGATCGCAACCCTCCAGCCAGCCCGGCGAAAAACCTCGCGAGAAAGATAGTTCCATCTCTCGCACTTGACGCGGTGTGAATTCAACCTTTCCTTGACGCATTGCTTGGTCGATCGCTTGGCGATAGTGCCGAGTGATATTCGCGACGTATTCAGGAGTCTTGAGTCGTCCTTCGATTTTCAGCGAGCAAACACCGGCACTGATTAGATCTGGAATCAAGGCGAAAGCGGCCAAGTCTTGAGGGCTCAGCAAGTATTGAACGTCACCCAAGGGCCTCAAGTCACCATCGACAATCAGCTCATAGGGAAGACGACAGGCTTGAGCACATTGCCCACGATTAGCACTTCTGCCTCCAAGCGACTCGCTGGTGAGGCATTGTCCTGAATAGGCAACACACAATGCGCCATGCACGAAGACTTCCAAGGGCATATCGGTCGCCGCGTGAATCTTGCTGATCTCAGCGACCGAAAGTTCGCGTGCTAACACGACGCGAGAAATGCCTAGGGACTTCGCGACTTCGATTCCTTCGGCGCTCGTCATGGTCATTTGTGTTGACGCATGGATGTCGAGCTGTGGGCAGATGTGTCGCACTAAACGAGCAATCCCCAGATCTTGGACCAAGACCGCATCGACACCTGACGCAGCGATATGACGGATCGCCTCCGACACGCGATCAAGCTCCGAGGGAAAGACTAGTGTATTGAGCGTAACGTAGCCTTTGAGACCACGTCGGTGCAGAGTCTTCATCAGCTCCGGCAGATCTTGGATACCGAAGTTTTTAGCTCGTGCGCGCGCGTTGAAACCAGTATCGAGCCCAAAATAGATGGCATCGGCACCATTCTCGATTGCTGCCCGGACACAATCCCAATCGCCTGCCGGAGCCAATAACTCAGGAGCCGTCCATTGTTTCTGGGGGAGTGGCACGGCCGACGGTTGCGGGTCGACAATGTCGGAATCGGGCGTCGGGAGAGAATTGTCTGTCACAGCAAAACGGCTTCTAACGAGAGGGGGTACCATACGAAGTGAGCGACTACTCAATCGTAGAAGCTCAATCGTAGCTGCCCCGAACCATTTTCTGCAGTCCTAAAGCCCGGAACTTATCATGGTTCGTAGCGAATCACCATCAGCACTTGGGCTGGAACATCGGCTTGGTCCGCTGCAGATAGTAATGCCATTTCGGTCAACATTCCCACCGATTCCCGTCCCATGGGAGCAAATTTGCGATCGCTCGCCGTGAAGGACTCCGTTGAAAGGGCTGGTTGCAGCGGTTCAGCCACTGCCTCGGCGTGTTCTTCGACCGATCGGATCTCCTCGGGGCGACCGCTCTGCAAGCTATCGACAGCCACCATGACTGGAGGATCCATGACCATGTTAAAGCCAACACGGCTCACTTCGCCTTCAGCCGCTAGTAGCTTTAGCATGACTTGCTCAAGACGCCGTCCTGAACCATCCAAGAACATCAATTCGACTGACTGATCCGCCGCTGACGAGACCGTTGTTCCGCCGATGATCCCGCCATTTTGAAGGTGGCTGGTCAACGCACTATCGACTTGACGATAGTTACTAATGCGAATGTTCGATTCACGCAGTGCGCGTTCGATCACACCATTGGAACGACCGCTGGAAGTAACATGCACCTCGTATACAAATATGGCTCGCAGCGATTGCATTCCTGGTGGGATCGCAATTTCACTGGCTCCTGCGTCTGTAGCAATGCTGGAGTCGGCCATCGCAATGTTAGGCTCCGCCATCGCTACGCGGCCTGAATCGACAGCTGTTGGCTGCTCGAGATCCGTGGCAGGTTGAGTATCAGTCCCAGGCAGATTAAGGCCGGCAATCGATTCAATGGGAGGCAGTTCGGTAGCCTCACGTTGAACGTCTTGCTGTGGCTGTAGCGGTGAAGCCGCCACGGCGGCAACATTTCCATTCGCAAAATCACTGGCTGCGACGCCCACCCCGTTGATGTCATTGACGATCGGGCGGTTGTAGATAGCGACAAATAAAATGGATGCGGCAAGTACAGCAAGCCCGCTGATCCAAAGCTTGCGGTTCCGCTTCGCAGCGGGCGAATGCTCCAGCGACCGTTTTCCAGTTGCGGCAAGCCGCACGGGATGGTTCGCGGTGAGACCTTCTACTTCGGATGCAGCGACGGCCACATCGAAGACCCGGTCCGCAAACGCATGATCGAGTTTCGTTTCGTTCAATCCACAATGGGATTGAAGAGCATTACGAACCAGCAGTGATTGCTGCTGCAACGAAGCGAACAGGTCTCGCACAGCCGAATCATCGGCCAGCATCTGCTCGACGCGTTCGCGTTCGTCGTGACTCAGCTCGCCATCCATGTGGGCGCTGAGCAGTTCTAAGAGGAGTTCCCGAGGGAGACTCATAACAAGCCTCAAAATTGAACTGGTCCACTCGGACCAACATTACGTGAGTAACTGCAATCGAGCTAGTTACATGTGAGACCGCCCCGATTCCGCTTCGGTAGCCTCAGCTCGATTGCTAACGACTTAAATCCTGCATATCTTGGCTGGCTGGAACGCTACAGTTCGTATCGTCAAGCCCCTTTCCAGGTTTGCATAGTTGGGATGCCCAGGGAAAGCCGAAAGTTCCTTTGAAAAAAATCCGGAATTGCTGAGTACTTTTCAGATTGGGCCGTTATTGCCCCTCAATGCCCCACTGTGAAGCCTCACAAACTGGTTAAGGGCGGAAGGTTTTCCGCTCTGCGATGCCCCTCTGTCGTCAGGTTAAGCGTCATTTTGTTTGCAAATTGCGGCAGTTTCCGCAGGATTCCACCGCTAATCGAGTGGTAGGTCTCCTTCGGCAACCGCATCCAACGATTGGCCAGGCTGTCGCCCCGTGTGCTGAACAATTTCGATGTAGGCCTCGAGCAATACCTGTGCAGCGACCGCATCAATTCTCGCTTTCCGATCCTTGGTGCTCCAATTTCCAGCCCGTAAGCGGCGTTTAGCTTGGGCGGTGGAGAATCGTTCGTCGAACATTCGGACGGGGAGATTGGTTAATTGATGAAGCCAGCGAGCAAATTCTCGCGCCTCAGTCGACTTTTGGCTTTCCCCACCATCGCAGTGAATCGGTAGTCCTACGACAAAGGCGGCCACCCGTTCCTCTTTCACTAGTTTCTGAAACATCTCTGCTTCGGCCGCTCGCTTGGTTCGCGTGTACACTACAAGCGGACTAACCAAGATTCGATCGGGGTCGCAAATCGCTAGGCCGATGCGAACCGTGCCATAATCGACCGCAACCAAACGACCCGTCCTAGGAAAATCGGGGTCATCATCAATCGAATTGCCGAACGCGTCTACGCCGTCAGTCATCAAAGCTTGGCTCGCAAAATGCGATGATGGTAGCTATCGGCGACGTAGAGCCAGCCATCATGAACGGCTACACCGTGTGGGCGGAGAAGCTGATAGGGCCCCCAATTCACCGTGGTGAGTTGCTGTGTGGCCGGATCGAATTTACGCACCGCGTTATTATTGTCATCGGCGATGAAAATGGAACCATGCGGTCCTAAGCAAAGGTGCTTGGGCCCGCGCATGGATGCCTGTAGTGCATCGCCATCTTCATCTCCAGCACTGCCTGAGCCGGCGATCGTATAAATTCGTCCTGCGGGATTGATCTGTCGCAGCGTGTTTCCAGATCGTTCGATGAAAAAGACATTGCCTTGCGAGTCGGCAACAGCTGCGCGAGGGTCGAGCAACGGACTGTGGATGGCCAATTGCCCGTCCACAGGTTTCCCTCGCTGGCCATTGCCTGCAATCGTTTGGACTTGCTGAGTAAGAAGATCGATCCTGCGCAATCGCAGGTTGCGAATATCAGCCACCAGAACGCTTTGATTGTCGGGATGGACTTCCACACAGATGGGTTCGTTGTAGGTCGCAGCCATCACGGGCCCGCCATCACCAGAGAAACCGGCAGACCCATTTCCGGAATAGCTAGAGATCAAGCCAGTCTTTGGGTCGTAACAACGAATGGCGTGGTTCTCGTGGTCGCTCATCAATAGTCGACCATCGTTCAAGCGAGTTACGTTATGCAGCTTATTGAATTGTGCGCTAAGCGCCGTGCCGTCGGCGTATCCTCGCGTACCGTCTCCAGCCACATGTAACAATTTTCCTTCCACCGTTTTCCGTAACAGGCGACCACCGTCGAATTCGACAATCCACATGTCACCATTGGGTTCAAAGCAAACGGCGAAGGGCGCATTGAGTTCTCCTGGTTGGAGATCGGCACTAGGTGCGGGTTGCGGAGTGCCCGCAACCACTTCCACCACAGCATCAGCGGCGACCGCTGTTGGTGTTGGCGAAACCAGCAACGCACCACAACAAAATCCTATCAGCGTCACGGGCTTCCATGACGTTGAAAAAAATGTATGTCGATGCTTCATGATGGGCCAGTTGCGTCTGGGGGCGACAGGTGGAAAGTAACCAAGGATCACGCACCCGTAGGCTTTGGTTACTTCGCTGCGGATTTTACTTCGCAGAGAATTTGTAGATTGTGGTTTGCTTGTAGGTCTTGCCTGCATCCAACCAAATCGGAGCAAATTCTGGGTGATGGACCGCATCGGGGAAGTGCTGGGCTTCTAAGCAAACCGCCGAGCGATAAGCATAGGATTTACCCTCTTTGCCGGTTTGTCCCTTGAGGAAGTTGCCCGAATAAAATTGTAGGCCGGGCTGATCCGTCAGGACTGTAACGGACCGTCCATTGGTTGCATGGCTTAGTACGGCAACCTCGCGAATGGAGCCAGCGGGAGTGCTGAGAGCAAAGTTGTGGTCGTATCCGATCGACGGAGTCTCGGTGAGAGAATCGATTCGCTCACCGATGACGGTCGGCTTGCGAAAATCGAGTGGCGTGTTCTTCACCGTATCTACTTGACCCGTCGGAACGAGCGTCGCGTCCGTGGGTGTATAACCGTCAGCATCGATGCGCAGTTGGTGATCAAGCACGGTCGCCGCACCAGCGCCAGAGAGATTAAAATAGGCGTGATTGGTGAGATTGACGGGAGTGCGTGAATCGGTCGTTGCGCGATAGGAGATGACCAGCGAACCATCATCGGTTAGTACGTATCGGACGGTAGCATGCAGGTTTCCGGGAAAGCCTTCTTCGCCATCGGGGCTGAAGTAAGTGAACTCCGCTGCGACACCCTTTTCGACTTCGACGGTTGAACCTTTCCAGACTACTTTGTCAAAACTATTCCCATTGCCGCCGTGCAGAGTATTTTCGCCGTCGTTTGCGAACAACTTGTAGGTTTGTCCGTCCAGTTCAAAGCTAGCGCCTCCGATACGATTGCATACTCGGCCAACGGTACAGCCAAAGTACTGATTCGAATCGGACTCGTAGCCTGCTACATCGTCGAAGCCGAGCAGCACATCGGCCATATTGCCATCGCGATCGGGCATGATGAAGGAACGCAACGTGGCGCCGCGGGTAATGATTTTGGCGACATACCCGTTGGCCGACGTGAGCACATATTGATCGACAGGTTTGCCTTGTGCGGTCTTACCAAAGGGTTCGACGGCCACGGTACCCGCAGCCCGCAGAGACGCGTGGCATAGGGAAAGTACTAATACAGTCGTTAAGAGGTAACGCATTGCAGACAACGCTCTTGGAGGGAAATGAGGAGGAGAAGAGGACTCGTCTAGAGGATCGGGAGACCGGTAGGTTTGCGACTGCGAAGAGGCGCATTGTCTTCCAGGCCCATCGTCGCTTCTACGTATTCATATATTTGCTCGGGGGTTTCAAAGTACTTTTCGTAACACCAGTCGTCGTCGTATTCGCAACCGGCAGTACTGTAATCCCGACAGATTTGCGGGCGAATTTCATAGATGCCGCAGCGATAATCATCGCGAAGATGCTTGCACGTTGTGTGGACTAGCAAGTACCAAGTGTTGTCGTCAACGAAAACGGTGGCCCGATCGTGCAACAGGTACCAGCGAATGAAATCGAAGTCCTGGCGTTCCGTTGGGAGATCGATGGGGAGTGCAAAATAGTGGCAACACTTGGCTGTGCAGTGCTCGCACAGATTGGCGTCCGCCGGCAATTCATCGCGACGGGGGCGATTTGAGGTAATTTGAGGCATCGTATGTAATTGACCCGAGGGGACCTGTGGTTTTGCAAAACAAATAGATTACTCTACCCGTCCTAGTATGACATGGCCGTCCTAGTATGACATGGCCGTCCCAGTATGACACGGCCGTCACGCTATGACACGGAATGGCATTTTATCCACCACCCCTAAATCGCTTTCCAAAATCAACAACCCCTGCCTCAACGCACGCTTAGGAATTGCTCGATGGAAGTTGTGATCACTGCATTAGGACCCGATAACATCGGACTGGCGGATCCCATCATTCACTGCTTGACTGGTCAGGGGGCACGGATTGAAGAAATCCAGATGTATGACCACGACGAAGAGCAATTGTTTGCCATGCTGTGTCGTTTTGAGATCGGCGAGGCGCAAATGAAGTCATTGCGGGTGGCGATGCCGCAAATTGCTCAGCATACGGGTTTGGCAATTCGACTTTGGAGTCCAGAAGAGCGTGCCGCAAGACCACGACTGGCCATTTGTACCACCTATCTCGAGTCCACCCCTCGGGCAGTTTTGGATGGAATTGCCTCGGGAGCAATTTCGGCCGAAGCAGCAGTGATGATTGGAAACCGCAAGAAGTGCTCAGGGCTGGCGAAGTCGTTTGACGTTCCGTTTGAGTATATCGGTGATGAAACAGGTGCCGCCGATGATGCGAAAATGGTGAAATTGCTCGACGAATATCAGATCGACTATGTGATTCTGGCGAGATACATGCGAGTTTTGCCTGCGACCACTTGTTGGCAATTTGCAGGGGGGCGAATCATCAACTTGCACCATGGCTTGCTGCCCGGTTTTCCTGGCTTCCGCCCCTATCACGATGCATATGCCTCGCGAATGTTGACATTTGGTGCGACCTGCCACTTCATTATTCCTGAATTGGATGCAGGTAATCAAATCATCAATCAGCGCACATTTTCCGTCGCGCCAGGGACACCCCTGCCAGAGGTTATTCAGCAGGGACAAGAAGAGAATGAGCCCGCGTGCCTCGCAGAAGGGGTTCGCCGAGTCGTCGCGAGAGAAGTTCGATTACACTTTCATCGAGTGGTAGCGCGTCGAGCTAAGCGGTAATTCGCCGAGATGTAATGCATCCCAGTTTTTGAAGATTCATTCCTGAGAGATAAGGTCGAAGTGGATATGAGAAGGTTCATTGGATTTTGGGCGGCAGCATGCTGCTGGATTCTTTTGACAACCGTGCCCTCTAGTGGTCAGGGAGATGCGGCAACGGAAGTGGTCAAGCGAGGTCCCAATGATGACTTTGTTATTGCAACATGGAATTTGGAATGGTTCTTTGATGAATTCCAAGGGGACAACTTTAGCGATCTTCCCAAACAACAGAGCGCTCCCAATCGAGCTGCTTGGGAATGGAAGCGCGACGCGGTGGCAGATGCAATTGCTAAAACACAACCCGACGTGATCGCCTTGCAAGAGATTGAAGGCCAGCGTGTGATGTTTTACTTGACAGCAGCATTGCAAAAACAACACAAGCTGAAATACACCGATGCCTTTGTCGAGGGAACGGATTACCATACCGAACAGGATGTGGCGTATCTCTTTCGCGACACTGTGGACATGACACGCGTTGCCCGGTATCGCCAATCCAATTCGATGTTTCGGAGTGAGGAGTTCCGAAACGTATCAAAACACTGCGAGGCCATTTTTGAAATTCCGGTTGGTGATGGTGTTGAAAAAGTCACCATCATGAACGTGCATTTTTTGGCGCGAGCGGAGCAAGTAGCGCAGCGAACTCGCCAAGCCCGTTTGATTCATGCATGGTTGGCCGATCGCATTGCGGCGGGAGAGAATATTATTGTTGTAGGAGATACCAACAGCGAAGCGACGGATTATCCGGCACTGGAAGGGACCGACATTGGTGCACTCTCTGGCATTGAAACTCCCAGCAAAGACGATGACCTCGTTGATTTGGGACAATTTTTGCCCGCAGACCAGCGTCGAACCCATATGCTGGAGGGAAAGCACTTTGACCGCATTCTGGTATCACCGTCGCTGTTAGAGGATGATCCAAGTCGCCCTGACTTGGTCTTTAAAGCCATTGAGCGCAAGGAAGCGCTGTCGGTGCGCGGAAGTGGAATCGATTCACAAACGGATCACTGGGAGCACTACTGGACCATGGATGATGCGGAGCGTGATATCAGCGACCACTGGCCTCTCTTCGCGCGATTCTCAGTCAAATGACCCATAACTCTGGGGACAACATGGAGTCCTTGCCGCCGTTTGTTGACGCTCCGATGGAGGGCATGATACGCCTGGACGACTTCCTCAAATATTGTGGAGTCGTCGGGACGGGTGGGCATGCCAAGATCTTGATTCAGTCAGGCGAAGTTCGCGTGAATGGCCAAGTGGAAACTCGCCGTCGCAAACAATTGCATTGCGGAGATCAAGTCGAATTGCTCGGCGAGTCCTTTACGGTTTAGAGGATTGGCACTAGGAAGTTTGCAGAGTCGCTTCGATAGTGCTGATTTTTTCTAAGCGTTGCGAATGCCTGCCACCTTCGAACTCCGTTTTCAGCCACAGCATTACTAGTTCATCAATGGGCCGATCGCCGATCATATCACCGGGTAGGCATAGCACATTGACATCGTTGTGGCGTCGCGACATTTCCACCATGACTTTGTCGTGACAGGCAGCTGCGCGGACACGAGGAAATTTATTAGCGGCGATCGCCATGCCAATACCTGTACCGCAGATCAGAATTCCGCGATCGGCTTCACTGCGACTCACCTTTCCCGCCACGAGCATCGCCACGTCAGGATAGTCACACGCTTTATTCTCGAACGTCCCTTCGTCGGTGCATACAAAACCGTTGCTTTCCAAGGTTTGAATTAGACGCGGGCGAATAGCAATTCCGCGGTGATCACTACCTAAACTAACTCGCAACATAATTTTCTATTGCTCCGGGACTTTCGTGCGGCGGCTGGTGGGATTAGCTCGGATCCGATTGCAGCCATTGAGCTCGCAGCCGTTCGGTCCAAATCTCTAACTGAGAATCGATTTGATTTGCACATGCTTCGTAGACTTCGTTCGGAGCACCGACAGGATCCGCGATATCGCCACCATCAATTCGCAAAGTGAAAACGCGGTCCGATGCCTCGGGATGTTTGGCCAAAATCGCATCTCGATGGCTGCGGGTCATGGTTAGCACCAAGTCGGCCAAGAGCAGCAATTGCTCCGTCATCGGTTGGCTCGCGTGACCAGTCAGGTCCAACCCTCGCTCACCCATGACCTCCACTGCTTGAAGGCTCGCCGGGTCGCCGTTGAATGCAGCAATGCCAGCACTTACAACACCAATGGCATCGTCACGACCTGTTGCTTCGCGCAACCTGTGTCGCATCAACGCTTCAGCCATCGGACTCCGACAAGTGTTTCCGGTACATACAAGTGCCAGCAACGGTTTTGCAAATTGTTGAATTGCTGCAGTCTCCACTACGCCTTCACGGATGATTTCAAAATTCGAGCCCTGGACTCGAACGACAGACGATGGTCCACCGTATCTTGTTGGCCCGTCATCTAACAGTAAGGGTACCCTTTCTCCTACAAGTCTCAACAGAGCCCCACAGGTGGTTAGGGGCCCTCTGTCGGGTGCATTGAGGCTGCACAAAACAATTGGGCCAGCAATGAAACGGTGAAGTTGTTCGAAAACGGAATGAGCAACCACCCGCAATCCGAGGGTTTTTTCGCTACCCAGAATGTGTTTTTGGACTTTGCTGGGCAATCGGAACGCGGCGGAATCCGCATGCTGGCAATTCACCACGAGCGTAACGGGCCCGGGCCAACATCGACGGGCGAAACGCCAAACCAAGGAGGAGGCGTCGTTCATATAATCAAAAGCGGCCGCTGCGCTGGGGAGTGCGATCGCCATGGGGCCGTAGTCTGAGGCAATAGAACCAAAGGAGCGAAGCTCGCTGAGCTTCTCTACTGCGGATTCCGATAGCCCGCAGGCGGCCAATCCGTATACTGTTTCGGTGGGAACACCAATAATTCCCCCTTCGGCAAGGACTTGAACGGCTCGATGCACTAGATCCCTTGGATCGTCGGCGCGCTGCAGATCTACAACGGTTGCCATGACGGGGATCGTGTCCAATTCGGAAAAGGAAAAGCGGGCGAGGGTTCGTGTCGGTCGCTATTCTAAATTAGGCTGCCTTATCCAACAACGGGCGACACCTTTATGAAGAATCACTCGCATCCCTCGGACTCCCTGCAAAGGCTGGCGACTTTGCCGCCGGCCGCCGCTGGCGTTACGACGCGACGCGCATTTTTGCGTTGTGGTACTTACGCGTTGGCAACCAGTCTGGTGGCGAGTGCTGGTTGTATTGGGGGCGCTAGTTCGCCGGGTGGATTGATGCCAGACCTGGTCTGGGGGCGACGGGGGCTCAGCGATGGACGCTTGCTCAAGCCGCGGGCGATTACCATTGATGCGGAAGATCAACTTTATTTGGTGGACACGACAGGCCGCATACAAGTCTTCGATGTTGACGGCAATTTTTTACGCGGTTGGAAAATGCCGCTTACCGAATTTGGCCGACCCACCGGGATGTCGATCGATGCCGAACAGCGGTTGCTGGTCGCCGATACGCATTACTTTCGCATGCTCGTTTTCACTCGCGAGGGCCAAGAAATTGCGGCATCGCAAATTGGCGGCATTGCCGGCAATGAGCCTGGGCAATTTGCCTTTGTCACGGATGCGGTTCGCGATCGCAGTGGCAACTACTACATCGGAGAATACGGAGACTCCGATCGGATTCAACGATTTGATGCTGCAGGAAATTTCATCGATTCTTGGGGTGGCACGGGGCGTGAGACCGGAAAGTTTGTGCGACCGCAGAGTTTGGTGTTATCAGCCGATGAGAGTGAGTTATGGGTCGCTGATGCGTGCAATCATCGCATTCAAGTCTTTGATCTCCAACGCTCGCCGGCGGAGCTTAAAACGGTATGGGGAGTCGAAGGGAGCGAACCGGGACAGCTCTATTATCCGTACGACTTAGTTTTAGCGTCGGATCAAACGATTTATGTTTGTGAGTACGGCAATCAACGCGTGCAACAATTTTCGCGTGACGGACAATCGTTACGTATCTTAGGCGCACCGGGGCATGGTGAGGGGCAGTTTTACCAGCCTTGGGGATTGGTGCTCGATTCTCAACAACGACTGCACGTGCTCGATTCGAATAATCATCGCGTTCAGCGATTCACGCTCGCTTGAGAACATGATGATTCAATTGGCCCGCAGATCGCGTCGACGCTTGGCAATACGTTTGGCCCCTTGGATGTTTGCTGTGGCGATAGTTTTTCTTGCCTCGGTGGCCGCGTTGATTGTGATCACGGTCGACGCGAATGCAATCGAAGATCGGATCGACCCAGTATTTCCTCGTACCTATCGCTTAGCCAGTTTGATGCTAGCGATTACGTGGCCTCTGTTTTGGATGGAGGCCCTCTTTCATTGGCTCGTTTATCCGTGGGATCGCACCAATCGCGGCGGTCATCTCAAATGGCTCGCCTTTGCGATCTTTCCACCATTGCGGATGTGTGCTCGAAATTCTGAATTAGGTAATCGCATCTGGTTCCCACGTATTGGCTGGCGATTGCCCGATGAACGTTTAAGAGACTATCTTACGCGGCTATTCAGTGGCCCCGTGCTATGTATCGCAGTTCTCATCTTACCGGTCTTAGGCATTGAGTTTTTTCTAGCGGAACAAGTTGAGCGTTTTTCTTGGTTGCAAGGGGGCCTGATGCTAAGCACGGGGCTTATTTGGGTTGCCTTCACCACAGAGTTCATCGTGATGGTATCGGTCGCCGAGAGAAAACTTGATTACTGCAAGCGACATTGGATCGACTTGGCAATCATTTTGTTGCCCCTTGTTTCTTTTCTGCGGACGTTGCAATTATTGCGAGCGACCCGTTTGGCTCAGGTAGCACGCGTGCCTCAGTTAACCAAAATGGCTCGTGTTTACCGTCTGCGCGGCGTCTCCACTAAAGCACTCCGCGCCTTTGTATTACTCGATCTCACGTCGCGGTTGCTGCGAACTTCGCCGGAGAAACGCATCGCCCGACTCCGTTTAGAACATGCTCGTTTGTCCAAGGAGATTCAAGAAATTGATCGTCGCATCGAGTCGATTGAACAACAGCACGCTACCCCAAATTCCTGCAAAAAGTGAAGAGCTCTAGCCATCCCCATGTCTGAATTAGTCATTACCCTTGCCGACATTCAATCGCAGCGAGACTGCGACGCTTTTTTATTCTTGATGGACCATTACAGTCGCGATGCGTTTGGGGGAGGTGCCCCGCTCGACGCGCAAATCCTGAATCGATTGCCCAAGGCTTGGGGCGATCATCCCGGTGCGTTTTCTTTGATTGCGTGGAAGTCGGATACGCCCGTGGGGCTAGTTAATTGCGTGACTAGTTTTTCAACGTTTCGCGCCATGCCTCGGATAAATATCCATGATCTCGTAGTGCATGCGGACCAGCGTGGCGAAGGACTGGGGCGCAAGCTCATTGAAGCGGTAGTTGAACAAGCAAAATCAAGGGGCGCTTGCCAGGTCACCCTGGAAGTTCGTGCCGATAATCAACGGGCGCGTGAACTATATCAACGGTGTGGATTTGCAGGGATCGAGATCCCTGCAGAATCGCATACTCACTTGTTCGGTGTGTTGAAACTGGAGGGATGATTACGGCAGAAATTCGTCGTAAATGCCGAATACGTTCATCGCCATTCGTAAAATCATGAAGACTAGAATCACGACAACGAACAACCAGATAACGGCCGTCGCAAGACCGGCAATCGTCTTAACAGCCATCTTGGCTCGTTCGTCGTAGTTTCTGGCTAAAGTTGACAGGGACTCAGCATCCGTACCTGACAACTCGGCCACTTCGAGCGCATTGAGAAATTCACTGGGAAACACCTGGGTTGCCGCCAAGGACTCGCCCAGGTTCTTCCCTTTTTGAATCGCCGTTTTGGCTGTTTTTGCTTCCGAACGGTAGTAATCGCTGTCGGTGCTGTCCATTGCCAAATCGATGGCTCGCATGGGATCAAGACCGGCATCGAGTGACATGCTGAGGGTCCAGCAGAAGCGAGCCAAGGTGATGGTTTGAATCGCCGGACCAATTTTAGGGATCAAATAAAAGAGCGGAATGGCGGCATGCAAGTTGAACCAATTGTTCTTTAGGGCCATCACAAACAGCCCGATCAATCCGAAGAAAAGTGTGACGAAAGAGAAATAGATCAGGACGCCACTGTTGCCGCGCAAGCCAAGGCCCGTGATATCCATCATTTCGCCGCCGCCGGCCGGCTTGAGAATACCTAGAATCCATATCAACAGACCAATCACCATTATGGCCGCAACTAATTGGATAGTCGGCCAAGCGATTCCCATCAAGAATAGTCTGCGTATGCTGAGCCGATGCTGATAATGTTCCGCAAGCTGCAGTAGTGTTCTTTCCAATCGACCCGTCTGCTCCCCCAAACGCACCATCGAGACCAACAGTCGGGGGAAAAACTTAGGATCCGCATTGGCCATGGATTCCGCCAACGGATCGCCGCTCGCGACTCCCGCTGCGACCTTCGCCATCACTTGCTGTTGATAACTGTGACCATGCTTTGATTCCGCTTGGCAAAGCGAAACAATATCGATACCGGCGCGAAACGCGGTCCCAAATCGACGACAGTAATCGGCGCAAGCCGACAATCCCATTCGTTTTGCCATTACGATTTTTTCTCTTCGCGTGCCTTCTCTTCGGGTGCCTGCTCTTCCGTTGCCTGCTCTTCCGTTGCCTGCTCTTCAATTTCCTTTGCTTCATAGATTCGCCGGCCGGCCAACAGCGTATCGATCTCACCCGCCAAGATCTCGGCTGACTCTTGGGGATCAAAACCGACATGGACTGCTTCCACTCGGCCGCTCTTACCAATCAACACGGTCAGCGGAATCGCTGACGCAGAAAACGCGCCAGCAATCTCACCTTGGGGATCCAACAACACGGGCAAACTCAGCTTACGTTCTTTCAAAAAGGACTCAATGGCAGGAATTTCTTCACTAACATTGATTGCAAAAAAGCGAACGCCACGGTCCTTATAGGACTCGGCCAGTTGAGACATTTCTGGCAAAGATTCTACGCAGGGAGCACACCACGTCGCCCAGAAGTCGAGCACCAGGACTTCTTCGCTATCGTAAAGAACTTTAACTTCATCGCCCGCGGGTGTCTTGGTTGTAAACACAGGCGCGGGCTTGCCCAGCAAAGGATGAGGCGCCGAGTTATTCTTTTTCAGCAAGAATTCTGACATCGATTCAAATCGCTCCGCATCTTTGGGCGGATTGAACTGAAATAGTTCCTTGGAAAGTTCGGTATCTACTTCCCAGCGTTCAAAGTTGTAGTGAATCTTGAAAGAGTAGCCTGCTGGCAGCTGCATATTATTGGCTTGTGTGATCATGTCGGTAATATCGATCGCCAAGCTAACGGGACGAGGTTTGGCTTCTTGCGAAAGCGTCAGTTCCCAGCGAATGCCTTCGGGTCTTGATGCGCGAATGATTGTGTTCTTCGCATCAGGTCCTGCATTATCCACAACCTCCGCACTGCTGAGGCCTTGCAGCATGGAATCTAGAGGATTCAGTCCGGCGAGACAGAGCCACAGCATGGGCTCGGGTTGTGGACCCAATTGAATGGGCATCGCCGCGATGAGCGACTGAAAATCTTTGGGAGGTTCGCTTTCCACATACGCCGTGGGTGAAAGCTGGATGAATAATTTTTCGCCATTGCAGGCAAAGCGAATCGCATCCGAATCGAACTTGGCAGCCAGTGCAAGCTTGTTGGGAGTGATGCTGGCAAGTTGAAGTAAGCCTTCGTTCTTGCCCAGCACCTCGTCGCCCACGGCTGACGTCACCGTTAGTTTCACCGTAGCGCGCAACGACTTGGCATCAGAGATGGTTTTCGCAAGTGGTTCGAAAGCGGCTTTGACGGCAGCCGGAGTTTCGAAAGTGGGGGGTTGTTGGAGCGACGTTTCTTGGGCGCTGGACTTTGCTGCCCAATCGAACCAACCACCCGCATTCAGCGCAGCGAGGGCGAGAGCTAGTGATGCGACAATCGGTCTCAATCTCATAACGAGCCCATCGGATCCAAGAAGGAAAACAAGCAAAACGGTGTTTTTAAACGTTTTTGAAGGGGTAAGTGTCGCCTCTATCATAAGCCCTCGCACGCTTGGGGTCGACGACTGATATTGACCGTAGTACTGTCTTGTCCCTAGCTTAATTGCGTCTGTCTAGATAGTTCTCAAAAACCATGCCAAGGAAGGCCTTCATAATGTCGGGTTCTACCGCCGGGGTACCGCTTCTGGATGTTGCGCGCGGAAATACCCCCTTGCGCGAAGAGTTCATCGAGGCACTAGCGGCCGTCATCGATAGCGGTCGATTTCTGTTTGGCCCTGACGTCACGGCGTTGGAGCAAGAAATTGCCACGCTCTGTCAAGCCAATCATGGGATTGGATGTGCGTCGGGAAGCGATGCGTTATTGCTGGCCTTGATGGCATTGGATATTGGGCCGGGTGATGAGGTCATTGTGCCTAGCTTTACTTTTTTCGCTTCGGTCAGCTGCGTCACACGTCTGGGGGCTACCCCGATATTCGCGGATATTCTCCCCGGCACGTTCAACGTTGACCCCGACGCTATCGCAGCGGCAATTACCCCGCGAACTCGGGCCATTATCCCAGTGCATTTGTTCGGGCAGTGTGCAGAAATCGACGCGATTTGCCGGATGGCTGCGGACAAGGACATCGCCGTGGTCGAGGATGCCGCACAAGCGATTGGGGCCGCCTATCACAGTCGACCTGCAGGAAGCTGGGGCCAAATTGGTTGTTTCAGCTTTTACCCCACCAAAAACCTCGGAGGTATGGGGGACGGTGGCTTGATGACCGTTGCCGATAAATACCTTGCGGAACGTCTGCGCTTGATCGCTGCACACGGCATGCAACCCCGTTATCACCACAAGGTGGTTGGGATCAATAGTCGCTTGGATACCTTCCAGGCGGCCGTCCTGCGAGTGAAACTCAAGCACTTGCCCGCCGGAGTTGTGGCTCGGCAGGCCAACGCTGATCGCTACCTAGAAATGTTTCGAGACGCCAATCTGGACGACTCGATCGTCATGCCAACTATCGATCCGAACGCCTATCACGTCTGGAACCAGTTCGCCGTTCGGGTCCTCGATGGCAAACGAGACGCCCTGCGAGCTCACCTGGCACAGGCGTCGATTGGTTCAGAAATCTATTACCCGATCCCGGTTCATCGCCAAGAATGCTACGAATCACTCGGTTGGCCCGAAGGGTCGCTGCCGCAGACCGAATTGGCTTGTCGCGAAATACTCAACTTGCCGATCTACCCGGAACTCACGGCAGACGAACAAGTTCGGGTGGTGCAGTCGATCCAGTCCTATTTTCATGGGGCGGCGCGAGCAGCGGCCTGAGCTGTTTCGATGAGCTGGCACAAAACGTGCAATTCCTCGATGTCCACTCGTCTTTAACGCCAATTTGACAGTGATCGTCAAATTGACAGCATCGGCGAGAGTCCTACAATGCGGTCATTCGGTCAGGCTATC
This sequence comes from Pirellulaceae bacterium, assembly GCA_041749395.1. Taxonomy (GTDB): domain Bacteria; phylum Planctomycetota; class Planctomycetia; order Pirellulales; family Pirellulaceae; genus Laterigemmans. The sequence goes on from JBGTBJ010000186.1 coordinate 54,148, forward strand.
CAAATATCCGACCCGGCCGTTTCAGACGACCCGCTCATTGCGAGCGGGCAACATACGACAGCGAGGAATCCATAATGGCTGGTAACGTTCAAGAGTTCACCGACTCGAATTTTGATGCAGAAGTTTTACAGTCGACCGAGCCAGTTTTGGTTGACTTTTGGGCACCATGGTGTGGCCCCTGCCGCCAAATTGCCCCGATGATTGCCGAGCTAGCTGGTGAAAACCCAGGTGTTAAGATCGGCAAGGTCAACATCGATGACAATCCACGAGCAGCCCAGAAATACGGCGTCAGCAGCATTCCAACCCTGTTAGTGTTCAAAGGTGGACAGGTTTCGGAAAGCTTTGTCGGCGTTCGGCCCAAGTCGCAGCTGCAAAGTGCGCTCGATTCGGTTCAAGGCTAAAACGATTCGGTGAGAATTTGCGAGGGCCATGCATCCAATGCAATTGTGGTGCATAGTCGCCCTTCGCTCAGTGAGAGTTGCGTTGCCCCAATCTCCAAACGAGCAAACATCGGTTCACAGCAAGAAACCCGCTGAATTTGGGCTTTGAGAAGAAGGTAGCGAATTCCGAGACAATCCATGGTGCGCAGACGGAAGCCAACCAGGTTATTTAAATCCGCCATTTACGCAGGCACAATGTTGCTTGCGATTCCACTTCCGCTCTTCTTTGCATATTGCGCCATAGACCCAGGAGTATTCGAGAGTTTTCTGCAGTTTAAAACGTTCAGGCAGCTGACAGCCCATCTTGGGTCTTGCCTCTTGCATCAAATGGATATGCTGACGTTTTTCGCAGTCATCGCGTATTTTCCCATTAAAAAATCGCAGAATAAACCGGAATGCGTTGTTCACTAGTTGATGATGCTAACTGGATATCTTTTTATTGGTGGCATCGTGATTTGTGTTAGATCAGAAGGAGGATTTGGCGGTCTCTAATACTTGAAGGAGGATAACCAACTCTCCTAGTTCGGGCGCCCAGCACGGACGAGATCTCTTAGTAGTTTTGCTTTTGGGATGCTGTTCTCCAACAGTTTGCGCCCGAGAAATTTCTTTGGCAGTTCTTATGCCGTCTCGGTGACTTGCACTACACCCTCCCGTCCGCGGGAGGGTCGGGGCGAGGCACGAGCCACGGGGAGGGTTTGCGCAATCTTGAGCGAATGGAGCCCTCCCCGGGCTTTATCGCCCGACCCTCCCGCTCGCCGCAGACGGCGACTCGGGAGGGAGGATTGCACTACACCCTCCCGTCCGCGGGAGGGTCGGGGCGAGGCACGAGCCACCGGGGAGGGTTTGCGCAATCTTGAACGTCTGGAGCCCTCCCCGGGCTTTAGCGCCCGACCCTCCCGCTCGCCGCAGACGGCGACTCGGGAGGGTGGATTGCACTGCCCTCCCGCTCGCCGCAGACGGCGACTCGGGAGGGTGGATTGCGGCTAACGTTTGTCTCGCATTCTACGGCTGTATTGCTCTAGCAACTTGCGTTCGGCCGACGTCAGACTGGCTTCACCGGACTCGTGAATTTTTTGCAAAATGCGATCTGCTTCAGCAGCTTCATGTGCGAGCTTTTTCTCGGGGTCGTGTAGCTTCAATTTGGGACGCCCAGATTGTATTCGCTCCATAGTCGACGACCAGCTATGGGGTATCACTCGTCCTAAGTTAATGTGTTGAAAGTGATAGATCGCCGCGCAAGCGATTCCCACGAGGTGGACGTCGTAGGCTGTGTTGTCCGTTCCCTTCCAAGCGCCGTAAAGGTTAGTGCCGATGTAAATGACACCGACGACCCATGCCTTGACCGGTAAAACCATCATCAAATAGATGGTGGAATTTGGATACATGAAAACAAACAACATGCAGACGCCGAGGACTCCGCCCGAAGCGCCCATCAGCAGGCCTTCGCCACCGCTTAAGGCCAAGCGTAGTGACCAGACCAGTCCACCCAAAAATACCGTGACGATATAAAACCGCAGGAATTCATTTCTCCCCAAGCGGGGTTCGACTGCGGAACCGAAAAAGAACAGCCCCAGCATGTTGAACAGTATGTGATTGATGCCATTCGGGTCGTGTGCCAGCCCATAGGTCAACCACTGCCACCAGAGTGCCGGGTTTTTCAGCGTGCCGCTGCTAACGGACATCCATTCGTTCACTAGGTGGTTGCGGCTAAAAAAGAGCGCATCCACGAAGTACGCCACAACCGTGACGATCAAAATGATCAACCAAGCAGGTTTCGTGGCGACTCCTTGCCCAAATCTCGGTTCCGCTGCCTCGTATCTCGAATAATCGCGATCGTACAGACCCATCGCCGCCTAACTTCGTTTGCTGAGGATATGGATGTCCCGGTCGATAAATGCGACTCGCATCTATCCATGATGCCCAATGGTAGGCCGCAAACCCGATTCGGGGCTAGTGGATTGCCCAACTTACTCGCCAGAAAGGATTATTAAATCAGTCTAGCGTCCAACGGCTTCTTTTTTCTACTGTCCCAGGCAATCGAAGCAATACGGGCTTCCGACAATTTCCTGTTCCCTGCACGCGAGAGCGACGCAATGTTGATTCAAATGAGAAAATGCCTCTGCGTTCTATTGAGCGCAACCACACTCGCATGGGGCACCCCTGCACGTGCGATGGTGGACGAAACGTCGGGACCTTCGGCAGAGGTTCTTGCGGCGAACCAAGTGGATGCGGTTTCAATTCGCTTGGGTGCGGATCGTCATCTTCACGGGGTGGCCAAAACAACCGATGGTAAACCAGCCGCGGGTGTGCCCGTCGTTCTGGGAGTTAATGGCAAGCCGGTTGGACGAGTGATCGCCGATCAAGAGGGCAAATTTTCCATCGGCCCACTAAAGCCCGGCAAATACCAAGTCGCGACTCGCGACGCCGTTGCGATGTTGGCCGTTTACTCAGTGACCGATGCACCCGAAGATGCTTCCGACTCGGTCGAAGTCTCACAGCCAGCCATGATCGCTCGCGGTCAGAGCGCGGGTGGATTATTAACCAACCCTTGGTTCATTGGCTTGGTTATCGCGGCAGCCATCGCAATTCCTCTGGCTATTGCACTCAGCGATGACGACGACGCCAGCTGAGCGTTATTCCGAGACAAGGCAGTAGCGATTGGCCATGCTGATCCCCGATACGATTGCTCCCACGATACCAACGTACCCTTGATCGGTGCCGCACAGGAACAAGTTTTCTAGGTGTGTGGCACCGTCAAGTCGTTTGTCGGGTGCTCCGTAAACGGCGCCATTGTCGTGCCAGGTGAATCGTCGAATCGTTTTCGGTGTGAAGACATCGGTATCAATGACGAAACGGCGAAAGTCGGGCATAAAGGCAACGGATGCTTCCACTGCATCGTTGTATTCTTTAATTTTCGCCGCTCGATATCGCGTTTCATCCAGCCCACACCAGAGATCGTGATTAGCCAGCGTGGTGATTCGAATCACGCCATCCGGCAATCCACCTTCTTCGGGCGTGTAGGCGTAGTTGTTGGGAGAGCAAATGACACCTGTCCGGCTGTCACACAGTTGATGCTCGGGTCGCTCCCAATGAAATTTGCGGCCATGATTGTAAAACACAATCGTCCGATCGAATCCCATGTCTTTGGGTTGGCGATCAAGGATCGAGATCGACTCAATAAAGGAGAGTTGGCCGGCTTGAGCGACTTGCGGCGTGGTGATGTCATCACAGAGTCGCATGGTTTCAACCGTTCCGGCGGACGAAAGAATTTGTTTTCCTTCAATCTCGGTGCCATCGTCCAACACTACACCTACGGCACGTCCATTCTCGACTTTGATACGGGACACTCCACTGCGCAACTTGAGTTCGCCACCTAGTCCACGAAACTTTCGCACCAAGTGCTTTAAAATCAACCGAACGCCCTTCAATGGTCGGCCAAATCCTTCCAGATAACAGGCGCGGAACATGATGCAGAATTGGCCGAAGTCCATGTCGCCTTGCCTGGCATTGCCGTACCACATCAGGGGACACAGCAACATCTCGCAAAGCAATGGATCGCTCAAGTGTTCGGCCAGAACCGCGCGGGCCGAGCGTGAAAAATTGGGATGATTTCCGTCCAAATCGTCGTAATCCAATAGATTGTTGGATAACAACCGAAAGCCATCGATCTGGCCGGGGAAATGGCGAATGATCTCGCTTTCCAGCAACTGAATGTCATTGCCAAAGTCGAGACTGGCTTCAGTGAATCGAATCGATGAGCCGATTTGCGGGGCTAGTTGAAAGTCCTCCCAACGCAAGCGAAGTTGCCGCAACAGCTTGGCCAGCGGCCCTCGCTTGGAGCCTTTCTCCGCATAATTGGTCACCGCATGGAGACCCACATCAAAGTCGCGACCACCCATGCGATAAAAGGAGTTGAGTCCTCCGATGGTATAATGGCGTTCGAGAATGCACACGCGCTTATCAAAATGAGCCAGCCGAATTCCGGCCGCCAATCCACTCATTCCCGCGCCAATTATTATCGTGTCGTACACGTCAGCTACGTACGATGTCCTTCATCTTTGGCTCAAGATAAGTGACCGTGCTGTGCATGCTGGCCAGGTGGTGGTAATCCTCTTCAGGAATTTGCACGCGGTGGCGTTTCCGCAATTCCATCACGATGTCGAGAAAATCCATGCTGTCCAGCTCAAGCTGTTCGCGAAAGGCTTTCACGTCATCCAGCTCGCTGAGATCGTCATCGGGGGAAATATCTGCGAGGATGTCGATGATCTCGTCACGAATTTCGGCGGGGGTCATCTGGCCCTGTTCCTTAACCGTCTACATAAAATGAATTGATGCGCTAACGACTTCTGTTTTAACCGAAAGAACTCCTTTTTCCGAGGACCCAATTCACGAACCCGCGCGTTTCAGACAAAAATATTGCACAATTCATACATGAATCCCCCCGGGAATTTCGCTAGTCGCCTTCCGCGGAGCGAAAGGCGACTATTGAAAACGCTACTTTCGCGGAGCGAAAGGCGACTATCTGGGACTATTGAACGCTACTTTCGCGGAGCGAAAGGCGACTATCTGCGACTATCTGCCTCAAAAAAGGGGTGGCTAGCGGGTGGGTGGCGACGCTTCGTGCATCGTTGCACCTCGTTCGGGATCAAGCACTAGGATCGAGAACTTCTGCACGCTGCTCAGTTCGCCACCACTAAACGTCGCGTAATCAAATCGTCCCCGCATGTCGGTGTAGCCATCTTTGTGGAAGGTGACTTCACCATTGACGCCCCGCGAATAGACTTTCACGTAGGCAGTGGAGACTGGATGTCCGGTGCTACGGTCGCTCACTTGTAGTTGTCCGAACCCTTCGGAAACGTAGGTCTTCAGTTGGCCTCCGTAATACAACGTTGTTGATCGAGCCGCTCCGGAAACAACTTCGACTAACCAAATCTGACGCGCCAGCGCATCATCCAGGCGATACTCAGCAGTTCCACTTTCTGACGCCAGCGTGAGCGCTTCGATACGGCTGGGACGGACTGTGGCTAGGCGTTCGAGTCCTTCGCGCACGAAGGGGTTCTTGCTGAACATCAATTCGAGGTCGACTCCGTAGAACCGCAATGTTGCATCTTTGGCATTGCGATAATCGATCATCAAGTGGTCCCCCTCCATACGGATGCGAACGTCGGTTGTGGCGACAGCCCCTTCGGATTGACGGCGATCGCGATCAAGCAATGCCAAGTCGGCTGCGTCATTGCGAATGCCCGTTACCGGTTCAAGTTCATCCTTCGATGTCGCAGGATTGTTGACCAGTTGTGAACCGCTCAGCAATTCTTGTCGTTGTCGCAACTGGGATTGCAGTTGAGTGAATCGTTGATTCCAGCGTGGCACTGGATGATCGCTGTGCTTGTCAGCCAATCGCTGAGCTGTAGCCAAATCACCTTGGTGAAGCGCCAAGTATCCGCCCAAGTAATCGTATTGCAATTGCATACTCGTCTGAGCAGGATCCATCTTGAGATACCAAGCGATCGCTTCTTCGATGCGGTTTTGAAGCAACAAGTAATAGCACAATGCTAGTTGCTGATCGGCGTTCGGTTGTTTTTGAAACGAAATGACACGCATCAGTGCCACGTATTGGGACAAGAAACGATCGTTTAAGATCTCTGGTTCTTGTCGCATTGGATGGATTCTTGCTGGAACAAGGGGCGCGTACTCTAGGTGTTCGTACATGCCGCGAGGAATCGGTTGCACTTCCATCACCGTGCTTTGAAAGACCGGTCCCACCGACGCGACTAGGTCCGAACGATTTTCCAGATAGGACTTCATGCGGGTTTGGTCACGATAGAGCAGCGAATACGCCCATGCTTCGGGAACCCACAGTCGCGCCGTTTCAAGCGAGCTAAGAATCACATCATAAATGGCTCGATCTCGCAGACGATGGAGGACCAGCGACCAATCCAGATTGCGAAGGTTTGCAGATTGCAAATATTTTTGGATGCGTTCAGCGGATCCTGATCGGGCCACTTGTTCCCACGAAGCTTCATCGATCTTTGTAGCAGTCTCAACGACATTGAAAGTTCGTTCTGCTGCTCGCGCCACGGTGGTGCCGTCGCTTGATACGCAGATAGGATAGTGAATGAAAGTGCCAGCTTTGGGGAAGTAAAACTGATAGGTAATCTGTTGAACTTGGTATGGTTCAATGCGTACCGTTATGCTGTCGGTGGCCTGTGAGCCAGCGACAGGCAAACTCCCCTGAGGAATTTGCCAGAGGCAATCGACCACGCGCGGTTGTGGGGTGGGATTGGTGAGCACGATCTGACCGCGATAGGCGCGACCAGTGAGAAATTCTTCGGGCGCAACCATGATCTCAGCCGTATCGTTCGGCCCGGGTGCAGGACTATTGACTGCTTCAAAACGCTGCCCGACAAGCAAAGAGGGATCGCCATTGAGTGGCTCCAATCCTTGGAGTCGCTTGGAAATGATGGCGACCGGGTGTGGCGGTTGGAATATCCCGTCTGTTTCGCTGGGCAGTTCTACGTCTTTCGATTCAAAGGGTAGATCGAGCAGAGCTAAGGCAATAAGTACTGCGTGTCGATTCTGCGATGGCCGGAGCAAATGTTCGCTAACGAAGGCTTGATCGGGTGTCGCCTGTGCCCAGGCAAGCCAAAATGGATCAAGCGCAATGAGCGATTCGTTCGTTTCGGCAACACGGACACGATCCCAGTGATTATCGGCCCATTGCTTGGTCGTATCCAACTGTTGAAACAATTGCAGGCCACGACCCGCACTTCGACCCATGGCCATTTTCCTGCGGGCGCCATCCATCCCACTTCCGCCTGGGGCCGCCATGGTTCCGAAGGCCAAGTTACCGTTCGCTGCCTTTTCTTCTGCCCGGGGCTTGCCTGGATAACCGCCCATGCCGCCCATTCCAAAGGCGCTTTCCGCCGCCATGTCGCTCAGCGCCTCACCTTCGACTGCCCAGTTGTTGCTGCTGTCGAATCTAGCGATCGAACCTGACATCTCGCCTAACTCCTCCATCGACTTCCCTTCCAAGCCTGTCTCCACTAGGCGTTGAAGTTCGTCCGGGTTGTTGGGGATCAGCGCGAGGCGTTCAGTCATTTCGCGTATTACCGACTCGCGCATGCCTGGAACGGCGCGGGCGAGAATCGCCTTTTCAAAGGCGTTCAATTGTGCGTATTGCCAAAGCTCGGTCCAGGGAGTTAGGTCGCGATCGAGCAACCAGTGATCGACAAGTTTCTTTTCTTTTTTGTTCTCAAGATAGGGTCGGACAACTTTTTGAAAGAACTCCGGATCCTTTGCTTTCAGGAAGACATGCAATTCATGACATGCTAGTCGTCCGTAGAGATCTTGTTTGGCCGCATCGTCTAAGCGATTCCATTTCCCCAGTTCTATGAACTCGTTGAGCCGCGCATCTCCGGCAAGCGTTTGATACAACTGCAACAATTCATTGACTTGGCGATAGACTTGAATTTGAGCTGTGCCGATGGAATCCATGCGGAGTGGGGTCTGCGGCCCGGCGATCAATACGCCTCGCTGAAAGGCCAGCGATTTTTGAGGAGGCAGCGAGTGAGCCAAGCTCAAGTCACGCGGCTCAAGCGCAGGTAGGCTGCGAGCGACGGTTCGTTCGACGGTGCAGAGCGGATCGACCACAACAATACGAATGAGATTGTTGCCAGCCAGTGCGTCAGCAGAAATCTGAATACGACCCTCTGCATCGGGCCGGAGGTTGGTCAATAACACGCCTGGATTTGGCAAGAAGGCAAGATTCTGAGTGTTTTCACCCGGTTGGTCTCCCCTGCCACCCGCGTCGCCGCCCCGCATCATGTGATCTGCTGCGTCCGCTGCAACCGATGCAGGGGGAGGCGCGTCTCCAGCAGCAACCGAATCCCGATCGGTGTTCGTTTCATCTGTGACCCAAGGGGCGATCAACAGTGAAGGTTGTGGCAACATGACCCCAGGGTACTTTTTCGCGTATTGTCGCCGCAGAACATAGAGGTATTCTTCGCCTAGGCGCAAGTCGCTTACATAGCCATTTTCGGCAAGGCGCACGCCGTACGATCCCGCTCCTACTGCAGGCAATGCCAACGGGTCGAAGCGATTTAGATAGCGGCTGCCGATTATATGGACACGTGCCAGTGTGGTATCGCCTGCCAATTGAATGGTCAAACCTTGGTCATTGTTTTCCACCGACTCCACTGCCACCGGTTCGGGCCAATTCAGCTCGAGACGACGAATTTTCCCGGCAGCCAAATCTCCTACTGTAGGCCCTTCTGTTATCGAGATGGGCATTTCGGAGAACGAGTTTCCTACCAGGTAGACAAGGCGGTAATCGCCGGGCTGCAGAGGCTCAATGATTAGCTGGCCGTGTTCAATGCGTAGCGATTCTTGCGTCAGATCGACCGTGGGTCGACCGCTACGCGTGGAGACCAACCGCACGTCGGTACCGATGATGAAATCGGTGCTCGCCAGCGGTAGTTGCAGAGGTTGATCGGAGGTGCCATTGAGCGCGCTGGGCCAAACTGCTGCGTCCCCTTCCAGCCAACGCGTTTGCCTCGCCCCTTCCCCGCTGGCCAGAGTCAGTTGTGCAACATCCGTTAGCGGACCGAGAATGAGTTGGCCGTTGGCATTGGTTTCCAACGTCGCTTCGACTGGGTGAGGCGAGTATATCGAATGAAGGGTAACTTGCACCCCTGCGCCGGGAATCGGCTCACCGCTCAGGCCACGAACTTCGGCCACCCAAGTTTCACCATCGCGAGTTAAATGGATATCAGAAGTTAGCAGGGTCTTATCGATCCCGTTGATCTCCCAGGTTCGCGCGTCCGTGACGGTAATGGATTCTCCTGTTGCCAGTGTGTTCAAGCGACCGGTCACGTTGGCGACGAGCATGGAGACTCGATTCGGAACTCGGAAGGCAAGCCCCGTTTCTCCTTGTTGATTTAGTTCGACTTTTTCAAAGCGTTTCGTCGTTGAGATGCCTTCGTGATCGATACTGGTAATGCTCACCGTCACATCCTCCAGCAACTTTGGATCGACCACTATTCCATTCAAGGTCAAGCGAGGTCGAATGACGAGACCGGCCATTTGTCCCGGCACCAATTGCTGGCGATTCAGCAACAATCCCGAGGTTAATGCATAGTTTTCCGATTGATGGGTGAATTTGACTGGGACGGCAAGATTGTCGTCCATCAACACGGCCGTCCGTTCGAGAGGCGACGCGGTGGGTGGAATGACAATTTGACCCTGGTCATCCGCCAGCCATTCCTGTCCGGCTACCATCATCCGCGCATTGGCCACGGGTTGGCGTTGTTCGTTGAGGACAGTGAATTGTTGACCATTAACGGTCATTTCCTGAGTGACTTGCAAACTGCCACGTCGCAGGATGGCGCGAGCACGCATTCCGCCACCGAGCAAATCGACTACCCACACACCCCGCCCTTCGATTTGAGGCAATTCGATCTGTTGATGGTGACGTCGGATTGCCGGCAGTTTGTAATCAAAACGCTGTTCCGACGTAGCAACCAGTCCGTCCAGATCGATGTCAGTGTCTACTTTTGCTTCATGCGTGCGGTAGTAGGCCTCACTGTTGATTTCATAAACTCGCACCATCAACTCATCGACATGTTTCAGGTCGACTTCCAGCACTGCCGGGGCCGAAGGATCGCTGATGCGTGGGTTCACTGGCGAAAGGGTCAACTCGATCGCGTCGGTCAGTTCTTGGCGACGCTCGACCGTGAGCATGTTGTACCATTGGTTGGGCTCGCCAACGCCGTAAAGCAATTTCGTTTCAGCAAAAATCCGTTTCAGATAGTCGACATTAACCAACCCTTCAAACTCGTTGATTGAGTCTGCGTCTTTGAGAAAATGCTCTAGATGTGCGCGGACCAACGGTTGTTCATCACCGATCGGAGGCAACAGCGCTTGAGCGGTATAGTCCTGTCCCAAGTTGGCCGCAAAACGGTTCGATCTTTGGTTTGTTGGTACTCTCGGTTGAAAGACAATGGGGCTGAGACGCGGTAGTTTCAGGTACCGCAAGAACAGATCTTTCTTGTATTCACCGCGCATCCAGTGTGCTTCGAGAAGCCGGTATAACGATGCTGCCTTAAGGCTGTTTTGGGATTCCGGGAGAGTTTGGCAGTACTCATCGACGCGTTGCAAGTATCTCAAACGCACATCGGCCTGCTGCGCAATATCGGTGTCCTCGTCAGCTCGCAAGCGAATCAGCGTTTCCGAAATCATCGCGTCGCTGGCAGCTAGTTCGGGAAATGCCTTGGAAACGGCTTGCAGTTCTGCCAGAGTCAGCTTGGCATGAATCGTGCGATCGCCGAACTGGCGGCTTTCGGGAGTGGGGCGACTGCGGAGTTCGGCAATCGCCAGTTCGCCAAGACGGGGGTAGCCGTTGTGCTGAATCTGTTGGGAGAGCCACGTGAAATCGACCGACAGCCCTTCTCCCTTACCATCGAGGAGGAGATCCGCCAGATAGTTCAGTGCGATGGGAGAAACGTTTTGGCCAGCGCTAAATGCATTGGCAATGACCGCTGACGGTTGCACGATTGCGTTATCGAGCGTATCGGGCCACTGTCGTTGTCCGGCCTGTGGTGGCGCCGTGTGGTTCAGGTCCACTCCTAAGCGCTGTCGCAGGTAATCGATCGTGCGATCGGGCGAGGCTCCGTAGGTTAATAATCGTTGACGATCGCGGATGGCAATGAGTGCGGGCGAGGCGTTCAAAGTCCTCCGTTCGCTGACCGCTTTCTCCCAATCAGCCAGAAACGTTTCTGCCCGATTGACGTCGCCGGTGACCTGAAAATGGAGGCAATGGTAGAAGTAGTATTCTTCGCTGCCTGGAATCAGGCCCTGCAAAATGGCGGTCCGATCATCGGCTAAGGCATAGCGTTCGATCATTCCGATGGGTGCCGCATGGGTGCCACGGGGGAAAGCGAGAGGCATGGTCAACAGCATCGAGAGGAGCAAGAAGTGGCGTGAGCGTGACATAAGAAAAGAGCCTCAAATACAAAGTCAGTCGGTAGGAAGGCGATGCAAGTGTACCGCGCTGGTGCGTGCCGATAGACGCAATGCGTCTGTGAGGGTTCCCGAATTTTTTTCGATCGCGTAGACTAGGCTCGCCAATCGTATTGCAAGGAAAGCTCGTAAAGTACGATTTGTGGGGCTCACACGGAATTTGGGGTATGAGCAATCACCAGCCAACTGAAACGGTAGATCGTCGCCGGATTTCCTCAAGTGCCAGCTCTTGCAGATGTGCCAGTGATGTACAACGGCTACCGCGTCCAAGAATTGCCTCTGCCGCCTTCCACTCGCACCGCAGAGGCCGGATGATACAACGCGGTACCCTATTCTTACTGCCGCTGAGGAGAAACGACGCCATGAGCCCAGAAGAGACTCTGTACGACCGTATTGGTGGACGACAGGCCATTGAGAAGATTGTGACCATCCTTTACGACCGCGTCCTTCATGACGAATCGCTAGCGCCATTCTTCGCCAACGTTCCGATCGACCACTTGCGACGCATGAACGCGGAGTTCATTGCATCCGCTCTTGACGGCCCCCTGCAATACAGCGGCGCGGAGTTGGTAGCCGCCCACCGCGGACGCGGAATTACCCGCGCCCATTTTTCGGCTTTCGTCGGACACTTGGCCTTGGCGCTCGAAGATCATGGGGTTGGACCCGGTGACGTCGATGCAGTACTTGGCCGCGTGGCAACCTTTGCCAGCAAGATTACTGGTGACGCCAATGTCGATGGCTAATTGTCTTTTGCTAGCTCACTGAGTTCCCAGTTTTCGAGGCGGCGTTTCAGCACGCTGAGGGGCATGCAGCCATTGCGTAGCACCTCGTCATGAAAGCGTGCTAAAGAGAATCGATCACTTAAGCGAGCTTCGCTGTTGCGGCGTAGTTTGAGAATTTCCAACTGACCGATCTTGTAGGAAAGAGCTTGCGCCGTGAATGCCATGTAGCGTTCAATTTCGGCCACGGCTCCGTCATAATCGACCGGTTCATTAGCCATCATGTATTCGATTGCCTGCTTGCGAGTCCAACCCTTGGCATGCATGCCGACATCGACGACCAAACGAATTGCTCGATGCATCTCATCCCCGAGCGCGCCGATGCGTTGTTTGGGATCGGTATAGAGTCCCAGTTCGGGGCCCATGGATTCGCAGTACAGTGCCCAGCCTTCGCCGTAGGCGCCGTACCACAGAAAACGAGCGAATTCGGGTAGCGACTGATTTTCTTGTTGCAATGAAACCTGATAGTGATGACCGGGAAGCGCTTCGTGCAGGAAGAGCGATTCCATGCCCCCGGTGATGTTGTATTCCATCGCATTGGGAATGGGAGCGTAGAAAATACCAGGCCTCGAGCCGTCTGCTGAACCCGGCATGTATTCCGCGCTGGCAGTCTTTTCGCGAAATGATTCTGTGCGACGAATCTCGAACGGAGTCTTGGGTTTGTTCAGAAAGATTTTATCTAAACGTGGTTCGACGGTAGCTTGCAAGCTGGCGAAGAATGCGACCACTTCTTCCGGCTTGGTGAAGGGTTTGAACTGAGGATCGGTGCGGAGGAACTCAAAAAACTCAAGCAGTGTTCCTTCGTGTTTCATCTGCTGTTGAACAAGGATCATCGCTTCGCGGATGCGTGCCACTTCACGCTGACCTAAATCGAAAATGGCTTCGGGTTCCAGATCGGTAGTTGTCCATCGCCGTACCCAAAAGCGGTAGTGTTGTTCACCGTCTGGGAGCGCGCTGATGCCGGTCGATGTCCTTGCTTCGGGGAGATACTCATCTCGCAAGAATTCGCCCATTTGACGATAGGCAGGAATCACCTGCGATTCGATTGCCCGCTGGTATGCAACCGTCAAGCGAGTTTGATCGTCGGCAGAGATGGAAGTTGGAAATTTCTGTAAGGGTCCATAGAAAAGGCTGTCGGACGCCTTGTCCGCGACGATGGTTGGGTCCAAGAGTTGCCCCACCATGCGTTCAACTAAAATCTTGGGGAGCACATACTGTTCTTTCATGCCTTGGCGGAATCGGGCGATGGCCGCTTGCGACCAGGAAGGAAATGCCTCCATCCGTTTCAGCCAATTCTCATAATCTCGCAAGGATTGGAAGGGTTGGCTGCTGGAGCCACTCCCCAGTTGAGCAAAGAGCAGCGGGAGGCCATCAAATTGATGAAAGGGGATCCGGTCAAAATCGTACTTTAAACCTTCGATGCGCATCTCAAGTTCGTACTGCAGGACCTCCGCCGCCAATTGCAACGTGTCGCTGGCTTGGGTGCGATCAACCCCTTGCAATGCTGCTAATGTTGATTGGTAAAACTGGCGTTCCTTGGCGATGAACTCGGGCGAAATATCAACGGGCAACAAGTCGTTGTAGCGACCATCGCCAAACGCCGTGGCCTCCAAGGGGAAGAGGATCAAGTATTGTTGATGGTAGTCATGAAAGATTTGCTCGAGTCGCGAATCGGTTTCTTGACTGTGGCACGTTGTGGTACCAAACGTCGCAGTACCGAACGGCGGAAGCAACAAAAAAAGAATGCCAACCGCGAAACATAGAAGGTGGTTCATGCGCTAGAATTTAGACAATCGAGGAATCAAAACAACTATTGAAGTAGAATAGTCTCAGACGAATGATAATTGGACCCAGCCGATGATCGGACGGTTCAAACAATCCCAAAATTTTGCAGCAGGAGGGGGGGCCGCCCAACTGCCTGGTAAGCCCTGGCCTAGCATTCATGACGGAACATGGTCGCGTATATCTCCGTTCGCAATGGACCCGAAGGGGGCCGCCAGTATTCACTCGATCCCGACCGACCGATGTACATCGGTCGCTGTCCGAGTTGCGAGATAGCCCTTAGCGACCCGGTGAGCAGCCGATTTCATGCCGTACTCTATTTCGAGGATGGCAATTGGCAAATTCGGGACAATAAAAGCCGCAATGGGACCTCCGTCAATGGACAAAAGACCGACCATGCCATGCTAATCGACCAGTCGGTGGTGCGTGTGGGTGGGACCGAGTTACAGTTTTCGGAGATTTCCGAAGATGCCTTTGTGGAAGGTCCGGTCACGCAGACCATCGTCCAAGATCGCACCATGGGAGGGCGCGGAAATCAGTTGTTGATGCCCACCGATCCGCTGCGCGAAGCGGCTCAGGCCGGCCATCTGCTGGATTTATACCAATTGAGCATTCAATTGCTCAGTTCGGGAGAGCCCGACGAGGTTATCGACACGACGGCCCACCTCTTGCAGAGTCGCACCCGAGCCGACGCGATTGGCTTATTCCGACTCTCTGCACACAGCCGTCTCCATGCCGATTTTGTCACACCGGGCGACGCGACGGAATTATTGTTGCCCAATCGGACAATTTCCAAGCGAGTCTTGGGAGGTGAAGCGATTTGGGTTTGTGAAGACTACGATCAAGACGATAGTCACACGACACGCGGATCGGATGGCATTTTAGTTCCGCTCTATGCTGCGGACGAGATCGTCGGCGTGTTGTCGTTGCACCGCGGAAAAGGACAATTCAATTCGTCATCGTTTGAGCTGTCGGTGGCTGCAGCAAGACTTCTCGGGGCGGCTTTGGCGACGACTCGACAGAATCATATGGTGCGTGTTGAAAGACGACGCTTGGCGGATCGCAACGCCGAAGTGGACGAGCTGATCGGATCCAGCGCAGCGATGACGCGGCTCAAAGAGCGTGTGACTCGCATCGGCCGAGCCAATGGTTGTGTATTGATTCGTGGCGAAAGTGGCGCAGGTAAAGAACTTGTGGCTCGCGCTGTTCATCGAGCGAGTCCGCGTCATGATCGACCGATGCTCAGCGTCAATTGCGCCGCCATTCCTCGCGATTTAATGGAGAGCCAACTATTTGGTCACCGCAAAGGGGCTTTTACTGGTGCTGACAGCGACCACATCGGTTGGTTTCAGCAATCGCATACTGGAACATTGTTCCTGGACGAGGTGGGCGAATTAACGTTGGAAGGCCAAGCCAAGCTGTTGCGAATTTTGGAGGGACATCCCTTTTTACCGGTCGGTGCAACCGAGGAAGTTCGCGTTGATGTTCGCGTGGTGGCGGCCACCAATCGCGACTTGGCAGAGTTCGTCCGAGAAAAACACTTTCGCGAAGATCTTTATTACCGCTTGAGCGTCTTTGAATTACTTGTTCCGCCGCTGCGTGACCGTGGTGAAGATATTGGATTGCTGATGGAGCACTTTCTGGAACACTTTGGCCTGCGACACGGACGTCCGTCACTCAAGCTGTCGGATGCAGCCCGAAAGCGGCTCCTCGAATACCATTGGCCCGGAAATGTACGGCAATTGCGGAACGTAATCGACAGCGCAATCGTGATGGCCGACGGCGATGAAATCTTGGCAGACGAACTAGGGCTGCGCGACGCTGGAACCGGACAAATCGACACGCTGCGGCTTGACCTGTGTGAGCAACGCTTGATCCGCGAGGCGTTGGATCGCTGCCAGGGGAATGTGCCGGAAGCAGCGAAATTATTGGGAATCAGTCGCGCTACGGCCTATCGGAAGATCGCCGAGTACGACATTCAACGATGACTGAAGAACCGGCTCAACGTCCACTGGCCATTCTTACGGCACTCGGCAGCCGCGGTGATGTGAACCCCATGCTGGGATTTGCAGTTGGTTTGCAGCGGGTAGGGATCGATACCCTTGTTGTCTTGCCGGAAACCTATGTGCCACTGGCCGCTGCGCTGGGACTGAAAACCGAAGTGGCTATATCCCATCACGAATTTCAGGCTCAGCTCAACGACCCAAGATTCTGGCAACCGTACGCGGGGGCCAGGCTGCTGTTGGCTGATTGGATTCCCAAGTCTTTGCCAATCCTTTACGAAATCATACAGCGACACCACCGCCCGGGACGGACGCTGCTGATTGCTCATCCTCTGGATCTTGCATCTCGCGTGTTCCGAGATCGACACCCAGAAACGCCCTTGATCTCAGTCCATTTGGCACCGGTGTCTATTCGCTCGCGTACCTCGCCACCCAAGTTAATTGACGGCTGGCGTGATGGCATCCGCAGCTCGCAGGCGTTCGTGGATCTTGGATATTGGCTAATCGATCGATTGTTGGTGCGGCGTTGGCTCGAAAAGCCACTCAATCGATTTCGTAGGCAACTGGGACTCGCGCCCGTTTCGCGGCCTTTGCATCAGTGGTGGTTTTCGCCGGACCGAGTTCTCTGTTTTTTTCCGGAGTGGTTTGGTCCGAGCGATGCGCCATCCCATTTTCGTTTCGTGGGGTTTCCTCGTTACGACGGTCCCGAGGCCGATAATGTGGAAGATGCTGAGCAATTGCTGCAACGGCTCGCCGCGTCTTCACTCCAGCAGACCGATCGCCCCATCGTCTTTACGGCGGGCTCTGCCCATTTGCATGGGGAGGCTTTCTTTCAGGCTGCGGTGGATGTGTGTCGCAAGCGTCAATGGCCAGCGCTGCTGCTGACAAGTCGTGAGAGCCAGATACCTTGCGACCGGCCCGCGTTTATACAGTGGGCCTCCTATATTCCACTCGGGCTTCTTTTGCCGAACGCTCGTGCTATGGTCCATCACGGAGGTATCGGAACCACCAGCCAAGCGTTGGCCGCAAGTACACCGCAACTCATCTGTCCCATGGCGTTTGACCAGTTTGACAATGGCGAGCGGGTCAAAAGTTTTGGGTGTGGGGATTGTCTGCCGATGAGCCGTTTGAATGCCGATCAATTAGAAAAGAAACTTGTCGAACTATTGAGAACACCTGCTGCGTCGAAGCTTCGGATAATCGGCCCGAAAGATTTCCAGGCTCCAGCGGACGTTGTGGATCTTGCGGTGCGGAACGCACTGTCCTTATTACGACGTGCAGATAGACAGGTTTAGGGGGGGACTCTTCGCATCGATTTCGTGTGGCCGGGGCAGAGGTCGCCACAGATTGGGCATTCGATCGCAAATTAACCCGCGGTAATCAAGCTGCCTCGCAAACCATCTGAATAATGCCGAACCGACTCGCCGCTTCCTTTAGCCCTCATTTGCTTGAACACTGCCGCGACCCCATTGATTGGTATCCATGGTGTGACGAAGCGATAGCACTAGCGGTGCGACTCGAATTGCCTATTTTCATGTCCATTGGGTTTTCGACCAGCCACTTGTGCCACGTCATGGCCCGGGAAACATTCTCCAATGAGTATCTAGCGAAGCTGCTGAACGGGCGATTTATCTGCATCAAAGTCGATCGTGAAGAGCGTCCTGATATAGATGCGATTTATGGTCGCGCTGCGCAGCAGATGCTTGGTACTACGGGTTGGCCATTAAATCTCTTTTTAACGCCCGACCTGAAGCCGTTCTTTGCGGCGCTCTACATTCCGCCCAGCCGTACGGAGTGCAGTCGTGGGTTCGACGAGATCGTATTAGCAGCCTCTGACGTTTGGCTACACCAATGTTCCGAGGTGTTGCAACAAGCCGCCGCTATTTGCGAAGCAGTCGAGGACTTTGAACGGCCTGGAGGTAGCGCAGCGGAAAGTAGCGCAGCGAGAGATAGCGCAGCGAGAGATAGCGCAGCGGCTGTGGAAATCGGGTCGCGGGAACACATTATAGAGTCGGCCGTGCGGCGACTGTTTGCCAGTGTTGACCAGCGCTGGGGTGGTTTTGGCGGTCACCCCAAACTACCTCATACAAGCGATCTAGAAATATTGCTTCGAGTTGGTCAACGGACAGGAGAATCAGCCTATCTGGAAGCAGTCCGATTGACCTTGATCGCCATGTCGCGGGGCGGCGTCTACGACTTGCTTGGCGGTGGCTTTTCTCGATACAGCTTAGACGACTATTGGTTCGTGCCCCACTTCGAGAAGATGCTGTATGACAATGCCGCACTCTCCTCGATTTATTTGGAAGCCTATCAAGCTACAGGCGATGACGCTTTCTCAGCCGTCGCACGCGCGACGCTTGAATATCTAACCACCGAATTGCTGCTACCGGCCGGTGGCTTTTGTTCCAGCCAGGACGGAGATTGCGACGGGGTCAAAGGTAAGCACTATCTGTGGTCTGCTGATGAAATTCGTTCTCTGTTGGGAGAAAATCATGCTGGCCCTTTCATGGAACGCTTCGGTGTTACCGATCTCGGGAATTTCGGCAGAAGTAATATTCTCGTAGAAACGCGCAGCATCGAGGGTATAAGCCGTCAGTTTTCCATGGATCGCGATGGTCTGAACGAACAGCTACAGCAGGATCTGGGTACGCTTCGCCAAGCGCGCAATCAGCGCTCACCTCCCGTTCGCGATATCAAAGTCATCACTGCTTGGAATGCACTGGCTGTAACTTCGTTCGCGCTAGCGAGTCAGGTATTGCACGAACCTCGTTATGAATCCGTGGCGATAACTACGGCACAATTTGTGCTCGATCATTTACAGAGCGATGACGGAGGACTTTTAAGAATTTGGCACGATGGTCGCGCCTTTCAGCAAGCCTTTTTGGACGACTACGCCTGTTGGATCAACGCCAATGTGACATTGAGCGAAGTCATAGGGGACACTAAATGGTTAGACAATGCCGAGTTGCTTGCAGACAGGATGCTGCGAGATTTCAGCAACGGCGATGGTCGGGGGCTTAGCTACAGTCCGGTCCGGACCGAACAAAATGTCGAACCTTGCGAGCGATCGAAACGCTCGTTACCCACACTCGCTCAAGTTGAACAATGGCAAGATGATGGTATTCCCGGTTCGATCGCGACGGCAATTATTGCACTTACGCGACTGGGCCGAGCGACGGGTCGACAAGACTTGCTTGGTCGAGCGGAGGAAATCTTGGCAGTTGGGATGCCCTGGATTGAACACCGATCTCTCACCTGCAGCGGACTAATTTCTGCTCTCGAACTCTGGAGCTACCCCAGGGAAACTTGAGTCAAAGTTTCCAAAAAGCGATGTTTCGTTAGTTTCGCGATCTAGCTACACTCGGCACCGCAGTCTCGGAATTTTTTCCCCTGTTACCGGAGAGCCAGAGCATGGATGCTCGGTTATTGCGTTCCTACGTCGCCGTTTTCTTGAGTCTATTTTGCTTAGATTCGCTCGTCGTGGCGGCGGGAACCGAAGTGCGGACTGAGAATTTCTTTGTTCGCAATGCCCCCACTCAAGAGTTTGCTCAACAAGTAGGGCGGGAAGCCGAGCGATTTCGGCGGGAGCTGGCGGACCAATGGTTGGGGCGCGAACTGCCACGTTGGTCTTCTCCCTGCACCTTGACGGTCGTGGCAGGAAATATGCCGGCCCAAGGGGTGACTAATTATCAGCGATACCCGGGCCGAGTCGGTGACTTTCAAATGGAAGTTGTCGGTACCCCCGAGCGGATTCTCGATAGCGTTTTACCTCATGAAGTAACCCATGCGGTGCTAGCAACACATTTCGGTCGTCCCCTTCCACGCTGGGCCGACGAGGGCATCTCCACCACCGTTGAGCATGCCTCGGAAAAGGCAAAGCATGACACCAAGCTTCGCGAATTTTTGCATACACGACGCGGTCTGCCTATGAACCGCATGTTTATGTTGAAGGAATATCCTTCGGACATGCTGCCACTCTACGCTCAAGGGTATTCGGTATGCCGTTTCTTGATTGAACAGCAAGGCCAGAAACGCTTCATTCAATTTATTGACGATTACATGCAGCAAGGAAGTTGGACCAACGCTGTGAAGCAACATTATGGGTACGAAAGCCTAGGAGAACTCCAAGATTCGTGGCTCGCTTGGGTAGCGGCAGGTTCCGGCCCAGTAGACGCGTATGCTAAACGATCGAAGGGGAACGACCCACAAGTAATGTTGGCCGCTGCCACTTCTGCACCGGATCGACTTCCCCAAGCGGCACCGCAAAGTTACTCAGCCGCTCAGCCCCAGCCGGAACAAGGCGTTGGCACGGCGTCGACACCTGTGATGAGAACGGGAGCCGCGTCCGAGTGGAGTCCAGCAAAATCGACCAAGTGGCGATAGTGCAAGTGGCGATAGTGACACCGGAGTGAAACCGGATGTCAACAAAAACCTGTTCAAAACGGCCGGGCAATGATCCAGCCGGCAGCGAGCGAAACAAAAGACGCGAACGCAGCCAAAGTAAGCCAACGAAACGACTTCTTTTGAATATTGTTGCTAGCCGCTAGCAATTGAACCGCTTCAGTCGCTTCAAATTGCGTGACTCCCGCTTCTTCGGCGTAGGCAATGATGGCTTCTTGCCAGTTGCCTTCTCGAAGCAAGTGGAGCACCAGATCCCGCTGGATTTCAGTCATGCTAATTATCGCTATGGGTTGGTGGAAACCGCCTAAACATACACTTGCGTATAGTCAGTAAGCCTTCCGGCACGTTCGAGATTGTGGCGAGTACGCTGCTACTCGCAAGACCCTAAATCGCCCAATCTCGCAAAACTGCCGAGACTAGGCAGCCTAAAGATTGGATTGTCTGACCTGCATCATCTTTTAGGAGCCCTGGGGATCTTACCCCCCGCCAGTCAACTCGATTTCGGATGGTTAACATGGCAGCATCGGGTCACGATGGGAAGCCGACAGCGGGGGTGGGGGAGGCGAATTTGCGGAAAAATGTAGCAATCCCGTTGCCGAAAACCGAGATTCCTAGTAGCCTCCGGAGTTCACGGACAACATACGAGTTGTTTGGGAGCTCCAGAAATGACTGGACTAGTAAGGGGATTTGCCTAGTTTCCCCATTTTTGAATAACGAATCAGCGAATTTTTCCGGGGGAGACCCTTCGAAATGACAATGGACAAGAGCCTGAAAGTTCAGGCAGGGGCGATCAAGACTCGCAATGTTTTGACGCGTGCAGAGCGAATCGCGCGATTGAAGTCGCTCGACAAGTGGAGCGACGAATCTGAGGTCGTAGGTATGGCCAAGGTTCGCGTCTTGAAGGTTTCGCTCAAGAAGAAGAAGAAGGTCAAGAAGGAAGAGGCCGAAGAAAAGGGCGGCAAGAAGAAGAAGTAGCACCCTACGCTTGCGCTATCTCATTCGGAATTCCAGCAGGAGTTCCGAAAAGACGTTCGCGCAGAACTTCTACTTTTTTCGACTGGGCTTTTTTCAACACCGCAGCGGTTGTTTCCACAGCCGCTGCGAACCGATGCGGAAATACCAATAGTTCTGTTGGATCTGCCACGCGGCTAGCATCCGCCAGCTTTCGGATCAATAGTTCGTCGCCCGAATCAAGCTTGTGCAAGCGGCAAATTTCGCGAAAGAGCTTTTCTGGGGATCGGACTACGGTCACCCGTTTCTGAAAAAACTGGTAGGCCCAAGTGATGCTTATTGCCAGAACGATGGGCACTACGGTGAGAACGATATAGGGTGTCCAACTCGTATCTCGTTGACCGGTGCGAAAGTGGTCACCGATATCTGAGAGTCCTGCCCTGGCGAATAACGCGTCGGGAGTGAACGTCAGCAGAGTTGTCCAAGTGAAATCGGTCGATGGGGCCATCATCTGGTGAGTCTCTCGCAATTGACGCATTAAGAACATTGAATCTTAGTTGACGGGACTAACGACGACAGCGGTGGATGCGAGCGGTCTGGCGGTCGTTCTATTGCTGCCCGCATCCAGTAGGTGAGGAACGAGGTCATTACGGACTCGCAGTGCATCCTCTGCTGCATCCCTCAACGCGCTGGCTGGTCCGTGGGAGAGTTTTTCCAATACTTCCAGCGATGCATTGTCAGTCACTTCCGCCAAAGCGGCGATTGCCAACAACCTGGCATCGCGATGATCGTGCATTGCGGAATGGATGATCAAATCGATGAGAGGTTCGACCGCGTCGCAAGCTATGGCAACGCGAATCGCTCGCTCCCGTCTCGCCAACACAGGGTTACGGAGCTCATCCCCAAGTGTTTGCACGGCGGACGGATCAATCCGCCGGACTAACCCACCAAGCCGTCGCCTGTTGGTGTCCTTTAGATTATGGACTTCTTCAAGCAAATGATCGATGTGCAACGGGCGCATGACCATACGCAATCCTTGAACGACTGCCGGATCGGGGTGATCAAGTAACTGCACCATACGCCACACGAGCTGTGCCATGGGACTCTGTGAAACGACTTCCATGTTGGATTCGGCAACCGCGATTGCGGCACGCATCATTTCAGCGCCGTTCAATGGCGCTGCACGCTCGAGATTGATGATCACCGCCGAATCCGCTCGACGGTTTCCCCGACTGATGATATCGAGGATCACGGTCAATTGGCGAATCGAGTCACGCTGGTTTGCCGTGTGCGCGTGCAGCAACGCTGCATGATGCACGTTGGGCGTGCGCCCCACGATCGTTGCTGTGGCTTGCATGCAAGCCAGAGGCTGGAAGTTATGTAGGTTGCGTAAGGTAATTCGATTGGCGTCTTCGCTGACCAAGGAAAGCAAGGTATCGCGAAAGTTTTGGTCGGTGCGCTGTTCGATTGCAGCCTGCACCACTACGGGTACTTCGCGTCGGCGGATATAGCCCGCCAGCAATTGGATAACGCCAGGAAGTCCACTGGTGAGCAGGCACTTTCCTAGACGCGGCATCGTTTCAACGTCTTCCGCCAACAGAATCCGGAGATCGCGGTCGCCCCAAGAGGATGTTGCCAAAAACGCTTCGCACAATCCTTCACAACGGTGTGTATGAAAGCGCCGCACCGCTTCTGCCAAACGCTGTACGATCGGCTCGCGCACGCTCGGTCGCTCTCGCCCTCGCCGCGCTGCATCACCAAGCGCCGTGCCGAGATCCAGTACCACTGCCAACATCCGACTTCGCAGTTTGCGATCTTCGCACGCTTCGAGTCGATCGATTAACAACGGTAGCAACGCATCAAGATTTAGCATCCTCATTGCGTCGAGTGCCATCAGCCATTGAGGAGCGTCCGTCGCTTCCCGAAGCACGGTCTCGATCTGTTGTTGCATGACGTCCGCATGATCTTGAACGACACGCAACTGATCGTCATTCAGTTCGTTCCAGATCTTCAGTATTCGCTCCGCACTCCGGGGGCTTTTGCGGGAAAGTAGGGATCCCACTCCCAAAGTACGAATTTCCGCTGTGGGTGCATCAATCGCTAAAACCAACAAGCGTTCGGCCGCCTCATTACTCGTTGTGGCGAGTAGCGCGAAAGTTTGCTCGAGCTTGGATTCCATAGTATTTTCGATCCCCCCAGTCACTTGGCGAGAATTTCTTCATCCTTGAGGAAATCCTTCCGCCACGAAAGCTTTTACCTTCGTGATATCGACTTCCTAGACCTCCTACTTTGCCAAACCGATTCCCCCAGCCGGAAACTATTCCCTAGTCGCCAGCAAAATCGTCACAACCGTTTCTAGGCGACGCAATTCAATCGCATTCTGGGTATAGTGGAGAGGTATTCGGCAGCGCCGTTCCCAGCCTGTTCACAACCCGCTCCCCAACCAATGTCCTATGCATACGCCCCGTACTGATGATGCGTATGTCGTTCTCGAGCCACCTGTTCCCGCCCATGACCCCTCATGAATTGCTCGATCGCCACTTCCTTGAAGTTCGCGCCCGCTTGTTAGAAATCGCGGCCACGTTGGACAGGCTGGACCGAGCCGAAAGTGTTCACAGCGAAGATCGGAAGATCGCCAATGATCCGCGACTCGAGCAGTTGCTCAACGGACTCACTATTCTGCAGAGCGATGCGCCCAATCGAGCTGAACAAATTCAACAACTGTTTTCCCTACCCTATAGTCCCGATTGGCGAACGACGTTCGGCATGTAGATAGTCGCCTTTCGCTCCGCGAAAGTAGCGTCAGGAGGCTTAGCAGATAGTCGCCTTTCGCTCCGCGAAAGTAGCGTTAGTATCAATTACTCGCTTCGCTACTTTCGCGGAGCGAAAGGCGACTATCTCACAACTAGAGTGGGGTTGACTTGCCGGGTTGATTTGGGCTAACCCTCCCAAAATGATGAAATACATCTGCATTTTGGCCGCTTGTTTACTGCTCGGAGCCCTAGGAAACAGCCTGCGCGGTGCTGAAGAGCTACGCAATTCTGAAGGGCAGCGCGGGTCGAGTTTCGTGTTGCTCACAGACTTGGCAGTAGTACAAGGACAAGTCAAGGAAGAGCCTGGCCGCATCGTTATTGTGCTGGAGGGTGATGCTACGATTCGCCTACCGCGCGAGCGAGTTGCCTGCTGGGCCGAGTCGATGGAAGGGTTATATCGCTTCCAGGTAGACCAACGCAAAAGAGATCATGTCGATGAACACTTAGCCTTGGCGCGCTGGTGCATTCGCAATCAGCTCTATTCGGCAGCCGCCCACGAGATCGTCGCCGCAAACCGCAAGGTGCCACAGCACCCTGAGGCGATTCGATTAGAGGATCAGCTGCGCGCCGAACTTGCCGCTCCTAATGTGCCCAAGAATGATAGCGTTTCGGAGCCAGATGGTGCGGTGGAACCCGAAGTAGAGGAGCCTGCGTTCGAATTTGCCAGCCTTGGAGAGTCCGTGCGACGAGAGTTTGGCGTGCAAATTCAGCCGCTCCTGATCAATACTTGTGGGACTGCCGCCTGTCACGGCCAAGGTTCCATGACAGCTTTTCGTATTCAAGGTCCGGTAAACGGACAGAGCCGAGTGAATGCGAATTACACGCAGCAAAACTTCTCTAGTACGCTCAAATGGATCGACAGAGAGCAACCTCAAGCGAGCCCATTGCTAGTGCGTGCCCTGAAAGCACATGGCGGATTGGTTAGCGCTCCGTTGGGAGCGCGCCAGCAATCCGCCGTGGATCAATTGAATCATTGGGTTGAGTTGCTGAAGAATGAAACAGCGCAACAGCTCAGTGCAGAATCTCAAATCGCGTCGAATCAAATCCGCAGTGAACTACCAACTGGCGACAGCGTGGAGGCACGCAGGTCGCCAGGAACTCCGATTCGCTTACCGAGCGTGGATGATCCATTCGATCCTGAACAGTTCAATCGTCGATATCATCCCGATCGCAAGTACTAACCTCTTGGTGAGTCTCTCTACCAGATACGAACGCGATTCTCGGGAGCGATATACATCGAATCGCCAGGCTTAATATCGAACGCTTCGTAGAATGCATCCATATTGCTGACAATTCCGATCACTCGATACTGGCTGGGTGAATGAGGATCGACTACTAAGCGACGGCGCAATTCTGGTTCGCGATATTTTCGTCGCCAGATTTGCGACCATCCCAAGAAGAAGCGTTGGTCTCCGGTCAGCCCATCGATAACTTTTGCTGGCTTTCCGTCTAGAGAAAGGTGATAGGCTTCGAGAGCGACGCTAAGTCCACCCAGGTCACCGATATTTTCACCCAAGGTTAGATCACCATTGACCGTCATATCGTCAAAGGGTTTGTAAAGGCTGTATTGCTTAATCAGATTACCAGATCTTTTTTCGAATTCTTGACGGTCGTCTTGAGTCCACCAATCTCGTAAATTTCCGTTGCCATCGTACTGGCTACCCTTGTCGTCGAAGCCATGGCTGATTTCATGGCCGATGACTGCGCCGATCGAGCCATAGTTGACGGCATCGTCGGCCTCCATGTTGAAAAAGGGAGGCTGGAGAATGGCTGCCGGGAATACGATCTCATTCATTACAGGGTTGTAATAGGCATTGATGGTTTGCGGAGTCATCGCCCATTCATTGCGATCGATAGGCTTACCGAGCTTTTGGAGGTTTCTCTGATATTCAAATTCTGAGGATCGCATCAAATTGCCCACAAGGTCATCCGCTGTGATGGTCAGCGCACTGTAATCTTTCCATTCATCGGGGTAACCGATCTTGGTGTTAAACTTGGATAGTTTTTCAAGTGCTTGCTTCTTTGTTCCTTCTCCCATCCAATCGATCTTCTCAATGCGCACCGCGAACGCTTGCTTGAGATTATTGACAAGCTCCTGCATTCGCGTCTTTGCTTCCTGCGAGAAATGCTGATCGACATAGAGCTTGCCAAGAACTTCACCGAGCGAACTGCCGGTCGCTTCTACAGCCCGTTTCCATAGTGGCTTTTGTTCTTCCACTCCCGTGACAGCCGTACTGTGAAAGGCAAAATGACGCTGCTCCAATTCTTCGGTTAATGAACTAGCATAGGCGTCGATCACGCGGTACTGCAGATAGACTTTCCAGGTATCGAGAGGGACACTATCGAACAATTCGTTGAGTGTTTCAATGAAGCTGGGTTGGCGAACAATGAACTCTGGGTGGTCAACGCCGAGCGCATCCACGTAACGTGACCAGGGGAGGCTGGACAGCAACTGCTCCATCTCCTCACTGGACTTTTTGTTGTAGGTTGTTACCGGGTCACGATTGGCAACTTTTGTCCACTGTGCTTGAGCCAGTTTTGTTTCGAGTTCGACAATGCGTTCGGCTGCCTTTGCGGGATTGTCGACATGGATCGCCTGCAGCATATCTTCGATATAGGATTGCAGCTTCGTTCGCAGCGTTAAATATCGTTCTTCGTCTTGCAAATAGTAGTCTCGGTCTGGGAGAGACAGACCACTTTGGAAAATATAAACCGCGTACTGATCACTTTTTCTAGCATCAGGTGAGACATACGTTACAAAGGGTCCACCGACACCGCTGCGTAAGAGAGTTGCCAGTAGCGGACCCAATTCAGTATTGGATTCGAGCGTACGAATTTGCGCAAGCAGTGGTTCAATTTGCTGAATGCCTGCTTCGTTGCGCTGTTCTAAATTTGTGTACGACCGGTAGAAGTCACCTACTTTTTGTGCATCGCTATTCGCTTCTGCGGGCGTTTCTGCTGCTGCTTCGATGAGAGCGCGGACTTGTTCCTGAGTTTTGTCATCAAGTAGCGAGAAGGTACCGTAATCGGCGCGATCTGCCGGAATCTCCGTTTTGGTCAACCAGCCTTCGTTGACATAATCGTAAAAATCATCACCTGGTTTGATCGTTGTGCTGAAGTAAGACGGATCAATCCCCGATTGATCCGGCCCAGAGGTCTCATTTGCTGCCTCCCCTTCCGCAGGGGCAGCGATCAGCCGCAGCGTTGTTTGGGCTGATGCGATTGGAGCCTGTGCGATGACTGGAACAGCGACCGCAAGTGCGGCAAGGGCCCAAGTCTTACGCCGCTTGCCAGCCAGCGGACGGAGGATCGTATTTTTCATTCAGTTAGTTCCTGAAGGGTAGCGGGCAAAAAAACATCGGATATTACGGATTATGTGCATTATGCCGAATTCCAGAATTCTGGCTAGGATGACCGCGCCCACCGGCAAATTATGACGTAGGTTTTCAATGGATTTCGAAGTGAATGGGTCGTGTAGCCATCGCAACAGGCGGCAAAGTCATTGGTCACTATGTTTAAACTGCGTCAACGAAAAGGGCGAACGCAAAGCCTGCGGCAAGGGGTGTCAGCCGTCGAGCTGGCATTGATCTTGCCGCTGCTGATGCTGCTTGTTTTTGGCGCAGTGCAGAGCTGCAATACGATTCATTTGAAACAAGCGATGATTACTGCGGCCTTTGAGGGTTCGCGAGTGGTGTCACGCGGATCGGCAACGCGCCAAGATGTGCTGGATCGCTGTGGTGACATTCTGCGAGCGCGTAATGTGACCAATTTTGTAATTACGTTTACACCGGACCTGCCGCTCGATGAGATCGCCAATGGTGAGACGGTCGCGATCCGAATTGATGCACCCACGGCAGGCAATGTCGTAGGTCCAAATTTTCTGCAATTCAACGGCCCTATGTCCGTCGAGAGTTTTTCAGCTCGCTAGGTACTATCATGTTGACTCGTCTTTTCTCATTACCGTTGGGTAAGAATAATAGTTCAGAGCAGGGTCGCACAAACCGCCGCGGAGCGATCTTGATCCTGTTGCTATTGCTCCTACCAGGGTTGTTAATTGTCATCGGTGGAGCGATCGATTTATCGTATTTGCAATTGTCGCGAGCCGAAATGCGCTTAGCCGTCGATGCTGCGACGCGAGCCGCTGCCGACGAGTTAGCACGTTCGGAATCTACCGAATCGGCAACACGTAAGGCGCTGGAAATTGCCCGCTTGAACCAAGTTGCTGGACAACCATTGGTATTGAGGCCGACTGATTTGCAGTTTGGTGCGTCCACGCCAAATGCAAGCGGAAGATGGATATTTTCTGCCGGTAGCACTCCCTTCAACTCCGTGCGAATTAATGGAATTCGTTCCGCCGAACGCGAGGATGGGGGACTTCCTCTCTTCTTCTCAAGTATTCTGGGAAATTCAGAACTCGATTCACAGCTTTCCAGTGTGGCATCCTTTCGGTCGGTCGATATTGCCCTGGTCTTGGATCGATCCACATCGATGAAATTGGATGTTGAGTCGTATGAACAGGGGATGTACACAAACGACCCTCGTTTCTGCGCGGCTCCACGCAGCGGCAGTCGCTGGCTCGCCCTGGATAGCGCGGTCGCCGCTTTTGTATCCGAGCTCAATCGGACCGATGCCGAGGAACGTGTCACGCTAGTTACGTTTGCCGACGACATTCCCAGCAATCTGTGTGGACGACTCGCTCCCGCAACCTTGGACCAAACGCTCACCGGCGACTTGAGTCGGATTTCAACCCGCATGTCGAGCTGGTCTCACGGTGTGTGGAATGGGAACACGAACATTGCTGCAGGCATCGATATCGCCTCCAACTCGCTGATAACGGGTCCTGGGCGACGGGAACTATCCGAGAAGATCATGTTCGTCTTCACTGATGGCCGCGCCACAAATACCTTAACGAATTCGGCAGCCCGTGACGCGGCGAGCCGAGGCATCAAAATTTCTACGATTACTTTCAGCGTTGATGCCGACCAAGTTCAGATGCGAGAAGTGGCACGCATCGGTTCCGGCGTTCAATTGCATGCGAACAGCACCGCTGAGCTAGTCCGCGTGTTTAAAGAGCTAGCCGCGCAGAGTGCAATCGTAACCGACTAACTTCAAAAGTCATTGCGCAAGACACGCAGTGAATACCCATGAAAAACCGAAAACAACGTTCCTTTCAGCCAACCCGATTTCAGCGACGCAACCGCCAGGGTGCTGCGTTGGTTGACTTTGCCATCGCTGCCCCCCTGTTCTTTGCGCTCATTTTTACAGCATTCGAAATTACCCGAGTCAATCAGCTCCGCAATACTGCCGAGATTGCAGCGACCGAAGGTGCCAGAAGGGGAATTATCCCAGGTGCGAGTGCGGCTGAATGCGTTGCCGTAGCGACCGCCGAAATGACCGCGGTCGGTACAACCCAATTCACTGTGGCCGTAACGCCGACCGCCATCGCGGCAAATACTCCCACCGTCGAAGTGTCGGTAACCGTCCCGCTAGACGTGCGGAACGGTTACTTCCTGACAAATTTATTTGCTGGGGGACGCATAACCAAATCGATCACACTTGAGCGGGAACGATAGTCGTCCCCGCTCAATATGCGTGCACAGAGGTTGGGTTAGAACTCAAGCTCGATGTGTTCTTTGTCAGCCGCTTCACGAAGTTTGACCAACGCGCGTGCTTCCAATTGTCGAATGCGTTCTTTCGTAACACCCATTTCGGCACCGACTTCTTTCAGCGTCAATGGCTCGGCACCCTTTGAGAGACCAAAACGAGCGGTAATGATCTTTTGCTCGCGGTCATCCAAGCGATTGAGGATTCGCAGTACTTGTCTTTGACGTCGACGGTAGGCCGATTCTTCGACATAGGGATTCTTGCGATCATCTTCACGAGCCAAGAACAATTCTTCAGCAGTGGTGCGAAATCGATCTCGATGCTTGAATTCCGACGGAATCGTTCGAGCATAATTCTTCATGATGGCCCATGAAGCGTAGGTGCTGAATTTATTGCCGCGGGAATAATCAAACTTCTCTGCTGCCCGAATGAGCGACATGTTTCCATCGCTTACCAGCGAGAAGAAATCATCGGAGCTGCTCATGTGTCGTTTAGCGATGGAAACCACCAATCGCAGGTTGGCCTGCACAATCTGGTTCTTCACACGGACGGCATGTTCGTAGAGTCGCTCAATTTCATCCATCACTTCAGCCGTTGCGCTATGATCAATGATCTGTTGGCGAAGTGAGGCTGCTTGGTGTTTTAGGAAGTTCATCTTGCGAAACAAGTGGTATTCTTGTTCGCGCGTCAACAAGGCGACGTCATATAGGGCTGCCAAGTAGGGTGGCAATCCTGAGGGGACTCGCAAGCGTCGTTGCGGTGTATCGGCTTCCGGCAACTCGCCCAGGATTTCTTGCTCCTTAAGCGGTTGATCAAAGTCCTCGTTGTAGATGTAATCGAGGGGTAATTCAAGAATTCGACCGGCACGCATTTCATTTAAGATACGCATGATGCTGCTCCTGGTACGCCCAAACCTTTTGCATAAAACGGGGACACTCAAACCACGGTGGTGTTGTTGGAAAATCGTTCGCTTTTCGTCTTCGCTCAAGGAGCCATTGTGTCCTGGGAAAATTGCGATTGCCGGATTCTCGCGATCGAAATTCTTCAATGTGTAACGAACGGTTTCGGGGCTCCGCTTCATCTGCTCCGACAACCGCCGAGTGACTTCCGAAAGGTTGACACCCGTCTGTGCCATAGAACGAGCGCGTTCGATGATTTCACCCTTTTCGTCATCCGTGAGCTGGCTAAATCGCTTGCCACGATTGACTTTGTCTTGATTCCGCTCGACAAAACGTTCCACACTGCTGTGCAGAAAGCCGACGCGACGCCGCCCATCCACCACGAACCAGCGACTCACGAGACCCTGGTCTCGCCAACGCGAAATAGTTTTCGTAGCCACATTGAACATGCGACTGAGATCTTCCACCGTGTGTACTGGCTCGCTGACCTCATCTACCTTCATCTCGGCAGCTTCCGACAAGTCTTCTACCAGCAAACGCAAGTCGTGCTGTGCGTCGATGCCCTGAATATTGTGTCGGGTAGGCTTTTCGGGACGATAGTCGGTGACGCGGAAGCACAGAAAATCGTAGGCGTATTCTCGCTTAGGCTCGATCTCGCCAAGTAGTTGCTCGGCGCGAGCAGCTTGCTGCAATTGCTTAACACGTGGAGCAAATCGCACCTGTTGGTCGCGCAACTGGCTGATCAATGAATCTCGGTAACCTTCGTGCATCACACATCTCCCATAGCTATCGGTGCAGTGCCGGCATGTTCCCTGCGACCCCGGCGGGTCGCCCGGCTGGCATCCAGTCGCCCGGGAATTGCCTCTTCATGAAGCAATTTCACTCTTCCTCTTTTGACGCTGCCGCAACTCCTTGTTGCAGAGCGTCCACTTCCTTAAACTTTTGTCTCGCCTTTCCCTCGACCTCACCACTGAAACTCAGTAATTCGGTAGTAGGTCGGTCGTTAAGGAATCGCGTTCTTCAAAAGGGACCCGCCACTTGGCACTCGTCCCTTCTTCAGTCTCTTCAAAGTGTCTACATGGCTGTTAGGCCGTTTTCCTTCGATAGCTGTCACTACAGGAAATTAGAGGCCAATTGACCCTTTCGCGTTCACAAAAATTCCAAAATATTGCGTAACTCCTTACGCTGCAGTGATTTAACCGCAAAAAGATTACCCCCGTAACAATTGCACGAGTTTCAAAAGTGTTGTCATTTTTACAACGCAAAGTGCGACACTCTGTCCAAAGTGGCAGCACTAGTAATAAGCTATAAGCCTAATTCTTGTTCAAGTCGCGAAATGCGCGCGGTCAACGCGGCGACTTGATCGGCAAGTTGGGCAAGCAATTGCGAGTGGGCAGGGTCAACGTTGGCAACCTCCGAACTCGCCTCATGATGATTCGCCGCAGGGGGGCGGGAATCGGCCTCAGCGGTCGATTTTTGTTCGGGTGTGTCACGCACGGCCGAAGGGGGAGTTTTCGCGATTGCTGAGGATTCGACCGCCCCAAACAGGCCACGAATTTTTTGCAGTTCGTCAAATTCGTAGAGCGCATGAGCGAACGTTTGTCCACGCCCTGGCGGCGTGAGTGCAATGACGAGCCCCTTGGATTGCAACTCATCCACCACGTCCAGCAAGGTTTCTAAGTCGGCAAACGCTTCCATGCGGGAGGCACGGGCCCGCAGTTCACCTGCCGTTTGAGGGCCTCGCAGCATCAATTCCGTCATTATGGCTGCTTGCTGGCCGCTCACCCCCAGCCACTCGTACGCCGAATGCCGAAATTTGCTGACCCGACCACTCCCCTGTACTTCACGTACCGCCCCCAGCGCTCGCAGAGACTCCAGTGCCTCAGTAACATCGTCCTCATTCAACTGCATCAACGGGTCGCGGTTCGATTTTTGATTGCAACCCGCCACCAGCGATGAGACGGAGAGAGGATAATTATCTGGAGTTGTCTTCGCTTTTTCCACCAGCACGCCCAGAATCCGCCGCAAACGCTTTCCTATGGGCTTCCACTCTTGTTTTGCATCGTCAGGATTTGACACATCTGACATGGCTAGCAGTCCTTTCCTAAATTCACCTGGAGGGAGATTCGCTGGGTTCGTCGCCATGAGGCTCAAGGGTTTGGCGACAGGATACCATCGCCAGCGAGCACTCACCATCCACAGCCGCAGGGCTTACCACCGTTACGCAGGGCTTACCACCGTTACGCGCAGCTAGGCAGTCCGCTATCCTGCTATTGACCCATTTCCACAGGACGAACAAACGAATGCCCACTCCCAACAGCCAATCTGCCGCAGCGAAGACCAAGTCAGCCTCTTCGAGTTCCGTAGGGAGTGAGCCGTCTGGTACTTGGAAAACGAGCGATACGGCCGAGTTGTACGACGTAGCGCGGTGGGGCAACGGGTATTTTTCTGTCGGCAGTAATGGACATTTATTCGTCCACCCCCAACGAGACCCAGCCCGGTCCTTTGATTTGAAGGTCCTGGTGGATCGCTTGCGAGGGCGAGGCTTGGATCTGCCAGTGCTGTTGCGATTCAACGATATTTTGCGGGACCGGCTGCAATCATTGCATGACTGTTTTGCAGCGGCGATCAGCGAGCATCAGTACCAAGGTCGTTATCACTGCGTCTATCCGATCAAGGTCAATCAGCAGCGACAAGTGGTGGAGAAAATCGTCGAGTTCAGTCGCCCGTTGGGGTTCGGATTGGAGGCAGGTAGTAAACCAGAATTGCTCGCTGTGATCGCCATGGGTGATCCATCGATGCCAATTGTCTGCAATGGTTTTAAAGACGATGAGTACTGTGAAATGGCCATGATGGCGCAGAAGATTGGCCGCACGGTCATCCCGGTAATTGAGAAATATTCGGAGCTCGCCACCGTCCTACGACAGGCAGAGCGAATTGGCGTGCGACCGATGCTGGGTGCACGCGTGAAATTAGCCGCTCGGGGCTCGGGGCGTTGGCAATCGTCCGGTGGATTTCGAAGCAAATTTGGTTTGACGGTCAGCGAGATTCTAGCGATGACGCGGTGCTTGGAAGAACGAGGACTTTCCGATTGTTTTAAACTGTTGCATTTCCACTTGGGAAGCCAAATCACCAATATTCGCCAAGTGAAAGGAGCGATCAACGAGGCGGTACGCGTCTATGTGGAGCTGCGTCGGCGGGGTGCAGGGATCGAATACTTGGATATCGGAGGAGGTCTCGGCGTCGATTACGATGGCTCCCAGACAAACTTTGAATCGAGCATGAATTACACCATGCAGGAATATGCCAATGATGTGATCTACCAAGTGCAGACCGTGTGCAATGAAGCAGAGGTACCACACCCCCATATCATGAGCGAAAGTGGTCGAGCCATTGCCGCTTATCACAGCGTCTTAGTATTCGGTACTCTCGGTGTATCGAGCCAAGGGAACGAAGGGGAATTGCCCAAAGAAATCCCCGCAGATTTCGAGCAGCCCGTGCACGATTTATGGCAGGCTTTTCACGGCTTGAATCAGCGCAATGCCATTGAGACCTACCATGACATTCAAGCTGCCTTGGATATGGCGATGAGCTTGTTTAGCACTGGCTATTTGCCCCTCGAACAACGTGTGATCGCTGAAAATCTGTACTTTGCGACCTGTCACCATATTCGGCGTTTGACCGCGGGAATGGATGAAATTCCTGAAGAATTAAGTGGCTTAGACAAAATGCTGTCAGAGTCCTACTTTTGCAATTTCTCGCTCTTTCAATCCATTCCCGATAGTTGGGCGATCAAACAATTGTTTCCGGTTATGCCCATTCATCGCTTGGACGAGCGACCAACGCAGCACGGTGTGCTATGCGACATTACCTGCGACAGCGATGGCAAGCTCGATACTTTTATTGATCGACGCGATGTGAAACGGACATTGCAGTTGCACGAATTCAACGGCCAGCCCTATCACTTGGGTGTCTTTCTGGTCGGCGCATATCAAGAGATCTTGGGAGACCTGCACAATCTATTTGGAGACACGCACGCAGTGCATGTGGACCTCGATGGCAGCAGCGTTGTCCTCCAAACCATCGTCAAAGGGGACACGGTTCGCGAGGTACTTGGCTATGTGCAGTTCGATAGCGATGAATTAATCGATCGCATGCAGGTGGCAGTCGAAGTTGCGCTGCGAAATGGGCTCATCGATAACGAAGAGGCTGGGCGTTTCGTCCGTTTTTACGAGGAAGGCCTAGCCGGCTACACCTATCTAGAAGGGCCTTCCGCCGGCTAACCGCTGCCGCTCGAGTTGCTACGGCATTGGTGACTACTGCGTGAGCCAAATGGATCGCTGCCCGACGGCGTTTCGGTGTTCACGCTTTGCGAATAAAGTGTTCCGCATAGCTGCGAATATGCGTTCCATTGAGCACATGTACCATCCGCAGTTGGCTCACTTCGCCATCGCTGAAGCCCCCTAGGGGAACATGGACAAGCTGTTTGCGAAAACGCTTTGCCATGCGTCGCCAGCCCGCACCAGGTGGCAAGCCACTCAACAAGGCGACTTGGCGACTGCGTGAATGGAGGCAGGCGGCCCCAATCAGACGCTCTTCGACCGTCTCGGCAAAATCTAAACGTGGATCGCTCCAAATGTCGGGAATCACTACAGGCGGATAGATAAACATGGCTCCACCATACGAGGCCAAACAGATCCCGGGTCCTACCATTTCCTTGCGAAAATCGGTTGCATAGAAAGCCAGCGTCGATTCGTCCGAGTGCTCGGCAAACCAAGTGGTCCGCCAGGGGTAATCGCGTGGATCTGCAGGTGAGTCGAAGAGCATTACGCAGGTATCAAGCGCGCCACGATCAGGAGGCATCACTTTTACATAGATTTGCTTCTCGTACCAATGCCTGAGGGTGTCGCGAATGTCGATCCCATCTTTGACGCTGGTAGTGAATTTTTCCGTGCGAGCTAAATCCGAACCGGTCAGCGCACGCGCTCGATCAAAGACGCGAGTGCGAAAGCGTTCGATCTTTTCATCTTCAGGCGGATAGCTGCATTGGCCTCGCGGGTTCCAGCTGTAGCTCCAGCGTTTTTGTTCGTCGCTTGTGGGACGTCGATTGAGCTCAATCGATTGCCATATAGTTGTCGGCCCCGGGAGGCGACTCACCAGTGGTACAATATCGCCGTCGGGCATTCTCGCCTGTTCAATACCCATGGTCACTAGAGGATCATTGGATGTCTCTTGATCATGAAACCGTGGATAGTCCCGGGCTGTTTGAACGACATGAAGCGCATATTGATCGCCTGCGATTTGCTTTGCCGCTGTTACAATCGTGTAGAGATCGGGAGTCATTCTCCGCGACAGCAACGACAGATTGCGAATGTACTTCAGGCACTGAGTCAGCAATAAGGGAGTAATGCGGCGAGCTCGTTTCCCCAAATCCAGTCGATAGGCATCCCGCGCGGCCACCAGCAGTTCTTTCACCCCATCGACGGCTAAGTTTTCGTCGTCGCCCAATTCGGCGCGGGCTCGCTCGTACAACCCTGTGATGAAGGGGAGTTCGCCAAAGAGAAAGAGCGAAGACCGCGGAGCAATGCGATACGATTCCGGCGTTTCCACTTCGTCATGCACCACCACGCTGGCTTCGGAAAGACCTAGCGCAGCGTCCATATACGCCTGTCGCAGCCAGGGCCAATGCAACACGCTGCAAATCACTAGAATTTTCTCATAACGCTGCTCAAGGTCACGCAGGCGTTTCGCCATATGCGTGATACGGTCTTTGGATTGTCGATCGGTCACCTTGGGTAAACTTGGCAACATCGCGGCAGAAAAGCGTTCGATGCTGACCGTGCGAAGCGCATAGGGGTCGGGCATCGACGCAGTCAACGGCATGAAGCGGTCTGTTTCCAAGTCGATATAGGCCACGGGAATGTGTTCCCCCAAGGCGGCCCGAATGCCCATGATCACCGGCTGGCAGGGGTCAATCGGCACGTAGCTCCACGGCCAAGAATCCGCATCGTCGTCCGTGTCGCCCCCTTCCCCCTCTTCGGACTCGCGATCATTGGCTTCGCTCCAGGGCTGATAGTGATCGGGCTGGTAGAGATCGGCCTCTCCAGCACGCACTGGCTGAATCAAAATACGTGGAGTGGGCAAGGCCAATACCGCTTCCTCTACCCCCCGCTGAAACGATTCGGGCAGTGGAACGGCTACACAATCAAATTCGTATTCCAGCATCCACCGCCGCACCTGCAACGCGCATTGTCCACTACCGTGAATCACCGGTAACACGGCGATCCGACGACTTATCTCCAACAACGGTGGAATCGATGGGCTCGGATTGGATTCACGCATATTTGACGCACCCATTGGTGCTGTAGAGATCGTGCCGTAGAAATGGTGCCGTAGAGAGAACCCCCAAATTCATAGCGAACTCCTTTGAGTGTACCCGATGAGGCGAATTGCAAGCAGTGTCTTGTTTTGCTTAATTCAGGGTGAGACACAAATTCTCAAAATGCGACGAACCACTGCGGCGGATTTTGCATCCAAGCCTGACGCTTTCTAAAATTATGTAAAAATGGCTGGCAACAGCTGTGTAAATCAGAAGTGTGAAAACGGACAGGGCTTTTTGGCACAGTGATTGCAACAGCATCTTCATCGGAGAGACCAAAAGAATCGAAAGTATCAAAAGGGGAATAAGAAAATGACACATTCAATGAATCAAACTGCAAAAAGACTAGCAATGACCGCCTGCTTGGTCTGGGGTAGCACCGGTTTCGTCCATGCCCAGGACGTAGCGCCGGCCGACGTACCCGATCCTGGCTATGCGCCAGCCGTTCGGTATCCGTCGAGCGGTTTTAGTTTTATGCATCACAGCAGTACTATTGCTGAAGGTGCACTACGCGGCGCGGCCGATTACACGCGTGCAGTGGGTTCCGCCAACCTCGACAACTCCTTGGCCAATATGAATAACCAAGAAGCAATCCGTCGAGCCCTAGAAAACTCCCTGAAGTATGCAGAAAACTATTACGCGCGCCGGGACCTCTGGTTTGATTATCAAGAAGAGCACCGCCGCAAACCGCTGACTATGGATGGCTATCGCAAGCTGGCCGAAGCTGCCGGTGCGGATCGATTGACAGCGGAACAGTTTGACTCGGCTACCGGGAAAGTACGTTGGCCAGACATGCTGCAGGCGAAAACACTGGAGCCCTATCGATTGCGAATTGACAATGCCTTGGCGAATCGCAGCAATACCGATGTTGGGTACGGCAGCAAGACGCATGAAGAAGTCCGGCGGATGACCGAATCCATGCAGGATGTACTGGACCGCAATCGGAAGAAATTGCCCAGCCACTTGTACGTGAATGCAGTCAAATTTTTGGAAAGCGTAACCTTCGAAGCACGCTTCGCACCACCTGTGCCAGGCGTCGACGGTGAGCAAAAGAATGAAGCTCCGGCAGCCGATGTGGCTGCCACCGCAGACGACAACGTTTGATGCGTTGCTAATCAGTTTTTATTTTGGCGTGGCGAGTATTCTAGGAAGGTCTCTCTCCAGCGGCACCCCTGATGACTCGTCAATACCGAAAACGCGACCAGGATTCTGGTCGCGTTTTTTTGTGTGGCAATAGTCGCCTTTCGCTCCGCGAAAGTAGCGTCAGTCTTGGATGAAGGCAATCATAGTCGCCTTTCGCTCCGCGAAAGTAGCGTCAGTCTCAGGTGAAGGCAATCATAGTCGCCTTTCGCTCCGCGAAAGTAGCGTCAGTCGCGGGCGAAGGCAATCATAGTCGCCTTTCGCTCCGCGAAAGTTCTGCAAAAGCAGCGAATACCAACGCTACTTTCGCGGAGCGAAAGGCAACTATCGAAAGGCAACTATCACTCTGCAACCGCAGTCCAGGGGTTTTCCCAATCCCGCCAAGCAGCAAGATATTGCACGTAGGCAGGCACACTGGACTGTCGTTCTTCTATCCATGATTTAGCCAAGCTGACCAATTCTTGCTCCCGTTCCAGGGTGATTTCTCCTCGCATCAAGGCGCACCTTAGAAATACAAAATAGGTATCCAGGACGTCGCACCGACAGTAGTCGCTAATACCCTTCAAGTCCCCGCCGTCGTGCATATCCTGCACCATATAGCCTTCGACGCACATCTTGCCTGGTTTGCCAATCAAGACGGCTGCAAGATTGAGTCCGCCATGGAAACGAGAGGCGCCTGAATTTGTTAACACATCGAGCAGATCCAGGTGCGATTTTGTGTTGTACCGATTCCGCGGCTGATCAAATGATTTCGTTTTTGGCGCAAACCACGACCCCAAGGAACAACCGTATCGAAAGG
This sequence comes from Pirellulaceae bacterium, assembly GCA_041749395.1. Taxonomy (GTDB): domain Bacteria; phylum Planctomycetota; class Planctomycetia; order Pirellulales; family Pirellulaceae; genus Laterigemmans. The sequence continues at coordinate 93,154 of JBGTBJ010000186.1, forward strand.
CGGCCAGCTCCATCAGCGGCATATCAAAGGAACGGCCGTTGAAGGTGACCCATGTTGGTTGTTGGTAGACCTCCCAGCCCTTCCAAAACTGCTGCGTCATGACATGGGGACGAAATTCCGGTTCGTCCAGGGACACCAAGTCGATCAATGAAAAATCATGACCCACTTTTGCGATGACTACCGAAACAGGAATCTGAAAGGTGTAGGGAATGAAATCCCGCTTGCCTTCGGATTCATTCAGCAAGTCATCACGAAATCGCCGTATTGCCTGTTCGGGAGCGAGTGCTTCATCGGGGTATTTGACGTTCGCGATTAGCTCGCCATCTGCGGCGCTCTCAACATCAAAAATAAAGTAACCCACTTCGCTGCGTTTGGCCATGATCCCGACTCGCGTGCAATTTTTGTATAACTTAGCTTGATGCGAACTGGACCGATTGTAGCAACCTGCACTCAGGAGCCTGATGTGCCGAAACCCTCTGAAATGACGAAACCAAAAATCAATCGCCAGCGTTTGCTGGCACGATTCCTAAAATACGTGCAAGTGGACACGGCAGCTAACCCCCAGGCGACGGTTTATCCGAGCAGTCCCGGACAGCTCAGTTTAGGAAAATTACTGGTTGATGAACTCAAGCGTTTAACGTTGGACGACGTTCATCAGGACGAACATGGTTTGGTCTGGGCCACCATCCCAGCCACAGATGGCGGGCATAGTGGGGCGATTGCACTGATCGCCCACTTGGACACCTCCCCCGAATCGCCTGGTGCCGATGTGCGGCCTCAGGTCATCGAAGATTATCCAGGCGGGGATATTGCACTTGCCGCAGGTCCGATTATCCGTGTCGACGATACGCCCGAGCTGACCGGGCTGATTGGAAAAACACTAATTACCAGTGATGGCAGCACACTCCTTGGTGGAGATGATAAGGCAGGGGTTGCCATCCTGGTTGAGCTTGCTGCCCACATGATCGAACATCCCTATTTGCCACATGGCCCCATCCGATTGCTGTTCACCTGTGATGAAGAGATTGGGCATGGTACCGATAAAATTGACTTGGCCAAGCTCAATGCCACCGTCGCCTACACGATTGACGGTGGTGGTGCAAATCAATTGGATGTGGAAACGTTTTCTGCCGATGCGGCCAAGGTAAGTTTTTCCGGTCGCAATATTCATCCAGCCATTGCGAAGCACCGCATGATCAATGCCGTACGGGCCGCAGCCCACTTTGTGGAATTGCTTCCCCGAACTGAATTGGCTCCCGAGTCGACGGATGGTCGCGAATCGTTTTTACATCCCTATCAAATACAGGGAAATGTTGCCTCAGCTGAAGTCACGCTGCTGCTCAGATCTTTTGATACGCCCGAGCTTGAGCGTTTGGCCGAACGATTGCGAAACTGGGCGCAATTGACCACGGAGGCTTTTCCGGGGCTCACTTCGGATGTAACCATCACGCGGCAGTACCGCAACCTACGCGATGGTCTGCGCAAACTCCCTGAATCGATATCCTTTGCAAAACAAGCTTTTCTCAATCTTGGTCGCGAATGCGAAGAGTCGATCATTCGCGGCGGCACCGATGGGTCACTGCTCACTGAAAAAGGCTTGCCCACACCCAATTTATCGAGCGGCCAGCACAATATTCATGCGTTGACGGAATTCGCCTGCTTGGATGAGATGGTCGATGCAATGGAACATCTTGTGGAGCTCTTAGCCTTGTGGAGCAAACAAGGTCGTTCGTAATATCAATGCGCTTGGTTCAGCGGTTCCCAGGTACCCACAATCCCTGTCGGACCCCAATACGCCGCGCCTTGATGCGCACGTAGGGAGCAATGTAGGTTGCCCGGTGCTCAAAAGTGCCAACCGCTGCATCTCCCTTGGCGTGCAGCGGTTCCACCAAGTCTTCGATGACAAATCCTGAGCGGCAAATTCCACCCACTATCTCCTCCCAACGATGCAAGTACTCTCGCGCACCCGACTCGCGCAAACGAGCCGTAGTGCTGTTTCGATGAGGAGGATGAGGAACTGCTTGGTCGCGATAGTACGTATGTTCAACGCGGTACCGTGAATGATGTTCGGCCTCCGTGGTCGCTTGCAAGCTAATCGGTTGCTTGTGCTGGCTCACATACATCCCACCCGCCGCGACCAAACGGGCCACTTCTGCAAAGACGGGGCCGACCTTGGGTACGTAGCAAGTACTCACAGGATGAATCACTAAATCAAAACTTGCCGTGGTCAACATCGGAAGTTGTTCCATGGATCCTTCGATCAATTGGATATCAAAACCATGTTGCCGAGCCATTTGCCGATCAATCTCTAGCATGGCTGGACTAAGATCGACCACCGTGACTTGAGCACCTGCAGCCGAATAAAGAGCACTATGTCGACCTCCTCCTGCCGCCAGGCAAAGAACTCGCCAGCCTCGCAATGTGGGGCCTAGCCAACCCAGTGGATCGACCGTGCCAAGCGGATTCGCAAGCTCTTTTAAAGTTGCTGGTGTACAAAGAGGTTCACCAGCGGCTGCCATTCGATCCCAAACTTGGCGATTGATGGCGTGCGTTTCAGCGTCGGATCGTGGATGGGAAAGGAGGACTTTCTCATCTTGGGTTGGTTCGTGGGCGCTCATGTCGATCAAGATTTTGACCGAGAGTGTCGCCCAATGCAATTCACGATGAACTAGCGTGCTTCATAATCGGCAAGCACGGCCACCAAATCCTCAAATCGATTCGCAGCAGCACGCCGTCGAACCATTCGCTCGCGAACATTCCAGGAAGATCGAACCTCCAAAATGCGACGCGATACTTCATCAGGAGTCAATTCGACGTCTGACGATTGAGAAACAACCGGTGTGAGCACATGGTGATTAGGGTGAGTCATTAACATGGTAATTCTTCCAATAACCCGATACGAACTGAGATGAGGGATAAGTCGTAGACCGACCCTCTGTTAGAAGCGTTGGTCACGAATGCCCACGGGAGGGGCATATTTGGCTGACAATTTTGTACTAACCGTCTGCTACTGCAATGGTTGTACCAATTGTATTAGCTATTCGGACAAAATCCACGTTTCTTGGTGGAATTGCTCAAGTGTTTTACGCGTTTGACCGGGAAGAACTAGCACCGTCAGCTGCGAGGGGGGAAGGTTGTCGCCACATATACCGGCGCGGACCAATTGGTCCCACTTTGATTTTGGACAACGCCCTTTAATATCGATGTATTGCAACTCACCCCCCGCATCGTAGAGCATGCCGTCAATCTGCCACTTCGCTCCGTCTTCTTCCCCAGTCCAAACAAAAGAGCCATCCCATTCAAAATGCATGCGCTCAAATGTGCTAATGCGGTTAGCCACCTGTTCGAAGGTGATTCCGACAGGTCCCCACTGAGGCCCATACAAATAGATAGCGAATGAAATCATCGATGGGCTGGTTTGCTGGTAGACCCAATCAAGATAGGAGTCGCTCGCTAACGATACGGAGGTGACCAGCACTTCAGGAACATCGTAGGAGTGCAACTTTTGAATCGCGTGCAAGACGAGGTACTTGCAAGGGTCAGCAGTCTTGATGGTCAAGCGAAACTCGCTCGACTGTTCCTGCTTTCCTTGCCAGCAATAGTGGCTTTCAACAGGACCATCGATTTGCACACAAGCCACCAACCGTTCTGTCAGCAGCACCTGAGCAATCGCACGCGCCGCCTCAATTGTGGCAGTGGTCGTCACGATCTGAACCACGCTACGATCGGGTTTGCTGGGCCTGGGTTCGCCAGCGCGCTTATCGGAGTTATGTTCATCGGGGTCATGTTCATCGGGGCTGGAGATCGACATTTAATAGAATTCCTTACCCGAACATTCCACTTACGCTTCGCGCACGGTAACGCGAATACCTTGCTTGCGAAAAACCCTCACTGGTCGATCCGCAGCAATGAACTCGCCCTCCGTGTTGACATCCAGCAGGTCTTCTCCAAAGAGCGCCTTTCCGCTGGGGCGGAGAGGCGAGATGCTGCGTCCTAAATCGCCAATAGCAACCCGTTCCCAAGGGGACTGGTTTGGCGATTTCTTGATTCCCTCGTCAGTCGGCAGACCTTCGAGTGTCGCAGCGGCTGGCGGTTCCAACACGAGTCGCTTAAACAGTGGCACGCTACCCAAGTAATCGGCAGCAAAAAACAAGGCAACCATTACCGCAGCCAGGGCGCCGACCACCGTGAGGATGGTCACTCCCAAGTCTCCCCAATCAGCACTGGAATGGGGCACGAAAACACGGCGCGACGCCATCACAAGCGACATGATGAGCAATCCACCTCCCGTTATGCCGGCAACGCCAAACCCCGGGATGACGAAGAACTCCATAGCAATGAACGCCAGGGAAACGGCGAACAGAATGACTTCCAACCAGCCCGCAGTCCCGCCTAGGAAGCGACTCCAAAAAAAGATCGAGAAGCAGAGCAGCGAAATTAGCCCCCCCAGCCCAATTCCAGGTGAACTTAGTTCCGCCATCAATGCGCCGAAGCCCAAAATAAGCAACAGCCAAGTAATTAACGGATGGTTCAGTATCTCCACCGTGGTATCGACCCAAGTCCAAGCGAGAACGCGCGCGGGCCGCATGGCGCCGAGATTGTCGAGCGTGGCATCGAGCGAGCGACTGACACCATTGGCTAGGCCCAACTCCAGAGCTCGCGTTCCATTGACAGTCAGGAAATTGTTTTGTCGAGCCTCAAAAACTGGAGGCCCTTTTTGCCACAGGTCCGCATCGGGCAGAGATTCCCATTCTTTGTTGGTAAAGTAATGAAGCTCGCCCCCATCCTTTTTCGTTGCAGAGAAAACCGTAATATCTTTGTCGACCATCGCTTCGGCCAAAGCAGCCGGTCTCCCTGTTGCTTCAGCAATCGTGCGAATGGCGGCCACAACCGGACTGCGCTCTTTCTCGGGAACATATTGATAGGGCGAGAAGGGTGCTGCAACGATAATTCCAACGTCACCCAATTGTGCTTCGGGGTGCATTTCAATTCGTTGGCACGCCAACGCAACCACCGCTGCACCACTGATCGCTTGCCGCCTCACGTAGGCAACCGTTTCGATGTCTTCGGTGCTCCTCAGCAAGTCGACGATTTCAAGGGTCGTATCCAGGCGACCACCGGGGCTGTCGATGTCCAACACGATGCACTCGGCACCTGCATCGCGCGCTTCCGCTATCCGCCGCTCCAGAAAGCCGTGCATCGAAGGCTCAATGACTCCATTCATCGGAATCACAAATGTCTTTTTGTTTCCAACGACAACTGGCTCGTCCTGAAGGATCGCTGCAGGTGAGGCGTTCAACACGGGAACCCAATCGCTCGCCATACCAATGCCGATAAGAGCAAAGCAGACGAGTAGCCGATTCACCCCAAATTGCGGAATCAATCCTACGCTGGCTACAGACATTTGTCTTTCTCTAAGACGAACCCGATTCATGGCGAAATGGCCTCGAAACCTCTATTAGCTTAGCCGCAGCAGAGCGTTTTACGAAACCGCCCGCAACCACTTTGGCCCACAAGTTGCTTTCTCGTACCCATCAGCAACAACGCGTAGCCGCTTTTCAGTGGTTGCACCTGCGGGCCGGAATAGAGAAGAGGCACTCTCGACACCAGTCCGCGACCGGCGATGGATGGGATTTTCAGTGAACTGGCTTTTCCCGGTTAGCTCACCCATTCCATCCTCGCCGGCGTTGATGCAATCTGCTTGTCAATTTTGACTGCGGCAAAATAATCCAACGTCGCAGCAAAACAACACACTAAACCGCAACACCAGCAGGCCCAGATTCATTCGCGTCGGGGCGCGCTTTCGGTAAACAAGTGTATTTCTCCGAATTTAGTCAGAGGACAATCAGAGGACTAATGGTGCAATAACTTTGGGCGGTCGGGCTGACTGACACGCCCAATAATCGCCTGCAGGATTTGTTGCTCCAGCGTCACATCTCGCCCCAGAGGAATCCATCCCAGAGTAGTGGGCTCATCAGCGATCATGTCAGTGGTTCGAACCACGGTTCCATCATGGCGGAATGATGCTGCCGATTCGCTAGCAAATTGCTCGCGGTCCACATCTTCGATCTCTTTATCCACTTGCACCATCAGCGAATACCCGGATGGCTCGGGGCGGACGATGATTGTGGCCCGACGCCGGATCGACTGTAGGGTGCTTTGCAACCGCTCAAATCCCCGGGTGCTGTCCTTTCTCCAAGGCTCGAAAATCGAGGATCCAGTCGCATAGGCAGTATCGACTCGTCCCTCTAATATGACCTGTCCCGATGCCTGTAAGGGCTGTTCGCGAACAATGGGAAAATAATCATCGATGGTATCAATCACCTGTGCCCAGACAAAATCCGCATTAGCCGGGGGGAGCTGGGCGGGATTTGGGACAAAAGTGGGTGGCACCGGACTGGAGAAACGATAGAGCAATTGGCCACAACCAGCCGACGCCAGCGTCCCCGTTAACAGGACGAGCGAATGCAAAAAACGGCGACGTGGAATTTTAGTGGCCATGAATGGCCGAGTCTCTCGAAAGTACAGTTCCCGCAGCAAGATCACTTTTGATTGCAGCTTGCAGAAAATTGTCGAACTGACTAATCTCTGCGAACCACATGCGGATGTGGCGGAATTGGCAGACGCGCTAGATTCAGGTTCTAGTGGCCGCAAGGTCGTGGAGGTTCAAGTCCTCTCATCCGCACTCGAAAAAAACCTATAAAAATTGTCGAAATGAGGACGCACCGCTATATTCGGTGGGTCCTTTTTTTGTCGACTCTCCGAAAAATGCGGCCATAAGACCCCAAAACAGGAGCTCCGCAAGATGGACTTCACCGAGCCAATCCAGCATCCTACGGGCTACTCGCCGACCAAGACTCCCTCGGTCGACCAAGACAATGAGCAGATTCGCTTGCTCGCAATTTTTCATTATATTCTGGCTGGAATGATCGGCTTACTCTCATTGTTTCCCATCATTCATATCGTGCTAGGTACGCTCATTGTCAGCGGCGCCCTGAACACACAGCAGGGCTCTCAGGCTCCCCCAGCTGCGCTCGGCTGGATTTTCATCGCTATTCCTGCCGCGATGATGTTATGCGGTTTTTGCACGGCGATTGCGGTGTTGATTGCAGCGCTGTCGCTTTCTTGCAAACGACGTTACACCTTCTGCTTGGTCGTCGCGGCGGTGGAGTGCTTGTTCATGCCGCTCGGCACCATCCTCGGTGTGCTCACCATCTTGGTGCTGGTGCGAGAATCCGTAAAGCGCAAATTCGAACTGACCTAAATCAGCCTGCTGCAGAAATCGTCGCAGGTTTGCCACATTCGCCCGCGCTCTAGCTGAGTACCTTGTCGATTGGCGTTCCGTCCGCATATTTCATAGGGCGGCCAATGGGTGTTACTATCTCGCGATTCCAGGGAACATCTAAAGCTTTGAGTATCGTTGCATGAACATCGGCGACTGTGACGGGATCTTCAAGATTATCAGTCGGCGTTTCAGTGTCTAAGCGTGGATTCGCGTTGGTGGCTCCAAAGACTGACCCGCCTCGCACGCCGCAACCAGCCATCGCCACAGTGAACCCATGAGGCCAATGGTCTCGACCTTCGGCAGCGTTTATTTGAGGAGTCCTGCCAAATTCACCACCACAGACAACTAGCGTAGTTTTCAATAAGTCGCGTTCTGCCAAACGATGAACCAGCGCCGCCAAGGCAACGTCCAAGGTACTGCAACCCGATACGTGGAAGGAATGGTTGTTGATATGCGTATCCCAGCCACCCAGGGTAACCTCGACACATCGCACACCCACTTCGATCAATCGCGAGGCGGCTAAACAGCCACGACCAAAGGGCGTATTGCCAAACGCATCTCGTTCGCTCTTCGATTCCGTCGACACATCAAATGCCCCAAGCTGTTCGCTGTTCATCATTTGGCGTGCAGCGTCGGTAGATGCAGGATGAAAGGTTCGCATTGCTGCTGCATCGCGTAAACGACGCCTTTCAAATTGCGACTCGGCGACCAAACGTAAATCATCTAAACGGCGTTGCAAACGGGGATCGTCGACAGTGGCTGTCACATCAGGAACCGGCGAGGCTGGGTCATAGATTTTGAAGGCATCGTATTTTGCACCCAGGAAACCGCCTCGAGCCGGTGACATGCCGGGCAGGATCGAGACATGTCGCGGAATATCGGCGCCCGAATCCGACTCATGGCACAGGATCGCCCCGACCGTCGGATGAATCAGTGTTGGATCAGGTCGATATCCAGTTTTCACATTATAAACGGCCCGTTCGTGATCTCCTTCTTTGCTGGTTACACTGCGAATGAGCGCCATATGGTGCATCTGCTCGGCAGTGCGTGGCATCAAATCGGAAATTTCAATGCCCTTTGCACTGGTCGAAATGCCTTTGACTTGGCCACCAATTTTGGTTCCCGGATGCGGATCAAACGTCTCTAATTGACTGGCACCACCCTCGAGCCACAACAGAATGACTGACTTGGGCCTCGATGTGTCGCCGCTCTCTGCGGCTTGCGTCAACCAACCGGAAAGTGGTGAAAAGAAGAGCCCGCCTCCGATTCCTCGCAACAAGGTGCGGCGATGAAAGTGAACTCCGCCGGAGCAAACTCTCGGTTGTGCTTGGTCAAGGTTCATGAGTGTAATTCCTAAAAAATTTCTAATCGATGGACTAGTGATTCCACGCCAGTTCGCTGCTGTTGAGTAAGACCCAATACAAGTCTTCAATAGCCGCAATGCGACTCTCTGCAGCAGTGAATCGAGTCACGAAATGTGTGCGTTCGACTTTATTGGGATAGCGATTAAGCACCGCCAGATAGACGGAATCGACAGCTGTCGAGTTTTCTTTGGCAAACATCTGAATATGGCTCGATGCATTGAGCACTGGATTTTGTTCCGATCTCTCTCGCACCATCTGGCCATTCATCATGAGCAATCGCTGAGTAATCGTGATACTATCTTGCTCAAATTCATCTTCGCCCGTGTCACCATATCGAGTCACAAAATCATTTTCGGCACCGAACGCGATCATCTGCAATAAGAATGCGGATGCGTCGTTGATAGTTGATAGACGACTAGACTGCATCACTGTTCGCGCGACTTGTTCTGGACGCAAGCGGACAAGTGGAAAGACTGCCCAGGCAAGTTCGTGCTGCTCTTCGATTTCAAATTTTGCTTCACTCGACATCTGGAATACTTCGGTTTCACTGATTGCACGAATCAGTTGCCGCAAGTCCCAGTGTTGTTCCAGGACAATATCCGCAAGGCGATCCAAGGCGGGAGGAAGCGGGCCATACAGTGGAATGTCGTCGACCGGTGAATGCAGCGGCTTGCCAAACATCAGCGCCCATGCTCGGTTGGCGATCGCCCGACGCGTTTGCCGATTATCGGGCGAGGTTACCCAGGCTGCTAAACGCTCTGCATTGCTACCGGTATCAGGGAGCAATTCGGCGGCGAAGGGGACTGCGGGGGCCACCTCAACTTTTTCTTCCGCATCCAAATATTTGTACTGATACGGATGATGTTCCGAGCGAACGCCTTGCAAAATATTAAAGCGAGTATCGGAGTAGAAAGCAGCCAATTGATGAAAGTCTTGCTGCGTTCCCTCGCGAGAATCACTGGGCGTGCCCAATTTTACATTGCCCAGAAAATCGTCGTGACATTGCAAGCAATCGATTCGCATCCCAAGAAATGCCCGCGTTGTGCGTCCCGCAAGTCTTATTGGATCGGGTTGCCCTTCTTCATTCGAATTCATCGTCACCGTGACAAAATTCACTTCGGGGCGGTCAGTAAAATAACCCTTCGCTGTAAGCAATTGGCGAACAATGGAATCGTACGATTGATTCGTCGCAATCTGCTCAGTTAGCCAAGTGACAAATCGACGTCGACGATAAACCAAGAAAGGACCATCCTCGGTACCAACGACCGATCTCGCAAATCGCTCTGCCCAATACTCGGCAAAACGACGATCTTGCAACAACCGTTCTCGGTGCGTGATGATTCGTTCCCCTTCGGGCAAAACTTCCAAAGCTCGTATTTCTTCCAGCGACATCCCCGAGCCAACTAAGGCCAAAGACAAGCGACGACAAATTGTCAACCAATCCGCCCGACCAGCCACCTCCATGTCTTCCTTCTGCCAAGCCCGACGAAACTCGTCATCGATGTCTTGCACCCCCTGAAGACTGGAAAGCGATGCTCGTTCCACCAACGGAGATAGTGGCAGCGAGGATGCTACAGAACTTTTTAACGCAGTATTCTTTAACGACGAATTACCGACAGGTGTAATACTGGCTAGGGGCAATCCTGGTCGATCACCCAATCCCGAAGCAAGGAACGAAAAGGTGATAAGGCCAACCAGCGCCAACACAGCCCAGCGGCCAAGATACTTCCAATTTTTCCGCGTCATGGGGCCATGTTCCTATGTCTATCTGGGGGCGAACAACTCAGCGAAGCTCGCAAATAACTTTTTCTCTCGCCGTCTCACAGTAATTACCCGCCAAACCCTGCGAGAGTTTCGTTCGGTACCAGCCCATCTTGCCTAAGAAACTACAAAAATCGCCAATAAGCCGCACAGAAGAGCAATACATGAAGCAGCATGGAAATCATCGCCCGTATAGGACGCCGTGAGGCAAGCCCCAGCATGCCCAATCCACCCCCCAGCCCAGAAATCAGAATTCCGCCTAACGGAAACCACCATGTGGATACGCCGGCAATCGGGATCAACAGTACGGACGCCAGCACTCCTCCTTTAGCTGTCTCCGTGCCAACCCCAGCAAAATCCGCAAACGGATCCAATTGGACGGCAGGATCCAATTGGGATTCCAAGGCCGCATCAGGTGGAGTGTTCATTGCGGCCGCGAAAGGCGAACCACGCCGAATTCCCTGCTCGTCAATTAGCGTCGCCGAGATAGGTAAACCGGATTCCGACTCTTCACCAGCCTCTGGAGTTTCCGACACCATTGTTACTCCCTGGTTTGTGGTTGCGGATCCTTAAAATACACTAAAGATTGGTTTCATCATCTCGTTAAAGCTCCTCTGTGGGAAGATCCGCTCGTGTTTATGACCAAACGTTCACTGCTCTGTTTTTGGTTGGCTTTGGCTGGATCGGGCTCGCTTCCACTCGGACATGGCTTGGGTATCGGTGCTGTTTTTGCGGCCGATGAACCAACCACGAAGCCACAATCCCCACAAATCGCCGCCGCATCCAGTGAAGCGGAGGAAGCCATGTCTGGCTTCAAACTATCCCCTGGCTGGCAAATTGGATTGTTCGCCGCGGAACCCGATGTAGCCAATATTGTTGCTTTTGACGTCGACAACAAAGGTCGCTTTTTTGTTTGTGAGTCATTTCGACAAAACAAGGGCGTTACCGACAATCGCGGACACGATGAAACATGGCTGCGGGCTGACCTAGCGGCTCAAACAGTGCAAGACCGTATCGATTATCACAAACGGTTGCTGGGTGATGAAGCCAAGACGTACACGGAGCAAGATGATCGCATTCGCTTGCTTGTCGATACTGACCACGATGGTCGAGCAGATGAAGTTAGTGTTTATGCCGAGGGCTTCAATCAATTGGAGGATGGCACGGCCGCAGGGGTGCTTGCACGTGGAAAGAACGTTTATCTCACTAACATCCCTAAGCTCTATAACCTGATTGATAACGATGGTGATGGTCGCGCCGACGATCGCATTGTGATGAGCGACGGATATGGTGTGCGAGTGGCCTTTCGCGGACACGATATGCACGGTCTGATCATCGGACCCGATGGACGACTCTACTTCAGTATCGGCGACCGCGGATATCATGTGATGACAACCGAGGCAGAGCTGTTGCACAATCCAGCGGTTGGGGCTGTCTTTCGTTGTGAACTCGATGGCAGCCGCTTGGAAGTTTTCGCCAATGGTTTACGCAATCCCCAAGAACTCGCGTTCAACGACTACGGCGATTTGTTTACCGGAGACAACAATAGCGATTCCGGAGACCAAGCCCGATTGGTTAATGTATTGCAAGATGGAGACACCGGATGGCGCATGTACTATCAATACCTACCCGATCGTGGGCCATTCAATCGCGAGAAGATTTGGGAACCCTTTCATGACGAACAGCCTGCGTACCTAGTACCACCGATCGCGAATTTCGCAGATGGTCCTTCCGGATTCGCGTTCTATCCTGGTACTGGTTTCGGCAATGAACTGAAAGACAAATTCCTCTTAGCCGATTTCCGGGGAACCGCTTCAAATAGCGGCATTCGCACCATTGAACTGGAGGAGGCTGGCGCCTTCTTTAAAATCAAGGAGGACGGGCAAGCCGTCTGGAGCATCCTGGCCACGGACTTGGCATTCGGCCCCGATGGAGCACTCTACATCAGCGATTGGGTCAACGGCTGGGATGGAGAAGGTAAAGGTCGGATCTATCGAGTGACGAATCCAAAGTACTCGGATTCACAAGACGTTCGAGAGGTGTCTAGCTTGCTGGGAAGCGATTGGTCCACGATCGATTTGGATACCCTCTCGGGATTGATCGCGCATCAGGACCGTCGCGTGCGCAATGAGGCTCAATGGGAATTGGCCGCGAGAGGTGCCAGCGATATTTTGATCGACTTGGCAAGCGATACACAGTTATCCGAGATTCCTCGCTTGCATGCTCTGTGGGGACTGGAACAAATTGTCCGGCGTGCAAATGAAATTCAAGCTCACGATTGGACCAACATCCGCGAACTAGTGCACTCATTGCTTGTCGATTCACAACCTCATGTGCGAGCCGCTGCGGCAAAGTTTGCCGGGGAACACACTAACGTCGATGCTGGTTCGATCTTGCTAAATATGCTGAGCGATTCTTCGCCGCGAGTGCGATACTTTGCCGCGCGGGCTATCGGTTGGTCGAAGCAAGCCAGCGCTATGGATCCGATTGTGCTGATGCTCGCCGAGAATGATAATCGTGATCCTGTGCTTCGCCATGGAGGCATTATGGCACTGGCTAACGTAGCGACCGCAGACGAACTTGTTGCCTTGAAGCTCCACCCCAGTGCCAATGTTCGTCGAGCTGCGGTTGTCGCGCTGCGTCGCCAAGGATCGGCGAAAGTAAGCCAATACCTGGCAGATGGTGATGGACGAGTGGTGGCCGAGGCAGTTCGGGCGATTCATGATACATCTCTGCAAGGCGCTTGGAACGAACTGGCCGCTATGATCGATCGCCCCTTGCAAGATGAAAACGTAGTCCGTCGTGTATTGAATGCAAACTTTCGATTGGGCGGACTCAAGCATGCCAGTGCTTTAGCTAGGTTCGCGGCACAAGACTCAGCGTCCGAAGCGATGCGTTTGGAAGCGATCAGTATGCTTGGTGACTGGGAGAATCCCGACGAACGCGATCGAGTTTTGAACGAGTGGCGACCGCTTGAGTCCCGTGCTACCGATGGACTTGCCGAATGCTTGCAAGAGAACTTACCGGGAATTTTGGCAGGTCCCGAATCGGTGCGAAATGCGGCTATCGAATTGGCTGCTGATTTGGGATTGAAGGAGATAACTCCTTTGTTGGCCCAACGTCTGGACGATGTCACGCTTGAGGCTGCTTCGCGCGGCGCGGCCCTGCGGGCAATGATAAAACTAGATCCCGTCGATGCAGTAACACGGGCAAAAAACCTGCTCGCTAATTCCGATCTGGCCAGCGAGATCCGTGTCGCGGCAATCGAGACACTGGCGACATTGGCGGCAGCCGAGTCGATTGAGACGCTGATTGCTAGCGCAGAGCACTCCCCAGATTCGGCTGAACGACAAGCCGCTTGGGACGCGCTGGCATCAATCGATTCGGACGATGCAAAACTCGCCATCACTGCAGCCGTGGAAGAAGTCATCGCGGGATCTTCACCCAATGATGCAGTGCTCAATATTGTCGAAGCGGCTGATCGTCAAGGCTTGAAAGAGATCACGGAAAAGCTCAATGCTAGGTGGTCTAATTTAGCTGAAACCGATCCACTGGCTCCATGGCAAGCGACGCTGGAAGGCGGAAATTCAAAGCGGGGCGAAGTACTGTTCTTTACCAAGACAGAACTCTCCTGTGTTCGCTGTCACAAAGTGGGAAACCAAGGAGGCGAAGTGGGACCAAATCTCAGCGCCATCGCAAAAGATAAGGAAAGACGCTACTTGCTAGAAGCAATCGTGTTTCCCGATGCGCAAATCGCCAAAGGATTTGAGACAACGATCTTGGCCGACGATCTGGGCAATACCCATATCGGCATCGTTCGCAACGAAACAGACGATTTTGTGGAGTTGATCAAGGCGGATGGATCCCAAGTTCGAGTGTTGACGGACGAAATTGTTGCCCGTCGCCGAGGCCAATCAGCGATGCCCGCCGATCTGACCAAATACATGACTCGTCGCGAATTGCGCGACCTAGTAGCCTACCTGGCAACTCTCAAGGAATTGCCAGCCCCCAGCAATGAACCCGAAGGGCACTAGTTGTTCTGCCTTGGTTGCAATCCACCCTTCCGCCTGCAGGAGGGTGGTTTGCAATCCACTCTCCCGTCTGCGGGAGGGTCGAGGCGAGGCACGAGCCACGGGGAGGGTTTGCGCAATCTCCTTCGCCCCTGGAAAGATGCCCTCCCCGGGCCACCGGGCCCGACCCTCCCACTCGCCGCAGACGGCGACTCGGGAGGGTGTGTTGCAATCCACCCTCCCGTCTGCGGGAGGGTCGAGGCGAGGAACGAGCCACGGGGAGGGTTTGCGCAATCTCTCTCGCAATCCCGCCGCCCCCATCCCACTCAGGACTTGGCAATCCGTCCGATGGCGTCCTTGGCGGCGGCCATGCACTGACGAATGTCATCGATAGGATCTTGAGGGTTCTCTTCATACTCAAGCGACACAGCGCCATTCTCAGGGAAGCCCACTGCCTTGAGAGCGCGGAAAACTCCCTCCACATCAAGGTGTCCCTTCCCAAGGACCACGCCCTTGGAAACGTCCTGCATGTCGGCAAAATCCTTGAGGTGTATGCCATACAAACGTCCCTTCAGCAATCGAATGACTTCGGTGGCATCTTGGCCCGACCGAATGTAGTGACCCAAGTCAGCACATGCGCCAATTCTCTCGTCATGCCCTTCAATTGCATTGAGCACGTCGATGGCCTTGTTGTAGCGATGCCGCGGACCATGATTGTGAATCGCGACTCGGATATCAAATTCTTTCACTAGGCCGTCCAGATTATCAAACGAATCCGGATCAGGGTCTGCCGTAATCGTTGGAATCCCCAGCTCCTTAGCGAACTCGAATAGCTTCCGGTTCGCGGCCGCATCTTTGCTCATTCCATTGACGCCATGAGCTGAAATGGACATGCCAAGATCTTCTACCTTTTTACGAGTCGCCTTAATGACATCGCTCGATGCGTCTGTGGCCAGCATGCCACTATAGAATTCAACTTGCTCAAAGCCGAGTGAACTTGCATGCTCGAGCGCTTGGTCTACGTCGTAGCCCCGTAACGAATAAAGTTGAATACCGAGTTTAAAGCCAAGGTTGTTGGCTGCTGAGGCAACGCGTGGCAAGCAGGAGCAAGCAGCTACGGCCGTAGTTGTCATCAAGAATTGGCGTCGGGTCGTGTGGGGCAATTGCATGGGGCACTTTCGCATGAGGTTGGTGGGCCAAGGCAGGAGCAACCAAGGGCTGCTTGTAGTATTGGTGGATTGTAATCGTAACCGCCACCCAGTTTTAGCAAAAAGTGTAATCGAAAGTACCTTTTTGGAGCAACCACCACCCCCTTGAAGCTCTGCCCTCGCTCCCACTGCGAAAAGGTGTCAGACACCTTTATGGCGATTTGTTCATAAAGGTGTCTGACACCTTTTCCGCTAGCCGGCCGCCTCGCAGGTCGCCAGTCACTGCGAAGTTACTTACTGCAATGGTACCGCTAATGGATTGCAGACTGATCTCTTTAATTGCCTGTGAGTAAGTTCCAAGATCAACCTCAGGCAGCTTATTGACTTGAACTGACATCTTGTTGCCTCGCCGCTCTACTCTGAGCAAGGTCCACTCCCGAGCCTTGTCGTCGTTGTCGAAAGCGAATTCTCGTCCAGTGGCTAGGAGTTTCGTTTGATCACTGGAATTTGTCATGTCATAGGTCGCGTCACCGACGATCACTCGACACTGCGCTCCGTTTACCAGACGTAGTTTCACTTGCACAACAAAGTCTGAATATGCGCCCGGAAGGCTGTTGGTGAACATAGTGGTACTTTCCGGCGTCGCCAGCGAAACGCGCAGTTCTTCATCCCTCTGCCAATTCGCAACCTTGGCGGAGTCTGAATACGCCTTGCCCAAACAAACTTGCGGCGCAGTGATCCAGTTGGCGTTTTTAGCAGATCGGAGCCTAGATGCGATTTCCTCCGCTACCTCCTTGGTAAATCGACCCGCAATCACGACCTTACCATCGGGGATCGACGAATCGAGCCGAGTGGCCCCAAGTGGCTTGCCATCGAGCAATATTGCCAGCAGTTTTGGTTCCTGCATCTCCGATAGCGCTTTCGTCTGGCGGGCAAACCATGCAGTCGCTTCAGGGCGAAGTTGCAGCAGGATTGCAAACTGCTCGGGTTGATTATCAACAGGGGTGATTTCTACAGATGCCAGATCTCCTTCGTCGGCTAGCACGCCATGGTCCCAATTGACAATCGCTTCGTGTTTCACGCTGTCACTGGTTTGCCAACCGAGTATCTCATCGCTCGGATCCTTGGCTGCATCTTCGCGGCGTTTCGCGGTGACTTCATTGGCCTCGCGGATTTGCAGTCTGGCCGCGGGAAGAATCTCGACTTCTTTGACACCGGATTTCAGTTCGCCAAGTTGTGCATAGACCGGATATCGTCCGGGTTCGGCTAACAAAGGCGCTAGCCCAAAGCGACCTCGTGGTGATCCAGGTGAACGAAGGGTGGCCGAGTGATTCTGCATCGGAAATCGCTTCGCTGCTTGGCCAGGCGGAAGAATGAGTTCCGCTTTAGAGAGCGTCTCTTGAGGAATATCAAAACTCAGGATCGTAGACGATCCAATTACGTTGATCGATTGATCATCTATCAACCGCGGGCTGTATAAGTCTCGTGGGTCACGCGATATCCGGACATCTTCGTCGGTTTCGTTCTTAATCCAAACTTCGTATTCAATGTGTTCCCCATGACGCAGAGGCGAACGATGCTTAGCGGACTCCGACAATCGAATCCCCAGCCGCATGCCGTCAACTGGCTCGCCCCAGTGAATGTCGATAGGCGTCAATGAACCGACGACGAGTATTTCTTCTGCTAGGGCAGCCGCACTTTGATCAGCCACCTTCTTCGCGGCTTCCTCTGCGTGGGTGACAATCCGATCATTGCTTTCAATCCTACGAATCGTCTCGCGAACCTCATTGGCAACTTCGGCATCGGGATCATCAACCATCGTGCGCAATACCGGCAGGATCGATTCCGATCGCATCCCTAGCATTGCGAGTGCCGTCAATGCCTGCCTGCGATCGGCAGTTGGTCCGGTTCTGCTAATTTCAAGCAACTTCTTGAATCCAAGCTCGGGGTTGAACTCCGAGGAAATTAACGCTGCTGCGGCCCAGCATTGTACCTTCACCGATTTCGCATTGAGTAACTCGGTGAACTCTGTTCCTAACGTCTTCGCGACCCTGCCATAACGTCCTGCTTGATATACTGCAGTGCTCTGCACACTCTCGTTTTCGTCGTGAAAGCGACCGGCGATTGCTGGCAAGACTTCGTTCGAATTGGGTGCGACACGAACCAGTGCTTCAATCGCCTCTTCACGTACGGTCGAGTTCTTCGAATCAAGAAGTTTCAGTAGTATTGGAATCGCCTCACGAGCTGGCTCACCAATATCACCAAGTGCTCGGATCTCCGCGTACGGCGGAGTTGAAATGGAAAGTGGGGTCGTGCTTGCTCCAGCCTCTGGAAAAGTGGCGTCTTGGAGATATTTGATAAGTGAAGGAATCAACCGGTTTGCAAACCTTGAGGCGCAATAGTCGATCGCAATCTGCCTTTGGAAAACTCCAGTTGCATCTCGCCCTCCAGGAAAGCTCGTTATCGGAGCTTCGACTTGTTGTATTAAGGCGTCAGCAACCAGTTCTCGCTGTGGAATCGAATCCAAAGTCAGCATGATCTCCGCGATATGAGCGCCAAGTTGCCATGAAGCTCCATTCACATCGGGTTGGTAGGGCATACGAAGTGTTTCCTCGACAAAGGCGCCGACATTTTCGTCTTTCAAATCAACAGTTCTGGCGGTGTACTCATTTGGCTCTACTTCATCGTCGGAAGTCGCAGCCTTCGACGGATCCCCAACCACTGTGAAAGGAACGCTTCCTGACGCAAGTTCCAGTCGCAGGGCTGGTATCTCCGGGCGAAGCAGCGTGAGTTCGAAGATCGCTGAGTAAAGGCCGCCGCGAGAAACAAGTCTTCCTTGAATACTGTTGTTCCCGCCAGATTGCCAAGGTCGAATGGCCTCATCGATGGTGTCGACGATTTGAAATCTCACTTTCGGTAGCGACGTTATGAAAGACTCGTCCGCTGCGATACTAGAAAGCGAGACGTTAATTCCTTCGCCGGTAACCGGGGCGATTTCGCCCGGAGCAAGCTTGAGATGGACATAGCGCTGTGGACTGAAGCTGTCTATAGGCGGTCGTCGCTCAAGCGTAATCGTTGTACGGTTCTCGCTTTCCACTTTGAAAACCCAACCATCGCCCGGATGTGGCAAAGCAACTGAACACTCGATAAGACGATTGGTTACGTTCGCAACAAACAGATCTGCTTCGACTGTCGTACCGAATGCGAATGCTGTCGGATCGTTTGTAAAGCGAGCTCCTATCTGCAATCCGGCAATTGTCTCTCCCCAATGAATGTCGCCCTTGGGAAACGCATTTACTGTTGCGGTGGGTTTACCAACAAGTGTGAAGGGAATGCTGCCGCGATGCGGGATCTCGTGGGTGGTGTTCGGTTCAACCGAATCAGGAAAATGGAACGCCGATCCTAACTCAGCGAAATACTCACCCGGCTCGAGCCCTGACGTGTCGATTGCCACCAGGTGCTCAGTGTCAATAAAGACGTCGCCAGGTTCAATTGTTAGTGAGACTGTCTCACGATGCCACTCCAGTCCAAAACCAGTGATGCGATTGCCGCGACTAAGTGAAGCGAACTGCACACCCTTATTCAAATTGCACATTAGCAACTTTTTTTCCGTCAAGACGTTTGCTAATCGATACTCGACGACCAGCGGTTGGCCCGGCTTCAGCCCGCCTTCGGGTAGAATCAATCGTGCTCCGGAAAGCAGACCCTCCTTATCGCCCCAACTCGACCACTGTATGCCATCACCGAGTCGATCTTTGGCGTCGCGAGGCGAATCCACTTTGTAATGGAGCAATTCATCCGGCAGCGTCCACGCGGCTAACAATGCACCATGAGCCGCTCCGTTAAACTCGCCCACGATCATTCGACCATCGTCGCTGAATGCCACTCTGCGCACCTGATGGTCAGTAGCAATCTGAAAGACCGGCTCTCCACGAGTTTTCAAATCCCACACATGGACTCGGTGCGGTACAGTTAACTTGGATCGGTCAACGGAGACTTCATTGTGCGCGACCAGATAACGTCCGTCGGGTGTAATATCCATTGAACTGACTATCAACTGCGAGCCAACTTCGTCTTTCAGTGAAGCGACAATCTCCAGAGTCCTCATGTCGCGAATCTGTATATCCTCACGACAGTCTGGGCCTTCAGATAGATACTGACCATCAGGTGTGAAGAGGAGGCTGTCGATCTTGCGGCCTGCATGAATTGTCTTCACCGGAGCCTGTTCGCGCCACCGCCAGAAGTGAAGATCGTTTTGATCGGAAACAACCAGCCATTCACGATCCGGACTGAATGCGACTGCATCGACACGTTTGATTTTGCCTGGCATCGCCGATTCAATTTGCCCAGTCTCAGTCCTGTAGACTTGAACTTCATATCCAGTACAGAGTACTAGAAAATTGCCGCCGTTTTCGATATCTACGTCACAAGTGGTTGCGTCGAAGTAACCACCCAACACAATCGTAACACCGATTTGCGATCCATCGATTGCGCGGAGGACGCGGATGTCAAACGATGGTGTTGACCAGGTGTTACCAGGTGCGCGATTAGCAATCTCCACGATATACTTTCGATCGGATGACTTGCGACGCATTGCCGGTTCAAGTGTCACTCCAAACTCGTATTCGCGTGGTCGGCGAGCAAGCGGATTCTCGATATTCTCTCCCGTTCTTAAATCGAGATCTTTTCCGATGGTCAGCACGCGATCCGCAGCAACAACGACCGGCGAAGTGCGTGTCATCTCATCAGCAACTTCAGCGGAAGAGACTTTCGTCTGCCACAATGGTTCAGGCGTGAAGATCTTTGACATCGCTTCGTCTTTAGGCTTCTCGTCCGCCGATCGACCCTTCGGGCCCCATGCAACTAGCGAAACTAATAGCAATGACAGAGTTGTCAGCCCGACAGTAATACTTCGCCGCGTTACTCCAATGTGAGTTGTTTCCTCGGCATCGATCAGGCGACGAAGGCGATAACCAAAATCGGTTGTGTTGCCTCCATCTGCAGAAAGAGACGCAAGTGCCGCACGACGTCGCTTTTTGCTGCTGATGCAAAGCTCCGCCATCTGCAATAGCGTGCTGGCATACGACAATCGGTCGGTGCATGCAGCCGCAACATCATCGCAGCAATTCTCTCGCTCGATGCTCATTCGGCGACTGATCCACCATGTGACGGGATGAAAGAAAAGCAACGCTTCGACAACTCGCTGCAACAGATTGATCAATAAGTCATGACGTCGAATATGCGCCATCTCATGACTAAGAATTGCTACAAGCTGATTCGGATCGAGCCCACATAATAGGGCTGGAGGAAGCAAGATCATCGGATTCACAATGCCTACGACCACCGGCACCGAAACTCGTTGGCAAAGTGAGACCACAGGAACTTGTTTCAATCCAAGTCTTGCAGATTGCTCGATGATGATGCTGAGTAACTTTAAGTCGGCAATCGGATGAATCGTTCGGCGCAGACGTGAACTGTCCGCAATTGACAACGTGAATCTAATTAGCAAATGAGCAACGCCGATTGCGTAAGTGATCAACAAGTACGGCGCATAAGATTGAATTAGCCACGCAAACGAATGTGCTGGCGTCCCAAGACTGGTCGCCTCGAACGATTTTGCAAGTGAAAATTCCGTTTCGGAAGGCAGTTCCTTGGGTGGCAGAACTGAAACGTCCATGACTACAACTCTTGAGGGTGGCTCGAATGCAATCACCCCAGCAACTGTGTTTAACTCTGTCGGTTCACTCTTAGCCAACAAGAACGGCCCGCGTGATTGATGAACCCAAGTGAAAGTTGTAGCAACGCATATGGGTAACAAAAAGAATGCAAGGCAGGCTAGTTTATAACGAAGCGCGGCCCCACGTAGTTGTTGAGCGACAAGCAGTAGTAGTCCAACAACACAGGCCTGCCACAAAAAGTGTGTAAACGTCATTATCACTTGTACGGATAGTTCAGGCCAATCCAGTGTAAAGTGGCTCATGATTTGGCCTCCCGCATTTTTTTATTTAGCAGCTTACGAAGGCTAGCCAGTTCGTCTTCGTCAAGCTCTCTTACGTCAAACAGACTCAGCATCACCGCTTCCGCTGAACCATCAAAGACTCGTTCTACCAAATCACCGAGCATTCCCTTTGACACATCGTCGCGGTGAATCAACGGCGAGAACCGAAACGCCTTTCCCTGAGTTGGCTCCATTTTTTCGATCTGCCCTTTGTCAACCATCGTGCCGAGCATCGTAATCACGGTAGTGTGAGCCAGTTCACGCCCATTGGACGCCAGGGCATCACGCACTTCGCGAACCGTTATCGGCGCTGCGTTCCACAGCACTTTTAAGATCTGAAGCTCCAACTCAGTTGGAAACTCCGAGTTAGGTCTCGCCATTGTGCAACCCCCTGAGTTCTATTTCTAGTTACATAGAGGTTATGGATATGGCGAGCGATTGTCAAGTCTATTTCTAGTAAATGCGAAATAGAATTATCGCTGTTGCATCGCTGCCTT
Organism: Pirellulaceae bacterium; assembly: GCA_041749395.1. Classification (GTDB taxonomy): domain Bacteria; phylum Planctomycetota; class Planctomycetia; order Pirellulales; family Pirellulaceae; genus Laterigemmans. Next base: position 115,217 of record JBGTBJ010000186.1, read on the forward strand.
TGTTTGGATTCATCAACGGGCAACCTTGGACTCACAGCAGGGAGATCACTTGCCAGGTTCACTCTCGCCATCGGTGACGCTCTCGGTCCGACCAAATAAAGGTGTCGGACACCTTTTCGGTCAACCGTGATAAAGGTGTCAGACACCTTTATTCAGCCGCGATCTGCGCACCGATTCGCAACGTGTCTTTCAGCGGCAATGGGCCCTGCGAGTCAATTCGCTTCTGTAGCGATGTACCTCGCACATACGGCATCACCAAATAGGGACAAACGTCGTCACTGGCGACTCCATGTATGGCGATGACATTCGGATGCAGCACCGCGGCAGCCGCCTTGGCTTCGCGAGCAAATCGTTTGCGATCCGAACCACTGCTGGCCAAGTGAGGCGACATGACTTTGATCGCCACGATGCGATCGAGCGATTCTGAATCGTCCGTTGGCCCTAGCGAATCGAGAACTTGCCGGATACGCAGGGGCAATCCAGTTGTCTCTTCCTGGTCCCTGAATGAGTCCTCAAACGACTCACGCAAGGCGTCACGTCTGAAGTACCGCTTAGCTTCATTCCATGCTTTCACATCCCCCACAGCAGCCTCGATTCGCGACACAAGACGCAATCATTCAAGTGCAGTTGCAATTCGGACTCCTCCTGTGAACTCTGCTGACCTTGTAGGAAGGTGAGGAGTTGGTCTGGGGTGCTGCAACTTTGTTGTGTTTGTGTCATGAGTTCTGTTCTCCCAATTCTGAGATAACTTCGCGCAGTCGAAACATGATTCGACTGCGAGCGGTATAGATCGCTCCGATGCTTTTGCCGAGCTTGGCTGCGACCTCTTCCATTGCTAAGTCTCCAGCGACCGACATTTCAAACGCCTGCCAGGAATCGGTGCGGAATTCGACTCTTACTATTTCAGCTGCGCGCAGATAGAGTTCACGGCGATACTCCGTCTCAATCAGGGCCGTCGTTACACCGTCGCGATCGACTGCCTCCCGTAATAGTTCAACAACAGACGAACCTCCAACGGCTTGATCTCTGGGCCGGCGCATCAATGCATTGAGGATTGCGTTTTTTGTTACCCGACCGAGCCAATGCCGAAACCGCGTCGACTCGTCACGCTTTTCCCATTCGCCGATAGTGTGTTTCTGGGAATTCGCTCACGAAAATGGTCTCCTACAAGGACTAACACAGGCAGGGACACATTCTGTCAGAACTTTTTTTCGAAGGCTGGATCGCAAAAAAGGTGTCTGACACCTTTTCGGCCAACCGCGATAAAGGTGTCTGACACCTTTTAGCTTACAAAAGGGAAGGAGTCGTCTAGTTTGGCTTGGCCGAGTTCGACTAGGAAAGGTCCTAGGCGGTCGGCTAGCAATTGCACGACTCGTCTTCCCTTGTCGGCAGTCGCTGCATGCGGATTCCCCGAGCCTGTATTAGTGGTCAAGAGATCCCAGCGACGCGTAATGGAAACCCAACCACGATTAACTGCATCAAACTGAGTCTTGCGAGTCGAGCCATCATCGGCGTGGAGAGAGCCGTCTGGTCGATGGCGGACAAGGTGCGGGAAATAGGACATGATAATGGAAGTCTCTGCTTCGCCCGCGTGGTCCTCTTTGTGTTCAAAAATTTCGTGATAACAGTCGCCAATAATGCGAAACCAATCGCAGAGAAACAAATGGACGTCCGTTTTTCCGGCCAGCTCTCTGAGCAGAGGTTTGAGTTCATTGCCTCCATGGCTGTTGAGAATAACCATACGACGAATACCACTTCGCGATACGGATTCGACCAGGTCCGTAATCATTGCGTAAAGTGTGGAGGGATTGACATTCATTGCCAAGGGAAGAAATCGCATGTTGGTTTCGGTTCCATAGGGAATCGTTGGCAATAACACAACGCGAGCTCCTAATTGTACGGCGCGTTGACTGATTGCTTTTCCAATTGTGTTTGCTTCCAACGTGTCTGTTGCATAGGGAAGATGGAGGTTGTGCGGCTCGGTCGCACCCAGGGGAAGAATTGCCGTGTCAAAAACCATCGTCCGCGTATCATCGTAGGTCATTTCCTCCAACTGGAAACGAGTTGCTTGACACGAATTGCTAGTTGATTCTGTTGGAGTCTCGGAGGGTTTGCTCATGGCTGGATCGTTCCTGGGATCCGATTGAGATCGGAGTTGTCGGGTGCAGAGTTGTCGGGTGCACTGCTGGGCGAGGAATCGGGAATGGACACGTCGCCTAGCGGAGAGGGAATTTCAATGGTAGGTGCATCGGAAGCGGCTTGGGGATTGACCCAACGAATTTGATCGCGTGTTAGTTTTGCTTTCCACTTTTCGAGAATTGCTGTGCGCCGGCTGGGAGTCTCGTAGTCGGGGCGATATCCGAGATTAGTCCCGGTCACTTGGCGAAGTGTTTCGGTAGCAATCACGCGAATGGACATGACCGGGTCATTAAGCATTTTCACGAGCTCCTCATCACCACCGCGAGCCAACTGCTGTTCGCTGAAACCGGCCATTAGTCGCCAAACTTTGGCCGAGCTTTCGTTTCCCTCCAATTGTTGTGCAGCGACAACGACCATTTGCGCCGATGGTGGGCCACGATCGACAAAATCCCGCAAGTCCAGAAAGTGGGCCTGCCAATAATTGCGCTGTTCGGGTCGATTCAAAATGCCTGTGGGTCCAAAGTAAACATCTGGCATTCCCAAGTTTAAGAGAGTTCTAGCGGCCAAGGCGGCTACATCTTCACGTCGAAATCCGACTGCATCGCGCAATTGCAGTTCGAGCGGCTTGTCGTCTCTGAAATATTCGACAAGTCCTTGTCGAGCGAGACGATCGGGCGATTCCGCGGACTCCGCTGGTGGATTTAGCCAACGGGGAATTGCCGCCAGCTTATCCTCTGCGACGGTGTCTCCATTTGCCAAGGTAATGAATTCGTTGGTTATCAGGTCGAGCTTTGACTGGATCCCGAGGCTTGCCGCACCGTTGTTGGTTTTCCAACCAATGGCGTCTTGAACCGATACGACGTGCATTAAGGGACGACTGTTACTCGGATCTAGGGAATCGGTGCCTGGGACACGTTGGTAATCGACAGCGATTGCCGCTGTTGCGCCCGCGCGTGGCAAGGTCAATCGGCCACTCGCTGCAGGTGAAGCGATGGACATATCCGCGTACTGTTTCGTAGCCATTAGAATCACACGTCCAAAATCGACCGTAATGAACAGTCGAGCAGGAATGCTGGCTGCCGGAACATTGGCAGCCGAGTTCGGTGAGCCCATAAGTCGATCAATTCGAATGCCGGCGGGTCCAACAAGTTCAAGTTCAATTCCACCATCCAGTATCATTCGGCTGCGACAGGTAGGCCCACAAACGATGACATCCCCAATCGTGACGGGCATTTGGGTCAGCATTCGACTCCATTGCCCCGTTTGTGGATCTTGTGTTAACAACAATCCCCCGTCATCCTCAATTCCACCAATCACTGCCGATTTTCCCGACGACGCAGAGTCATTAGCAGCATTCAATTTATCGTTAGGATCGCCTGTCAAATCTGTGGGGATGTTGCCAGATAATTCTGCTGCATCCAATAACGCAGCCGGTGCGGAGGGGGGAGTGACTGCATTGTCTAAGCTAGATGCTGTTACTTTTTCTGGCGACGGACTTTGGTTCGTTGGCGCAACGGGTGGTGTAGTTGCTGATTTTACCGGAGGAGTGACTGTGGGAGATGCAAGGGGTTCATCGTTCTTAGACGCTCCATTCGCGCCAACGTTTCCGTTGGTTGAATCGAGAGGAGTCTTCGACTCGCTGTCCACATTCAGGGGTTGTTCACTGTTGGCTAAATCATTATTCGAAGGGCTGTCATCATTGGTAGTTTGGGAATCTTGTTCTGCGACAGTCGTTCTACGCTCTTTGAACAGTGGTTTTATAGCTTGTGTAAAGACCAATAAGAATGCGGCAGCCAATCCGAGAGTGACCAAGTAGGGTACGACTCGTGAAGGTCGTCCTCCGGAGAGAAGTGGACCGATCGCCTCCAGTTGTGCTCGACTTTTGCTTCCTGCAATTGCCAAGGACTCGGATTTACCATTGGGACGATGGTTCTTGCGAATGACTTTTGATGCCGCCGCGATAGTCGCGTTCAAATCAGGTTCTATTGCCAGTCGGGTTGTCGCTTGTGCAACGCCAGAGTCTTCGGGACCAACTGGCTGAATTTCAGTTGAGACTTCAGTCACCTTTTCCAGCTCGCTTGCCGATGCATTCCCATCAGTTACGTAAGAAGCATTTGCGAGCCCATAGATCTTCCGACGGGTACTGGGTGAGATGATGGCGGGCTCGCCCAATGCGATCGTCAGGATCTGGTGACATGCGGCCACTTCGGCCAAGTGAGCGTCAGAATCTAGGCACTGGCGTTCGATGTCTGCGATGGATTCTTGGGGCAGCGTACTGTCGAGATATTCAGCAATTGCATTCGCATCGGTCGTTGGCCCGACTGAGTCCGGAGAGGGTGCATCCAAATCCCGATTTCGAGTTGAGTGTTGAATTTGCTCCACCAAACCGGCTGCCATCGTGCTGTTCTTCACCTTCTCGCTCAACGCGGCTTCATCGGTTGGATCCAAGGTGTGGTCCAGGAATGCGAGTAGTGTTCTTAATGTAAGTCGCATAATGCCAAATGATGGGTCGAGGTAGGTTCGTTGTGATGCAGCGGAGCGTGATTGAAGCCTTCTGCCCCTTGGAAACTAGTGACATAGAATCCAAATCTTCGTGCAGGTTTTTCCCAAAAAACGGAAAAATACCTGCAGGGTATGAACGTATGGTCATACGCTGCAACAAGGAAATATGAAGATGTATTCACCGCTTCTTCATCTGCACATCAACTTTTCTTCACATTGGTTGAGTCCACTAATCGCACCCACAAAGAACAACAACTACCCCCCCAAATCCCAGTGATTTCATTGGGACTCGAGTGCACATTTATGCGTAGGAAGGCGTTTACGTTAGTCGAGCTATTGGTCGTGATTGCCATTATCGGCATTTTGGTAGGTTTGACATTGCCAGCGATCAACATGGCTCGCGAGGCGGCTCGTTCGACTCAATGCTCCAACAACTTACGCGAGTTTGGCGTAGGGATGATGGGCATGACAACGGGTCCCAATGGCCAATTCTGTACTGGCAATTTTGATTGGCGTGAAGACGGTGCCGTCGACACAGTGGGCTGGGTTTCCGATTTGGTGAAAGTCGGATTTTTGCCTAGTCAAATGCGGTGTCCATCAAGTTCAGCGTCCCTGAGTGCTACGTTCAATCAATTGTTGAATGAGACGGATCCGGGTGACGGGTGTGTCAATCGTTTAGGGCTGAAGGGCACGACGGCTCCAGACGGCACACCTATCCGCAATGCCTGTCGGGAGATCCTAGAAGACAATTTAGCTCCGACTAGTGAGCAGCGCTCGGATGTCATCTATCGTCGACTTTATGAGAATGGATATGCCACAAATTATGCAGCGACGTGGTTTTTGGTTCGCGGCACAGTTGTGCTGGACAGCAGTGGCAATATCAAGCCGAACAAAGCAAGTTGCAGCGTTGACGTCCGTTCGCGAAATGTTACGACGGGCCCTTTGACGGTAAAAATGTTAGATACGGGGCGCGCTGCGGCGAACACAGTGCCGTTGTTGTGCGACGCATCTCCCAACGGAAACCTGGATGCGTCACTTGGCCATTTTGCCGACGATGGGTCAGGGGTATTTGTCCCCGTGATCTCGAGTGGCGAGTTAGTTTCGACCCCTTTGGTCGGCCGCCCGGTGATTTCCGATCCGTCAGCTGGCAGTCTTTTTTCGCCGCCCAGTTTTGCTGCTGGTACATCTAAAGATGGTGCCAACGGTTGGTGGGCGGTTTGGAATAAGCATGTCCTACAAGACTATCGTGGCATGTCTACTCATCATCGTGGCAGTTGCAACGTGTTGATGGCAGATGGATCGGTTCATGCGTTGGCCGATTTGAATGGCGATGGATTTATCAATAACGGTTTCCCGGCGACTGGTTCGGATGGTTTTCGCGATGCGACGGTCGAAGCGGGGCCATTGAACTTGGCTAGCTTCTATTCGCTGACATCGAAGGGGGGGCGTTAGTGAGTCATCAGTGCGTCCTCCGGGAGATGAGTCGCATCTCTCAGTGCGTCAGTGGATTGAATTCGTGTTTTTCTGAACCTCGAACGTCTCGAGTGCTTCATTTTGTTCTTGTTTGTGAATCAATGTTGGTTCACAGTCCCTTCGCTTTATTGGAGTTTGTCGATGCGTTCGCATCAGAATCGTTCCGCGTTCACCTTGATCGAATTACTGGTCGTGATCGCAATTATCTCGTTGTTGGCTGCTCTTGCGTTGCCAGCTATTGTCAAGGCGCGTGAAGAAGCACGCCGTTCGCAGTGCCAAGCCAACTTGAAGAATGTTGGTATTGCACTTCAGAAATTTTCAACCGCCGATTCACAAGGTCGGATGTGCAGCGGAGCATCGGATTTCCGTCGCGACGGATGTATGGATACATTTGGTTGGGTTGCCGACATCGTTAATTCGGGCGAAGGCAACATGAATGAAATGCTCTGCCCCAGCAATCCGCTCAAGGGTTCAGAGAAGCTGAATGACCTGTTGGGTAAAGACACCACTGACGCCAAAGACGGCGCACCATTGGCTCGTCTAGCCGCAGGTCTTTGCGGTCGTCCCGATTGGAAAGGCCAAGTCGGCGGCGGCAGCGGTGGAACGTTTGCTGGTACCGATGAGAACACCGAAGCGCGTGCTGAATTGATTTCGCGTTACTTCATGGAAGGTGGTTTCAACACCAACTATGCAGCCGGTTGGCACTTGGTTCGCGGTGGTTTGAAGGTCAACGTTGATACCACCACTACACCGATCAAGTTGATTAGTATTGCCGGTCAAAAAGGGTTGAATGGATCTTTGGGTCCGATTCGTGCGGCCACTTTGGACAAAAGTCGTATTCCTAGCAGCAACATCGGTATCCTTGGTGACGCAGCTCCTGGCGACTTGGACGAAGCTGTTTTGGGTTACACCCTGGGTTACGATGGCGTCACTCGTAACATTTTTGCTTTTGGTGACACACAGTCGAGCCGTCAGTTCATTCCTTCCGGACAACTGCTGACCGAAGCATTCAACGATGGTCCTGCTTACTACGATTCAAGCACCAATCGCTTGCTCTTGATTGCAGCCGGCTCCAGCCTCAATGCACAGGTAGAATGCGAGCGGGGCGAAGGCACGACCGGTGGTTGTGGTGCTCCCGATGGAAACACCTTCATGCAAGATACGCGTGACTGGATGGCTGTTCACAACGGCAAGGCAAACGTTTTGATGGCTGACGGCAGCGTCAAGATTTTCTATGACCGCAACGGTGACAATTTCCTCAATCCCGGTTTCCAAGTTAGTCCCGGATTGACCGAAACCGACTACCTTCGCATTGGCTACCGTGATGGAATCGTCGAAATGGAAAAAGACCAGTTCTTCGGCGGTCTCTTCCTCGATGATTCGTACTTCAAAGGGAAGTTCGAGTAATTCACAACACGTGTTGTGAGTTAGACAGACGCTGTTGAAGAATTTTGGAAGTTCATTTGCGGAGCGAAGAGTGCCTGCACACTTCGCTCCGCATCTCTCATTTTCTGATTGTTAAGATTGATCTATGTCTACGTTTCCTCAGCGACTTGCAATTCTCTGTGGCACAGCCTTGGCCCTTGCCGTTTGCACCTATGGCTTGGTCGCTGTAGCAAAATACAAGCCGTATGGTGTTCCCGACATCCTGCGAGATGATTGGGAAGCCAAACAAGCACAAATCAAAGCGGCCGAGCAGGCGCGGTTAGCATCGATGCAGCAATCGCAAGCTGCATCCACGGAGTCGACTCCACAAGTTGTTGTCCCCATGCCCATTGCCATTGTTGACGAATCCGAGCACGATTTCGGCATGCTCGATCCGGGTATTTCCGCACGGCATACGTTTGTCATCACAAACCAAGGGGATAGCCCGCTCATTTTGTCAGCAGGAGAAACCAGTTGTAAATGCACCCTTAGCGAAGCCTCGACTGAGGTTGTTGCACCGGGCGGACATGCTGAAATATCACTTACTTGGAATACTGGGACGGCGCGTCAGTTCTATCGACAATACGCGTTGGTGAGAACGAATGACCCCAAGCATCGCGAAATAGAGTTGGCCGTTAGCGGAACAGTCCGCGCACTCCTTGCCTTCGATTCCGAGGAAGCGGTCGCACCAGTTGCCGATCCAGGAAGTGGCGCGAGAACTTCGGTAGTGCTTTACAGTCAGTATTTGCAGCAATTCGATATCAGCAATGTGGAATGCGATCTCCCCGGATTCGTCTACGAAGTACTCCCTGTATCCACAAGTGAGCTCGAAGCGGTTGAGGCCAAATCGGCATGGCGACTCTCGGTTTCGACCGATGGCTCGCTCCCTAAGGGCGAATTCAGTCAAATCATGCGGGTGCATGTAATCAGTGATGAAAAGATTGAAGGCGAGGACAAAGCAGTTCGCGAGATCCCATTCCGTGGTCGAGTCCTTTCGCCCATTACTTTCTACGGAGCCGGTTTGCACAGCGAGGAAGGACTCGATCTGGGAACAGTATGCCAAGGGGAAGAAAAAGTGGTCAAGATTATGGTGCGTGCACGTGGTAATCGACTCCCAGAGCATCTGGAGGTTACGCAAATCGCGCCTAGTTTCCTCAAAGCGTCGCTTGAGCCTCATCCCACGCGGAGTGGAATTCACACGCTATCCATTGTCGTCCCAAAAGATGCGCCTCAAGCGGTCTTTAATCGCGAGCAAGAGCACGGTTTCGTTGAAGTTGGTGATCCGGAAAATCCCAATAACAAAAACTCATTTCCACTCTTTGGTGCCGTGCTTGCATTGTAGAAGTTGTGCTTGCACTGTAGTTATGAAGTTTCACTTGGTCTGAGACAGTTAAAGAACGAAATGAGTCAAACTGAATCACGTTTTGTAAATGCTTCGATGATTGCTTGTTCATCTTGCAGCGCTCCCAATGGAGAGGATGCAAAATTCTGTTCGGGTTGTGGCAGCTCGATGTTCGAGGCATGTCCATCGTGCAGCGGGTCGGTTCGTCGCGGCCAGAAATTTTGCGGTTCTTGCGGCTTTTCGATTGCTGCTGACCTAGATCGGCAATTGCAGAGCGCCCAGGAGCGACTTGACAAAGCCTACCAGGCTCTTGAGGAGTTGAATTTTGGCACTGCTAGGGATCTCTGCTTTGCGCTTCAGGATCCAATCGACGTACGACTCGCGTCCTTCGCTAGCGCAGCCGATGAGTTGGTAGTAAAGATTGGCGCTGCGGAGACTGAATGGAAACTTCGAGTCAAAGCGAGTGAATTGAAGGCCAAGGCGGCAATGGATGCGAGGGACTATGAAGCGGTGATTCAGATTTTGAGTGACTTGCCTGCAATACTGCTAACAAATGAAACTCGCGGCTTACTAGATCAGGCTCGTCTGGCGGTGAGCGAATCGGCCGACCTGCGGAGTCGTTTAAGAAAGTTACTTGCTGATAAGGACTATTTCGGCGCGGCGCGCGTGCTGGATCAGTTGTTGCAGTGGAATGCTGATGAGAGCGAATTGCTCACTCTTGCCGCAAAAATTGGCAAAGTCATCATCAAGGCTTCGCAAAGCAGTTTTCATTCAGGTCAATATGCGGAAGCACTGTCGCGGCTGGATACTGTTCCTCATGTCGTGCGGGCGAGCGACGATTATTTAACGCAGCGAACATTGATCGATAATGTTGTATGGCTGTCTGATCAAGTTGCCCGATCGCCCTATGCGACTCCTGTGTTAGGCCGATTGGTACAGCGTTTAGGCAAGTTGGCTCCTCATGACGAACGAGTTCCAAAATTAATTCAGCAACTGGCCACCAAAGTCAAAACTGGTTCAAGTGACGGGCGAGGATTGTTTTCCACCTGGGCCGGCAAACCTATCGGATGGATCGATGCTCCGATTGCCATCATGGGTCGGCCACGGCAGATCGACATTAGCGAAGCCCCGCTGATTCAACAGAATCCAACTCGATTCTGTGTAGCCTTAGGACTTGCACTGCAAGGGTTGGGGGAAGTTAAGTATGCCAACCAGTTTCTTGCTCAGCGATCTAAACTGGGCATAAAGAAGCTGTTTGGACGAAAGTCTGAAACCCTGACGGCCTGGGGAATTGATGCGGGCGCATCGGCTGTCCGCGCAGTCCGCCTGGAGCGCACCGGCGAACAAACACGAGTCGCTGAAGTTCATTGGCTGCCCTTCGATCAACCGCTTTGTCGCGTCAGCGTCGAACTACAATCGTCGGTGTTGTTGCGGCAAAAGCTCGACGAGCTCGCATCCAAGATTAAAACAGAAGAAGTTCCAGTCTGGGTTAACCTATCGACCCGTGAATTGATTGGGCGATTTCTGACGTTGCCTCCAGTCGCAGAAAAGCAGCTCAAAAAGCTGTTAGAACAAGAGATGACAACACAGTTTCCACTGGCAATTGATCAACTTTCTGCCAATAGCGCAGTCATGGGAACCGGAGCGGATGGGTCACCTCGCGCGGTGCTGGTCGCAGCGAAAAAGCAAGTGGTTGAGCAGCGAGAGAAAGTCTTTCAAGAAGCAGGAATCAAAGTTACAGGGATTCAAGCAGACTCACTGGCGTTGCACAATTACGCAGCCCATGAGTTTGCGGATTTGTTCACGAACGAGGAGCGTGCGAATGCAACACCCAGCGCGCTCTGCCTCCTTGATGTTGGCGCATCGGGAGCAACGCTGCACTGTGCCACTGCCGATGCCTTTTGGTTTCGGTATATCGATGGTGGTGGCGAAGATTTAACGGTTAAGCTGGCAACTGCCTGCAATTTTACACATGAGGAAGCAGAGAAATTGCGACTTAATCCGGCCGAGCTAGATACTTTGGCCGTTGGCATGGAAGCGATGGAATTGCGGATGCACCAGGTTGGCGTAAGACTTGGACAAGCATTTACACAGGCATCCCAGTTCTTAGGCGACATGACTCTACAAAACATTCTTTGTACCGGCGGGACCGTACTAACACATGGTTGGGTACGCCACGCGCTACATGTTGGTACCAAACGTTAGTTCAAACGCCGTGAGTCTGTAGATCTGCGGCGAATAAAAGGTAATGCTCGATGAAAAGTCGCGTAAAAGTTGGTGGCAATCGAAAGTTTCTTGCACTCCTCATGGTTGGTGTGGGACTTAGTACTATTGGTTGCGGCGAAAGCCAACATGACATCATGATGCGGGCCGCACAGCGAGTTCGCGATGACAACGAAGTGGAGGAGGAAGATAGCTCGATTATCACTCCTCCCATGGCCAGTTCCCCCGACGTGAACCCACCGAAGGAGAGTTCGGTTAATCCGGTTCAGCCCAACGCACTCGCCGCGCCGTCTGAGAAACCGGTCGATAGTCAGCCATTGGCTAGCTCGCCGACGATTGCGGACCGTCAGCCAGCGAGTCCGTTGGATGAAATCGCGCGCCGCAAGCGAGCGGCAGAAAATGTCAAACAGATTGGTGCTGCACTGACTAAGTATGTGCAAAAGAATCAGCGGCTGCCACTTGCGGCAACGAAGACTGCAAACGGCGCCTCTACATTGTCGTGGCGCGTTGAATTGTTGCCGTATCTGGGCTATCCGGAGCTCTATGCAAAGTTTAATCCCGCGCAGCCATGGGACAGTCCGACCAATCTCCCTCTGTTGGAATTGATTCCCGATTGTTACGTGTCTCCAGAGAGATTTGATACCAATACGAATTACCTAGGTATCGTGGGAAACAGTTATGTATTTGCAGGTAAGCCGGTAATGGTCCGCGATATGGAGGATGGACTTGAGAACACTTTGGCCATTCTCGAAGTGAACGATTCGATTGCCGTTCCTTGGACGAGCCCAATGGACTTTGCCCCAGCAGCTGGACAAATCCGCCAAGGGATCGGCAAATTGCGTTCTGATGGTACCTATGCGTTGTGGGCCAATGGATGGACGACTTTATTGACCAATAGTGTTAGCGAGGCTCAACTTCATAATGCATTCACTTACGAATCAGGGGATGGCCAATTAGCGGGCGCGATTCATAAGCCGCTAATCATCACGGGTGAATCATCCAGTGACTCCCAGGCAGTCGCCACTGTTGCAGCGAATCCCACGGCGGTAGACATCCCCACCAGTTCTGGGCAAGCAATTGAATCCCCTTTGATTACCAGCGATGCGAACTCGCTAGCCAAAATCGAATTGCCCAGTCGCACGGAACTATCTTCAGCTCGTCAGCGTGTCGATGAACTTTATGAAGATCGACTAAAGAATGCGACGCGGCTAGAGATGCGACGCGATGTTGCACGCGAGATGCTGAAAGCTGCTAAAGGGATGTCGAATGATCCGGGTGGTGCACACGCGCTCCATCAAGCTTCCATCGACATTGCTGTGACGATTGGCGATTTGCCTCTCTTGATTGAAGCTGTTGATGGAGTGGTTGCACAATTCGATGTCAGCTTTGTAGACGAAAACACTGAAGCACTACGACGTTTCTGCAAGCAGAATATGGGCGCAATGGCAGATCGGATGGATCGACCCGAGTTGTTTCGGCGAGCTCTACCCATTGCCTTTGAATTGGTGAAGAAAGACGAATACGAACAGCCCATCGAGTTGGTAACATTCCTTTTGGCTGTAGAAGGCAAACAAGGTCAGCGAGTTTTATTGGCAGATCTGAATCGACTGAAGCAACAGCTGACCGCAGCTAGGAATCAATATCGACAAGCTGCGGAGGCGGTCGCCATGTTACGCAACCAGCCTGAAAATGCGAATGCGAAGGGTACCGTTGGTAAATATGTTGCGTTTATTAAGGGAGATTGGGCTGAGGGCCTGCCCATGCTGCTGGATGGCGAAAATGAGCGACTTGCTCAGATCGCCAAGGCGGATCTTGCCACTGGAAACGATGGCGAAGAGATGTTGAATTCTGGTGACGCGTGGTGGGATTTAGCAGAATCCACCTCCAATAAAATTTTCCGTGGAGCTTGCCAAGAGAGGGCTGCACACTGGTATCGATTAGCGGAAGCGATTTTGCCCGATTCGCTCTCTAAGTTGCATGCAAAATCGAGACTCGAGAAAGCAACCCAAGAGTCGCTCGGCAGTCCTTTGTCGTTGATCGAAAGATTAGCAGAAGATACTGGAATCAAACTGGAAGCAGAGATTGCGAGAATTCGAAACCCGCTCTTTAAACAACCTTTGGCCGTCGACGACACAGATAGTTGACTAATAGCTACGCTATAAAATGCGTTTGGGAGGCAAAAGTAGATTGGCGAACAACAACCCTCCCACCAACGACACGGCAACCAGAGTCATATTGAAGGCCAACTCGATGCCCTGCACCGTCTGGCTTTCCAGCATGGCAATTAAAGAGCGGTAACCGAGCGAGCCGGGTACAAGAATCAGCAAGCCAGGCGTTTGAGCAGCCATTGCGGGTCGATTCGTTAATCGTGCATAAAGATTGCTCCCCACGCCAACGACTGTCGCCCCGCAAAATGAACCGACTTCGGGGGCGAACCACTGGCCCATCGATCGGCTGGTCAGAAAGCCTGAAATGCTGACCATAAAAATCACGTGCCACTGGGAAATCGGTACGCGAAAGAGGACAGCGAATGCAGCAGGCGCCAGTGGCAACGTGAACCACATAGCCCAATCAGGCAGCGGGAGCTGGACCGTGTAGGGCAGTGCGCCAGCGGTATGCATGCCACCAGGAATCAAACGCCAAGCGAGGCCAACGCCCAGCACCAAGGTGAGTAATTTCACGGCCGCTCCGGCGAGACGCGCACCGCCAGCCGCGAGATGGCCCAGTGCTAGTTCGGTAAGTGCCACCGTCAGCGTTAGGCCGGGAAGTGGCAAGATTAAGGCAGCAAGAGTCGTTAACCGATCATCAAGCGCAATCCAATGCTGAGCCGTCAACAGCGAAATCACTGCAACTAAGAACCCAGCCAGCGGCTCTAGCAAACCCCGTTCGGCCCCCCAATACGCGGCTGAATAGGAAAGCCCGCAGAGAAACACTCCAAGCAGAAATGCGAGTATTCCTTCGTATACGCCAGCGCCAAATAGTACCGCAACGGAGCCGCATGCGATTCCCGATGCGGCAGCCGTTGTCCAATTGCTGTAGGTCGGTTTCGCCGTGGCAGCCGCATCGAGCGAGCGAGTCGCTTCGGAGATCGTGATCTCTCCGGCTTCCAACTCTTCGAGAATCGCGTCAAAGGCCAGTAGCTTACTGACATCCACTTCCCCAGAATCCACCCGACGCAGAAACGTTCGTTCTTCGTCACCACGTCCGATAGAAATAATCAATGACGTGGGGGTGTAAAGGTAGGTGCTGTCGACATCGAGACTGGCCGACAACTTGCCCATCACTCGTTCCAAGCGGTACGAGGGAGTGCCGTATTGGTGCAAGAGTTCGGCCGTTTTCAACAAGAAAGCATGTCGTGGGTTTGCTAACGACAGGGGTTCCATCCATTGGCGTTCGCTACCAGGCGTCACGGTGCCTCCACGGATGCAACGGCCGCTTTCATTTTTGCCAGTCCCGTTTTGGCAACTTCGTCAGCCGGTAGTTTCCAGTAGCTTTCATTGAAGAGCTCCAATGAGAGTACACCTTGAAAGCCATGTTTGCTGAGCGTTGTCAGAATCGACTTCAGTGGAGCCACACCATCACCAGGATAAACGCGGTCACGGTCTGCGATGTCAGCACGAGGAGGCTGGGCAGGGTAATCGTTCATATGAAAGACTTGCATGCAGGAGGCTTCGATCATGCCGAGGGAGTCGAATGATGATCCACCTTTAAAGATGTGGTAGACATCGGGTAGAACGCAAGCATTCGGATGCGCGGCTGCCGTGGCCACGTAGGCGAGCTCAGCGAGGGTGCTGAGCGTTTTTGAAAAACCCCAAAGCTCAAGTTGTGGCAAGATGCCGAGGGGTTCTGCGGCAACCAACAGGTCGCGGTATCTCTCGGCAATTACGTCAAGATTGGGTCCAGCCGATTGATGTGCTCCGATGGGAGGGGCAGCGATACGTTTCCCGCCGATCTCTGCCAACAGCTCCATATCGCTGCGCGCTTGATCTAGGCCTGCTGCGCGGGCGCTGGGGTCGTCCACAATCCACTGTGCAAACCCAATAGCGCTTTCGACCGTTAGGCCAACATCGTTCAGCTGCTTACGCAGATCGGCGAGTTGCCCCCCTGCTTCGACAAACGACCTCAGATCTCCCATCCACGGTTCGATGGCGTCGTAGCCGGCACGTGCGCACAGATCGATTTGCTGAGGAACGGTCAACTTCTGGCCTCGCACGCTGCTGGTATTAAGGCAGAAACGGACGCGATCAGAAAATGCCAACTGTCCGCTTGCTTCGAGTTGCTTCACAGGAACCTCGCTTGCCAATAGGGAAGCGGCCGCCAGACCGCCTACGAGTGCTGAGGGAGTACCAACGAGAATTTGTCGACGCGAAAGAGTCATGCTAGGGAATCTCTAGGATAGGATAGGGTTTTCGAACGCGAATGGGGAGTGACACGAAGTTGTTGGGTTGACGCGCACGGTCGAATCGCGAAAGCTGTTGCATTATCACTTCCCACTACAACCTTGATTCTTCCGATCGATCCGGTCAATGGCTGACGATACTCTCCTAGATCCCACGTTTCTTTTCCGGTTCGAAATCGCCTTACAACGAAAGGCATTGACCTGGACAAAACAAGGGCTAGACCTTCCCGAATCGTGCCGCCTGCCTTCGTTCGGGGCACTCGGTGGACGTCCTCTTTTCGCAGATGTTCGGCTCGCCTGGGATACCAAGGGTATTGGATTTTGGGTCCAAACGAGCGGAAAACGGCAGCTCCCTTGGTGTCGTGAGGGGCGCAGCGATGTGAGCGATGGGCTGCATCTTTGGATTGATACACGTAATTCGCCTGATATACACCGCGCCAATCGATTTTGTCACCGCTTTGCGCTAATGCCCTTTGGTGGTGGTCCAAAGCGGGAATCTGCCTATGCAGAAATGATGACCATCAATCGTGCACGGATGATGCCGAATCCGGTCCCCCGAGGCGCGATCCAGGTGTTTGGAAAGCCCTTAACCGACGGCTACCAAATGAGCGGCGTTATTCCGGCCATCGCCTTGACGGGCTTCGATCCCGCTGAGTACTCAACAATTAGCCTGTGGTACAGCGTCATTGACCGAGAATGCGGCAGTCAAACATTTTCGCTTAGCAGCGAATACCCAACTGAAGAAGACCCAAGTCTTTGGGGTTCGGCCAGACTGGTGGGCTAAACTCCATCGTGCTAAGGTCGCTTAGTTCGAAGCGACATCAGGGCTGTCTGGCTTGGGGGCGTCGGCTGGCGTGGGATCTTCCGTCGGTGCGGGTTCTTCAGGCTCGTACTCAACCAGCCATTCGTCCATTAACTTTGTTTGTGCCTCAAGCATGGTGACAAACTTGATGCGTGTATCGTAAACGGGATTATTAATCTCGTCGGCTGCCGTTCTAATCGCGGCGAGCACTTCATCAGCGCGATCTTTGGCATCATCTTTCGCGATCGAGGCAAGACCCACAACAGGCTTGTTGGCATCCAATGTCCCTGCAAGCCCGATTAACAATGCTTCAAGCTGAGCAATCAACCGACGGCGGGAAGCCATGACTTCCGGCGGTTGCGGGTTTGTGGTGCCGCCGTATCCGCCGCCGCCAGGGCCAGCGCCGTATCCACCAGGGCCCAAGCCTCCCATCCCCCCAGGTCCCATACCACCTCCCATACCGCCTGGACCTTCGCCATATCCACCAGATCCATAATCGTCCGGCATACCGCCACCTAGGCCGCCACCGGATCCCATGCCACCCAAACCTCCCATGCCACCTGGCCCCATGCCACCCATACCCCCTGGTCCCATCCCACTACCACCGGCCCCGGGACGATTGGCGGGACGCTTTCCTTGAGCTGTGATGACTTGGGGGACGACCGATTTCGGACGATCGATAGCCTTAAATCGTTCAATTTCGTCAGTCAGTGAATAGGCAGCACGATCGGCCCATGCGACGACAACCGGCGTGTCGACGGCGACCGCTGGCATTCCTTCTTTCAATTCGGGAATCTTCCTGGCAGCGTATAGGGCGATAATGGGAGAGGCAGCTTTGTCAGTAACGATTTCGTTCAGCTTTGCTGCTAACCACTTTTGATCGTCCGCACCGCCCGCGTATTGGACCAAGTCCACAGCATGCCTCAGCACGAAGGCCCGCGATTGCGGTTCCATGTCCGCTTCGGTCATTCCGGCGGGGCCCTTACCATCGAGCAACTCACGGCCAATTGTCAAATAGTAGGTCTTGAGGGCAGGACTCTTACTGCCACCATTTAAGACAGCATGACGGCGAAACCCTGACAGGGCCGTGATTCGCACTCCCATGGGTGCATTGGCATCCTCTAAGAGCCCTCGCAACGTGCCCGAAACGGAAACCAAAGGGACAGGCAGGGCGCCCGTATCGGCTGGCTTCTCATTGATGTTTGCCAAAACCATCGTGGCGTTAATACGAGCGGCTGGGCTGAAGTACTTTCCCTCTAACTGAGCTGTCGCAATTCCCTTAAAAGTTTTTTCTACGGTCGATAGCAATTGGTCGCGAACCGCCGGCGTTGCGCCGCGATACGCTTGCTCGACATTGCGTAACGTCTGAGTCACCAAGTCATTGAGCTGAGGAGCTGCATCAGGTTGTGAAAACTTCATCGCCATATAGCGACCATAGTAGTCAACGATATCTTTGGAGGCACCCGAGGCTGAAGCGTCCGTTAAGACGGCACGGACTTGCGATTCAAGTTTCCTGACTTCAGAGGCTTTGGCATAGACGCCCATGTTGCCAACATAATAGTCCCCCGACAACTGAGGATTGCCTTGAGCGGAAGCTCGAGTGGCCAACATGCTGGCCAACAAAAATGCGGCAAAGGCCAACCACAGCGCAAACCTTCTTCGCAACACTCTTTGGCGGAACAGAATCTGACGATGGGTCGATTCCATTGTGGACTTCCCCGCGGCGGCATGCGATGCCGTGGGCAAATACGCCGGCTGATAGTCGCTGGAATGCGTCAAAGTGTATAGGGATTTTCCAGCATGTGTAGGCATCATTGCATACCAGCGTAAGAGTCGTTGACGATGCGAAAAGATGAGACGAAGCAATTAACGAGAGCGGCGCACTAATTCCACACTATCGCGGGAAATCCAGCGAAGTCAATCATTTCTTTGTCCGAACCGGCCATACTTTTCCGCAATGCTCGCAACTAAACACGCTCGAATGGAGTATTTGTTGTGCCATTGGGGTGGTTTATTGTCAGGTTGTGGAGCCACGTAGCCGCAAGAACCTGGTTGCAGCCCAGGGCAAGAAAGCTCTGCACGTCTGACCAGTTTCTTACCCCACCTCCCGAAATTAGCCGCGTTTGGGGATACCTTTCGATCCACCGCTGGCAGAGGGGCAGCAGGCTGGGCCCTCGTTCAGTTCCTACAGTAGCGATGTCCAATAGAATCCAATCACGAATACCGATGTCCGCTCCGCGTTGACCCAGTTTCCAAAGGCACTCGAATGAATCGAGTAAGGTTCGTCCCACTAATTGTCCATCGCGGAGGTCAATACTAATCGCGAGTCTGGATTCATTAGTTAATGGGTCGACCCCAGCCAGTGCAACAAAGCGATCGAGGGAGTCCAGATCGGACAACGACTCCGTGCCAAGCACCCTGTGAGACTGAATGTTGGGGATCTGAATATTGGCTGCGAGGGCAGCCTGTAACCACTCCCAGGATTGGCGGCATGTACCTGCATCAAGCCAGATGGCGATGGGTTCTGCTGCCCCACACTCGGCGGTGAGAGACGCAAAATTTGCTAGGCAGCAACACAGCGAGTGATACGCTTGCTGCGACTGACTTGCCTCCTGAGTAATGGCATCGAGGTCGGCAATATAAAAAGAGCGAATGCCGAGTTGGAGATAGTGATGGAGCAATTGCTCGATGTTGCCTGCTTGAATAGGACCACAATTCAGCGGTCGGTAGCTTTCCCTGCGGCCTGCCACTGCGTGCACGGCGACGCCTTGAAGCCAATCCATCACACCGATCAACTGCGACGGATTGACGATGGATGGGTACTCTTGAGTCATCCTACAGAGCCTGCAATCGCTTGACCCAAGCGGCCAACGTCTCGGCAACAAACAAAATGTCAGCCGGCTTAGACATTAGTAAATGGTCTGCTCCCGGTAGAACGACGAGACTTGCTGGCGGAGCGCTGACCCAGCTCATGATACGGATTGCATGATCGAACGCGACCGTTTCGTCGATGGGAGAATGAAACAACAACAGCGGCAGTTGGAGCTGTGCGATTTTCTGAGGTAGGTCATAGGAGCGCAGATTGGCAATCAGCTGCGACGTTGTTTCCCACGAGCGTCCGCCGATGGAGACTTCCCCTTGGCCTTCGCTCTCCACGCGACCATCCATCCGCACGAGTAGTTCTGCCAAATGCCGAGTATCGCTTGGTGCAGCAAGCGTTGCGACACCTCTCAATGCCGCGAGGTGCTGCGGCCATTGCGCCGCAGCCGCGAGTGATGCTGCGCCACCGAGCGAATGTCCCATCAACACACTGGGGTGACCAAGCTCGGTTTTCGCAAACTCTGCAGCGGCCAGAAGATCGGCGACATTGGTATCAAAATTGGTGGCAGGAAAAGCCCCCTCGCTGTTGCCGAGACCGGTCATGTCGTAACGCAGTACCGAGATTCCTTGATCTGCCAATTGGCGACTGATTCTGACAATCGCTTTGAGATCTTTGTTGCAGGTAAAGCAGTGCGAGAACAACACGACGGGCGGGCTTACCGCACCCTGTTTAAGTTCCGCGTGATTTGCCGCGAGGTCTACAATGCCGGCCAAACGATGTCCACTGCCACCGACAAATTGAACCCGATAGCTGCGGCGAGCCCCTCTTGAGTCGTGCGGAGCAGGAGAGGGTGCACGACTATGGTCGGAATGAATCGGCATAGCTAAAACTTGCGACGAGTTGACGGAATCTTAGCTAGCGGAGAAATCTTCGTCGCCATGACTAATTCTTCCACTACGGAAGGCCTCCGCCATTGCCATGGGAACTTCTGCTTCAGCCAAAACTAAACGCGACCGATTTTCCATCACCCGCGCCTTCATGCGTTGCTCTTCCGCAATCGCTTCGGCTCGACGACTTTCTGCTTTGGCCTGAGCAACGCGAGTATCGGCTTCTGCTTGGTCCGCTTGCAGGCGAGCGCCAATATTCTCACCCACATCGATATCCGCAATGTCAATGGAAACGATTTCAAATGCGGTTTGAGCATCGAGTCCGCGACTGAGCACCATCCGCGTGATCATCTCGGGCGTTTCTAGTACCGTAAAATGTGAATCGGCCGATCCGATGGAGCTGATCATGGACTCGCCCACTCGCGCGATGATGGTTTCTTCCGTTGCGCCACCGATAAGTTGAGAAAGATTAGTACGCACGGTGACTCGAGCACGGACTCGTAACTCGACACCGTTCTTGGTGATTGCGGATAGAGTTGTTTTGCCGCTGCGACGTGGATCGGGGCAATCGATAACTTTCGGATAGACGCTGGTTTGAACGGCATCCAACACGTCGCGTCCCGCCAAGTCGATTGCAGACGCTTGGTCAAAATCCAGCGGAATGTTTGCTCGCTGCGCAGCGATGATAGCGTTGATTACGCGGGTGACATTGCCACCTGCCAAGTAGTGGGCTTCGATCCGTCTTGTACTAATCCCTGTGCGACGATTGATATCCATCCCAGACTGGGCCGCCATGATCTTACCCTGCACGACAATGCGCGGGTCGACTTTGGTGAAGTGCATGCGGATCAAGCTGCTCAAGGTTACATCCGCCCGGGACATGTAGGCTTGAAACCAGAGGCTACCGTATCGCAGCAGGAAGAAACCGCCGAACAGCAAGACGAACACCAGGAAGATTCCGCCGGCGACCAGCAGCACATTCGTCAGCATGTTGCCCAGCAACATCAAATCACTATCGAGCATAAATTGGAGCATGTTCATTGTGGAGTCTCTCAGGCGTTTGATTCGATGGTGCAGCCAGTATACGACATGTCTATTCCAGTTGGGCCGAAAGATTCGCTTGTTCTGGCGCTATTCTCAATCCGATAAATAATCGCCAGCAAAGTTTAGCGAAATCTTTATCGTTTTTGTGGCAAAATCGACCTAGGGTTTCTGGGTTGTCTATTAGTATAAAGAAGAGTTGACCGAAGACAAAAATGGGTAACCATTCTGTAGCGGTTCCTAAGGAATGGGGTCAAGTTGCTCAAAAGGGTTTATGTTATGCGTCCAGCTTATGCTCCCGGCGATTGGGTCATCTACCGAAAAAGCAAGCAAAGCACGACTCCCGGTCCACGTGCGCAAGGTGTTCAGGCGTCTAGCAAAGGCGAGAAGTACTCCTACGTCGTCGACAAATTCTGGGTTGTGGAAGCCGTATTGCCTGGGGACAAGTTGCTGATTCGTACTCGACGAGGCAAAGTCCACCAAATCGATATTCGCGACGAAAACCTCAGATTGGCCAATTTCTTATACCGCATCCTGTACCGTGGCCGATTCCGCGAGGCCAATGAAACGATGAATGTGGCTGGTCCCGCAGGGGCCGTATAAGGATTAGACAGTCGCCTTTCGCTCCGCGAAAGTAGCGTCCGTAGTTAGTGATTGATTCGCTACTCTCGCGGACAAGCTGTGAATTTATTACTCGAAGGCAATCATAGTCGCCTTTCGCTCCGCGAAAGTTCTGAAAAAGCAGCAAACAACAACGCTACTTTCGCGGAGAGGCTGTGAATTTATTACTCGAAGGCAATAATAGTCGCCGATCGCTCCGCGAAAATTCTGAAAAAGCAGCGAATACTAACGCTACTTTCGCGGAGCGAAAGGCGACTATGAAAACTAAGCGTTCTTAGCCTTAATTTTCTTGGCCTTGCCCTTCTTGAAGCCAGCTTTGCCCTTGGGCTTTCCGACTCCGAACGGCTTGCCGTTTCCGACTCGTTTACTACCGACAGCACCTTTGCCGGTGCCCGAAGGTTTTCCGCTGTGGGTCGGTCGGGCTCCGTTCTGACTTGGTCGCTGTGGGCGGCTCGCACCTTCGATACGGGTAATCTTGAGCTGCTGGCCCGCGACCCATGCTTTGCCTAATGCAGAGAAGATTTCTCCTGGCATACCTTGGGGCAGGTCGACGATGCTGTGATCGTCCATGATCTCAATTCGCCCGATGTCCCGACCTTCCAGCCCGGCTTCGCTGGTGATTGCGCCGACGAGATTTGCAGGCAGCACGCCATGCTGACGACCCACTTCGACGCGAAATCGTTCCATGAAGTGAGCACCATTGTTGCTCTGGCCTTCGATGCTTGCTCTGCGGCTGCGAGGAATGTCGCTGACGTCATTGGAAGGCTGTGCGCCATCTTCTTGACGAATGCTGGCGACGAGTGCCTCGAGCTGCACGTCAGCGGAAATGGGGCCATCAAGGCGACGTTGTTTTCGCTCGCGACGGGAGCCTTCGGCAGACACATCTTCTCGCGACGGCGTCTCCCGAGGAGAAAACTCACGTTTGTTCTCAAACTCACGTTTGTTCTCAAACTCACGGGGCTGCGACGAACGATCGTTATTTTTTCGTTCTGGCGATCGCTGGCGTTCGGTGGGCAACAAGCTTTGGTCGCCCATTGCGAGTCTTGCCAAGGCGGCGGCCACTCGCACCACCGGTTCGCCCGACTCCGCAACAATGCTGTCGACGATTTCGCCCAGGGCGTCGATGGCAGGAGAAGTCAAAGCGGTTGTGACGCGTGCCTTGAAGGAGGCAATTCGTCGTGCGTTGATCTGTTCAACTGTGGGGACTTCCATCACGTTCAGCGGTTGACGAGTGGCTCGCTGAATTGTCGCTGCGAATCCACGTTCGCGTGGAGTCACGAGCATAATCGCGGCACCATCGCGACCTGCACGACCCGTCCGTCCGATGCGATGCACATAGGCTTCACTATCGCGGGGCAAGTCGTAATTTACGACGTGACTAACGCGATCGACATCCAATCCGCGCGCTGCAACGTCGGTGGCAACCAGCACGTCAATGCGACCTGACTTGAATTGCTCCACCATCCGCTGGCGCTGTGTTTGAGGCATATCGCCATTGAGAGCGGACGCGAGGAAGCCGCGAGCGGCCAGATTTTCGGAAAGCTCGACGGTCGCCATTTTGGTTTTCACAAAAATGATCACACCTTCGGTCGGTTCTGCTTCAAGGATGCGACAGAGCGCTTCGAACTTGTTATGAAAACCGACAACCAGCATTCTCTGGTCGATCGTTTCTGCCCCGGTTTGCCGCGAGGAAATCGAGATGGTCTCAGGATTTTTCAGATGGCGATGAGCGATATCTCGGATCACGCCGGGCATGGTCGCGGAGAACAATGCCACCTGCCGTTGATCGGGCGTGTGTTGCAGAATCCACTCGACATCTTCGACGAAGCCCATTTTGAGCATTTCATCCGCCTCGTCCAACACGAGTGCCCGAATGGCATCGAGTTGCAGAGTGCCGCGTCGCAGGTGGTCCATGACGCGTCCCGGAGTTCCCACGACGACTTGAGCACCACGACGAAGTGAGGCGATTTGTGGATCGTAAGCTGCCCCACCGAAAATCGGCAACACGTTTAGTCCAGGCAAACCGGAGCCGAATTTGCGAAACTCGTCCGCAACTTGAAGGGCCAGTTCTCGGGTGGGCGCCAACACAATGACTTGTGGTCGTCGATCTTTCAAATCGACATTCGAGAGCAGTGGCAGCCCGAAAGCGGCAGTCTTCCCTGTTCCCGTCTGCGCTTGGCCAAGGACATCGCGGCCGGCTAACAGATGCGGGATAGTTGCCGCTTGGATGGGAGTTGGAGTTAGATATCCGGCGGTCTTTAGAGCTTGCAGGATAGGTGCAGCGAGATCGAAAGCAGCGAAGCCAGTTGCTTCGGACTCAAGTTCAATTTCAATATCAGACATAAAAAAGTTGGTTGGAACCAAATACGGGGAGTGGAAAAAACTAGATTAAAATTAATCGATACGATTTCTGAGGGCGCAAACATGGCCCTAGGAAAAACGCTGTTTCCACTCGCCTGCTTTGTCCCGATGCTAAAAAGAAATCCGGCGGAGCTAACCGCCGGATTTTAGTCTCTTCTCAATAACTTGCGTTCAGACGGACGCCCAGAAATTACACGAGGTAATTAGACGGGGCGAACGTTCTCGGCTCGTGGGCCCTTAGGACCATGACCCGGGTTGTACGAAACTTGTTGTCCTTCACGAAGTTCTTCGTAACGGACCCCTTCCAAGTTCGACATGTGAAAAAACAGGTCTGGACCATTTCCGGTGTTAATAAAACCGAAACCCTTGTCCGTCAAACGCTTGATCGTACCTTCAGCCATTACTACTTACTTCTTCAAAAAATCTATCGTTCGCCCTGTGAGGTCAAAAGTGTGGGCTAAGTTTCGCAACCTCACGGCCGAATTCTACTGGGCAGGGCCTGTGCGGGGAACGGGAATTTTGGGGAAACTTCGCCAAATTGCAAAATATCCCCCACTGGGACTGGCTTTGTCCGCAATCGAAGTAGACAAATGTTGCCCCAAAAGCTGCTCGTCAACCTTAGTAATCAAGACCTTCACAGGAAATCCTCCCCGCTAAAATTCCTGAATACTGCCAATGCGCTCCGCAATTTGCCGCATTAATTCTGGGCAAAGCTGGCGAAACCCAGTTCCATTGGCCGCAACGAGATCATTTAGCTGTATCGGTACCGCGTGTAATTTGGCGTAAGTGTCCAATGACTTATCGCGCAGAATTTGCGAAGCACTCACGTGAATCTGGTGGCACCGCGTCAGCCTCAATAGTTCTACCACATTTTCGGCTCGGACGCCCCCGCCCGGCAGGATTTCTATTTGGTCGCCGTGAAGGCGTTGCCAATGCGCGATTTGCTCTGCTCCCGCGATGGCATTCCCCTGTCCGCCGCTGGTCAGGACGCGGGTTACACCCAGTTCCACGAGCAAGGCAATTGCAGGGTTGGGTTCCGGTGCAAAGTCGATGGCTCGATGAAAAACACTCTGCACGTCTTGGGCGATTCGCAGGATGGGTTCGCAAGCGAGTGGATCGACGCGACCGCCGGAATCGAGCATTCCAAACACCACTCCGGCGGCCCCCGCTTGAATCGCCAGCCGCGCATCGTCGTGCATCGTACGCTGTTCGTCTGCGCTGTAACAAAAACCGCCGGCACGCGGACGCAACATGACCACTACAGGCACTGATACAGCGGTAACACATCGTTTAATGAGTGCATAAGACGGAGTCAGGCCGCCCAGTTCCAAGGCACCGCACAGCTCGATACGCGCCGCGCCCGCCTGCACGGCCGCGACCGCATCGTCAACGGAGCTCACACAGGCTTCGATCGTGATGTGGGTTTTAACTTGAGGAATCATCATTGGGACGCGGCCGAAGAAATTGGTTAACTGGTGACACTGGTACTTGTTTGCCGGTAGCCTGCCCCACTACCGTAGTCATCCACTCCCTGTCAGTAACGTGTTTTGCAAGGATCGAGCAGTATGTGGTGGATCACGATTGAAATCTTGGCGACTTTGGCGTTGCTGGCTCTCCTTGTAGTCGTCGGATTCTTTGCCTTACCGCGATTGACCATTCGAACGGTCTTTAAGCTCCTCTTAACGCTGCTTTATCGCAAGCGGGTTGTGGGCTTGGAAAATTTTCCGCGCGACGGGGGACTGTTTTTGGTCTCCAACCACGTCTCGTGGATCGATGGTATTCTCATTCTTTGGATATTGCCGCGCAACATTCGGTTTATTGTGGATGGAGGCAACTTCGAAAAGGGCTTTTTTCGTCGGCTTGCTGATGCCTTTGATACGATCCTGATGACTCGCTCGCCAAAATCGATCGGCCGCGCGTTGCAAGGGGGGCGCGATGCAGTCAAGCAAGGTCAATGTGTCGGGTTGTTTCCCGAGGGTGGTTTGACTCGCAATGGGCAGCTGCAGGGGTTTCGACCTGGGCTCAACAAATTATTGAAAGACAAAGGTGGTCCAGTTGTACCGGTGTGGCTGGACGGAATGTGGGGAAGTATTTTTAGCTATTCCGAGGGACGTTTGTTTTGGAAACGGCCCTCGTTACCACGCCGCCTAGTCACTTTGCACATCGGCCCGCCACTACCTCCAGATACCCCCTTATCGATCATTCGCGGACACGTCGCCGCATTGGGAGCCCAAGCTATGGAAGACCAGCAATCGCGATCGCCTGTCCTGCCGCGACGTATCCTGCGTAGTTGGAAGAAACGGGGCCGAGTAATGAAGGCGGCCGATTCTACCGGCGCAGAAGCAAGTGGTTACGAGATGTTGCTGAGAGCGCTGGTCTTGCGCCGTATTCTCCATCGAGATCTCTTAGAGGAAGAGGATAAGTTTGTCGGGGTGTTTCTGCCACCGAGTGTTGGTGCCGTCGTGACCAACGTAGCGCTCAGTCTAGACCATCGCGTGGCGGTAAATCTCAACTACACATCAAGCTCTGAAGTGCTCAATCAGTGCATTGCCGTTGCTGGCATTCGCAAAGTGCTAACTAGCAAAAAGTTCATGGACAAAATGAACTTCAATTTGAATGCCAAAGTGATTGAACTAGAAAGCATTCAGCCCAAAGTCCGTACTAGCGATAAGATTTGGGCCGCGCTGGGAACCTATGTGCTACCGGCGTTCGTCATTGAACGAATAATGGGTCTGCAAAACATCAAACATGACGACCTGCTAACCGTCATCTTTACATCCGGCAGTACGGGAACGCCCAAGGGAGTGATGCTGACCTATGGCAATGTGGGACACAACGTCGATGCTGTGGATTTGGCAATTCGCTTGAATGCAGACGACGTGGTTCTAGGAATTCTTCCCTTCTTTCATTCCTTTGGTTATTCGATCACCTTGTGGGGTGCAATGACCCTGCCGCCAGCCGGCGCCTTTCACTTTAATCCCCTGGATGCCAAGACTGTAGGCAAACTTGCTCAGCGACACGGTGCGACCGTATTGTTGGCAACGCCTACTTTCTTGCGAGGCTATTTGCGACGCGTCACCAAAGAACAATTTTCAAAAGTCAATGTTGTGGTCACTGGTGCCGAAAAGACGCCGCCCGATCTGTTCGATGCCTTTGAAGAACGATTCGGGGTGCGCATCTCGGAGGGTTACGGCACTACGGAACTGAGTCCTTTAGTATCGGTCAATATTCCTGCCTCTCGTTCAACGGCCAATTTTCAACCCGATCGGCGAGAAGGTAGCGTCGGTCGTCCGGTACCTGGCGTAGCAGCGAAAATCGTCGATCCCGAGACGTTTGCAGAACGTGATGGAGAAACCGAGGGGATGTTATTAATCTCGGGCCCCAATGTGATGCGAGGCTATATGGGGCGACAAGATTTGACCGACGAATTGGTAAAGGATGGCTGGTATATCACTGGAGATATGGCGCGCATCGATGCCGATGGCTTTATCTTTATCACGGGTCGTCAGAGCCGTTTCTCAAAGATCGGCGGCGAGATGGTTCCCCATATTCGCATCGAAGAAGAATTGGTGCGATTAGTGAACGAAGCGGATACGGACAAAGACGGTGATGTCGATCAGGACGATACGCCCGTGCTAGTCGTAACCAGTGTGTCCGATGCCAAGAAAGGGGAGCGGCTCGTTGTTTTGCATCGCGAATTGGCAATGTCGCCAGCCGAGCTCAGGGCGGGGCTAACGGCGGCAGGGCTTCCCAATCTCTATTTGCCCGCAGTCGACGCCTTCTATCCAGTCGCCACGATCCCTTTGCTGGGGAGTGGGAAACTAGATCTGAAGGCCGCTCAGTTGATGGCTCAAGAGCTAGCAAGCAAAAACCAAGCAAGCGACGAACCAGCAGCAAGCGATAACTAATCCCTACGCTAATTTGCGTCCGCCAGAGAAATGAACTCTAAGAGTCCTTCGCTTGCGATTTAGGTGGTGCTTTGAACTCCAACTACGGCAATGAGGAGTTGCGAGAGTCTCGCAACTCCTCACCATCTGTCAACGGCGAGGATTATTGGAATCCTAGGTTCTTACCGAATCGATTTCGGAATTGGTTGAAATCGCTGATACTAATACTTCCGTTTCCGTCAAAGTCCATGTCGCTTCGATAGCCCGGATTCCCTTGGCTCTTGCCGAACGCGGACCGGAACAAATTGAATTCGTTCAGGGTGACAGCCCGGTCTCCGGTAACGTCACCGAAGTAGGCATAGAATTTATCGATTTGCTGATCACCAAAGATGTAGTCATCTCCAAGTTCACCATCACGATTCCCATCGAAATCACCATGTATCTTTGACCCGATAATGCGTAGGTCGTAGTTACCATCCAGCAAGGCACCGTTTCTGGTTCGTGAACCAGAGAAGGTTAGGGTGGCAATTGTGTTGCCACTGCCACTGAGAGAGGTCACTACGTTAACGACCACTGGGCCTCCTCCCGTTCCTCGGCGAGTCACGACAAAGGCACCGTCGTCAAAGGTGACCTGACCATCCAATTCGACCGTTAGGGATCTTACTTCGGATCGCTGGGCCGTTCCATTGCCAACGATAGGAGAACCTACAATTTCAATGACGTTATCAACATTCAGCGTCAGAGAGCGGTCGTAGGTATTACCAACGGAGTCGATAACGCGAACACGGACCGAGTAAGTTGGACGAACTTCATAGTCAAGGATTTCACCTTGACGCAGATAGATCTGATCACCGGAGATTACAAAGCGATTATTGTCACTGTCGCCACTCCCAGAAATCAACTGATAGGTGTGATTATCAAACTCGTCGCTATCCACTGCGGACAAGTTGCCAAAGAGTAAGTCGGCCGCTTGCGTGCTGGTATTTTCTCGAATGGCAAGTTGAGCGAGTCGAATATCGGTCGGATCATGAAGAACGACCGTCACCGTCCCCGTTACGAGAGACTCATTGCCTGCCAAGTCGGTCGCGAGGACTCGAACTAGCTGTCGGCCAGAGGGAAGTATGGCAAGAGTGTTGTCGGGCAGAGACCACGTGCCATCCGCATTATTGATGGCCGGGTAGGTTTGCCCTGCTAAAGTCACCATAACGGTTGCATCAGTATCGTCCAGCGTACCGGTAAGTGCCGGATTGCTATCGTCGGTGACGATACTATCGATCGACAATAGTGGAGCGTCGACATCGACGTAATGCGTAAAGCTCTGATTGGTTACGCCACCATCCAGATCGCGAATCGCGACGTTGACTTGATACTGACCACTTTGACGATACTGATAGTTCAATGTGAACTGACCTGACGTCAATTCCAGTGGCAAGCGAACGCCATCACCGAAATCGACGATTCCAGTTAGGTCATCACTTGCACCTGGATCGCTGATGGTTCCCTGTAATGAAAGAGCCTCGCTAGTTGGAGTTAGGGAGCCACCGGAAACATTGGCAAGTCCTGGATTGACGTTGTCAACATCGATCTTCAATGTCTGAGTAGTGGTTTCACTACCGTCACCAATGGCAAGAGTGATCCAATAGGTTCCTTCGTCGGGTGGCGTAAACTGGGTTCCCAGCGATCCGATCAACTCAAGGTTCACACCCTTAGGACCCACGGCAGACCAAGTGTAGGTATGCGAGTCGGTGGTCCCAGGATCTGTGAAGTTAGTTGCATCAATCGTGATAAGTTGGCCTTCGCTCGGCGTTCCCGAGTAAACCAACTCAAATTGAGGCGAGACATTGATAACAGACAATGTCCAGTTTTCCATCGCCGAACCACCATC
Organism: Pirellulaceae bacterium; assembly: GCA_041749395.1. GTDB lineage: Bacteria > Planctomycetota > Planctomycetia > Pirellulales > Pirellulaceae > Laterigemmans. The sequence continues at coordinate 145,025 of JBGTBJ010000186.1, forward strand.
TTCATCAGACGCAGTAAGTCGCAGGGTATAGGTCGTTTGATCTTCCGTGGGATAGGTGAAAACGGCATCGGTGGAACTGTGAATGAGGTTATCGCTCAAATCAAAGAGTTCCCATAGATATGTCACGGTATCCCCTGCCGCATCGGCAACGAATAGGCTTCCATCGATAGTGATGGTCGATCCTTCCAACCAACTGGTCTGTACCAGAGACGGGTCAATCCACGGAGCAGAGTTTTCCACATCGACCAATTGAGTCAATATTTCCGATACCGCGATACCGTCGGTAGCGCGAACAGCTACCAAGTAACTACCTTGATCCGGGAATCGATGCTGGACGCTCGGTCCCGTGGCATCGATGGTAAAGTCACCCGGTTGGTAATCAAAATCCCATTCATATGAGACCGTATCTCCGGGAGCGTCGACTGCGTTTGCTGTAAACGTTGCCCAATCGTATTCATTGACTAGCGTTGGTCCAACAAGCGGTTCTAGGAATACAGGTGCCACGTTTTGTGCATTCGCCTGCATGGGGTACGAATGACTTGTACCGTCAGTGAGATCTTCTATCACCAAATCGAATACGAAAGTGCCATCGTTAGGAAAGGCACTTTCTAAACGCACAATCCATGTTGTGCCAAAGACGTCCGTTGGGTCGGGAACGATGGTCGCGACTTCACTACTACCATCGGAAAATTGAGCCGTTGCGGTCCACTGATCGGCACCATCGCGGAATCGAATGAGATCGCCAATTGGTTGCCCTTCATTCAGACTGATTTCCGATGAAACCAATACGGGTGCGCCATCGAGAACCGTTACAAGCACAGTGTCTTCGGAAACGGTCCCGTCGTCTTCATCAGTTACTCGAACATGGAGCTGATAGGGGACTCGTTCGGGATTTTCCAAATCGCCGTTGTTAAGGCTTGGGAACTGCCATGCAAATTGCAGATCTCGCAGCTCTTCAGAGGTATTGAACGTGACTTCGTAGACACCGTCACCGTCACCATCGATTTCCACGTGCCAGGAATCCCCTGACAAATTGTCAAGCAGCCCGGACCAAGACTTGATCACACCTTCAGCAATTACGAAGTCATCGCCTAAATCGATATTGGGGCCTGAAGACTCAATTGTCGCAGACGAGAGTGAGTAGTAGGAAAATTCACTGGTATCAAGGCGCGTTCCACGAATCTCTAGTCGACTTACAAACGTTCCTTCATCGAGGGGCAAGAACTGGAACGAAGGTAAGACTAGATTCGTTCCCGCAGGGACAACTACCCAGCTACTTTGACCTGATGGGGCAATGTTTCCTTGAAGATCCGTTATGGTCCATCTGTACTCTAAGGTTTCGGCATCGCTCGGGCGCATAACCGAACCATTGAATGTCACCGGTGTGCCTTCATTTCCGGCGAGTGTTGGCCCTGCGGAAACAAAGTCGGTGGAACCAACGTTACCAATCGATTCTATTTCGCCAATGGTTAGCGAGACGTTAATGGCATCCGGATTGTTGCCAGCCGTTGCACCGACCGGCTGTATTAAGTAATTGCTTGATCCTCCGGAAATCGGCAAACCGGTGATTTGTAGCTGACCATTTTGCTGAGTCACAAAAACTTCGCCAGCGTCGATGACGCTATTGTTATTGAGATCAATATGGACTGCCGCGCCTTCGATCAATGAGTCAAGTTGGGGATCAAAGTCGTTACTGTTATCGATATCACTGTAGCGAGAGCCGGTCACTGCACCATCATGTACGGTTACCGCGAAGTGAATCGTCGATGATCGCCCTGAGTCCGTACTTCCTTCGATTTGTTGATCGTTCGCTCGAATCTCGACATCGAAGACCCCTCTATATCCAGGTTCAGGAGTGATAATAAGATCCGTGCCGACAATTTGAACGTGCGTGCCGGGCTCGATGGTTAGTGTATTGAAATGGATTGGATCTCCGTCTGCATCGGAAGCCATCACGGGAACTATCAACGAGTTAGTGATATAAGCAACATCGTTTCGTAATAAGTTCACCTCTGTTGTTTTGCTTATGCCGTTAACAATATCGGCCCCTACAGTGAGCGAGATTGCAGACGTTGCGACGGTTGGTTCTGGAACAAGCGTTACATAGACTTGACCTGGTTGCAGTTCCTGTAGTACCAGATCCACGCCGCTACCACCGAACCTAGTGTCGTATTGCCAGCCGCCGACGACAAGGTCGCGTATTTGATTTGTGCCAATTCCAAGACGCGGACTTCCCCACGCCACATCAGACAGATTGGCGATCAAAACCATGTCGTAGCCGGGGTAGCTATAACCCCAGCCGTCATCAAGTCGAACAGCTACCAACGCAGCATTTTCGTTTGCCGCACCAACTAAAAGCTGATCCGTGAAAACATCGATAGCTTCCAGCGGAAGAAGGCCAAACGATTCAGCTCCGCCAACCAGACCGGGAATATTTGGCGTACCAGTTCCCGATAAAAACGGGTTGCTGCTGTAAATCTCAGTACCAGTAACCTGAGTACTGCTATAGCTTTGGAATTGGGTGTTCTGTTTTGTACCGGAACCTAGCGAAACGTTGTAGGCGAACACGTAGCGACCGTCTCCGCCAGCCCGTCCCCCAACGCCACCGTCCGTATTTACAGTAATGCTGGCTGCGTTAATAACGCTACTCTGAAATTTGATCGTTCCACCAGCGCCACCTGCGCCTTGTGCGCCTGCTCCACCCGTTCCACCAGTTCCACCGGTACCACCGTTTCCCCCAGTTCCCATCGCTCCACCGTCACCGGGGATGCCAGGAGAGGGCGCAACATTGGGTCCCGTCGGACTTCCAGTTGTACCGCCTGAGCCACCACCACCGGGTGATCCGGGGTTTCCAGAGTCACCGGTTTCCGCTGCCCCACCTAGAGCAAGATAGGTTCCTGACAAATTTGAGTAACCGAGCGCAGATATCTGAATCGCACCACCACCACCGCCGCCATATCCGCCATATCCGCCGCTGCCCCCATTCCCACCAAAACCGCCGTAGCCTCCCCAACGAAAATCTGCACTATTGCTGAATTTTCCACGATAGCCTGTGTAGTAGAAATAAGTACTAGATGTTCGTTGTTGACCACGACCACCTTGGCCGCCTCCGCCAGGACCACCGCCTCCACCGCCTTGTCCGCCCTCTGCACCACCTCGGCCACCACCTCCCCCACCTCCACCTCCGCCCGCAGATAGCCCAAGGCCGACATTTGAATTCGTTCCGCCACTAGGCGCACCCGTCGAGGTTCCAGCCGGTGCTGCTCCACCCGCAATCCCGTTTTTAGCCGCATTGGTGGCGGTTCCATTAGGTGCATTTCCACCATTGCCTCCTGAAGAACCGTTTTCGCCGTAAACCGTCTGGCCTACGGATATCGTGCCGCACGTCCCGTATTTTCCGCCAAGTCCGCCAGTTCCGAATACCCCGCCGGCACCGCCGGCACCGCCTGTTCCGCCACTGCTTCCGGGGGCACCACCGACGCCTCCACCAGAATTGTTGCCGAACGCTCCTGTACCAGCTGAGCCGCTTGTGGGAGCGCCGGTTTGGCTACCTGAAGGACTTGCTAGTCCACTGACTCCAGCCTGACCAGCTTGCCCACTGCCGCCACTTGCTCCTCTGAAGTATCCCACAATACCGCAGGTAAAGTCGTCCGACGGACTACCTGCGGCCACATACCCTCCGTTTCCGCCATAACCTCCAGCTCCTCCAGACGAAGTATTCTGTCCACTCCCGCCAACTCCTGGCGTACCGTAGGAACCACCGGTAGCACCGCCAGCATATCCTGATAGACCGGATGCTGATGCATCAAACGAAGCGCCTGGATCAACATAGAGATTTCCTCCGACGACCAATGATAGGGGAACATTGCCGTAAACTCGAATTGAATCTGCCCCTATATGCAAATCGCCTTCGACATAAATTGTGGCAACTCCACCGACATTCGCGTAGTGGAAGGGCTGCCCATAAAAAGTGTTTGAATTGGAATCATCACCATAGATGTTGATCGAGCTCGAATACGGATAGATGTAGACAAATCGTCCCGAACCATTCGATCCTGGGTTTGGTTCGACATAGGGCTTCAACGGTTCAAAGCCCGCTGATGTCGCATTGACTTTGGTTGCTAAGAATTCACTATCGTTGAATGTTTGTAACGGGATAGGACCGATGATTGGCGCGGCGAGATTTTCAGTCCACGTCAGCCCTTCAATCATCGCTGTTGTGTTGTTGTCGCTGTACTCGCTATTCAGAATGGCAGTCGAATAAGCAAACGCAGCTTCGTCTAGCGGGTTGCCTTCTAGAATTGCAACTTGAAGATTTGGCAAAATGTTGCGAACAAGTCGCACCGCATCAGCGGCAAGGTTGCCTTGGATGAGGTTGCCATCCTGATCGGTTAGCTTGACAATGATCGTTCCGTTTGCATCTGGGATGGCTTTGGCGATGTAATCCCAGTAAACGCCTGCGTAGATTTCTCCGGCCGGGCTAGTTTGCTGATTGCGAGTGAACTTACGGTTGCCGGCAACTTGTGTTGCAGTGGCAAAGCCGCCAGCAAGGGTGACATTGATCACGGAATCGCCGTCGACGATTTGCCATTTGACTGTCGGTGTCGTAACGCTGACCGTAGCAAGATTGGACAGCGCAAGACCCTGCTGAGCAAACGAGTTGCTGATCGCAGGCGGAATAGTCAGTGTGTCAAGCGAACTTGCAACGTCATTATTGAAGCCCGCAACCGCGAATGGTGCAAACTGCCCGGTGGTCTCCCATTGGGCTAGCGCTGTTCGACTGGCATGCGCGGGCCAAGTTACGGTGACTTCGTATTCGATCGACTGTCCGAATGCATCTTTCGTCGCCAAGTCGGTGAAGCTGTAAATTGCGGATGCTTCACCACTGGACGACGCAACGATGCGGTAGTCGTTTCCAAATGCGGTTGAGTAAGTGTCGCCGGTCCACGCAGCGCCCGATTCGTTATAGCCGACGTCATAATTGTTGATGATCCACTGACCGGCGAGCGGATTGATGGACGTGATTTGATTGTTTTGCAAATCCAACCACTGCAATCGATCGGTCGTTGAGAATGGAGTCACATCGGATATTTGATTCCCCGACAGATCAACCACTCGCAGGAACTTCTTGCCCTCCAGTGCCGCAACGCCACTGGCACGTTCCTCCCAAGTGCGCGACGCCAAGATGGAAACCTGACGATCAGGCAAATTGGCTGCTGCGCGACGGTAGATTCGAACCTCATCGATTTGGCCGTCCAACCAGTCGCTACTTGCTTCGCGTGAATAACCTAGTTGTGCAAAACCTAATTCCGTAGGAAGTGCAGCTAGTGCTTTTTCACCGATAGATACGCCGTCGACATATAGACGATGTTGGTCCGTCGCGGCATTGGTGAAGGAATAGAGTACATGGTGCCAGCCCTCCGCGAAGTCTGTTCCGGAAAGGGCTGACGAGCTAGCAGACGACAAATCTGTTGACGAAGCACCACTGCGTGCTACCACGTTGCCATCTTGCAGGAAGACATTAAGAGCTTGGTTTCCAGTTGTAGGACTTTCGGCTGCTGTTGTCAGCGAAAAGAGCCCGCCGTTCGACGAATTGGACTTAAACCAAAATGAGACCGCAAAACTATCGCTACTGTTCTTCCAAAGGTTGTTGCCCGTGCGCAGCGGAATGGCAACATGTGAGTCAACTCCATTAAAAGCGAACGACGCTTCGTTATGAGATTCCACTCCGGGAGCGGGTGCGAAATCAAGACTTGAACTGACTCCCCCAAAGATTACGCCAGCCGGAGACGCATTCGTTGCTGTATTGTTTTCCGCATAGGTGCCGGCCAACTCATCGAGAGGATACCAACCGAATGGGAGCGAGGCTCCTGTATAACTCGACTCCAAATACACATCTTGGTAAGTGGTAATTTGGTTGTCGCGAGCGCTAAGCCAGCGCAGTTGCTCCAGGTCCTCAGCAAATGCTAAATCATAGTAGGTATTGGCAAGTGGACGCCCATTGAGATTCGTTCCGGTCGCGCCGCTGAGTGCGTCGATGCTAACAAATTCTAGATTGCGAAGACGTCCCAAGACATGTAATGGTCCAACCTCAGTCGCCGGGTAGGCTTCATTCATCGAAACTTGCAGCGGATTGCTATCGAGATCGATGAATCGCAAACTTCGCAACCCTAGTTCGCCTTGTTCTTCGCGCCCGAGCCGAATACCAGGCTCAATGTTGGCAAGCGACGAAACATTTTGATTGGCCAGGGAGAGGTATTCAAGGTTTGTTGCATACTCAAGCCCGGCAAGGCTGGAAAGAATGTAGGGGTCCATATCCCCATCGAATCGTCCCAGTGACGTTTGGTCAGCGAAGAGAGTAACCAGCGAAGTCAAATCCGTTGCGCGAAGCGGACGCACCAATCGCATTCCACCGGTCGCATCGGGAACTGTTAAACCTAGCTCTCTCGCGACCGCCAACTCCAATGTCGCATCGCTGATCGAGACAACAAAGTCGTCTGGTCTGGCAACAAAATATCCCTGTTGGCCACCGGCAATACCTTGATTAACTTCAGCAGGCGACCCGTAGTTGATATCTCGAATCTCAAGCGCCTCAGCTGCAAAAGTGTCTCGCCCCCGTTCACCGAAGATACGATCGTAGTAGCCATTTCCAGCAATAAAATCGTCCCCTAAGCCACCTCGCAATTCGTCGCGATCGCTGAGTGAATCCGCTTCGCCCACCTTGGGAGCTTCGATCTCAATGGCAAACGGCAAAATGCCTCTCTGCGTACCCGGGTCGTAAGTGCTGTCGTACAGCGAATGTTCTGTATTGGCAAAAGGATCGTATACCTTCAAATGGTATTGGCCCGCTGGCAGAGATCGCAAATCGATGATCGATGTTGCATCAACACCACCCGCAACTCGGCGATTATTGCTATCAAAGAGATCGGCAACCACGCCGCTACGACGATTGGTTTGTAGATCAATCTGAATGGAATCGGACGAAACGAGGAGTGAGTTCGGGACTGTTGAGGAAAGCCGCAAAGTCAATCGGGTCTTACCCGCCGCTAAAGCGTCTACGACTTCTTGGCGCAAATTGAATTGCACGGAGCCCGTTGATGGAAAATCTCCATTGAGTGGTCCAACAACTCTGTTCAGGCTGTTGGGTGCGGGACGGAACCGATTTGCAGAACCATTCGCATCGAAAACTTCAACAAGTGAATTGCCTTCGTGATCCAATACATCGACCTGAATGAGCCCAACGTTTTCCAGTTCTTCGTGCGTGTAATCGAATGCGAGGCCCACGCTTTGAATTTCAGCATTCGGATTTTCAACCGATGCCAGCAACTTCGATAGGTCGAGTTCGAGCAACAGTAAACTCTCGACGTCGGCGCCGCCGAGTCGATAATTCCCCGTTTGCGGACCTACAATGCCTGAACCTTCGCGGTGCTCGCCAGCGACCAAGTCAAGCGCATATCGCAGCGGGTCAAGCAGTGCCTCTTCCTCATTTAAGTCACTAGCAGCGGTATTTGGATTCGTAGAATACAAATGAGGATTTTCTGGCCTTGAGATCGGCTTGTTATCTCCATTAATGGTTCGCAACTTCAGCACGTCACCTATTTGACCATCGCCGAGGAAGGAGAACGAGAACCACTTTTCTAGTTCTGCATCGTCGCCACCCTCTAAAGTCGTCGAGGCATCGCCATAGTACGTCCAAGGCTGTCCACTTGGCTGCTCGACAAGGAACAAGCCACCCTGAGGTACCTCGCGATTCGCCAAGACTTGTTCTGGGCCCTGCTGGTCAAGGGGTAGCGTACGACCTGCACCATAAATGACGTAAACGCGACCTGCGTTAGCGCGGGGAGTCGTAGTAGCAGTGGATACCAACGCAGTTGGTTCTCCCACTATGAAATCCGAGATACCATCAGAATTCAGATCGATCCAAGGGCTGTCGGACAATCGCCCAAAGCCCGCGCTGACAGTTGGGTCATAGATCTGTCCATCGTGCGATTCATACAGTAATGAGGTTCCCGCAGGCTGCGAAAGTACATCGTAGTAGAACCTTGCCTGCATGTTGGCTGGATTGGAAATCACCAAGTCGCCACGGCGATCACCATCAAAATCTCCGGTGGTCAACTGCCATCCACCTAAGATGCTGGTCGAACCTAAGACAGGATCCGAAGTCAACTGCAGCAGTTTACGATTTCTCGATTCAATATCTGCACTGCGTGGGTTGTAGATGCCATCTGTGTTCAGATCCGCATTGCCAACAAGTAAATTCTGATTTCGCGAGTAGGTAGGGGCCCCAGCAAGGACAAACACTGCGCCTTCCGTGTTGTTCGAAAAGCCCTCGGCAGTATCGCTTGATTTCTTCTCAATTTGTCGCGAGAAGGCGAAATCGCTGTAGCCATCTTGATTCATATCGCCAACGGAGAAGACCCCGTCGCCGAGCCCTCGTCCTTGCCAGACGTAGTCGGCCAAACCTGCGTAGTTTCCGGTGTCGCCAGCAAGGATAGGCTGCGCTGTGACAACCGGGGCATTAATCGGACGCCCGAGCAATAGATACACTCGCCCAAAGCTCTTCAGCGGATCCGGTTGACCGCCCGTTGTTGTCCCATAAACCGTGTAGTCCCTATCGGAAATCAACAAATCCTCATAGCCATCCAAATTGACATCGCCGACGGACGACGTGATCAAGCGGCTGGTAGTAGGCAGAGCAAGCAGTTCTCCACCACTTGGTACCAGCAATTGCCGATCTGTCGTATCGGTATTCAGCTTAAGGATTGCATTCGCTTGGGTGAGAGTTGTTGTTCCCGTGGCGATAGTCGTTCCGCTGAAAACATATCCGGCCGTTCGTGCAGCGTTTGGAGCACCGGCCGTCGCAGGGGCCTGAGCGATCACAATCAGATCATCTCGATGATCGTCGATACTGCCGTGCGTCCAATCCAATGCTTCAAAACTGAGAGCATCAAGCGAACTTGCAAAGTTTGCCTTTTCAATAGTCAATGTGCGTGTACCCGCGCTCAATTTCCGAGCGATGGAGGTTCGCCCAGCGACGATCGTGATGGTAAACGTTGTGGCGTTTGAATCTTCGGCAAAAACCAGATCGGCCTCAGCGCTGCCGAGGAAATTACCTGCCGCAACGAAACGCCCAAGGTTGGAAAGCATGACAACATCAGCGCGACCCGAGGCACGGAAATACGCTTCCGCAGCATTAAAGCTTGCGTCATCACTGTATTGCCGATCAAAGCTCCATTCACTGCCACGAATGTGGACCACCCGATCGCCCGTGGTACCGCTGGAAGTCGTGCGTGTCAGTGTGGAAGGGTCTACAGGGCCGAAAAGAATGTATGACGAGCCGGCTGCACCGCTCACCACATAGTCTTCTAAACCATCGCCATTGAAGTCACCAACGGGAACGATGCTACTAAGACCGTTTTGAGCACTCAGCCCCTCAAGTGCAAACGCATCAGTCAACTGCTTGGTATCGCCGTTACTCCCAGGTAGGGTCTCTCCGGCAAAACTTGAAGCGACCGCAAATCCATCAAAAGCGTTATTGCTGCCTATTACAAATACGTCCGCTGTCGCGTCAAAGGAAATGAGATTACTTGGTATTCCAACATTGCCTGGGAATGCAGGATCGTCAGGAGATCCTAATAAAACGCCCGTATTGCTTAAATCGCCAACGAGAGATCGCGTGACTGGCGAACCATTCTCTTCCGATTCATATGTAGCATTACGATCAAATCGATTGCCGAACAGCCAATCATTTTTTCCGCTCCCAAGTATCAGATCATCCCCTTCACCACCAGCAACGAACGCTCCGATGTCCGTGACAAAACTAGTGTCGCCTCCCGAGATAATTGTTTCGGCGCCGGATCCACCAACAATGTAATTCGTCTCTGTACCACCATTGATGAGTACCTTCTTAAAGGCATTCGCACCAGCAGCTAAGTCGCCTGCGGAAATACCCCAGGATTCGCCGTTGAGTATATAACCCGGATCGAGGTGAACGATGTCCCGGCCTTTCTGGGTGTCGATAACCGTTCGTTCCACATCGATTGCACGGAAGAATGCATATCGCTGAACATAGTTTCCATCCTCTGCTGCAAACGCATTCTCGGATGGGTTGTAAACCAGCGAAGTCAGTTTGGACCGACCCAGGAATCGATCGTAACCTGCAACGACGAAGTCTTTATAGAATGCGGTAGGCTCGCCTAAATAATAGACTTGGTCGAAGCCAACATTTCCAATCAATAGATCACTGTTACCCGCATCAAATCCTGCACCATTTATTTCTGGCAAGAAATCAGGTGCCACCAAGAAAATATTGTCTCCTCGGCCACCAACAATGAGATCTTCTGCTTGGCGATCGTAGCCGCCAGAAAGAATGTCATTGTCCTCTTCGCCAGTCAGTAATGCACGACTCACGCCACCAAAAATCCAGTCTTCGCCTGATCCACCGAGAATACGGTCATTGCCAATGCCACCTAGCAATACATCGCGTCGAATAGTAACAGGCATCGCGTAATCATCGATTTTTACTTGCCCCAGGGGTTCATCAAATCGAGTAACGCGTCCAGTGGAAGAGAACAGCTCAAAGTCAGCGTTTCCATCGGTTTTGGCTTGCTCGCTCCATTGTAATTTGTATGCACCCGTAGCTTCGTCCAATAGCCAGAGTCCGGAGACGCGAACGCGATAATTACCCGCTTCCAAGCCTGCCAGATCGAATACGGCTGATGGGTCATCGTTATTGGTTACCAGTGACTGCCGTAGGTTTCCCGTAACATCAAACAAATCGATTTGGAAGCGATTTTCTGTCGTCGTACTTGTTGGTGAAGTAGCGGATGGTTTGGCCATCGAGCGAAGTCCAATTCCCATGCCGAGTGGCGCTTCTCTCGTGATGGTGAATTCGAACCAAGTATCACCATTTGGATCGCTCTTATTTGTCCCCTGCAAAGCCGAATCGCGGTAAGGTTGAAACAGATTCAAGTTGCCCATTCGATAGGGCGACGCGGTGACCCCGTCTCCACCTAGGAATCGGCTCATCGAAAGCTCGATGTCGTAGCGGGCGACGCCGTCTGCAGAAACGCGCAAGAGGTAAGGCCCTGCCTCGAAGTTGGCAATGCCAAGCAAATCCAGTGACACAACTTGATTCCCACCCGCTACGGTATTGCTGCTGGCCAAGACCGTTGCACCCGATTCGTCCAGCAAGTCAATCGTTACTATTTGTTGTGGCGAATAAGACCGGATCGTGACTACATCCGACGCAGAACCAATATCTAACTTAAACCAATCACCCTCGGCACCACGTGCGACTGTCGGCAATGTCAAACCAGTGAGCTGGCTCAAAATAGATGGTGCTGCAATCAAATAAGGGCTGGATGCTGATGAGTTTGCAGATTCCAGTTCCAGCGAGTCCGGAGTTGATGCAAATACCCAATCCAACGCATATTCGGTCTTAATGTTATTTGCGCTAATGGCGCGCAGATAGTAAACATTGACCTCGTTGTCTTGCCAAGGAAGAGTTCCCAAATCAAAGGTGGAAACTGAGCTCGCACCCACTACGGGACTCGTCAGCGCTGCATCCGTGAAAAGTGAGAATCGCAAGTCAGGAATTAGATCCTGCTGTGTCTGCGAAGATATTGCGAGTGAGTCGCCCTCAAGTGGCCGACTCGACAATTCGAAACGATACACATCGATGTCGGGGATCGCCGTCGAACTGGAATCGATTGAGAGTCCAGTCGCACGATATGTCTCAGTGATAATCCCAAGGTCGTAAGGAGTTGCTGAGTTTCGATTAGAAATCGGGTCGGTTTGGTCTGGCGCGATGACCAATGACGGTTGTACAACGATCGTGTCGTTACCCGCACCGGCATCAACCCATACAGACTTTTGCACGTTTGAACTAACTGAAACCGAATCATCACCACCCAAGGTATCCACCAGGATCGCCAGGAAATCTCCCTCGGGAGGGATGATAGTACCGACGATGTCAGTGGTTCTATTGGCTCCCCCATCTCCGCGAACGGATTCCGGAGACTTGCGTGACAGAGTCCCCGTTGATGCATCAAACTGGTAACGCATTCCCTCGACATCAAAGAACTGTTCACTTTCGTTGATTAGAGGTGTGCCATCAGGTCCCGTTCCATAAGTTTGGTCGTCGTTAGTTCCGGGATTATCAATCTTGCCGTAGACGGGACTGAAATTTGTCCAGAACCAAACATTGTTGTTGATGTTGGCAAAATGCCGACCGTACAACGGATTTGCCGTATCCGAGTTGTAGCCAATCTCTACGACATCTGCTTGGTCGGTCGTGCCAACGTTGGATCCCAGATACCAGACCGCATCAGTTTGCTTGGCATATTCTTTCCAAGCATCGTCGTTCTCGTACGGATTCTCTCCGGCGCCAAAGACCTCACCAGTGGCGGTGTAAAGTGTGTCTCCCGAGGCTCCTCCGCCGCCGTTGCCATACAAGAAGTCGAGGCCTGTTCCGCCATACAAATCATCTGGAAGTGGACCAGCGCTGCCCAGCATGCGATTAAGACCCGTGTCCTCGCGACTCGCTGACGCAGGATTGCTTGTGGGACCAGCCGCACTATTGAAGACCCCAAAACCGCTTGCTGTTTTTAGAGTCCATTCATTGGCGCGCATCAGCGTATTACGTAAATCGGTTGCCGTATAATTCGCGGGCAATTGATAATCAAACTCAGGATTGAATGACCAAGCGCTAAGAACATTCCCTCCCTTGCCACCGATAAGGTCATCGAAGCCTTCCCCCGCATACAATTCGTCGTGGTCGTAATTTGCGCTACCGTTAAAGAAATCACCCCACAGACGATCGTCGCCGGCAAATCCATAAACACGATCGCTTCCCGGACCACCGTCAAGTCGGTCCTTACCTGGCGAACCAAGCAGAATGTCGTTTCCAGGTCCTCCGCCAACCATGGCCGTGTAGCTGAGTGCCTTTGCGGCTGCCGATTGCTGATAATTGCCAGACAGTCCCTGGAGGGAGATCACGTCGTCTCCCATCAAACCAGCAACTTGAATCTGTTCAACACTTGGGTAGAGTTCAACAAGTTGATTGCGAGAGCGAATCAGACCCGTGAGTTGGCCCGTGATCGGATCGCGGGCCCCTGCCGATTGGTAAACGAGATCGATTTGACCTGCAGCCGGTCCGTCGGACAAGAAAATGTCATCGTGAAAGAGTGGATTGCCATCGAGATCGGTGTTGGCATCACCCTGGATCAGTACGATATCCGCCCACGTATCGCCGTCAGTTACGTCATTACCACTGGCGTCTACCTCGTGGCCATAAAGGCGATCAGGATTAGCCTGCGGCGAATATCGACTGTCGACATCCAGCGTCAGCATATCGATGCCCCAACCACCGATAAGAATGTCCTCTCCGTCCATTCCTTCCAGCCAATCGCCGTCGCGACCACCTTCTAAACGGTCGCCACCGCCACCGCCGAAGAGTTGGTCTTGGCCGAAACCACCGAGCAGAATATCCGCACCGCCGACGATCGCGGCGCGCGTATTTCTCGCGTAGAGCGGACCATCTAAATAGTCGCCATGAAGAAAATCGGCTTGGTCACCACCATCAAGGAAATCTTTACGGAGGTTACCGTACAGCAAATCTTCGCCCCCTTCTCCCAGCAAATGATCGCCGAACAAATTGACTTCCGTGGAGGCGTCGTAACCAGCTGATGCGTAAAGAGTGTCGCGACCTTCACCACCAAACATAATTTGTCCCAACTGATTGCCATTTGCCGCACCGGTATCACCAAAAATCAAATCGTCGCCATCATCACCGAACAATAAGTCGATACCGTCTCCACCTCGCACGACGTCGTTATTTTTTCCGCCTCGAATCACATCGTCTCCGCCAAGGCCGATGGCCAGTCCAACGCCACCGAGCAGGCGATCTTCCGCAGCACCACCATCGATGTAGTCGGTCGCTGCGCCCCCATCAATAAAGTCAGCATCCTCACCACCGAACAGCCAATCCGTTGAATCACCACCATAGATGTTGTCGTTACCATCACTAACCTCAATTCCCGAAATAGAACCATCAACACTGAAATCGACGAGCGGTGCAGGAACTACGAGCAACGGCAGTGAATAGGTGCTTCTCCCATAGGCTATCGCCTGGTCTCTGGCATCTTGAAAACCCAGAGGTGCTACGAATGCTGATTGATTCGAAAGAGTAAAGGTCGCCCCATGCCAGCCAAATGCGAATTCGATCATCGGCCAGTCAGGAGGTGTTGTGGCAGTAAATGTACCAATTCGCCAAACTGCTTGTGCCGCCTCGGGAAGCCCACCAAAAACAACGTCTTCGCCATCATTTCCAAACAGCTCATCATTCCCTTGATCGCCAACAATAAGGTCATTGCCAGCTCCACCCATGACGCGGTCATCTGCAAAACCAGCAAGAACGATGTCGTTTCCTGCACCGGCGTCAACGAAATCTTGATCGTTGCCCGTTTGCACGAAGTCTCGTCCGCCACCCGATGCGATGACGTTCTTGCCATTCCCGGCCATGATGATGTCTTGGTCATCACCCGTGACAATGTCATCATCACCATCGAGAGTGCTTACCGTCGAAACGCCGTTACCTAAACGAAGAACGTTATTTCCTCCGCCTGCAGAAACGGTTTTCGCGCCGGTACCAATCGTGATCTGGTCATGTCCATCAAGCGTTGTGACATTCGCTGTTCCATTCCCAAGCAGAATGCGGTTGTCGCCCGATCCCGCAGCGATAATTTTAGTACCGTCGCCCGTTGTAATCTGATCCGGACCATTGCCAGTGGTGATACTTGTTTGGCCTGTCGAAACGGTGCCTGTGGTAATCACGTTCCAGCCGTCACCGGCATTGATTGTCTTCGCGCCAGTACCACTGGTGATCGTATCATTGCCTTCTAATGTCGTGATTTGTTCGACACCGTTGCCGGTCAAAATCCAATTGTCGCCGCTACCCGCAACAATGATTTGCGGAGTGGATGTCGTACCACCGTTACCGGCATCGATCACGTCGCGGCCACTACCTGTCGTAATGGAATCTGCTCCGGTTCCAGTCGTAATCGTATTGTCGCCATCACCAGCGTTGATCACTTTCCCGCCGTTTCCGGTACGAATCGTATCATTGCCACTGCCGGTAGTAATGTTGTCGGTGCCTACGCCCGAAATCACAGTATTGTTGCCGTTCCCAGCGTTGATCGTATTATTACCGCTACCAACGTCGATGATGTCGTTTCCGTCACTGGCAGTGACACTGTCGGTACCTCCGCCAGAGGTGTATCGATTGTTGCCAGCTCCCAATGAAACCGAATTGTTGCCTTCAAGACCGAAAACAATGTCGGACCCACTTGCTGCGTAAATAACATCACGCCCTACGTCGCCGTAGATAGTATCTGCGTTGGATTCTGCGCCGTCACCGATGGCATTGCTTTGAAGATCGCCATAAATCACGTTCACATCAGAGACCGATCCAGCCCCCGATTCGTTTAGTCCACCGAAGAGTGTGTCGCGCCCCAGACCACCGATCAGTGTGTCCGAGCCTGCTCCACCGATAACGCGGTCATCACCGTCTCCTGCATCGGCCCAGTCGGTCCCTGCACCCAGATCGATTATATCGTTGCCATCATTTCCCCAAACGGCATCGCTTCCGGAGCCTGCATCAACGCGGTCATCTCCGCCCCCGGCATGAATGTAGTCATTGCCACGATCACCGATCAGAGTATCAGCCCCCGCACCAGAGATCGCTGTAACGGTATAAGGGAACGAACCGTTACGATTGAAGACAGCGTCATCGCCTACGAGAAAATCGTTGCCGCGGTCACCATTGAGTCGGTCATTTCCAAGTCCTCCGACGAGAATATCGTCGTCGAAGCCACCCACAATGTCATCATCACCCTCTTCGCCGTTGACGTAGTCGTTTCCACGTCCCGCATCGATAACGTCACCACCCTCGCCGCCATAGACTTCGTCATTACCCGCGCCTGCTTCAATGCGGTCTGCGCCGGCACCACCAAAAATTTGATCGTCGCCACCGAGCGCCTTAATCAAATCGCGACCATCGCCGCCATACAGCACATCGATGACGTTAGAGCCTGTGATATCATCATCATCGAGTCCACCGTCGACCCATCCTCCACCCTCGCCCAGCTTGATTACATCGCGACCTGCGTCGCCATAAACGGTCGCATAACCAGCGGAGGTGGTAATTTGATCATTTCCAGCACCACCACGCACTGTAACTGGTACTGCTACTCCATCTAAGACTGTAAATCGGTCGTTCCCACCCAAACCGTCAAACTCAATACTCGTTACACCAAAACGAGACTCTAATCGCCCTTGCGTCTCAACTATTAATTCACCCGCAGCGTCACCCAATCGTACGGTAAACTGATCATTGCCTTCGGTCGTATGAAACTTCAGTGTATTGCCGTCCTTGTAGGAATACTCGGGGAGCGAGCTATCAGGGCGTGGCAGAGAAAAATCGAGCAGCACTACTTCTGCTAACTCGTACTCGTCACCGGCAATTTTTACCCATTTGCCAAATGCCTTAAAGCCAATTTCATAGTAGGCAAACAATTTCGCTGATAGTTGGCCACTGACGTCAAAGACGTGAATCGGCCCCAAGTCAAAATTATCCGCCAGCTCACCAGCTCGTATCTTCCCATCGTTGTCGGTATCGTGAAGATCAAAGAAGACATCCAGATAGATTCCACCTCCTGCACCGATTCGAGCAACAGCTACGTTAACCTCTGCTGATACTTTCAATGCGCCGGAGAGTGTTAATTCAGGTACATCGGGACCAGTACCATCAACGCTGGCCGTATCGCTAATGAAGAAACCATCGAGGATCTGCGCGGGTTGTGTGTACCCTCCTGCAGCGAATTTCTTCATTCCATAGGTATCAAACCCAAAGGCAAAATCGACAGTTGCCCCTACGCTGCCAGTAAAGCGGCCACCGATTGGCCCAACAATTGGGAAGAATTGGCTGTATTCAAACTGAGCTGCCAGAGCTGGCATATCGTAACCAAATAAAGTTACGTCTTGACCTAACAACAATCCGAAGGCGCTACTGGGGTTGTCCAAAATCGGAAATTTAAAACCACCTCCGGTCGTGGTGATGGAGCTGTTAAACGCTGCCGCCTGAGCAGGAGGAGCACTCGTATCGATCTGGTTCTTGATTTGCTCAAAGGTACGCGCAACGGTCGTCACAGCAGCCAGGTTTCCTCGACCTCGTTTGTTAGATGCCAACATTCCATCAACGCTAAAACTGCCTAGATCGATCCAGCTATCACCCGAAATACTGCTCAGTTGCTCGGCCAGATCCGCTAAGTCGCTAACCGCATAGATGAAATCGTTGTAATCCCCGTACCCGAAGAACGAAGCCAAATCGAGCAGTGTAATGGGACCTGCAAGATCGCTGATAACAGGGAGCGGAGCAGTCAATACATCAAGCACAGGGCGGACCGGCTCCAACGCATTGTTGACATTCTCAACGATGGGGCCCAAGAAGTCCGTTAAGAACGAGCCCAAATTCAGCTCAACATCACCAAAGTCAATTTGAGGCGCATTGCCAAGATCAGCAAAATTATCGACGGTCCAATTGAGGTCAAAACCAGTGCGCATTTTTGGTAACGCAGCTTGGCCATTGACACTAGCGATCAACTGCCAATCGATAATCGCTGCCTTGTTATTATCTTGTCCTGCCTCCAGCACGTTTCCGGTGAATGACGTTGCAAGGGGAACAGAGAAAATCTCGCCCATGCGAATGCGACCATCGGAGCCAGGATTTAAATCGATATCAAATTCAGCCGCCGCCTCGGTGCGATTATTGATGACTTCGAGTGTCAAGAATCCAAGCGTTGCAGCAATACTTGGATTGCTGAAAGTAGTTTGGAAATCAATATGTAAATCGTCGGTCTTGTTTGGATCGAGTACTACATAGAGACCCGTATTGCGATCTATTCCAATACCGATATCCATTTGCCAGTTTGCAGTCATATTGAGATTGAGGTTGTCTCCAACCTTTAAGCCCAATCCTGGCAGATTCAAATCGAGTTTCAAATCATTGGCTGCAAAGGTACCGCCAAGCGACATAGTAAACTCCACGGATGTCGCTCCCTGCAACACGCCAATGTCGCCGGTGCTAATACCACCTACGCCGTCTTTATCTAATAAAACATTCAGCCCACTCAACTTGTTAAAGAGCTGCGTACGAAGCGCGTCAATTGCCGCACTACCAATCAAGCTCTCTGGATCGATTTCGGCTATCTCCGCGCGCAAATCAGTAATAAAGCGAGTTAGATCACCAAGCTGATTTCCAATGATGGGAAGCTTGACTTTGTCGAGTTGAGCAATCAGCTTTTCTTCCAGCAAACTTAATATGCTGTCCCAACCATCTAGGAAAACGCTGAGGTTGGTATCGAAATCTATATCATCCAATGCATCTTGCAGGTCTGGGACCGTAATCTCAAACGAACTGATTGGATGCATCAGGTCGGCAACAGAAAATTCGATGGGTCCGAGGTTGGCAACGACGGGTGTTGTTACTTGAACTGGCAATGACGCATCGGCGCGACCTATGAATGAATATTGCAGTGCTGAGAGAGAGAATGTCTCAAAGTAACGACGCCCGTCCCCACTGGGGTCAGCGATCGTTGCTGAGAATCTTGCTGGATCGGCGATGTCGTCAATACCATCATTATTTGCATCGACCCAGCCATCTGCGTCGAGGACTGCATACCCATTGGTAATATGGGCACCAATCGGACCAATCGCAGCAGACATCTGGACAATTTTTTCCGCTCGTTGGTCCACGCGATTGGTGGTAGCCACTTGAGCGGTTATGTCAAACTTGGTCCCCTTGTCAATTAAGTTAGGTCCAGTGTCACTGGTGTAGAAGAAGGGTCGCAAATCCTCGGGATTCGTTAAATCGATACCAAGAGCCAACGTGAACGAGGTTCCCACCGTGGTGCTCAGATTAGCTTGCGCCTTGGCATCAACAAGTGGGCCCAGCGATTCGCTCAGTTCGACATTCAGACCTAGCGACTCGCTGTGCGAATCAGAAATTCTGGCGACAACCTTGAGGGCTTTGTTGTCCAATCGCAATGCAAGATCGCTGCCCGAAACTTGTAATCCAGCCTCAAGGGCGGCCTCCAAAGCCTGCAGAGACGAAGTCCCTTTTTGCTGCAAATCATCCAAAGTGTCGCTTAACTTGTCAGCGAAATCCAGTAGGTCATTGATGGAAACGGACGTCCCTGGGATCGGTTGGCTAAGGGCGTCAAGTTCTTCTAAGGAGCGGAGCATTTCCAGCATGCGACGCAACGCATCAAGAATGCTCGTCTGATAAATCTCTAGTCCTTCGATCTTTCCTTCAATAGACGATACTCCCGCCAAGCCAAGTTGGTTGAGAATCGATGAGCCATTGAGGTTTACCAATTGGAAATTAGACGGGCCTGTCGTATTGTCAAATAACACTAGCCCTCGTCCATCCAAACTGAAATTCAACGTCAGTTTTCCTCCGGTTTGGCCTCGGATCGCATCGGCCAAGTTTCCGAAAGTGAGTACTGGCTTCAAACCAGGACCGGTGGCAGTGGGATCAATGAAACCCAATTCGATGTCGAATTGGGAGCCGTCACTCAGTGATACTCGCAGCTCTGGAAGTGAATCGACAAGATCGAGTGCATCGTCGATGGCCTTGGAAATCGCCAAATCGAGGCTGAGTCCGAAGGCTGAAAGCTCTGCGAATCCGTTGATCCGATCGAGATCTCGCAGGTGAATGGTGGGCTCAGTTCCTTGATGAATATCGGCCCATGAAACGATGACCGCTGCGCTACTGGGGAGCGACAGGCCCGCAATAGTACTGTTAAGTACCACGGGAAGCTCCAGATTCAAATCGCACTCAAGAACCGGGGTACCAATGATCGCGTCGACGCCAGTATCACGCATTTCACTAAGATAGAGACGACCATCTGAATTCGGATCTTGGAGCTCCATGCTGAGCTTCGCCGTCGCCTCTCCCTTACCGTTAAGAATGCCCACTTCTACAATGCCGAAGTTGGCAATCGCATCGATATCTTCTGCTGTCGATTGCACTTCGATATCAAACTGAAAGTCCTCAACGAACAGCCGATTAGCGAGCGACTCGCCGTGCAATGCCCGACCCATAATCAAGCCATCGTCATCTTCGTCCTCGGCCAGGATGCCAAGAATGACTGGAGCAAAGGATCCACTTTCCGCCTCAATGCGGAATCGCGAATTAGTGGCCGTATCAGCTGCATAACCGAGATCTTGGAGGTCCAAACCATTGGATTCGGCGTTGATGTTGACGGAAACCCTCGGAGCGGCTGCTAGAATCGATGCATTGACGATGGCAGATCGCACGTCACCGATAGTTTGGGCAGACGCCAAATTAACGCTAAACGAAGTACCGTCGCCTAAAGTGATTTTCAGGTGAGTCGTTTTGCTGGCCTCAATGCCCATACCCCAAGTCGGCAAAGTACTCAGTGGCGTCGCATCGCTCAGTGAAAATTCTGTTCCCAATGGGCTGAGGTCAATACCAAAGCCAAAGCTCCCCGATGCCCTCCGCCAGAGATCAATCGAACTGTTGGATTGGAGATCACCTAGGGGCCCGAAGCTCTTGTTCAGCGCGAGTTTGTCCGCACCTAGTAGCGATTCCGACAAATAGGAGATATTGCCAGTAATAATCCCCTGAGCAGAATCGTATTCCAAGGCGAATTCGCCGGGAGCAAGATCCAATGCCTCGCGGATCATTTGCTCAAGGTCCTGAAGCGTTTCAAACCGCAAACGATCCACGGCCTGCCCATTACTGAAACCTAGTCGCTCGACACCGGGAGTTGTTTGACCATCTGCATTGGCGATACGAATACCAGTGAGTCCGGGCAATAACGAACGCAATGCTAAGCGACCATCAACGACAACTGCGCCTATGGACCCAGCAAACTCCGAACCATCCAACGCTGATGCGATGGCCGACGAAAGGTCAATTGCTAAGTCGGCTAGCGATGCATTGCTGGCAGTGAGGCTTGCCGGTAATGCAACGGGGACTGTCAGTAGATCGCTGACGGTCAACTCAAATGAAGTCGCATTGCTAAATGGGCCAACGGAACTGGGTGGAACATCGGCAACTAATTGTAATTCTTGGAACTTGTTAAACAGCAAATTTTTCAGTTCATCACCGAGGTCGGCCCACTTACCAAAAGTCCCTCCACCCAGTGGCAACTTACCCGTAAAGGCACCGAAATTCCCCATGCTGGATAACCAGTCGGCGAGTTGCCCTGCAGTATCAGCCAAAGATTTAGGGGACAAATTCTTGAGTTGGTCAAGAACATTACCCAAATCGCCTCCAGGGCTAACTGTCGGCGTTGTACCCGCTAATCCGATCAGCAAACTGAAGGCGCCAGGTAGAGGAACTCCTCCCAGACTAGTTTCGAAATAGAGAACACCGTCTAAATCGCAATGGACATCGACTGAATAATCATTGCCCACCTGCAATGTGCCCAAGAGACCCACTTCGATTGCGTTTCCTGCATACAGCTCCGCTGTGAATCCTGCATTCGCGGCAATGTAGCTATTGGTAGCACCAGGGTTTGCGAGCGTGCCCGTGTCGACGATGCTCCCTCCCAGTAACCCGATCTTTGCTTCCAGTGCGATGGTATCGACTAGAACATCCACATCTGCATTGAACTCATTCAACTGTAGAGTAACGGTTTCACCGATAGGCTTATTGCTCTTCGTGTTCCAGCCGAGCGTAAAATCGAGGATCCCATTCATCTGAGCCATTGCTTGAATGTCATGCGGAATGGTGACACCGAGGTCCGCAAAGGCATTGCTGAAATCAAACTTACGGTTCCCCGTTGATCCCCGTCCGTTCAAGGAGAGATGAAGTGCGGCGAGTCCGCTGGACTTTTCATATTGTCCTTGTGCGGCCACAGACCAAGTTGTCCAGCCTGCTTTGAAGACATCGGGGCGTTCCGTAGCTTGCGAGAAGTCCAATGCAATGTCGATTGCCGAATCGACGCCCGCAGGCTGGAAATCCTCGATAATCACTCGACCGCTGCTTGGTTCCAGCAACTGGTCACCCGTTGCACTAAATTTCAACGTTGTCTGTTGACTTTGAAGTACCCCATCAACAGTAAAACGCAATGTCCATTGATGAGGTATTGCCGATTTGATGAAGTAGAGCGTCGCCGGGTGCTCACCACCGACTCCGTCAAAGACAGTCACTGGCGAAGCGAAATTATAGGTGTTGCTGTCACTGGGATTAAACGGTGAACCCAGCGGTACGCCGGCCGATTGCGGAAGATTCAAGACCATTTGTACTTGAGTCTTGCTCAATTGTTCGGCCAAGACCGAGGGACTCGGACCAGCCCCTAATTGACTCATTAGTTCATCTAGTAGGGAACCATCGCCAGTTAATACTTGGCTTACCCCAAGGCTTTCAGCAATCGTCGAAGGCGCCGATTCGTTTTCTGTTTCACTACCGACCTCGATGAGTGCTGGCAGTTGTTTGTTGAGCTCGCTGCTAACCAGTTTCTCTAGCCACTTGATTGCATCTTGCAAGCTATTGTTGACTTCTTCGGACACAACCGGGGGTGGAAGTGGTGCGAACAAGCTAACCTCTGGCGGATTGATTTCCACATGAAGCCCGCCCGCATATGCAGCATCGACCATCGCTAGTGGCGCCAGACGACCCTGGTTGATTGCATTCGCGATATCGGAATTGGATGTCACTACCGATCGCAAACTCACTCCGTCGTAGGCGTTTGCTTCGAGTGAGCGAACCAATCGCACAACTTCGCTCTCGGTGACCGACAATGTTCCATTGCCCGCATTGGGAACACCGAGACCGGTTCCCGAGTTGTAAGTTGGAAGTGAAAAGTCAACGGACAAGCCTGCCGTGTGGCCGCTGTGATGGTAGCTATTGCTGCCCGGACCATTTGCGGCACTCATAGCACCGACAGAGATTGTCATCGCAATGGGATTGGGTCCGGATTTTACAGCATTCGCACCGGATCGAATGGTGTCGATTAACCAATCGGTACCATTGTATCGCGGAGGACTCGATGGCGAAAAAGGTCCGATAGCCAAGTTGAATTGATCGCCGGGCCCTTTGACCAGTTCACCCCAGCGAGGCCCATTAAACGCATTGATGTAGTTGAATGCCACTCCAGACACATAGTCCTTGTTGGCAAACGCACTCGACTCCACACTGGCAGTAAACAGTCCGGCAGCATGCCTTGTTAACGGTCCGACAATCCCATCGACGACCAGTAATTCACCATTCGCATCGGGATAATTCCAATATCGCAATCGCTGTTGCAACTGTGCGACTTCGAGCACTGTCGACGACTGACTTTGGACTTTTTCTGCGTCATTGATGGTTCCCGAGCCTGGCAAGATACTTAGATCCAACGAGTCCGCCACAAAAAGCGCCAACCCATTCGCGGACGCTTTGAGCATCCAATTTTGATTTTGGACCGTGTCGATGATCAGCCACTGCAGTTGCGTCTGACCACTACCCAGATCAATCGAACGATTCGTAAGTATCGCAGTCGAATTGAGTACAGGCTTCAATGCGCCAGAAGAACTAGAGACTAGTCCAGCGTTGATAGCATTAATTTTGCTAGCTGAATTTCCAGTGCCATTTAGCGAGGCTAGCACGTTCGTCACACTGCCGGCGCCTACTTCAGCAACCGCCGCATTGGCGGAAAACCAAAGTCGCATTTGCCCTTGGAAACCGTAAGCTGCGCCATCGGTGTCCAAGGACGTACTTAACGACGAAGTTGGCGGTGCCAGATATAGCTGGCCCGTGGTCCCGAAATCGGTTTGTTTATCAGCACTGTTGGGGGCGCTATCAGCAGCAACGCGATCGCTGAAAATCACATACGCGACCGACTCTCCGTTGTACTTCAATTGTTGGTCGAATCGAATCGCATTGCGTTCAACTCCCAAGTTGGCAGCACTTCCTGAGCCCGCGGGAAGGACGTCCCATCCAACAATTTGAAAGTCCTTCGCGCCGGGCGCAATCGCCGAGAGATCAACCGGGACAATATCACCGGTACGTCCACCTGCCTGCAATTGAACGTTGTCGATTTGCACGACAGCCTCGATCGTACTTCCAATTGCGGGGACGATTACATACGTCAGCGTTTGTGATTTGCCGCGCAATTCTTGAGGAATTGCAGCGCCAATTGGAACAAATCCACTGGTTGCCCCGTCCAAGTCGTAAGAACCAACGACCGAATCCCCAATCAACACCTTGAGTGTGTCGCCGAGGTTTGCATTCGCAGTTCTTAAATCGAATTCAAGCACTGCGGCCTGAGGATCGAGGTAAAACAAATTATGCGTGCGACTTGGGCCAGACGCTGTCAACTCAAGATACTTGTTTCCGCTCGCCTCTTTGACACGACCGGTACCACCACCGCCATGCTGTGACCAACCTGGAATAATGTTGCTTGAAGTAAAAATTGCAAAGGGATCAAACGCATCTCCAGGATTAAGGAAATCACCGTTTCCGATCGCTGTTTGCCAAGTCCAATCGGGTGTCTGGGTTGCCAGTGAAATATTCAGCTGGGCACTGAGGGGAACGTTGCTTGGCTGGTATTGTGCAGGGGTGTGCTGGTGGTCCTGATTGGCTCCATAAAAATTCGGAGACGCGGTAGATCGGCTTATCGAAGGGCGGGGATCACTGCCTCCGGCCACGCGACTGAATGCATAGCCCGTTGGTGCATTCGCCTTGGAATCCGTCACCGTGTCATAGTAAAAATCGGTCCAGACCGCCGAGTGTGGTAGCACTGATTCAGCCACATCGGATTGGCTATTCAGTAAAACGTTGTACGCGCCGGGAATAGGGCGACCTTCGGGTACCAGTGGGATCGGACGCGTTTGATAATAGACGTCTGCAAAAGCCACATTGTCCCAAACTGTTGCTCCGTATCCGTTCGGCCTACCCAGTTCGAAAAGCTTCTGGTTCTCGTCGACAGGAATTCCCGCTTCATCGAAATCGTGAGGATCCAACAATGTCATCTGATCAACGGGAACATCATAAAAAGCGAGTCGCTCAATCGCTTCGCTAGTAACCGCTGTTCCAAAGCTGTGACCGATAAAATGATAAGACGGATTGAGCTCAGGACTATCCAACTCGACTAAGTCCAAACTGGTCAGCAAGTTAAATAAAGCATCGCCAGCCGCCTCTCCCCACCCGGCAGAGAACTCATTAGATTCTGCAGCCCAATCGAAAAGTAAAACGATTTCAGATGGCACACCGACCGTAATCGATCCGTTATACAACCCATCGTCGGCTGCACTTGAATCCATATCAAACCCACCAACGTCGCCTGTTGCGCGGACGTCATAGTCCAGCAGCCATGACGAATAAGTTGGCCCGTTTTCTGCGTCTGAACGATTTCTAATCGCACCTGCAAGGGCCATTAAGGAATCGCCGTCTCCTTCGCCCCATTGATAACCGTGCGTCAGTACCGTTACTCCAGAAATGGAACTCTTGTACGGAGCAAGCATATCTGCGACGCCCGACAGACTTGCTAACTCAGCAACCAGTAGCCGTCTTGCTTCCAATCGTTCGATGACCCTCACGGTTCTTCGGTGCTTCGAACCTGTCACTCCTTTAGCAGATCGACTTCGCGATTGCGAACTAGAAATGGAAATGGATGAACGACGGGCAAAGAGAGTCATCGCAGGCTCGGTAGGAAAGTATGATAGTCAAATGCTGGTATATTCGATGTCAATTAGAGGGGGTTCTAAGCGACAGAATCTGTCAAGTCAAGTAACATGCCGACTAGACTATTTAAATTTGCTCAAAAGGGGGGAGTTTGATTCCCTCGCAAGGGGTTCTGTCTTTTGGGGTGTCCACTCCGTCCAATGGGTTTTCGTGACGGCGGTCCTCGTCGAGATGACAAGGAGACAGCGAAGAGTCGCTAGAGATTCGCCCAGTAGCGTCGGGACGAAAGTCGCACAAGTGATACAGACAGAGTGCGAGCTATTAGCGGTCGCGAGTGAAAGGGGTGGGTTGCTGGGAGGTGACTTGGGCTTCTGGTTTTACGCTGCTTGAAGCGCGCCGGGCAACTTCAATAATCGTATTGGCAAAAGCATGCCGCGTGGGCACTTCCACTTTGTCTAAGTCCATTGCCAAATCACGCATCCCCGACGGATTACGCTCGGCCGCTTGTGACACTTGCGACATGAACCGAGCCGTCTCGATAAAGTTATGATCGGCAGTTTTGCCGATCACCCCCGACAGCGTTCGCGCCAAAAGGTCCGCACCGAGACTGTCGAGTTGCATAAAGCAATCCAGTGTACCGCTGACCGTCGTGCGCCCGCCCGACCCAATGGCATAGTCGCTTCGCAGTACAAATACGCCGCTTCCTGTGATGGGACGCGGGGCCATCGTGCCTGTGTAAGTGCCTCTCGCTACGTAGACGTGAACTTTTGTGTCTCCGTAGACCAAGTCAATTGTGCAAGTCGTTCCCGCACTGTCGTCTGCTTCGATTTGATAAGGACCGATGCGCCGTGTTCTCACTTTTGAGACGTCCATCCGATCCCATATACCCACTAGAACTTCGGGATGACGGGCCAAAAAGATAAACATCTTTGGATCGCAGTCTATTGCCTGCGTCGGCAAACGACGAAACAGTGTCGGTCGCTCGGCAATCGATCGAATCTCCTGCGACGCTTGCGGAGTCAATCTGGAAAATGGAATCGCGTTCAGAGCGTCTGCGCGTTCGGAGTCTACCGGGGGGCCGCTATAAGCGGGCGACAATCCAGCGACGCATAGCGCCACGAAGAGGATTGCGATTCGGCAGTCTTTGCGGCGCGGCATGCGGACCCCACGGGCGTATCAGCCGGCGATTCATTCCGCTGTCGTACCCCTCGCTGGTTGGGCTCCAGCAATTCCTTGGGTACACATTCGGTCCCGCCGCTCCTAACCTTGTTTCGGTTATTCAGTGGGATCGTGTTAAGACATTTCTGCGCGCATTCCTGCCAACCGGCGAGCCATGGCGACGCAAATCCCCTATTTGTCGTAGATTGCCGGTGTTTTTCGGGTTCTTACCGCTCTGAGCTTAAAGGTAAGGTATGTCGAGCCAATAAAAGGGAGAGGTTGGGAGACAATCGTTGACGTCCCCTCGCCAGTGGCGGCTGCATCTTGATAATTGGCAAGGTCAAGAAGATCTACCCAAATTTACTCAGCCGGTCGAGGACCAGTGAAACAATGGCCAAAAAGTCAATCGATGCCGTGGATGTGAAGGATCGCACCGTACTGATGCGAGTCGATTTCAATGTGCCGCTGGACGATCACCAAGGGATCACCGACGATCGGCGTATTCGGATGGCCCTCCCGTCAATCGAGTCCGTACTAAAGCGAGGTGGCAAGCTCATTCTGTGTAGCCACTTAGGTCGCCCCAAAGGACAAGGGGACGACAGCAAGTACAGTCTTCGGCCTGTTGCCGCAAAACTGGCCGAGTTGCTTGGCCGTCCTGTGGAATTCGCCAGCGACACCGTGGGCCCGGATGCCAAGCAAAAGGTTGCCTCGCTGGGTGACGGCGGAGTGTTGGTGTTGGAGAATTTGCGATTTAATCCCGGAGAGCAAGCTGGCGATACCGAGTTTGCACAACAGCTAGCCGACATGGCCGATATTTATTGCAACGATGCATTTGGCACATGCCACCGTGAAGATGCATCAATGGTTGCGGTTCCTAAAGCGATGTTTGGCAAGCCTAAAGTATCCGGTCATCTAGTCGCCAAAGAAATTCAATATCTAAGTGACGTGTTGCAGCAGCCCGCGCGCCCCTTTGTGGCCATTGTCGGAGGTGCCAAGGTCAGCGACAAAATCAATGTGATCAGCAACCTGCTGAACTTGTGCGACAAGGTACTTATCGGTGGAGCGATGGCGTACACGTTCTCCCTGGCAACGGGTGGCCAGGTTGGCAAGAGTCTTGTCGAAGCAGATAAAGCAGAGTTAGCCAAGAAATTGATTGCCCAAGGAGGGGACAAGTTAGTGCTTCCCGTTGATACACATTGCGGTGACAGCTTTAGCTCGGATTGCAACAAGCAAGTCGTTCCAGCCGGACAGATTCCGGCAGACTGGGAAGGGCTAGACATTGGTCCTCAAACGGCCGAGCAATATGCAGAGATTATTCGGTCGGCTAAGACAATTGTTTGGAACGGCCCTATGGGCGTCTTCGAAATGCCACCCTTTGACGCTGGTACCAAAGCGGTTGCTAAGGCAATTGCGGATGGTGATTCGACAAGCATCATTGGTGGTGGTGACAGTGCTGCCGCGATTGAACAACTCGGATTTGCTGATTCGGTGAGCCATGTCAGCACGGGAGGTGGCGCGAGCCTTGCGATGTTGGAAGGCAAGCGATTCTCGGCGGTTGATCTGCTGGACGAGGCATGATAGTCGCCTTTCGCTCCGCGAAAGTAGCGTCTGTATTCACTGCTACTTTCGCTCTTAGGCTGAAAATTCATTAATCGAAGGCAATCATAGTCGCCTTTCGCTCCGCGAAAGTTCTGAAAAAGCAGCACATACCAACGCTACTTTCGCGGAGCGAAAGGCGACTATTTGCAACTATTTGCGATTATGATTTGCTGGTGCTCGCTACTTCGACTACGACGCATTTGAAGGCAGGAGTTTTGCTCTGTGGGTCCACATGGCGACTGACCAGCACATTGGATTCGGGGTAGTACATCATGGCGTTTCCGGCACGAATGGAATCGTAGCCTCGTGCCAGGATGTTGTGCATCGCGCCCGTTTCGCTACGGACGGTGACTCGTTCGTTGTGTGTCAGTCCCAATCTTTTCAAGTCGTCGGGGTTCATCAAGATGATGTCTCGTCGATCTTGATTGCGATAGAGATCATTCTCTTCATAGACGACGGTATTGAATTGGCCTTCACTGCGCACCGTCATCAAACGAAGTTGCTGAGCTCCGGTTCCTAGCAGCGATGGCAACGAATGGACGTGCATGACCGCGCGACCGTCGGAAGTACCGAATTGCGGAGTGTGCATGGTGCGGCCGTCGATTTGAAATTCTTCTTTGCTCTGATCAATTTGCGCGATCTTACCGAAGCCGGGAACCACTTTCCCGATCCATTGTCGGATGGTCGAAGTCTGTCGCATCGCTTCCCAGTCAACCCCTTTGGCATCACCCACGATGCGTTTTCCCAATTCGGCGATGACATCGATTTCGCTGCGCGGCCCTGGCACTCTGCGCGGCCCACCATCACTGAGTCGGACATAATTAAACATCGATTCCTGGGTTGTCGGCTGGGACTCTTCGTCGCGGGCAAGCACGGGCAGAATGATGGTTTCTTTAGCGAGTCCATGTGCGTGACCCGTATTGAGCGTCGTATTCACCATGACGTTGAGATCAAGTTGCGACATTGCTTGATCTGCGAACGTCGCATCGGGATTACTACCAAAGAGATTTCCACCTAAACAAAAACCAGCTCGAATCGATCCATTGGCGGCACCTTCCATGCAGGCCAAGGTATCGAGTCCAGGGGTATTGGGAAGCTGTACACCGTAATGTTCTTGCAATGCATCGAAGATTTGTTGTTTTAGTTTGGGAGTGACCCCGACAGAGCCCATGCCCTGAATGTTGCTGTGGCCACGGATGGGCATCAGCCCGGAACCTGGTTTACCTACCTGCCCTCGTGTCATCGCCAAGTTGGCAATGGCTTGTACATTGCAAACACCGTGTGCGTGGTGAGTGATCCCCATCGTCCAGGAGAAAATCACCTTATTGGCTTTCGAGTAGAGATCGCCGATAGATTCTATTTCTTGACGCGTGATTCCCGATTTCTGTTCAATCTCCTCCCAAGAAAGTTGCTGGACCGCATTGAGCCACGCTTCGCTATCGCGGCAATGGTCACGGAGAAAATCGCGATCCACTTTTCCCGATTCCACAACGCGTTTGGCAATTCCCCACAGCAAAGCAAGGTCGCCGCCGATATGAGGCATGACGTAGTGCGAGGCAATCTTGGTACCAAACAACAGCGACCGTGGGTCACTCGGAACTCGGAATTTGACAAGCCCCGTTTCGCGAATGGGGTTGATTACTACAACCTTGCCCCCGTTGCGACGAACATGCATCAGGCTGGTCATCAATCTTGGATGATTGCTGGCCGGATTGCCGCCGATCAAGAATACCAAATCAGCCTTTTCGACATCCGCGAGTTCAACCGTTGCGGTGCCGCTGCCAACGGACGATTGCAGGCCCACGCCACTTGCCTGGTGGCAGTAGAAGCTGCAATTGTTGACATTATTAGTCCCATAGAGACGCGCCATTAACTGCAGCAGAAAACCAGCCTCGTTGCTGCTGCGACCCGAGAAATACCAAAAGGATTCGTCTGGCGCGATGGCACCGAAGCGATTTGCGATGCGATCAAAAGCTTCCTGCCAAGTGATAGGTCGATAGTGGGTATCCCCGGATTGATAGAGGACCGGTTGAATCAATCGGCCTGAGTGTTCCAGTTCGCGCGGGCTCATCCGTTTCAAATCGTCAATCGAGTTCTCAGCCCAGAATGTCGGCAAGATGCCCGGCTGCATATCGCCCACCATGGCCTGCAAACTTTTCTTGCAAACTTCAGGAAAGGCCCCCTGCTCGTTGACCATGCCTCCCTTTTGTCCGCCCATGCCGAGCGCACAAGTCTTGCAGGCGTTGCGCGATCGCAAGGCCTTGTAGAGTTTCAGCGGTCCACCGGCTTGTTTGGCCTTTTTAAGAGTGTAGAGAATAGCTCGAAAACCGCCGCCACTTTTTACTTGCATGATCTTGAGACTCTGGAGTGATTTGTCGTTGCCTGAAGAGGTCGCCTACTAGACACGCTGTGGCAAAACGAAGTTTTTACTCTGCGAGAAAAATTCAACCGGATTGTCATAGACAACCTTGCGAATCAGCTTCTCACTATGCCCACGTCGTCTCAATTCAAAAATGAGATCGGGTACTGCAGTCGGTTTGCTGGGGCCCCAGTCACCAGCCGAATTCGCCAACAATCGATCAGGCCCAAATTTTTCGATCATATCTGCAGCCCGATCGGGAGTGCATTTAGTAACAGGATAGAGAGTCATTCCGGCCCAGTATCCAGCATCCAGCACCGCTTGAATCGTGTGTTCTTCCACATGGTCCACTAAGACTCGCCCCCGGTTGATTCTGGCATCCCCATTGAGCATATCGAGGATCATGCGGGTCCCTTGATATTTATCTGCCAAGTGAGGCGTGTGGATCAGGATTAACTGCTGATGCTGCAGAGCCAGCTCCATATGCTCTAAGAAGATCGTCGCTTCGTTCTTGGTGTTTTTGTTGAGTCCAATTTCGCCAATCCCTAAAACATTGGATCGATTCAGGAACTCGGGAATCATCGCGATCACTTCGCGCGACAGAGCGACATTTTCCGCTTCCTTCGCGTTGATGCAGAGCCAAGTAAAATGCTGAATGCCGTACTGAGCCGCACGTTTTGGCTCAACTTCCGTTAGTTGACGAAAGTAATCTCGAAAGCCGTCGACCGTTCCCCGATCAAATCCAGCCCAAAATGCAGGTTCGCTCAAGGCGACACATCCCATGCGAGCCAATGTCTCGTAGTCATCGGTGATACGAGAAACCATATGAATATGGGGATCAATGTAGTCCATTATTGATTTAACTCCTTTGTAGAGCTGAATTTGCGAAAGCTGGAGAGGGTAGGTGGCTGGATTGGCGAGGAGCCCTATATTCTAGCTGAAGGCCCCGACGATGCACCTACCCAATAAGTTCGGATTGTTAACGATGTTCGCATTGAGAATCGTTGGCGTTGTTTTAGGAGTCGTTTGCATTACGTACACGTCTTGCTCGATAACCCGTGACGACACAACCGCTTCTACAAGGTACTTGGTCTCTAGATACTTAAACATCAGTTATTCTGAATGCCGTCCAGAATCAACGTTAGCAAGTCTTGGAATTGGTCCAGAAGAAATTGATCGCTTTCAATCATTCGTCAATTTGGAAACCAATATGGAAGTTAACCTCGTGGAAATGGCAGTGAGTAGCGGAAAAGCAGGTGCTGCCGACTTGCGAATACTGGACCTAGCAAATCACTTACGCAACCAAAGAATCCCTGAGTCTATGTAGGCACAAGCAATGCATTCCGCCCTGCCTGGTCCATTAGAAAAGCAGTCCGGGTTAACCCACACAGTTGCATGGCATCGATTTGTCGCATTAGTATGGGGGTGCTGTGGTTGAGCTTGAAGTGTGGTGCGGAGAATGTTCAGTGATGAGAATGCCATTGATATTTGTCGCGGCTTGGGCAGTGGGCTGCTTGTTGGCGACTCCAGTCGCTGCCGACGAGCCGTCAGGGCTGGAGCCGCTTATGCGTTTTTACGACGAAGTCAATCAGCAGCATCGGTATTCAATCCGGGGTGACGAGGCTGAATCATGGAAGCAGCTTACAGGGGTTCGCCAACAGCACCCGATAGGTCGTGCGTCTTCGCGTCAACTCGCGGGAACGCAGCGCCTGCATCGGGCAATTACGACTGATGGGCGGACTCACATGTATTTTACAGGTGACTCAAATGGCGCACGGGGGGCCGTGTCCGACAGCAAAAATTTTGAAGCGTATGTCTGGACCGAGCCAGGTGATGGCCGAATTCCGGTCTACTACAATACGCTTCGGTCGGGCGGTGACCAGTACTATTCCTATATCCTCGAGCATGTGCGTCGTTATGCACGCGACAGTCAATCGGGGAGAGCTCGGCAACGCAACCCATTTGCTGATAACAACATAGCTTTTTGGGTCTACCCACCATTACCCGAGCAGTTTGCAATAGGAACGTCCGACAGCCTCAGTAGTACAACGGAGCCCGTCGTCACGAAATCAGGGCCAACAGAATCGGGTCCGTCGGATGTACCTATCGAATCCGCTAAGGCTGAATTGGATGATGACGTCGTTTTCAGAGAAGTTTCTCTCGACCATCCTGTGACCGACTTGGCGCTAAGTGGCGATGGACGGTGGCTTGTTATTGCACATCAGTTCGGAGACAGTGTTACCGTTTTTGATGTTGTCAATCAGCGAGTGGAGAAGACGTTCCACGCAGCTGCGCCACGGGCACTTGCATTTCAAGGGGATCGCTTGTTTGTTGCCAATTATGGGCAGGGAACTGTCGGTGTTTACAGCGTAGCCGATGGTTGGAAGCAAGCAGATCAGTTGCGGGTTCCAAATAAAAATATTGTCTACCTCTCAATTCCGCAGACAGGTGTGAACCGCAATTCGCTGTTGGTTACGTGCCATGGAGATGGTCGCCAAGGATCGTATCAAGATTGTCATAACTATAAGATCGATGTCTCGCGAGATCGGTCAGAGCGGGTTTCAGATCGTCCCTTATTAGTGGCTTCGCGTGACGGCCGCTACATCAACGTGGTCGATTCTTTCGGGCTCAGTAATGGTGGAAGCTTTCGCGGGTATTCGTGGTCGGACTACGTTGATAACGAATCAGAGGCCAACTCGCTGTTCTCATGTAACGTTGCGGATGCCGCGTTTATCACTGAAACGATGAAACGAGGTTGGTGGGCTTCATCGACACACATTTACTCTGGTTCCCCGCTGAAGGCACTCAATAAGAAGCCGTACAAGCTAGCGATTGCGGATGCGTCTGTACCATTAATGTACGTTGTTGACGAAGATGTCTTGCGGGCTGTCCAGCTCAATACAAGCCTTACGGAAATAGACACAAAACGCGTTCAGTTCCCATTTGACACGAAGCAGTTCGATTCGGTGACTAGCTGGCGAGAGCGGACGCGGGAGTATTTGTTGGATCTCCCCTGCGCGTTCACTCATGAAAACAAACTGCACTTATTTTTTGTGTCTGCTAAAGACGGAAAATTGTTTTCAGCACGGACATCTGCGTTTTCTATGACCACCGCACTGAGATTGGAAGCAGACAACAATGCCGACGGTATGAGTGAAGCAGCGAACTCGACGATTTCTAGCGGGGTACCCGAGAAGCCGTTGGTCGTTGAACCCCGAGACATTGACTTCAGTCTGTTGCACGAGCAAATCGAGGCGCTCATTCCAAAATATGTTGCCGCAGATGAAACGATATCGATCGATATGTCTGCTCTGCAAAAAAACGGTATTCGATTCGAAGTGAATGCACCCGATATGCAATTGAGTAAGGAAGGCCACTTGGTTTGGAAAATTGCTGCGACGCCACTGGGACCAACCGAGCTAAAGCTTCGAATAGAAAGTAGCAGAGGGACGGAGTTCATGCGTTTTACTTCAGAGGTTGTTCATCCTGAATTGTTGCGAGAGGTAGGAGGAGATTGGAGGAAACTCGCGCAGCATGGAAGAATGAAGCTAGAATCCCCGTCAGCCTCTCTACGTTTGAGTCTCGATCGTTCTTCGCTGCTTCTTCTCAATGAAGATCGATTGCAATTGCTTAGCAATGATGGTCGTACGATGGAAGAAGAATTCGTACTTCCGAAAATCTACCAATTCGTTGAAATCCGAGGGGAATTCGTTCTTGGCGTTTCAACGAAGTCATTTGATGTTCTACAAAAGACTAATCAGAGCATTGTGCGTTCCATCGACCTCAGTCCATTGGGTTTTACGGTGGAAGAGGTTACAGATCTCGCCCTGCACCCAATGAGTTCGGTGTCGTATGTTTGCGTCAAGGTCAGAGGGATTCAACCTCGCTATCAACTGATAAAGATCGACGAGAATGCAGGTACGGCGATCGCGATGGGGGTACCTGCGCGGTGGGTGCGGATGTCTCCGGACGGAAACTTGTTGTATGTTGGATATGGGGATTCGATCAGGCGAGGTGTAGAGTTTCACTGGAACCCTGGCGGTGGTTTAGATGCGATACCCAAGCACGGATCGATCGATTTTCTAGCGCAGTTTCAAACAAGAGAAACGGCTTTACGATTTGAACAAGGGATCATGGATCCTGGTGTCTCTGGAAGAGGCTTGCGTTTATCCAGCGGGGGCAATCGCCTGGCATACCTCTCGAACGGCGGCGACTCCCGGCGGCGCGGTCACATTCTAAGCTTGAACTGCAATGACTTTGAAAAAAGTCCAGTTTGGTACGCGACCGGCGGACCGCCTGCGACACATCATCTCTGTTTTCATCCCCGCCTGACTGTCGCAGCCATATACGATAAAGAAGGACCCGTACTTTACAACGCAGAGACGGGACAACAGCTTGATGGACGATTACTGACGACGACTTCGAGGTATATCGGTGTCGAGGTTCGAGAATTGGAGTTTGCTCCAGATGGCGAGCATTTAGTGATGCTCTGCGGTGACAAAGAAGGACTGTTTTTAGAGTCCCTGAGTATTCATTGGCATGAGGATGATCTGAAGCTTGAGGAATTACGACTCAATTCACAAGAGAGGTCGCTAACTGCATTTGAGCCGGTACCGCAGGGCGAGTTTCAAGCGCTTCAGAGTCCACCGGTGGAGGCGAGCGCATTGACAGCGAAGGAGATCGGCAGGCGGTTCTTACCTGCTGTCGTTTCGGTGCGTGCAGGAAACTCTATTGGATCCGGTTTCTTTGTGGGGCATTCTGGCTATCTACTCACAAATGCACATGTTGTGTTGGCCGAGGAGAGTATCGAAATCGTCATCGCTGCGGAGGATGGAAAGAGAACAACGTGCCCTGCCAAGCTGATTCGTCGCGACATCTCGATGGATATTGCGTTATTGCGAGCCGAAGTCCCCGCGGATGTGCCCGTCGTGTCAATCGCCAACGAACCGACTGCAGAAACGGGCGAGGCGGTGGTCGTTATTGGAAGTCCCGCGCTTGCGGACGCTGTGTTGGAGCAAACCATGACTACAGGGATTGTGAGTAATCCCGTTCGCATGATAGGAGGTGACCCATTCCTGCAAACGTCAGCAGCAATCAATCCGGGAAATTCAGGCGGACCCGTTTTTGATAGCCGTGGGATGGTCATTGGAATGATAACGTTGAAGGGGAACTTAGAAGGCACTGGGTTTGCCATCGTTGCTTCGTCACTACGCCAGTTTCTAGAATCGACCGAGCAGCGAAAAAACTGGTCAGGTGCGAAGGGAGACTACCGTACGTTTAAAGACCAGTCGGGAAAGCTATCCGTCGAGGCGCGAGTTCAAGAGATTTTGGAATTGGGAACGAGTGTGGTTCTAGAACGAAGAGATGGCAAAGCGGTGACGGTGCAAGTGGAAAAGTTAAGCCGCGAGGATCAAGACTATTTGCGTCAACTGGGCCAATAGTGGGCAACTCTTTTCGGTGTTGGATTTTGGTGGTTCAGGCGGGTGGATTGCTACACCCTCTCGTCTTCGGGAGGGTCGTGGAAAGGCACGAGCCGCGGGGAGGGTTTGCGCAATCTTGGGCTGAAGAAAAGGCCCTCCCCGGGGCTTCGCCCCGACCCTCCCGCTCGCCGCAGACGGCGACTCGGGAGGGTGGATTGATACACTCGCTCGCCGCAGACGGCGACTCGGGCGGGTGGATTGCTACGCTCGCGGACGGCGCATTTGTGTCAGAACGCCTTGTAGGGCTAACACGGCTGTGACTACGGCAAAGGGCCAGTAGATGGCATCGCCAATCGATTGGTACAGACTCCAGCGACTGTCTCGCGTCGGGCGGGCAATGAGAAATCCGTCGGTTAGGTAGGGTAGTGCATCGATTTTGCGACCACTTCCATCGAACCAAACTGTTGGTCCTTGATTGGCCGCCATGATTAACGGGCGACGATTGGCGATGGCAACGAATTGCGAGCAACGGCTATGGTGATCCAAGATGGCGGAGCCATGAAACCATGCATCGTTGGTGAGATTTAAGATGACATCGGGAGCGATTCCTTCAGCGCTTAAGTTCCTCAAGCTATTTCCTGTAACCTGTTCCACCATGGTTTCAAAGCAAATACTCGGTGCTACCTTGGCATCCGCAATGGACATGCTGACGGACTTGTCGCCAGGAGTCGCTCCTTGGCTCAGTGGGCTGATTGTATAGAGCCAGGGTAAGCGATCACCGAAGGGAATGTATTCGCCAAACATGACCAGGTGTCGTTTGCCATACCAATCTTTCAGATTGGCTTGCTGATCGAGATGGATCGCACCACCAAAAGCTTGTGCTGTCTTAC
Organism: Pirellulaceae bacterium; assembly: GCA_041749395.1. Taxonomy (GTDB): domain Bacteria; phylum Planctomycetota; class Planctomycetia; order Pirellulales; family Pirellulaceae; genus Laterigemmans. The sequence continues at coordinate 182,147 of JBGTBJ010000186.1, forward strand.
CATATCGATAGACGGAGCAACCGACGAGCATATCCGGTGCTCGCGATTGTTTGATTGTTGTCGCAAACAGCCGACTCAATTCATTGCAACGAGCCAGAAAGTAAGACTGTTGACTTTGGATTGCTTGCTCAAATTCCGCGGGTGTCATCTCAAGGCCCGGCGGTACCGTCCACTCTTCCCCCAATTCTCGCCAAGGGACTCCGCCAGTGAACATTGATTCGGGCCAGACAATCAAATCAGCATCGGGTAGTTGGCGGAGTGCAGCGAGAGATTCTGAAATATAGTTATCAAAAATCTCTTGTTCTCGATTAGGGTCAAGCGTGAAGACAAGCGGCTCGTTGCGCTGAATCAAAAGTGCGTTGAGCAAAGGGGGTGCTGAGGCAAGTTCGTTGGCTTGCGTCACACGGTATCTTCCATAAACCAACGTAGCCGCGATCAGTGCGAGGGAAAACAGAACGCCAACCAAGACGGACGCAGGAGAGAGTTCCTCGGTCGTTTTGTTGGGGACGCGGTTCGACCGCATTTGCAAAATTGCGACTAATAATGTGGCTGAGGTAGAAGCAAGGACAAAGCTCACGCCATAGGTGCCACCCAGGTCAGCAATTTGAATCATCCAAGGCAAGTTTGCTTGAGAGTGTCCCAGCAGTGCGGCAGAGAAACCTGTGAAGGCATAGCTGCGGACGCATTCCAAGCCAGTCCAGACAACGGGCACGACAATCCATAGAGGTGCCCGCCAGCCGTGGTGCATCACTCGGCTGAGAGCAACAAAGGCGACAGGAAAGACCCCCAAATATATGCCGAGAACGACCCAGCCGGGATAGAGTGCCGGATGTGCCAACCTTACACCCTGCATGGTCAACATCCAGTACACTGCACCGCCGAACCACAATGTCAGCCAGCCGCGTCGTCCCAGCGGAGTCGAATCAGCAATCAACATTCCCCAGGGGACCAGCGCGACCCAAGCCAGCGGCCACCACGCCAACGGCGGTTGAGCGAGCCAGACCAGCAGAGAACCTAGCAAGCTCCAACCTAAAACGGGCCGTGATCCCTTGGGCAAATTGTTTGTCACGACGATCCCTCGACTAGAATAAGTAATCCGTAGGTTATGATGAAGCCATTGATGTTTTACGCGAATGAATCGCCGTTCGACAGTATGCAGCCCGTGAAGCGCCCGACCGTAGTATCTGTGAAGAGCCATTGAACACATGAGCGATTTTGAATTTCTTGGTCCTTACCGCATCGAGGCAAAGTTGGGCCAAGGTGGTATGGGGACTGTGTATCGAGGTGTTCACGCCAAGTCGGGCCAGCGTGTCGCGATCAAGGTCTTGGCTAGCCAAATGTCAAGCGAGCCGCGATTTCGACGACGATTCGATGCAGAAATCGAAACACTCAAGCGATTGAATCATCCCAACATTGTTCGGCTAATTGGATTTGGCGAAGAACAAGGGCAGCTCTTCTTTTCCATGGAACTGGTGGAGGGCCCGAGTCTGCTGGAGCATCTGCGGAAAGTCAAAAGGCTCGATTGGGACACGACGATTGGTTTTGCCATCGAGATTTGCTCTGCGCTAAAACATGCTCACGATATTGGCGTCATCCATCGAGACCTCAAACCCGCCAATCTGCTTTTGGAACCGGAAGGACGCATTAAGCTGACGGACTTTGGGATTGCCAAACTCTTTGGAGCCAACGAGCAAACGGCTGCCGGATCCGTATTGGGAACAGCCGATTACATGGCACCGGAACAAGCCATGGGAGGCCCCGTCACGCCGCGGACCGACCTCTATGCGTTGGGGAGTCTGATGTATGCGTGCTTAGTGGGTAGGCCGCCGTTTGGAGGTCGTAATCTGACTCAAGTTGTTTATGGCTTGAAGCACGAAACACCTGCTCCTTTGGACCTAGTATTGCCCGATGTTCCTGCGGAGTTGGCGGAATTGGTACACGAGCTACTTGAGAAGGCGCCAGAGGACCGACCACCCACTGCATTGGCGGTGGGAAAACGTCTAGGAGCCCTGCGAGCAGGCTTGCGACGGCGCGGAGAACAGACCCATATTGACCTGGGAGCACCCACATTACCGGAGGTTGAGATTTTCCCAAATGTCCCCAGTGGAAAAAAACGATCGCAGCAGCCGGTGGATGCGAATCATCCCACAGCCGCCGAGGATGGAGCCGACATTGCCACAGGCGCCGAGATAGGTCTGGCGCCCACTCTTTCCTCAAATATTTGGAATCAAGGAACTCAGTCAAGTCAGGTCGCTACTGACGATGAACCCACCGTGCCTCGTACTCACTTTGAGACGGTTCCGGGCGGGCCTGCAACAGGTGGCAATTGGCATTCTTCCGCCCCTCCACACGGAGAATCTAAGCAGTGGGTTTCAATATTGGGATTGTCGGTGATGTTGGTGGCTGCGCTGGGTATCGTGCTTTGGATGCTGAGGGACCCAACGGCAGCCGATCTCATCGCACGAGTTGAGCAAGCCGAAGCGAACGGAAATCGTCGCGAGTTGGAGTCTGCGGTTGAGGCCTTTTTGCGAATCTATCCCAGCGACTCACGCGCCGATTCCTTGCGAGAATCGCTAGTCATTGGAGACATCGATCAGATGGCTCGCCGCTTACGCGTTCACGCAACGCAAGTGGGTGGAGTGGATCACTTGGAGCCTGCGGAGCAATCCTGGTTGGCTGCGATTGAAATCAGAGAAACGAATCCGCCACAGGCCATGCGTCAACTGCAAAGTTGGCTGGATATTTTCGGTCATATCGAAGCCAGCAGATCTGGGCCTGGGAGCGATACTACTACAAGGCTTGCAGAATTAACGAGCGTGGAGGTAGAGCGTCTGAAACAATCCACTGAAGTCGCAGCGGATCCACGCGCGGTGGCTCTAGATGAATGGATCGACTGGGGTTTGACCCACTTAGAAGGTGAGTCGCGCGAACGATTTGTGACAGGCATTCGCGCTCTGTACAGCGATTCGACTTGGGCAGCAGCACCGATGAAAAAGTTGCCTTAAGTCAATTCGCCTCCTCAATCCGTATGAATAGTAATTACGCCACTAATTACTTCGTCACCGCTGCAGCAAAATCGCCAGCGATTGAAATCACCAGTTTTGTAGGATCGATGTACTGACCAATGGCATGATTGACCTCATCAAGGGTGGCTGCATCAATAGCCATCTCTTGGTCGGCATAGAATTGCATAGTTCGGTTATTGAATAAAGTCGATACCAGCAATGAAGCTAGCCGACGATCCTCGGTGCGAGCGACAGATTGTTGTTGCAGGTATCCTTCTTTGGCGCGCGATAGTTCCTCGGTCGTCATGCCTCCATCCCGATAGTTTGTGACGACTTCACGTATGACTTGCAGCAGTTGGTCTTTGCTGGCAGGATTAGCGATGGCGTAATAGCTCATCTCCGTCCGCTCGTCCTGAGCGGAGCCATTTAGGACAGAACCGACGCTATAGGAGAGACCCTCTTGTTGGCGAACTCGAACGCCCAGGCGACTGCTTAAGGCGCCGCCCCCCAGTACGTAATTGCCCAGAATCAGTTTGACGAAATCGGGATGCGCATCAGCGATTCGAAGGTGTTGTGAAGCATAGAAGACAGCGTTGGCTTTGTCGGGAGTTTCGATTAAGTGGAGCGAGCCTGTCGGCGGGATGACTGCGGGTCGTGTGATGCGACCATAGGGATGAGCGCTTGTCCAACCGGCCAACATTCGACTCATTCGTTCGGAAACCAAGTTGGGGTCGAAGTCTCCCACGACAGCCAATTCACCTGCTTGGCAACTGAGGAATTCCTGATGAAGAGCAATGACTTGTTCGATCGTCACTCGCTTCACTCTATCCAGTTCTTCAGTCAGCGTTGGCAGGTAGCGAATATCTTCACTGCTATAAGGAGCGAGTTCGCGTCGCGTATTCAGTCCTGCTAGGGCTTGAGGATCTTTGAGCGCTTGTTCAATACCGGTAACCGCTTGACGGCGCATCACTTCCAATTCTGCTGCTTCCCATCGTGGCAGACGAACAATGTCATGAATTAAATCAAGGACATCGGGAAGTTTATCTCGCTTCGTTTTTACGTAAAACTGAAGTAAACCCGGTTGACCGCTAACTTGTAGTTCGGCCCTCAGTCGTGTCAATTCATCCTGAAGTTGCGAGTAAGTCAGACGCACCGTGCCGCGCGACATCAAGGCGGGCAAAAATTCGATGGCTGCGCCTTTCCCTTGAAGCGAGACTGGATTGCCGTATCGCAGCGTCAGCATCAAAGAGACAGATTCGCCTCGCGTTCGCTTGGGTAAGTAGGCGAACTTAATGCCATCGACGAGGATGCCGCGTTGCGTAAGACTTTCAATGTTGATCGGAGTGGGGTCAAAAGCTTCGCCGGCAGCGACGTTGGCACGTCCTTCGTAGTTCGTAAATAGCTCGTTGAGGTTTGGCGATTCGGGAATGATAACGCGTTCTGATTTTTCACTGGGGATATAGAGCCCAATGGTTCGATTGTTGCGAACGAGGTAGCGGTTGGCTGCTTGCTGGACTTCCTCCACGGTGAGCGATTCGATAACGTCTCGAAATCGGAAGTAGAGTCGCCAATCACCTTGCGCCGCCCAGTCGCTGAGCGATACCGCAATATTGTCGGTAGAATTCGCCGCCATTTCACGTTGTTTGAGTATCTGTTGGCGTGCCCGTTCCAATTCTTCAAGTGTAATGGGGTTGGTGCTCAGTTCGGCTTCGACGGTTGCAATCAGTGTTTGCTGTGCAACTTCAATTGCTTGACCATTGGGCACTTGAGCAGCGGCGAGAAGCATACCTGGATCGTGATAAGCGCGGGCAAATGCAAACACGCTGCTCGCCAATCCTGGCTCCACCATCTTCTTGTAGAGGCGACCGCTTGGCTCATCGCCGAGTATGTAAGTGAGTAATCTCGCAGCGGCAAAATCGGGATGCCTACCGCTGGGAATATGATAGAGCACGCCAACAAGTTGAGTGCTCCCAACGCGACGCAGTACAACCGTTCGTTCGCCATCTTGAGGTGGTTCGGTTGTATAAGTGTTGTCGATGGGCTCGTTGGGGACCGGTAGCCGACCGAAGTGGTTTTCGAGCATACCGAGTGCCGTCACAGGGTCGAACTTTCCCGCGACGATTACCAGGACATTATCGGGACGATAGAATTTTTTGTAGAACTGTCGTAACCGTGCGATCGGTACGCGTTCAATATCGCTGCGATTTCCGATCGTCGTCTTGCCATAGTTATGCCATTCAAAGGCAGCCGCAGTCATGCGTTGCAACAGCACGCTGAAGGGATCGTTTTCGCCGTGCTCGAATTCGTTTCGCACCACCGTCATTTCACTGACAAGGTCCTCGCCACGAACAAAACTGTTGACGAGGCGGTCCGCTTCCAAGCGAATTGCAAATTCTAAGTTGGCCTCAGAGGCAGGCAAAGTTTCGTAGTAGTTTGTGCGATCAACCCAAGTGGTGCCATTGAATCGGGCCCCCCTTTCCTGCAACGCCTTAGGCACATCGCTGTGGGTAGGGGTCCCCTTGAACAGCATGTGTTCCAGCAGGTGCGCCATGCCGGCTTCGCCATAGCCTTCATGTCGCGAACCGACGAAGACCGTCATGTTGACCGTCACAACATTTTTGGACGGATCGGGAAAAAGGAGGACTCGAGTGCCGTTGGCTAGGGCGTACTCAGTGATTCCTTCGATGTCGGCTACTTTCATGGGTTGCTCGGCAGTGCCTTGAATGGGAAGAGTCGCCACGAGTGGTGCAGCTAGCAGATTTGCAGCAAAAAGTTAATAAATGGGAGTCTTCGCAGTACCCAATAGCATCCGTTATGGAATAATCTTGGGAGAACCAATGTCAGTCCGCCTCGAAACACTCAAGGCAATGATTGTAACGATGTCGAACTCCGGTGTAAGTTGACCTTATGCGTTGGAGCCCATGAAACGGTGCAAACAGAGAGAAATGGACCATGCAAACTCATCCAGGTACCGTACCCTCGGACCATTCACCCTCGCGTTGGATAGTGGTGGCGGCGATCAGCGATTTACCTGCAGAGGGATCGATTGAGAGAACAGTCGAAGGTCAATTGATTGCCATTTTTCGGCACCAAGAACAGCTTTACGCCATAGAAGGGCTTTGCGCACATCATGGTGGTCCACTATCGCAAGGGACAGTGGCCGAGGGATGTGTTACCTGTCCCTGGCATGGCTGGCAGTATCGATTGGCCGATGGTACTCAATCGTCCAGCGGTGCGCAGCTTCTGCAATCCTATCCCGTACGCGAGCGTGAAAGCCAAATCGAAATCGGCTTGTCGTAGATTCCTACTGCAGCGGAAAGAGGTGATTTCGTCGTAGATAGGCTATCACTTGTTTTGCATATTCTTCGGGACCACTGCGCAGGCCGCCATCTAAATGCAACTCGGGATGTAGCGGTGATTCGTAGGGATCGCTGATGCCGGTAAAGTTTGGGATCTTGCCAGCACGAGCTTGTTTGTAGAGGCCCTTGGGATCTCGTTGTTCACAGATCTCTAAGGGTGTATCCATAAAGACTTCGACAAACCGCTTGGGCCCAAGTTGGGATTCAATGAGCTGACGAACGGCGTCGCGGTCGCGGCGGTAGGGGCTAACAAAAGCGGCCAGCGTAACCACGGCGGCGCTGGCAAACAGTTCAGCGACGGCTCCAATTCGCCGGATGTTTTCCTCTCGATCCATACCTCCGAATCCTAGCCCGAAACGAGCTGCAAACTCTGCCCCGTGGGATTCCTGTAATCGATCGGGCCCGGCACACAGTCCATGGCGAAGATTGTCACCATCTAACAGATAGGTTGTAGCGCCTGCGTCAAACAGCAAACTATCCACGGCATTCGCGACAGTGCTCTTTCCGCAGCCGCTGAGCCCCGTAAACCACACCACGCAACCACGTTGCCCCATCATTGACTCCCGCATGTCGCGAGATACTTGATGATCGTGCCAAACGACTTGTGGTTTATCTTCCTGGTTCATGCGAGGGCTTTCGAGGGATGGACTGAGGAATTGAATATCGGTGATCTGGCCAATGTCCGCCAGGCGGGGTCACCCTTTGGCTTCGGTCACCAGGTCATGGGGTAGATGCGAAACCGAGTTCAACCATTGCAATTGCCAGTGATGGTCTTGATAGGTGAGGTGGGTGATTCCCGCATTGCAGATGGCACCCCAGTGATTACCTGCGATCCCTTGAGAACGCAGCAGTTCAACCATCAACAACCGTTGAAATTCCGCGTGAGTGATGACTGCCAGATGCGCGTGCTGAGGTGCGTGGTGTGTCTCTAAGTGTGTCTTGAAATTGCAGGCGCGCCGTAGAGCATCAGCATCGGATTCGCGAGGCTTGCTCGTCCACCATCCGGATGACGTGATACGTGGATCGACATTCGCGTCCGGAACTAGACTTATGATTTCGTCGGGAGCAAAGCCCGCCGCGCCACTCCAATTGTCCTGTTGCCAACCTCGATAGCACCCGCCTCTTTCCACAATATCGATGGAAACTTCGATGGGAATCGATTTGTGACTCAGTATGGGGCGGACTGTTTGTAAGGCGCGGCGAAACGGACTGACAACGATGAGGTTGAGCGGCATTTGAGCGAGCCACTTCGCTAAATGGGCTGCCTGTAATTCACCACGCTGCGTAATGGCAGGATCTTCTACTCGTTCGTGTTCGGGCCTGGCGTTGTTCTCGCTTTCCGCATGACGAATCAAATAGAGGTGCAAGTTGAGATGCTCTTGAAATGAGTTTATGGCAAACGGCGAATACGACTGACAACGTAGTCTATCATCATCCATTGGATAATGACCAGAAAGACGGGACCAACGAATAAGATGAATTGAATGGCGCGCGCGTCTCGCAGCCATTCAGGTGCCGACGAAACGGCCAGCGAGCAAATAGCCGAAACCAATCCGCCATTGATAAACAACAACAAGCAGGTGACGAGTGTCGATGCCACCGCGAAGATGCAACCATGGGCAATTCCCAAAGCGTGATTGGTCTGTTTCTTCTGTTTTCGTCTACGAAAAATGAGCAATGCAAATTCCCTTAATTGACCATCGGGAAGATCTGACTGAACAGCATCGTAAACGCGAGGCCGCACAATGACATCAGCATCAACAAAATGGTCCAAGTTTTTAGAGTTTCCGCCTCAGTGAGTCCACCCATCTTAGCGAAGACCCAGAATCCACTATCGTTCATCCAACTTCCGAATAGCGAGCCTGAGCCGACGGCTAAGCCTAGATAGACAGGATGGTAGCCCGTATCGACCCCAGCAACGATCGCGCCGATCATTCCAGCGGCAACGATCATCGCCACGGTGCTGCTTCCTTGGGCGACCTTCAATACGGCCGAGATAAGAAATCCCAACATTAACAGGGATAGTCCGCCCGCCGATGCGCCTTCAAACAAGCCGCGAATGGCCTCTCCAATCTGAGCGTCTCGCAGCATTGCCCCAAATGCGCCACCGGCGGCAGTGATGAGAATAATAACGCCACCGCTCATCAAAGATTCTTCGACTTCATTCCCGGTTTCGCGAAGTGAAAGTTGACGAACGGACTTGAGTGTCCAGATTGCGACGATTGCCGCTAACAGTAAAGCGAAATTGGCATTACTCCAAAGTTTGGTTCGTTCAGCAAAATCTCGTTTTGGGCTCATCCATTCGTGGGCCGCGATCAAGCTGGGAAGTGATTCTTCTAAGAGCAAACGATTCATGCGACGTCGATCAATAGGCTTCATGCGGATAGGATCTGCGCCGAGTAATTCCTTGGTTTTGGCCGAGAGCACTATGCCTTGAAACGCAACCACATCGTAAAGGTCTCTAGATAGTAGGACTTCGTTCAATCCTTCCAGCAGTACAACATGTTCATCAGCGGCCAGAGGTTGATCCGACATCACCACAGCGCGTGCCGAATCCGGAAAGCTGCGGCTCATGAGCACTCGGGAAGCGGGTGTGGCGTCGGTGCTTGCAGAACTCTCTCGCAACTGGTCGCGAAGGGCAGGCGGGTCAAGCAGATCCGCTATCACAAGTTTGGCGCGATCCTCTCGGTCAGCCACGCTGGTCGCAAATGTACCAAGACCAATCAAGACCAGTGGCAGCATGACGGGCAGAAAGGATAGCCATAGCGGAGGTAATTTTTCGATCGGTAAAGGTTCGTGTTTTTCGCTGGAAGCACCCACAGGTCGCATGGCAATAGGCATGCGTTTGTCGATATAAATGGAGAAGATCAAACCGACAATGGCGGTGGGAATAGCCACCATAATGCCAGCGAAAATCATGGTTCCCACATCAACCCCAAGAGTTGCAGCCACTAGCAAGGGCCCAGGGGTGGGTGGCACCAAGGTATGCGTTATCGCGCCTCCCGTGGCAATCGCCATCAGGTAGCGAAGGTAATTGTGTCCCGTGCGTCGATACAAGCTGCGCGCCAATGGGACTAGCAGGTAAAAGACGGTGTCAAAAAAAACGGGAATGGCTAACACAAATCCGCTTCCCATCAATCCAAAAGAAGCTTTGCGTTCCCCTGTGATGTTGACGGCCGTACGAACGATACGATCCGCAGCACCACTATCGAGCATGCATTTCCCAATAATGGCGGCCATCGCAATGACAATGCCGATGTCCCCTGCGGATCGACCGAAGGCGCTGGCCACCGCATCCATTCTTGCGCCGGGGCTGCCCCCAACCATCAGGCTGACGATCAATGCGGAAATGATCAGTGCCAAGAATGCATTCATGCGAAAGCCGATGATCAATCCCAACACGGAGACCATACCAACGGCTAACACAATAAACGGATAAGTGTCCATATCGCCGACCGCGGCAAACATTGGTAATGAATGAATGAGTGATGAGAGCACGGCGGGAATCTCGAAAAGCGTGGGGAGGGTTGTCGGGAGGTGGCAGATACAGAGGATGGCACACCCGCATGCCGCATTCAACCCAGTATCTGCGGAGAGGCCATTCGCTTAGGGCGGACAATGTGAGTAAAATAAGAGACATTCGAGTAGTATAGATAGCTTCCCGCCCAAATTAGCCCGCAAATATCTCCCTTCCGCGATTGTTCGATGGTCCCACCTCTCCTTCGCTTGTCACTGGTATTCGTCGTTCTCGGTGTGACTGGGCTGCGGGTCCTTCCTGCAGCTGACATCGATTTTTCCCATGAAATCGTGCCGATTTTGCGGAAACACTGTGGCGAATGCCATACAGGATCGGCCTCTCAAGGAGATTTTTCGCTCAATACACGTAAGCAGCTTTTAGATGGTGGTGCTGAGGGGCCAGCAGTGGTGTTGGATGACGTGGATGCCAGCACTTTGCTGCAGCGAATCTCGTCCACCGATCCCGATCAACAAATGCCTCCCGAAGGTCCACGACTTGCGCCTGATGAAATCAGCACGCTGCGACGTTGGATTCTAGCGGATCTGCCCTGGGAGGCTGGATTTAGTTTCGCACCAACTAGCTACGACCCACCACTGTTGCTGCGTCGTCCCGAACTCCCGGCTGCAGTCGACGGCCGCGAACATCCCATCGATCGCATTATTGACAACTATTTTGTTGCTGCAGGCCGATCCCTACCGCAACCTTTAGACGATGGGCACTTTGTAAGGCGAGTTTCTCTAGATTTGACCGGACTTCTTCCGGAGCCGGAGACGTTGCAAGCCTTTCTGAGCAACAGGTCTACCAGCAAACGTTCCGAATATATTTCTGAGCTAATCGCGAATGAAACGGCTTATGCGGAACACTGGCTTTCCTTTTGGAACGATCTCCTGCGAAACGATTATGATGGCACAGGCTTCATTACCGGTGGCAGAAAGCAAATTTCCGCTTGGCTCTACAAATCGCTGATTACCAACAAGCCCTACGACCAATTTGCTCGCGAACTCCTCGCACCCACTGAGGAATCTACCGGGTTCGCTGACGGGATTCGCTGGCGTGGCACTGTCAGTGCAGGGCAAACGGTCGAGATCCAATTTGCTCAATCGGTAGGGCAGTCCTTCCTCGGAATCAACCTTAAGTGTGCATCTTGTCACGATAGTTTTGTTGATCGATGGAAGCTGGAAGATGCGTATGGCTTGGCAGCGATCTATGCAGAATCGCCTCAGGAAATTCATCGCTGCGATAAACCCCTGGGAAAGATTGCGGAAGCGAAGTGGATGTTTCCCGAGCTTGGGCAGATTGATCCACAGGCGGCACGGCCAGAACGTCTGCGTCAATTGGCCAGTCTCATGACCCATCCCGATAATGGTCGTTTTGCACGCACGATTGTGAATCGACTATGGCATCGCTTAATGGGTAGAGGCATCGTCCATCCACTCGATGCAATGGAGACGGCACCGTGGAATGAAGATTTGCTGGATTACCTGGCCAGTGATTTTGTCGACCACGGCTACGACTTGAAACACACGTTGAACCTGATCGCAACCTCACAAGCGTATCAATCTCAATCGCAAATTATTTCAGAAGAACATGCTGAGGCCGACTTTCAATATTTGGGTCCCCACGCAAAGCGTTTGACTGCGGAACAATTTGTCGATGCTTTATGGCAGATAACCGGCGAGGCACCCACCAATATTGATGCGCCCGTATCGCGCGGACCGGTCCTTGATAGTACTCAGCAATTACCCTTGGTTGGCAATTGGGTGTGGTCGTCGAGCGATGGTTCCGCAGCGGTTCCTTTGGCAGGAGAATCGCTGACCATAGCAAAAACCGTTTCGCTCGCTGCGCTGCCCACTCGCGCTACCGCGATGATCACTTGTGACAATTCTTATGCACTGTACGTCAATCAACGGCGAGTTTCACAAGGCGAGAATTGGGAGCAACCGCAAGTGGTCGACCTACTGCCTTACTTGCGCGCAGGCGATAATCGTTTTCTGATCGTGGCTCGCAATGGCGGTGATGCGCCCAACCCGGCGGGTCTGTTTTTTGCAGCACGATGGCAAATGCCTGATGGTTCGCAGCAATCCCTAGGCAGCGATCGGGAATGGGAATGGACGTCCGCATTACCGCAGGCCATCGACAATGGCAATGCAGTCACGTTTACGGTAATTCCAAGTGATTGGCAGCCGGTGGCGCTGGTCGCCAACCCCAATGTCTGGATGCCTCGGGTGGGACCGGCAATTCAAAAAGCATGGCAAGAAGCGAGTGGTCTGCCGCTCCCCATGGTTCGCGCATCGCTCCGCAAGAGTGATTTTCTGCAACGAACGTTGGGGCGCCCGAACCGCGATCAAATCGTCAGTGTGCGACCTGATTTGTTGAGTACCCTTGAGGCGATTGATCTCAATAATGCTCAGATGCTGGCCGATTTACTGCAAAGCGGTGCCGAACGAATTACAGCTGCGCAGCAGGGCGATCCCAAGAGAATCATCGACTGGCTCTATGCCTATGCGCTCTCTCGACGGCCCACCGAAAGCGAGCGTTCCCTGGCGATGGAAAGCATGGGGAATCGTGCTGAGGTATTGGAAGTCGAAGACTTAATGTGGGCGATCTTAATGCAACCCGAATTTATGATTGTTCGCTAGAGGAACAATTCACAAAGGTTAAACATAATGTCACTTCAAACCAATGATTTTGAAAACCCGCAACAAGCGCGCCGCCATTTTCTCAAACAGATGGCTGCAGCGTCAGCGGCGACATGGTCGATGGGGCAGCCTTTGTTGGCCAATCAGGTGCAGCCGACGGCCACGGCCGATGCCTGTATTTTGCTGTGGATGGGGGGTGGAATGGCGGCACCTGATACCTTTGATCCGAAACGCTATGTTCCGTTTGAGGTCGGCGTCCCCGTCAAAGAAATAGAAAGCACTTTCCCAGCAATCGATACCGCGGTTGATTCTATTCAATTCACGAAAGGTCTTGAAAATCTAGCCAGCGTAATGGATCGAGGTACATTGATTCGTTCCCACGTTTTGCCTGACTTGGGAAGCATTTTGCATTCGCGGCATCAATACCATTGGCATACGGGATACGTTCCGCCCCAAACCGTTGCTTGTCCGCACGTTGGTGCGTGGATGGCTAAGGTCTTAGGGCCGATTAATCCTGTCATGCCACCATTCATTACGATTGGTCAGCGACTAGAAGGCGTGGGCGAGTCCGAAGAACTGAAAGCATTCACCACGGCAGGTTTCTTTGGTAGCGAATTTGGACCAATGGTTCTGCCCTACCCTGCCGACGCAGCGAAATCGGTTCAGCCTCCATCCAGCATGAAAGAAAACCGTTTCGGTAACCGATATCGATTGTTCAAGCAGTTAGTGGATGCGAATCCGAATCGCGAACTCATGAGCGATTATCAGCAAGAGTCCCTGCTTCGCTCCATGGATAATGCTCATCGTTTGCTGAGTTCAAAAGACCGTCAAGCATTTAATATCGAAGCCGAACCGAAAGAGAGCTATGACATTTACAACAACAGTCGTTTCGGTCAAGGCTGTCTATTAGCGCGACGCCTCGTAGAATCAGGCGCGCGTTTCGTGGAAGTGACGACCGAGTATGTACCTTTCTTGAATTGGGATACTCATGCCAACGGACACGAAACGTTGGTCCGCATGAAACAAGAGATCGATGGACCGATCGCGCAACTGATTCGCGATCTTGAATCGAGAAAGCTGCTAGATCGTACGTTGGTTATCGTTGCCAGTGAGTTCAGTCGCGACATGATCATGGAAGGCAAACCAGGATCAAATGCCGCCGATCAAACAACCGACCCAGTGGAAAAATTGGCCGAAATGAAACACTACGGTCAACACCGCCACTTCACTGGTGGTTCCTGTGTGTTGATGTTTGGTGGAGGCATGCAGAAAGGCCGACTCTACGGAGCCTCTTCGCCGGTACGTCCTTTTGTTGCGATTGAAGATCCGGTCTCGGTGACCGATTTACACGCCACCGTATTCACGGCCATGGGAATTAGCCCCAAAACAACCTTCGAAATTGAGGGTCGACCGTTTTATCCGACCGAAGATGGCAACGGCAAACCAGTCATGGATATTTTTGCCTAGCGCGGATAGTCGCCTTTCGCTCCGCGAAAGTAGCGTTGAAATTCGCTGCTTTTTTTTTTTAGAACTTTCGCGGAGCGAAAGGCGACTATTATTGCCTTCGATTAACAAATTCACAGCCTATCTGCGAAAGTAGCGTTGGAATTCGATGCTTTTTTAGAACTTTCGCGGAGCGAAAGGCGACTATTATTGCCTTCGATTAACAAATTCACAGCCTATCTGCGAAAGTAGCGTTGGTATTCGCTGCTTTTTTAGAACTTTCGCGGAGCGAAAGGCGACTATTATTGCCTTCGATTAATAAATTCACAGCCTATCCGCGAAAGTAGCGTTGGAATTCGATGCTTTTTTAGAACTTTCGCGGAGCGAAAGGCGACTATTATTGCCTTCGATTAACAAATTCACAGTCACTAGTCTTACTCCACGCGTTGTTACGCTGAACGCTTGCTGCGGGGCCGATAGACGGCATTGGCTTCGGCACGAATTGTCGAATCCGTTAGCGATGGCTGCCGTGGTTGAGACGGAGCTAGTAGATTCCTTTCAGAGAGGTATTTGATGACCGTTTCAGTAAGCGTTGCCCTATAGCGAGACGCATCTAGACCTTCTTCAATCCAGGCACGCAACTCGATTCGCTGACTTTTCTGACTCACACACACCAACGTAGCTTGAGGTGCAGGAGACAATAGCAGTTCGGGCTGGTCCACCAACAGTTGCTGGAGCATGCGGCAAACATCGGCGGGTCGTTCATCTCGAGTGACAGCAACTTCGATAGGAATCGCTTGGAGACGTCCAGCTCCCAGCCAGTTCACTACATCCTGACTCACAAAATGTTTGTTAGGGATAATTACTTCTCGACCTTGTTCGTCTGACAACGTCGTTGTCCTCAGTTTCTGAGATGCTACACGGCCGGTGAAACTTCCCACAGTAATTAGATCCCCGAGTCGTGCGGGCTTTTCAAACAGTACGACAATTCCTCCCAGCCAATTGCGTAGAACGTCTTGCAAAGCAAAGCCAACACCCACCATCAGCCCTACGACAATCCACTGAATCGCTTCCCAACGAATACCTACCAAGCGGCAGGCAATGAAACAGCCCCCTGCAAACAATAAAAAGCGGCCAATGACAAGCGACATATGCTCCATCGCTTCGTCAAACGAAACTCTTTGAAGCACCAATACATCAAACAACGCGGGTAATAATTTGGCCAATTGAAACGCAATAAATAAGGTGGCCGCAGCCAAAACGAGATGAAGCGCCGTAATCGGCACTCCCTCCTGCACTGTCCAAACTACAGGGTTTCCCATCTGGACGCTCGGCAGGATATCGATCCACAACCAGCCGATGCATAAGAATGCACCGAGTACCAGCGCACATTGGCTGAGGAACGCTAATTGGTGTTTCAGTTCCAGCGCGTGCTCGGCCAGCGCACCCGAGATACGTGGTGTGGGCAATTCACCATATTCGTCGAATTGACGATCGCCATTGGTGCCCGTTAGTGTATGCCACGCACCTGAGGAAATAATCTTAACCGCTGCCCACAGTGTTGCTGCCAGTAACGAAATTGCAAACATCATCCCAGCGCGCACGACAATTGCGTTTGCGGTGAATTCGTATCCGAGTACGGACAAGCCGATCATGGCCAATGGAAAGCCAACGCCCAGCACATAAAACAACAAACGAATCCGATAGAGAATGGTGCCACCGAATTTTTCAATTAGGGTTTCGGCAAATCCGCCTTTGGGACGAAGAGCAAGATGCAGCGTCCATGCCACAATCAGCAGTGACACGATAAACCCTAATCGAGCAACCGATCCACGCCAAATCCCGCGGTCGATATATGCGGAATACATAGTGACATAGGTTGTAAGAACAAGCCCTATTCCGATCAGCAATAAATAGGCGGACGCACGAAGACGTCGGGGCAATTCGATCTTCAGGTGCCGTTCAATAAAGCCGTTGGTTCGAATTAACTGTCGCGGAACTTCCACAACCAACGCAACTAAACTTGCCGCGAATAAACCGCTGGAAACATGCAACGTCGCTTCAGAAACGTAACCGGTCCCAAGCCACTGGGCAATCAGATAAAGAATACTTGGATAAGCGATGGCAATGCCACAGGTCAGGAGGCTGGCCACACACTTTCGCGTCGCAACGGACGATTCACGCATCCTCACTCGTTTGCCAATTCCCAGCAACCAAAATTTAGCTAGTACCCGCAGTAGAAAAAGTAGCAGCACACTGACCAGCAATGTCAGACCGCCCGCTGGATTGCTGCTCCATTTTTGACCGATCGCGTAACCAAGGTCAGCGCTGTGGCGTGAGTCAAAAAGTGAACCGAGGCCGTCTCGGAATTTGCGAAAATCGGCGATCCCCAACGGCTCGTTGTTGCGAATCCAGACTACCTGACGATTGATAAACTGACGGTAGGCCGTGGTCAGTTTGGCGAACGCCGTTGATGTACTGTCTAGTTCGCCCAGTTTCTGACGATAGTCATTGTGCCCTTGCGATAATAATTGCAGCCAAGTGTGCCGATCGCGCAGCAGGGATTCAATCTGCGACACAAGCCGCCGATGCTCGCTCGAAGAAGCCCCATAACCGGATGCAAAGAGAATCGCTGACGCTTGGCGGGTCACGTCACTACCGTCGTATTCGAGCATTTCATTGCTCGACTGTTTGAGATGCGAACGCTGCATTTCCTCGTTGACATAGTGGCTCTCTGAGCCATCCACTTGCCAATCTTCAAGCTGTCCTTTCTTGTGATTCAACAACAAACCAATGGCCGGCGTTATTCCGTGCTGGCGAAGGCTTGCATTCACATCGTCGAAGTCGCGTGTTGCCAAGTCGAGCTTGGATTTTACATTGACCACTTTCGCGTCCAATGCATTGAATTCCTCGGCAAGCTCGGCCCATTGATCGGCAAGATCAGCATTCGTCGTGGCAAGATCCGAGATGATCGGTGTTTGCTGAAAAGTGAGTGCTCGATACTGACTGGCGGACAGCCGCGCCGCATCTATCCGTCGTACGTCGTAAGGTGAGATGTATGCGGGTGAAGTATATTGGGGTGTCGCAACACCCGTTGTCTCGCGAGAATCGGCACCCCGGTTGACTCGCTGAGGCCCCTGAAAAGTCGTTTGAGCCGCCGCATCGGTAACATCCATACCGGCTAGGCTGACAACCGCGGAAAACAGCAGAACAAGCATGCGATAATGGGCCATCTTTACCTATTGCCTGTCGTATTCCAGCGGACGATGCTAGCCGAAATGGGCTTGGATTACCTAGTTGGATTACCTAGACGGGGAACTCCGTATCCAGCGAGGGAATACTCTATTTTCCCAACTAAATCCAGCCCGAAACCGGCAAAGATAGTCGCCTTTCGCTCCGCGAAAGTAGCGTTTGTATTCACTGCTTTTTCAGAACTTTCGCGGAGCGAAAGGCGACTATTATTGCCTTCGATTAAGAGATTCACACCCTATCCGCGAAAGTAGCGATTAACGTGGCGAATACTGACGCTACTTTCGCGGAGCGAAAGGCGACTATTATTGCCTTCGATTAAGCTATTCACACCCTATCCGCGAAAGTAGCGATTAACGCGGCGAATACTGACGCTACTTTCGCGGAGCGAAAGGCAACTATTATTGCCTTCGATTAAGCGATTCACACCCTATCCGCGATGGTAGGGATAAAAGTGGCGAAAACTGACGCTACTTTCGCGGAGCGAAAGGCGACTATTATTGCCTTCGATAAGCGATTCACACCCTATCCGCGATGGTAGCGATAAAAGTAGCGAAAACTGACGCTACTTTCGCGGAGCGAAAGGCGACTATCCTTAACGGCGTCGCGGTTTCTTTCGCATCATGGGATTTAGATTGCGACGGATAGGAACTTCGGCAGCTTCGGCGGCAGCCGCTTCGCGCTGCACGACCGCAGCGCGTTCTGCAGTTGCCACTGGCGTGGGATCAAATCCGTCGACCGAATCGCGGATCAACAATTTGTCGATACGGCGTTCGATGCTGGTAAGAAAATCACCTTCGCCCGGGGCGATAAAGGTAAAGGCAATTCCTTCTCGACCCATTCGGCCCGTACGTCCGACACGGTGCACGTAATCATCGCTATCTTGCGGGACATCAAAATTAATGATGTGTGAAATTGTGCTAACATCGATGCCGCGGCCAACCACATCGGTTGCCACGAGAATTTGAAGCTTGCGATCGCGGACGCTTTGCAGGACGCGATCTCGGTCGCGCTGGTTCATATCGCCATGCATGCACCCGGTGCGGCTCCAGTTGTCTTTTAGTTTTCGTTGGAGTTTATCCACACCCCGTTTCGTACGGCAAAACACAATTGCTTGTTCTGGCTGTTCTCGCGTCAGCAAACGTTCCAGGAGCGAGTATTTTTGGTCGGCGGCTACTGTGAAATAACGTTGCTCGATCGTGTCGACGGACATTCCTGTTGTGGAGCAATCGATTACTTCGGGCGTGACCATGTAGCGTTCGGCAAGAATGCGAACGGTGGGTGGCAAAGTTGCTGACAACAACAGCGTCTGACGATCTTTGGGGCATTGCCGCAGTATTTTTTCAATTTGCGGGCGGAAACCGATGTCCAGCATGCGATCGGCTTCGTCCAGCACGACGCACCACACATTTTCGGTTCGCAGTGTTCTTCGCGACAAATGATCGGCAACGCGTCCCGGAGTTCCAACAGCGATTTGAACTCCCGCTTTGAGCTCGCGCAATTGGCCATTCATATTCTTGCCACCCGAGAGAACCGAAATTCGCGTGGGGACACCCCAGGCTAATCTTTCCAGTTCGCGGCCAACTTGGTCGGCCAGTTCGCGAGTGGGGACCAATATGAGTGCTTGAGGATCGTGGCATTCTTCGATGGGGTCGAGCTGCTCGAGGATTGGTATACCAAACGCGGCTGTTTTGCCGGTTCCCGTGCGAGCTTGACCGATGACATCAAGGCCTTGAAGAGCGAGCGGAATGAGTCCCGCTTGAATCGGCGTTGACGATTCAAAGCCGGCCCGCTCCAGGGCTCGGAGCATGATACGCGATAAATCGAGGTCCGCGAACCGTGTTGGTTCGGGACCGGCGGGCTTGTCCATTAGCCAGTCGTTCTGAAATAGGTGTACGTCCATCGAGTAGATGGTCGCGAATTGGTGAGGGCTTGTTTTCTTTTCCCTATGTTGTACGCGATTGTTCAGGGGTTGACTATGGCTGTCCGCTTGCTGCGGCCATTCCTTGACTATGCAGTAAGGATGCGACCAGGGCCGTCCAGCCTGTCTGGTGGCTGGCCCCTAAGCCGCGGCCGTTATCGCCATTGAAATACTCATAGAACAAAAGCAAGTCATTCCAAGCGGGGTCGGATTGGTACCGATCATCATCTCCATGTGACGGGCGGCGTCCATCAGCGTCTGGCTCGAAGATAGAGATGAGGCGGCGTTCCAGTTCTTTGGCAACTTCGCCCAGGGTCATGCTATTGCCACTTCCCGTCGGGCATTCAACGCGAAAGCTGTCACCATAAAAACTGTAGTAGCGTTGCAGCGATTGAACGATCAAATAGTTAAGAGGAAACCAGACTGGTCCCCGCCAATTACTATTGCCGCCAAACATTCCGCTATCGCTCTCACCTGGAACATAACGAACTTCATTGCGTTGCCCGCCCAATTCGAAAACGAAAGGTTGTTCGCCATGCGCGGCCGAAAGGCTTCGTATTCCAAAGGGAGAAAGAAACTCTGTTTCGTCCAGCATCACTGATAGCAAGCGACGAAAGCGATCCTCCGAAGGAATCGCCAGCAATCTTCGGCAGGGAACGCCGTCGGAGTCTGCGTCTTCGCTCTCCAGATAGGTCATGTGGTGAGTCAGATCGCCACGATTCTCCAAGAACCAACGTGTGCGTCGATTGAAGCCAGGCAGTTTGTCTGTAATCGCATCTTCCAAAATCACTCCCGTGAGCAATGGAATGAGACCGACCAGCGAACGGATTCGCATGGGGATGCCATGATTTTGTAAGTAGAGGTGGTCGTAGTAGAAGCCGTCCTGTTCATCCCACAAACCCGTTCCATCCAGCGAGTTCATCGCTTCGGCAATGGCCACATAGTGCTCAAAAAACTTGCTTGCCATGTCGCTGTACGCAGGATTTCCGTCTGCCAACTCTAAGGCAATTCGCAACATCGACCCACAGTAGAAAGCCATCCACGCGGTCCCATCTGCTTGCTCAAGGTAACCGCCGGGTAAAGGTTTACTGCGATCAAAGATCCCGATGTTATCGAGCCCCAAGAAACCACCCGTAAAGACGTGTCGACCACGTGGATCTTTGCGGTTTACCCACCAAGTAAAGTTTAAGAGTAGCTTTTGAAAGACTCGAGACAAAAACAATGTGTCGCGTTGTTTGGGAGGCCCCGTCATCTTGTAGACTTGCCAACATGCCCAAGCGTGAACCGGTGGATTCACGTCCGACAATTTCCATTCGTAGGCTGGAATTTGTCCATTGGGATGCATGTACCATTCGCGCAGAAACAAGATGAGTTGTTCCTTGGCAAAGTGTGTATCCAGGTGCGCCATCGGGACCATATGGAACGCGCTATCCCAGGCGGCATACCAAGGGTATTCCCATTTATCGGGCATCGCCAAAATGTCCCGATTGAATAGATGTTTCCAGTCGCCATTGCGAATGTGTTTGCGATTTTCTGGTGGCGTAGGTCCGGCGGGATCTCCCTTTAGCCATGTATCAACGCTGT
Organism: Pirellulaceae bacterium; assembly: GCA_041749395.1. Lineage (GTDB taxonomy): Bacteria > Planctomycetota > Planctomycetia > Pirellulales > Pirellulaceae > Laterigemmans. The sequence goes on from JBGTBJ010000186.1 coordinate 202,864, forward strand.
AATAATAAAACTGTTTGCTCCACAAAAGACCGGCATAGGCTTGCCGCATCACATTGGCTTTTTCTTTGCTCAAAGTTGGAGGAATTCGCAGCGCATAGAATTGATCCGCTTCTTGTCTTCGCTGATCGATAATCGCATCAAAAGCGTCTCCGAATACTCCTTGATCAATCGACGGCACGTCCTGCATGAGGGCCGCGACCATCGGCTTGGACGACTTGCGACTATCGGTTGCCCGTTTCGGTTGATCGGTAGATCGCATCCGTAAACGGACCTGACGTTGCTCGCCTGCTGGAATAACCAACAGGCTGTAAGCTGCCGCTTTCGTGCCAACTTGTTTGTCGTTGACTGCGTTGGTCGTACCACGAATGACATACTCGTGAAAAGCATCTTTGAAGAACGATGTGCCAGCCGGGATTCCCGGGTGACGAGTTGGATTGGTCTCGTTGTCGGTAAAGATCCATTCGGTGGAACTGGCACCGGCGGGAGGCTCCGCTACGACGGCTACATGTCCCAGCGATTCATGTTGTCCGCGCAAGACGTTGCCATCGAGCCAGAGCCGAGGGCGTGCCGTGCAACCTTCGTCAGTGCACTCCCAGGTCCAGGTATTGCGAAACCAAACTTGTGGCAACACGTGCAAAATGGCTGCCTGCGGACCACGATTCGTGATGGTAAAGCGAAACAGGCAATCGTTGGGCCCTGCTTTGGCATATTCGATTTCGCAATCGAAATAGCGATCCCCTTCAAACACGCCCGTATCGGCAAGCTCAAATTCTGTTTCTTGACGATCGCGCATGCGATTCTGTTCAGCGAGTTCTTCGTAGGGAAATCTCGCTTGTGGATACTTGTAAAGGCCCCGTACGTAGGAATGAGTCGGCGTGCTATCGACATAGTAATAGCACTCTTTGACATCTTCGCCATGATTGCCTTCGGGACCGTTCAATCCAAAAAGACGTTCCTTGAGAATGGGGTCGCGACCGTTCCAAAGTGCTAAAGCAACGCAAAGGCGGCATTCTCGATCGCACCAACCAAGCAAGCCGTCTTCGCCCCAGCGGTAGGCGCGGCTTCTCGCATGGTCATGGGGGAAATAGTTCCAACTATCACCATGATCGGAATAGTCCTCGCGGACGGTGCCCCATTGGCGCTCTGACAGGTAGGGTCCCCATCGCTGCCAATTCTCTTCACGCAACTCACTGAGCGTAAGTCGACGATCTTCTGCACTTCGATATTCACTCATTGGGTCAAACGATCGATCATCTGGTTAACTTTATCAGCATCAAAATTCATCTTTGCCGCCGCCAGAGCGAATAAACGTTTTTCCGATTCCGACAAGTGGCCATCGGCTGCCATCATGTGGATCAGGTCCGCCATTAAAGCTTCCTGTTCCTCAGGATCGGTCGGTAATTTGAGCGCTGCCGAATCACTCAAGGCAAAACTTACCGCCGCTTGCAATTCTTCCTCATCCAGCCCCAGTTCCACACATCGACGGGCCAGCAAATTCAACTCGCCCTCACCCAACGATCCATCAGCAATAGCCATGACGACAAGATTGCGCAATTTTTCGAACCGTTCCACTGGAAGCCGCCTTTAGCCAAGCTGTTACTTACTTCTGGATTGTACGACACCCCTGCGTGGACCCTATTCCGTCGGATAGTCGTCCAGTGGCGGGGAGGGCCCTATTACCAGAGTCCCCGGTAGATCCTAGCCGATTCCATCGGGTTTCGGGAGGCTCGGACCCATCCAGGCTCGGACATGTTCGGCAGATGGGACATCACAAATACGGAATTTCTCGAGTCTTCCGTCCGCATCGTCATAAAAGAACATGGATGCGTTGGATAAATCAGTCGCTTCGGGTGTGTCGATTAGCTGAGCTGAATCGTTAGCACTGATCCTGCCGATTAAGCGGATTTCCAAATCGTGTTGCGATGTCCTTGGCAACCACCGCGCCAGAGTTTCCGCACCGCTGCATCCCAAAAATACGTAGCAGCCCACTTGCGGGCCATCTCGGAGTAACGCTTGCAGTGCAGTGGCTCCGGTCGCTGAGGCGGAACCATCGAGTGAAAAGCCGAAATTCTCATCTTGGCGGAAATCTCGAAAACGCTCTAAGCCAACGATCACGACCAGCGTCGGTGGACCTTCGGCCGTTTCCCCTGAGATTTGCCCCGCTACCTTGGCAGCCAAGGAAATGATCGTCTGTTCAGATTCTCGCAGTTTCACAGCTTGATGTTGAATGCCAACATCTGCCAACCACTGGCTAAGATTCAAAGTCCCTTCACCGACGCGACTTCCATCCAAGATCACGATCTCGGGTGTCAGCGACGTTCGCCGATAGGCATCGACGACAGCAGTCGGAAGCCAAGTCGCCAGGACAGAGTTTGTGGTATCGAGGTCAGCGACACAGAGGACGTTACGGCCATTCGATTGACTCAAACTCAAGGTCGTGGGTGGTCCAATTCGGACCGCTTCACCAAGCAGTCCGTTCAACATCGTGTCACTGCCCGATGCAGCAATAGATGACGCGATAGCTGTTTCGACCAAGGGAACCGTCCAGCGAGCGGGACGGTTTCCTTCGAAGACTACGGTCAATCCAAACTGCTTGGCCGCGTCGGGATGTCGATCCAAAATATCTTGCATCCGTTCCCGCTGAATCGATTGCCCCATCCAAGCCACTTGGAAAGGTTGATTCCCTTCAATTAAGCCACCCGCATCGTTGAAAATGGCTTCTCCAGGGCGACTCAATAAACGAGCAGCCGTGTTATCGTCGGCAAGAATGAGTGCTGCATCCGATTCGCTGCATTGCAAGGCGATGCGAATGGCCATTTGGCCGAGCGTCGCCCTAGGCAAGGTATAGGCACCGGACAACGATTGACTACTGAGTACCACATGCATTCCAAACGATCGACCTTGGCGAACTAGTCGATCGAGCAGCATCGTGCATTCCTGTGCCACACGATCATCACGCACAAAAAGCTCTTGAAACTCGTCAACGATAAACAATATTCTTGGCAGAACGCTGTGCGAGTGATGGCGATAATCGGCCAGGTCTTGTACCCCCGCGGCGCGGAACAACTCACCACGCCGCTGTAATTCTTCATCCAATCGCTGTAGCACGCTGCGCCCAAACTCCCGTTCGCTTTCGATCCCGATCACTCGCGCATGGGGTAGCTGAGCTTCAGCGTAGATTTTGAATTCAACCCCTTTCTTAAAGTCCAAAAGATAGAGTTGAAGTTCTTCGGGAGAGTACTTTAGAGATGCCGCCATAATCAATGAATGGAGCAGTGTGCTCTTCCCCGAGCCCGTCTTGCCTGCGACCAACATGTGCTGTCGCATGCCGGTACCCAATTGGATTTCCAAAAAGCGACCCACGCCTTGTCGACCGACGGGAATGCTCAGTCCTTTCGCAGAGCTACCACTGTCGTACTCGTCGGCTGGAATGCAATCATCCAGAGGGATTTCAACACGATGTGCGGCAATGGCACCCTGGCCAATGCGCTCGGACAGCACAGGGATCGCCGTCACGGGTGGCGCAACGATGGGGCTCACTTGAATCGCTTCTAAACCTGGTGCTGCATGCCAGATGCGTCCCATGTCATCAATGCGCAAACGAAGTACCTGCGAGTCTGGAAGTGACGGTAGATCGCTGGACCAGGGTTGCGACGTATCGCGAACCAAGATGGAATAGACGCCGCACCGTCGCCCTCCCTCGATCAAAGCGCGAAGCGACTCAGCGCTATCGCGATTCAGCCCGATAGGTAAACCGAAGGCCGCTAGAACTCGGTAAGGCTCCGCCAACGGTCCTGCATCACGGTTAAAGTCTTCAATCGTTTGATATCGATCACGCAAGCAAGCTTGGAGGACATCTTCAATATGCTGAGTCAATTCCGTCAGTCTCTCTTGGATTTGCTGCGTCGATACCCACGCACGATGTCCAATCAAGAGTGGATCATGGTCTCCCAGGGAAACCAGCGACGCAAAATTTTGTCCTCGTCCGACGGGATCCAATAAGGTCAGTCGCAGACGTCCGGGACGCACGGCAGTGAGTCCACGCCATAAAACGGCGCGCACCCATTCGGCCGCGACGTGCATTTGGTCGGGCGGACAATCGATGACCACAGTCGATTGCGATTCGCGCGGCAAGACTAAGGGCATTACCGTCGGAATGTCGATCGATGGATCATTGAGCACGCCTCGTAAATGGGAAGCAATATTTAAGTCACCGAGCGGCAGCCAACGCAGTGATTCGGCTTCCGATTCGTGTTCGGCGAGAATGCGGCCCCAATCAGGAAATCGCTCCGCAATGGACTGTTGATTTTCTCGGACGCGTTGCAGGCCTTGCCGCACGCCCTGTTCAACACGCAATCTCAAGAATTCAATCTCAGCATTGTGCGAATCATTTTGTGAGTTCAATCGTTGTTGCTGTTGCAGATCGGTGTCTGCCAGTCTCGCTGCTAAACGCGATGCTGTTTCCTCTGATGCGGAAAACATCTGTCGACTCAGCGCAGCGTGGACCTCTTGAAATGTTTGTTCGATTTTTGCGAGCTTCGCTTCAAAATCTGCTGTGGTCTGTTGGTTATCGGATTGGAAGCGATCTTTAATCCCCTGCATTTTTTCTGCGTGCGTTAGTCGCAATTGTTCTAGAGCATTGTCGCGATTGCGGACGAGTTCGGTGGCCCATTGCTTGGCTCTTGCGTTAGACAGTTGCTTGCCATTTTCGATGAGCTTGAGTCCCGCTACGAATCCACGCTCGATGTGAGGATGGATGGCTTTGGTCTGTTTTCGCAAGGGGAAACCGAGCAGAGTGTGCGTGATGACGCCAACCACTACGGCGACCGGGATTCCTGCCAACATCCATAGTGCCATTCTTGTTGGGCCGACAAAAAATGTTGCTCCTGCCCAAATGGCGGCGACAGCAATCATGACGGCGAGCAAGTAAAACGACTCCAGGAATTTAGCGGCCCATCCACTTCGCAGATCCGCCAACAAGGCTTCGCTTGTATCACCCAGGCGATCCAATTCCGCGAGACATTCTTTAACGGTGCGAACCGCACGTCCTTCCAAAGAGTCGTGTGCCTCCGCAGAGCCGGTAGGTGTCGCTGCTGCCGCGTTTAGTCGTTCCAGGCCTTTGGGACCGCCAATGCGGCGCATGGTTAACTCGCGTGCGCCTTCTAGGTTTTCGTTTAATCGAGCACTGCGTTTTTCAATGAGTCCGAGTTCTTGCTTATGTTGCAGGCCGGGTTTCGGTTTTTCTTCCGCGTAGTGTGTTTGTACTTGATTGACTTCCGTGTCGTACCACTGTTCTTCCGCAGCGATATCGTGTTTGCGTTTTTTTCTCAGCGCAGCCAAGTCGTGGTTCATTTGATTGCGTGTTGCAATCGTTTGAGATTCATACGTGGCAATAGTATGTTCGTCGGACTGATCCCATTTCGAAAGGACCGATTTTCGTTCGATACGACAGTCGGTTAAGGTTGATTCGTGCTCGGCGAGCAAGCTTGCTTGCAATGAAGCGGTATCGTGAGCCTGCCGTTCTACCATGGCTTGTCGGTCCAACGCTCCCTGTCGACACCGATGGCTCAGGCCACGCAACCAATATCCTTGACGCACGTGAGTCAGCAAGCCTAACCCTCGAATGGGATCAGACCCTCGAACAGAATCGACCGATAGAGCATGGGAGTCAGCAGATTGATCGGCAGAGCGATTAGGTTGGATCATGATCGGGATCGCTATCGGACAAGGCGTGCATGGCACGTAAGAGGGTTTCACGGAACTCATTCATTTCCGCATTACATCGGCTGAGTACGCCGGGGAGTTCTCGCAAGTGCTGGTCTTCAAATTCTCGACGGCGTTGGTCTTTCCAAGTCTCGGCCGTCTGTTGCCAAACCGTCGCGAACTCTTGCCAATCTCGTCGCAGCCGATTTTCGGTATCGTGTAATGCGCCGATGCGGGGTGCATGAAGAGTCATGGTGGTGCTCCATCAACATAGCGATCGAGAGAATCAATCCAGCCCTGTAGCTTGGTCGCGGCGACAGGTAAATCGGCTTCAGATTGTTGTTGCAACGTAGACGTTGCGGCCACCAACAGGCCGACCGAACGTTCCATCTCGGCCGCCCATGATTTGCAGACGGTGAGACGTTGTTGGCAAAACTGGACCCGGCGACGCAGTTTGGCGATTCGCTTTTTGGCCTCTGTTGCTGGAGGCTTGTCGCGACCACCATAGGTTGCTTGCATGGCGGCCAAGTTATCGACCGCTTCCTGAAGTCTGCGTTCGGCTAGCTTGAATTCGTGTCGCCAATAGCGAGGCACTTCAACGGTAGTCCAATCCAAAGCTCGCTGCGCTTCGTTGCGAATATCAAACGACAATTCGCCAAAGCGTAGAGCGAGTTCCTTCACGGCTAACCGCAAGTCGCGTAATGCATCGATCGATTGAACGTTTCCTTGCATCACTATTTTCCGTTGCTAACCGTGTAGATACTGTTCTGCTTGCTCTGCTTTGCGAAGCAAATAGGGCACATGTAAGCGGGCTGCTTCAATTAAGCGATGCACTTGTCGCATTTGATCTTCGAATTCTGCTGCAAACTTGCGCTGCTGTTGGTCGCGCCATGTTTGTTCCAGTTGATTCATTTGAGCCGTTAAGGCAACCGATCGCTGTTGCAAATCCTCGGTAAAGACTTTGAGATTCGCAGCGAAGCGGCGCAGTTGCTCAGGATCAACAATCGCTTGTGTCATTGAACTTCCCCATGTTTTGTGGAGCTTGCTGGAGGTGGATTGGGTGGCGCTTCCATCATGCCTAGTGGAACCGCGGGTGAGGGAGTGCTCCCTTCTTGGCTCGACTCTTGCTCTGCTTGTTTCCAAGCATGTTGATAAAGGGGCAGGGAGTGCTGCAGGCCTAAACGCTGCGCGAGTTCCGTCGCTGCTTTCATCGCTGTGAGACGGACTTTTGCGGGTGCTGGAACGGCGCGACGCAAAGCCGCGTGTCGCCAAGCGGATAATGCCGCCAACTCTTCACCCAGCGCGTGGTAGCAGTGGCCGAGAATCAAATAAGCAATGGGCGCTTCGGCGTCGTTATCCAAGACGGTCGATAAGATTTCGCATGCCTCACGATATTCTCCCAGATCGCGTAACGCTTCAGCCAACACCACGCGAAGATGTTCGGATTGAGGATCGCGTGCAATGCGGGCTCGACACACATCAGCGCGGCGACAAGCCCAATCGGTCTGGGCACGTTCCAATTCGCGATGGGCTTCAGCCGTGTTGACGCGAGTGGCTACATCGCGCACATCCTTCAATTGCTGCAGCGCACGGGCCAGTGCCGACTCCTCCAATTGCCAGAGGACCTCTGTGTGGGACGGCTCAATCTCATTGGCGATTTTTAATACGCGCGTCGACTCGACGGTTCGGCCTTGCGATCGATAGATGGCGGCCAACTCGAGATAGGCATCCATATCGGCAGGACGATTGCGAATGAATCGCTCCAATTCCTGCCGTCGCTCGAGGGGCACTTTAGGCGGTTCGACAGGCGGACTTGCATCCCGCTGAGACACGTCGCGCTTCAGCAACTCATCGGGTCGTACCGGACGCCATCGACCTCCCTCAAGAGGGCTAAGCGGTTGTCGGTCGGCCGTTTCGGCTGGGGGCTCCGGTGCTGTCATCGCACTTCAGCTCAATAGAAAAGAGGGACAAGTGGGCAAGCCCTATTCTACTAGGACGATTAAGCAGAAGGGACTGCTACGGTACGCTAGAAAATATCTCAGCCGTAAAATGCCCCAAATTATCGGATAACTCCGCAGGAACGTCACCCACTTTTAGTAATAACCGACTATTCACTTCCACATTGATCGTTCCATCTGCGCCAACAGGCCAAATGTCCAAAGGAGCGGAAGTTGACCCGTTGCCAATTTGCTGCTCTGGGACAACGGTGGCCAGCAACTTTCCCAAAGGCCGCCCATGCCAATAGCGCAGAGTCACCCCACTGGGTTCTGAAATCCATGGTATGGGTTCGATACCCGCCGCGGTTGCAGGTTCGAACGCCAATGTCACGCGACCTGAACTCTTAATCCGCAAATTCGTTCCCGCCGGAATAATTCGTCCCACGCTTTGCCAGCCACGATCCGCTTGGATGTCCAGCGAGAAAGGCTCGCCCGTCCAGACCGGTTCGGTCGGCAACAAGTCCAAGCGATTGCGTTGCATGTCGTAACCGTAGTCGAATTCATCTAAAAGGACACGCCATTGTGTTTGGACCACGGGCCACCGGGGCCCTAGCTTATCAACAAATTGACGAGTGAATTCGGGAGTCGCATTCCTGCCTTGGTAGGCCATCTCGATCATTGCACTGCGAGTTTCTGGATAACCAGCAAATAACTGAGCCGCTGCCCAGGTCCAGGCATACGGTTCCACTTGTCGATGGGCCGTATCGCTATAGCGCAACACAGCAATTAAGGATAAGGCGCGTTGATCTGTGCGACGCTGGTCGATCATTTTGAATCGACCCCAATACGGAAATCGCTCCTTGGCCTCCGGAATGATTCCCACTTCGATCCGTTCGCCATCCCAGCGATGGGTCGCCAGGTATTCGGCCGTCCCTTCCATGAACCATGGTGGACCCGCACCTTCAAATAGTGTGGCTGCCAGCGCGTGCGCCCCCTCATGCAAAATCAAGTGACGCGTGTAGTAATCACCTTGCTGCAGCACGACCCAAGCCGAGTCACCCCATTGATATCCGTGTGGAAAATCGGGCACAGCGGCCGGAATCAGCCCTTCGCGGCGAAACCGTTCCTTATCCGCCATGACATGCATGGTCACCCGCCACTGTTCCACACGCGTCAGTGGGACCTGCCAGAATTGGCACCACAGCGGTACTGCCGCATCGAAGGCCCGCACCCAATCTTCCAACGGGTTGAGGTTCTGACGATTATCATCGACATCGGAGATTAAGCGAACGTATCGCCCTTCCACGACCCGTAGTTCTTGCGCGTTAGCGCTGGGCATTGCCGCGGCCCAAGAGTAGGCCGCGAACAGGCAGAACTCGACTAACAAATAGCCGAGTTGCCGTGGATTTCGTTGAGTCCTATTCGTGGTCGCCATGAAACTATCATAGCTTGACCGTTACAGGAGCGACTCCAGCAGGCGACGCAACTTTCGCAATTCCACGCGGTGATCGATACCGGGTGTAGGGGAGATATGAACGCTGAGGGCGCGATCGTAGCGTTCGCGTTCCAATTGGTTTATCAGCTTTCCGTAGTCAATTTCTCCTTGCCCGACGCAAACTTGGAAGGCACCCTTTTTGCTGTCGCGGAGATGAACATGGAAAACATACTTGAGAATTCGATCCAGATTTTTTCCATGAGCAGGTCCAGCAACGTAGACACTCGGGTCCAAAGTAATCCCGAGACCGTGAACGTTGTCGCAGAGGACCATCAAGGTGTCGGGGTCTTCGCTCATGCGACCCATTTGGCTTCGTACGCCGATTCGAGCCCCTTCGGTTTCTGCAATGTCCACCAAACGCTGCAGATGTTCGACCTCTTCGTTGAAAGGGGTCCCTTGTTCAGCCGATGGCACAGTTAGGGTGACTACTTTAGAGGCTTTGGCGAAGCGGCAAATCTCTTTGAAATCGTCGTAGTGCTGCTGCCCAGTGGAAGCCAGTTCAATACTGTACGAAGAAATATCCAAGCGATGGCTGAAACGCAAACGCTGCATGGCAGTGTCGGGATCCGCCAGCAAATCGCTGGGTTGGTAATGGCCTCCATGTTCATGCAGGTCAAATTCGATCATCGAAAATTCGAGATCTGCAAGAAGGTCGATCGACGCCTCTAGGGGCAGATCTGGTAAACAGGCGGTCGACGCAGCGACATGCACGTCCAATTCCTCCGTGATAGGGTAGGTCGTTTTGGCTAGACACGTAGTCTAGCGATCTCTTGCCGAGAAGAGAACGCCAGTAATGTACGTGGAATGCCGAAAAAACGGAACGGGAATGAAACCGTTTATGTCCCGCCTTCCTCACCGCTACTGAGCACAGCCATGAATGCCTTCTGGCTGATCTCGACATTCCCAACGGCTTTCATCCGTTTCTTGCCTTCTTTTTGCTTTTGCAGTAACTTGCGTTTTCGCGTGATATCGCCACCGTAGCATTTGGCAGTAACGTTTTTTCGCATGGCGGGGACGGTTTCGCGAGCGATGACTCGCGCACCAATGGCGGCCTGCACTGCGACTTCGAACATGTGGCGCGAAATTTCCTGCTTGAGTCGCTTGGCGACAGCCCGTCCACGCCGCTCCGAATCGCGTCGATCGCAGACAACGCTCAATGCATCCACTCGATTCCCATTGACCATGATGTCCATCCGGACCAAGTCAGCCGGTTCATACCCGACCATTTCATAATCGAGCGTACCGTAACCGCGCGTGGCACTTTTGATCTTATCGTGTAAATCGTAAATGACTTCAGCCAAGGGGATATCGTAGGTCAACATCGCGCGCGTTGGGCCCAGGTATTCCTGTCCTCTCTGTACCCCACGACGCTCTTGGGAAAGCTTCATGATGGCCCCAATATATTCGCCGGGAACCACGATGTTGCAGCGAACGATGGGTTGACGAAACTCTTCGATGTCCCCCGGGTCGGGCACATCTTGTGGTTTGTGAATCATGTGGGTTTCGCCACGCTTGTCTACAATTTCATACGTGACATTAGGAGCCGTTTGAACCAAATCGATATTCGATTCCTGCTCTAATCGCTGCTGCACAATTTCCATGTGCAAGAGCCCTAGAAATCCGCAGCGAAACCCAAAGCCCAAGGCGTCGCTCGTTTCCGGTTCAAATTCGAAGCTCGGATCGTTGATGCTGAGGCGTTGAAGTGCGTCCCGCAGTTCCGAGAAGTCCTGGCCATCGCTAGGGAATAGACCGCAATAGACCATGCGTTTGGGCCGCATATACCCGGGCAAAGGGTCCGCACATTTTTCCGCGGCAATTGTAATGGTATCACCGATATGGACGTCGGCCAAAGACTTGATGTTACAAATCAAGTATCCAACCTGCCCGGCGCTCAACGTGTCGCACGGGACGCGCTGAGGAACGAATTGCCCCAGCTCCATCACTTCGTGTTGCGAGCCACTACGCAGAAAACGGATCTTTTGACCTCGTTTTACTGTGCCATTCATTAACCGCACATAGGTAATTGCACCCCGAAAATCGTCGTAATGCGAATCGAAAACCATCGCCTGTAACGGCGCGTCGGGATTACCGGAAGGGGCCGGGATGCGTTTGATAATTGTCCGGACTAGGTCTTCGATACCAATACCCGCTTTAGCGCTGACGCGAACCACGTCTTCGCGATCCACACCCAAGGATTGCTCCATTTCGTCGGTCACTTCGTCGGGCCGCGCGTAAGCCAAGTCGATTTTATTGATCACTGGCAAGATGGTCAGGTTGTGCTCCATCGCCTTATAAGCATTGGCCACTGTTTGTGCTTCAACTCCTTGAAACGCATCGACCAGCAACAGCGCGCCTTCGCAGCATGCCAAGGACCGTGAGACTTCGTATTGAAAGTCGACGTGGCCGGGGGTGTCGATCAAATTGAGCTCGTAGGGGACTCCGTCGAGTTTGTATCGCATCGACACGGCGCGCGCTTTAATGGTAATCCCGCGTTGTCGCTCCAAAACGAGGTCGTCTAGCAGTTGCTCTTTCATCTGCCGCTTGGAGACGGTTCCCGTAAATTCCAATAGTCGATCGGCCAGCGTGCTCTTGCCGTGGTCGATATGAGCAATGATGCAGAAATTGCGAATCTGCATAAGTTTCCAAGTCAGGAGTTTAAGGGTGAAGGTAGGAGGGAAGTCTCTGAATTCGAACTCGACACTTTAATTGGCATCGCTAATGTTGCGGTCCAAATGCTGCTCTTTTCTCGCGTAACCGGCGGCGCCCAAGTAGCCGGCGTCCCCGCCCAGCGAAGCGAAATCAATGGTGGTTCCCAAAAATACGTTCTCAAAGGTTCGGTGTTTGAATTCCGCACGGATCCCTTCGATGAATCTTACGCCGACGGGCGATTGCAAGCCGCCGAAATCCATTGCCCCACCGAGGACCACCAGACCCGGATCCAAGGTGTGTACCAAGGTGGTGATGCCGATCCCGAGCCAGCGTGCCGTTTCGTCGACAATTTCTAACGCCAAGGCGTCTTCTACCAAAGCTGCTTCAAAGACCTTCTTCGCGGTCAGCTCGGAATCATTTCCACCGAGCATGCCAATTAGCACGCTTTGATTTGCTTTGACCCCGCCCGATCTCAACAATTCACGCGTTCTCTGCACGACCGCGCTGGCCGATGCATAGGCCTCCAAATGGCCTCGGCCTCCACCCCAAACGCAAAGCCTCGCGTCATCCGCGGAATCGACCAGGATATGGCCACACTCGCTGCCAAAACTATTGACGCCGTTGACCAATTGGCCTTCGACAATGACCCCGCCCCCGACACCAGTGCCGAGCGTCAACAAAATCATCGATCGATGGTTCCGGCCGGCGCCCAACCAAAACTCGCCATAGGCGGCTGCATTGGCATCATTGACGAAGGAAACGGGCATCCGAGTCGCTTTCGATAATGCGTCCCGGATGGGAAAATGCCACCAATTAGGCAAATTCGGTGGCTCAACCAGCAGTCCGGCAGGCAAGTCCATACTACCGGGGGTGCCCAGGCCGATTCCAAGAATTCGCTCACGCAATCCCTCCTCCAAACTCGACTCCAGAGATGTCAATTCCTTCGCCAATCGGTCGATCGCCGCCTGCGGACCTAGCGGTTCTTGCGTTGGAATACTCTCAAATGCCAACGTTTGGCCTAGGTTGTCTACCAGTCCAAACTTAATATTTGTACCACCGACATCAATACCCCAAAAGCATGGATATTGAGCGTGAGCAAGTTCGGTAAGGTGCGGCTTGGCTGACATATCAGTTGTCAATCGTTACACAGATTGTCTGAACAAGGCAACAAGCTGCCTCTAGTCTGGCGAGTATAGAAATAGTGGTCAAAAGCCACAACGAGCATTCCTCTTGGCAACCTTCGCGTTCCGCATTCCGTTTTGAAAGACAAAGCCCGCCCATGCGCATTGCTTACTTGACCGCTGGTGCCGCCGGAATGTATTGCGGCAGTTGCATGCACGACAATGCCTTGGCCAAAGCTCTAGTTAGCCGAGGCTGCGACTGTCTCCTCCTGCCGGTATACACCCCCATTCGTACGGATGAGGAGAGTGTAAGTACGGATCAGATCTTTTTCGGCGGAATCAACGTTTTTCTCCAGCAAAAGCTCCCTCTCCTTGGCCGCCTGCCGCGGTTCATGACAGGCTGGCTCGATTCGCCGTGGCTGCTGCGAGTGGCAACGCGGAAAGCGGGTGGAACTCGGGCTGAAACCCTTGGCGATCTCACCATTTCCATGTTGCAGGGGAAAGTGGGGCATCAAGCGGCAGAGGTTGAGCGGCTCGTACGCTGGCTGACCGATGAGTTTAAGCCAGATTGTGTGTTGCTTAGTAATCTCTTGATTGGCGGTTGCATCCCCGAAATTCGCCAGGCTCTGCCGAACTGTAAGATCTATGCGTGGCTGCAAGGGGATGACATATTTCTCGACTTTCTACCCGACGCGTATCGCGATCAAGCCACGGCCCTGTTGGGAGAGTTAGCTCAACAAACCGACGCATGTCTAGTGAATAGTCGATTCTATGCAGAATCCATGGGCCAGCGGCTTGGCCTTTCGGCAGACCATTTTCGCTTGCTGCCCCTATCGATCAATACGACCGATTTCTTGCCGCTAGGCCTAGAACGCATTCACGGGATTCGTCCTCCCCAGCCAATTCGTATTGGCTTTTTTGCTCGGCTCGCTCCCGAAAAGGGCTTTCATAATTTGGTGGATGCCTTCATTGACCTGGCTAGATCTTATTCAGATATCCAGTCTGAGGATGCGATCGTTGCCTCTCGTCTGCCGCTGGAGCTCCATTATGCAGGGTGGCTAGGTGAACAGCACAGCGATTACTTTGCCGCCCAACAAACCAAATTGAATCGCGCTGGACTAGAGGAACAACACGTTCACCATGGCAGTCCCGATCGCAACGGAAAACTCGCCTTCCTGCGTCATGTTGATTTGTTGTGCGTGCCTACCGACTACGCTGATCCGAAAGGATTGTTTTTGTTAGAAGCAATGGCCGCTGGCTTGCCAGTAGTGCAACCGAATCATGGTGCATTTCCGGAACTCATTGAGGCGACGCGGGGAGGGCTGCTCTATCAGGCAGGCCATAAAGAATCAATGATCACCGCGCTTTCGTCGTTGATCGATGATGCCTCCCTCAGACGATCACTAGGGCAAAGCGGACATGAAGCCGTGCAGGCCAATCATTCGATTGATCAACAAGCAACTCAATTGCTAGCTCTACTAAACACAAAGTAGCAGGCACGCTCCGTCGTGCCGTCCGCAATCCGCCCCCCAAGAATTCCGATTGTGCGCTTTATCAAGTGGGTACTGGGATCGATCACAATACCCGTCAAGTCGATTGCGATACCATGTCTCAGACGCGATGAACAACTTGATTCACTGGAACACAGGGTATGCAGAATCCGAAATCGAATCCTCTGTCCCCGTCGCTTACGACTGGTGCATCCTCTGGTGCATCGACCATGCGGGTCATTGATTCGCATACCGCGGGAGAGCCAACGCGAGTTGTGATCGCAGGTGGACCTCCCTTAGGGCGACTGAGCGTCAAACAACAATGCGAACAATTTGCTGCACAGTTTGACCATTTTCGGTCTGCCATAGTCAATGAACCACGAGGCTCCGACGTCATCGTTGGTGCGCTGATTTGTGAGCCCCAGGATCCAACATGCGACGTGGGTGTGATCTTTTTCAATAATGTCGGCATGCTTGGTATGTGCGGGCACGGTACCATTGGCCTAGTGTCGACGCTGCAGTACTTGGGAAAAATCTCTACAGGTCAATGCAAAATCGAGACGCCTGTCGGTATTGTTGGAGCGACCTTGCATGAGGATGGCAGCGTTTCGGTCAGCAATGTGCCGAGCTACCGTGAAGCAAAAGATGTCGCCGTGGAGGTGCCGTCGTTGGGCACCGTGCGTGGCGATATTGCCTGGGGTGGTAATTGGTTTTACTTAGTCAAAGAACCCTACTTTAATTTCTCGGATCACAGCCACGATTCGCTATTGCGGTTGTCGACAGAAATTCGTCTTGCCATCAACAAGCAATTTCCCTTGGTCGACCATGTAGAGTTATTCGGTGCAACAATCCACGCCGACTCGCATTCGCGTAATTTTGTTTTGTGTCCCGGTGGACAATACGATCGTTCGCCGTGCGGAACGGGAACAAGTGCTAAGCTCGCATGTTTAGCCACCGATGACGAATTGAAAGAGCACGATTCATGGGTCCAAGAGAGCATTTTGGGAACACAGTTTGTCGGCCGCTTTCAATGGCATGACCAATCGAAGCGATCCATAATTCCCACTATCACAGGGCGTGCTTACATCACTTCAGAAGCGGAACTCATTTTCACCGCGGGCGATCCATTTTGTTGGGGCATAGGAACTAAATCGTGAAGCATGTGGTGATTGTCGGCGCAGGTGTCATTGGTCTGACCACCGCGTGGTATTGTCGTAAGCGGGGTTGGGAAGTGACCGTTATCGACCGCAAACCTGCACAGCGCGATGGGTGTTCTTATGGAAATGCGGGGATGGTTGTCCCTAGCCATTTCGTCCCGCTCGCTGCGCCTGGGATGATCAAGCTGGGCCTAAAATGGATGTGGAATCCTGAGTCCCCGTTTTATATCAAGCCACGATTGTCTTGGGATTTGCTCTCCTGGCTTTGGCAGTTTCGTGGTTTTTGCAACTCACAGCACGTCCAACGCGTGGCACCAGTGCTGCGAGATCTGCATTTGGCAAGTCGCAGTCTCTATGAGCAAGTGCAGGCGGAGCTGCCCGGTGGCGTTGGCCTGTCGCAGCGAGGCCTGATGATGCTCTGTCGCACGCAACATGGATTGCAGGAAGAAGCGACGGGGGCAGAGTTAGCGGAAAAAATGCAAGTGGCTGCGCAAGTGATGAACGCTGACGAAATAGCGCAATTAGAACCCAATCTCAAGATGACGGTCGCTGGTGGAGTCTACTATCCGCTTGACTGTCATTTGTCTCCCGCCACGCTGATGGCCAACTTGCAAAGTGATCTGGAACGCCAAGGAGTTGTGTTTCATTGGGGGACAGACGTTACAGGATTCGATCATAGCCATGGGACCATCAATGCCGTTCAAACGACACAGGGTGATGTGGCAGCCGATCAATATATTTTATGTGCGGGCGCATGGTCACCCACAGTTGGTCAAGCTCTTGGCCTGCGGCTTCCCATGCAGGCAGGCAAGGGATATAGCTTAACTTTGGAAAATCCTTGCGAGCTGCCCAAACTGTGCGCAATTTTGACGGAAGCGAGGGTGGCGGTCACGCCTATTGGAAACTCGCTGCGATTCGGTGGAACGATGGAAATTGCCGGTCTGAATGAATCCATTGGTCCGCGCCGCATCCAAGGGATCGTCCGCTCGGTGAGCCAATATTTTCCCAGTTTTGGTCCTCAAGATTTTTCTCATGTTCATCCCTGGGTGGGTCTCCGACCGTGCGCTCCCGATGGATTGCCGTATCTGGGTCGACCGAGCGGCTGGAAAAATCTGGTCGTGAATTCAGGGCATGCCATGATGGGCATCAGCCTTGCCCCCATCTCGGCAAAAATTACGGCTGAATCTCTGGATGGTCCGGCCGATTCCGTGAATTCATCTTCGTTGGCAATGTTCTCGCCGAATCGTTTTACACGCGGGCTATGACAGGATGTCGTGGATTACTTCGCCGTGGACATCGGTTAAGCGGAAGTCGCGGCCCGCGTAGCGATAGGTAAGTTTCGTATGATCTAGCCCTAACGTATGCAGCATCGTGGCATGCAAATCATGAACGCTGACGGGGTTCTCCACTGCCTTGAAACCGATTTCATCCGTGGCACCATACACGGTACCACCCTTGATTCCGCCGCCAGCGAGCCAAACGGAAAATCCGTAGTGATTGTGGTCGCGGCCAAGTTTAGGATTGCCATCACCTCCTAGCTCCACAGTTGGTGTTCGCCCAAACTCTCCGCCCCAAACAATCAATGTTTCATCGAACAAGCCACGTTGTTTGAGGTCGGTTATTAGTGCGGCGATCGGTTGATCGATGTCGGTGGCCAGCTTGCGGTGATTGTCGGCGATATTCTCGTGGTTGTCCCAAGGTTGGCCTGCACCATGCCAAAGTTGCACGTAGCGAACGCCTCGTTCAATAAGTCGGCGCGCGATGAGCGTTTGTCGGCCGTGGACCCCGGAACCGTACATGCGTTGGATATATTCGGGTTCTAAAGAGATATCAAACGCTTCCACTGCATCTTGTTGCATGCGAAAGGCAAGATCGAAGGCGTTGATTCTTGCTGTCAGTCGGTCGTCATGGCGACTTTGTTGATGTCGCTTGTTCCATTTCGCCATCAAGTCCATTTGGCGTCGTTGCTGTGCCGTGGTGACCTGGGGATGCTCGATGTTTTCGATGAGCCGCCGAAACTCGGTATGCTGAGAGTCGACATAGGTACCTTGGAATTCACCCGGCAAGAAAGCGGCTTGCCAATTTTCTGCGTCTTTGATCGGCATTCCCCCAGGGCACATGGCAATGAAAGAGGGAAGGTTAGGATTCTCGGCACCGAGACCATAGTTGAGCCACGCTCCCATGCTGGGTCTGGCTTGCACAGAGTCACCGCAATTCATCAACATGAGTGAGGGCTCATGGTTGGGGACTTGCGCGTACATCGATCGAATCACGGCAATATCGTCGATGTGTGCGGCAGTCTGAGAAAAAATCTCACTGACCTCGATGCCCGATTCACCGTATTTTTGAAACTGGAACGGTGAAGGGAAAGCGGCCCCAGTCTTTCGTTCTGTCGTTAAATTTTCATCCACTGAACGCCCAGCGAATTTTGCTAAGGTGGGCTTGGGATCGAACGTATCGACATGGGACGGACCGCCGTTCAAAAAGAAATGAATGACCCGCTTCGCGCGCGGAGTGAAATGTGGACCACGCGCATTGGTGTTACTCAGATCGATTGCTGAACCGCTCGACATACCTGCCGGCGCACCAGTCCAAATGCCATAGGCGCCAAGTCCGAGTGCGGCTTGTTTGACAAAGGATCTACGATCTACCGAACGGCCTGCCGAACGATTATGGTGGGACATCATCGGATGCTCTTTCACTTCGTGCCGTGAACTACGATCAATCGACAAAGACAAATTCGTTTGAACAAAACATTATCTGGGCAAGTTGAGCCAAGGGGCTTAGCTGCATTTGTAGGTTGGGAGTGAAATCCTGTTCCGAATCCCAATGAAGATCCCCTGCATCAATCTGAATAGACCAGAGAAATTGATCGCTGTTGAGCTGTTGATCAATATCGACCACAAAGTCAATCGTTTCACCGGCTGCCACGGAAATCGACTCCGTCGATAGTTCGCGTGTTTGCTGGTGTGCTTTCTCTGTCTTTATTATTCCCATTGTTGAACTCACAACAAACGCTCGCACTCCATCTCCTGGTGCAGGTTCATGGGTAAGTGACGAGTGAATTTCAATCTGCATTGCCTGCGGAGCCACCCATCGCCGGACAATCGCATGTTGGCGGTCATTGCCGGGGTGGCCACCTTTGCTGGTCAATTGGACCCAGCCAAGTGCTCCATCGGGATAGCTCTCCCCCCCTTGCCACGCATCGCCGTTAAAGTGAGGCAGCGGGGTGAATCCACTGACTCGCTGAGCCGACTCGTCGAGTTCACCAAAGCCATATTGCCAATCAACCGACGTCGGTTTCACAGAGGCTTGCTCGCTGACTGGTTCGCTGGAGAGAAATGCGAGCGCCTCGGCTCTTTCATCGACAGTAGGGGGACGACGCAAGATGCTGGAGAACAAACTTTCGACCTGAATATTCACATCACCGATTCCTTTCAATTCGTCGGCAACCAATTCTACCTGATGTAACATCAGGGGGTGGTTCATCAAAAAGAGCGCTTGCTGTGGGATCGTGGTTTCGTTGCGTTCTGGAATATGGAGATCGGGGCTAGCGAAATCGAAGATACGAAAGCTGGCTGGTAAGAACTGTCGATCAATAAGACCGTATAGCGTGCGCCGATTCGAAAACGGAGGTTGCAAAATTTGGCTCGCTGGTCCATTCAGAGAGTCATCCAAATTTCCACAGGCAGACAGAAGCGAATCACGCAGTTCTTCGAACGTCAGTCGATGGGGATTCATGCGCCAGAGCAGCCGATTTTCAGGATCACGCTCCTCATACCGAGTTAGCATTTCAGGGTCACTCGGGCCCACAGAATTTTGGCGATAAGTGGCAGATAACACGAGGATGCGATGGAGCGTCTTCAGACTCCAGCCCTTTTCCATAAACTGTTGCGCCAGGAAGTCCAGCAATTGTGGATGAGAAGGTGGATCCGCTCTGCGTCCGAAATCGCTGGTGGTTGGGACAAGGCCCTTACCGAAGTGTTGTGCCCAAATACGATTGACTATCACCCGCGATGTGAGTGGGTTTTTGGGATCCACAATGTGCTGGGCAAGTTCTAGGCGTCCGCTGCCATCGGAGAAGGCGGCTTCGTTTTCGCCGTTCAGTAAAGTCAAGAATCGACGGGGGACCTCTTCGCCTTGATCAAGAGGATTGCCTCGCCGGAAAACTCGTGCATTCACAGGTGATGGATTGTCCACCAAGGTCACAGCGAAGGGTGCCGATGCACCAGCCTGAATGATGGCCCGATCCAAATCCCCTTGCAGCTTCCAGAGTTCACTGCAGGTTCCCGAATCAAAGAACGATTCCGTATGAACGACACCCCGATTGGGAACCTGGCATGGTCCATCCTCAGCAAAGAGAATCTGCCAAAGAGGTCGATCGCTTTCCGAAAGTGCTTCGACTTCAAGAGCACTCCATTGCTCGTCAACCTCTTTAAACAATTGACCATAGCGATCAGCCACTTCGCGCAGAGACTCAGGAGGCTGTTGAAGTGCTTGTATCACGCGTGGATGAACGGGCCCCAGCTTGCCTGCTTGCAGCGACTCAGTGACGGAGGCAACTTGTTCGCTAAAGGACTCGTTGGGAATGGCAAGATATGCCCGCCATGCGACAAAGATCGGATCGTTCTCTTTTGCTGATATGCGTAAGAAAGATTGCAAGCGACGAACAAACGAGGGCAGCAGGTCTTCTTTCGCAAAGACTTGGTCGAATCCTTCCGCCGGGTATTTGTGAAGCTCGGTTTGAGCCCACAAGTAGTCGGCAAATCGATCCCGCACCAATTTGGCTTGTGCAGTGCGACGCTGTTGTAAGGTTTCATCCAGAGCGTCTCGCTTTTGCTTGACGGCATGCTCCGGGTCCGTGACAACCGTTGCTGCCCCCGTTAGTGGTTCTATTCGTTCGGAGGAACTATCAAAGACACCGTATAGCGCGTAGTAATCGGTTGTAGGAATCGGATCAAACTTGTGATTATGGCATCGCGCACATCCTACGGTTAATGCCATGGTGCCTCGGCATACAACATCAATGCGATCATCGATAATGTCATGTTTGACACCGAGGAACCTTCGTCCGATGGTGAGGTATCCCATGGCGGCGAGATCATCCGGCGCTCGATCTGCGACGCGATCGGCCGCCAATTGAAGAGTCAAAAAACGGTCGTAGGACATATCCTGATTGAGTGCGTTTACCACCCAATCACGGTAATTCCAGGCGTGCACCCAAAATCGCTCTTCACGCGCGTAGACGTATCCCTTGGTGTCGGAATACCGTGCCAAGTCCAACCACATCCGCGCCTGATGCTGACCGTATCGAGGAGAATCGAGCAAGCGGTCCACTGTGACTTCGTACTTATCGGCAGCCGTACTTTGAACAAACGAATCCACTTCTTCCTTTGTGGGTGGAAGCCCAGTCAGTGAAAAAGTGACACGTCGAATCCATTGTGCGGGAGCGGCTTCAGCGGCTGGGGCCAATCCGGCCGATTCCAGGCTTTGCAAAATGAATGGATCAATCGATGTATGTGACCAGTCATCACTGCCGGCAGGGGGGACTTCGACCGATGCAATTGGTTGAAAGGCCCAGTGTGCTTCGGGTGTGACAGCAGGATCAGTTGTGGGCGGTTCGCTCCAGTGTGCACCGGCTGCGACCCAATGCTCCAATACGGCAATTTCGTCTGCCGACAAAGGCTTTTCAGGTGGCATCGGGCTATCTGATTCGCGCTTGATGGCCGCAATTAACAAGCTCTGCTGAGGATTTCCCACGACGACCGCGGGTCCTGAATCACCTCCCCGCAACATGGTTTCTTGCGACTGCAGACTGAATCCCCCTGATTCCTCTTGGATATGACATTGTCCGCAGCGATCCAGCAACAATGGCCGGACACGACTTTCAAAAAAATCCAACTGCGGCTGGGGTGATTGCGCGAATGCCATACCAGGAATAAATCCACCCCAGAGGGCGATTGCGAATATCCGGCCGAGACGATTGCGGTAGCGAGTCGAAACACTCGCGAGTTCATTGCTCATGGTCCACCTATCCTGCTAAGCTAGGCTTTCCAGTGTATACGAATTGGCAGTGCGTTGCCTACTTTTCAGAGCGGCGGTCATCGAACACGTTGGTCATCGACGAGGAGAAATGAGCTTAATGAGCGATTGAAGCAATAGGTCTAATGATTGGCTTGACGAAATTTTTTATTTAGCCTATACAAACGCCATGATACATCTGTGCACAACCGTTTCCATTTGCACGCTAATCTCGGTTTGCCTGAACGGAATAATCGCGCCGGGTCCTCTGTTTCGTTTCGATGAAGCGGGCAGTTCCAAGAGCAGTACTTGTTTCATTCACGACTTGCAGAATGAAGCTGTTTCAGAAGCGGAAGAGTCGCAAACCAAGTTCGACGAAGTGGAATTTGTTTCCGCCTTGTCTAGCGAAGAACACCTTTGTCCTTCGATTTTTCTTGGATATGAGTCTCTGAGTGGCTTGCATTCAGGATCTGTACCTGTTGATAGTCAGCGCGGGCCGCCTTCTCTTGGTCGCCTGTTCGTGTACTAGAGCGTTCCTCTGTACCACATCGGATTTAGAAAGACTTTGCAATGACATAGGTCAGGGCATTGTTTCTCCCCGGCTAATCTGAAACCGTCGGCCTGGTCCACCAGAGCAGTCGAGATATTCGCTTGAGAAAGCGAAGTCGCAGGCGCTTACCGCGTACGTTGGTCAATGCCGATAGATTTATCAAGTCACGACTTTCAATCCGTTGTTGAGTCCGTTGAATGCAAGCCATATTACGTCAAACCGAGGCGAGGAGGCGTGTGCCACGATGCACCTAGAGCGCCGAAATAGTCACCAAGACTTGCTGGGCCAGATCCATGCCGCAGCCGACCTATTACCGTCGCAGGGACCGATTAGCGCTTTTGCGTTTCTCAACCCGCTGCAGGGACTTGAGTCGCTGCCGTTTGATGAGGCGATGCGACAGGCGAAGCACATCTATGGTTGTGAGCCCTATTTAGATGAGGTGAGGTACCTTGCAAAGGTCCGATCGGGCCGAATCTCGCTTGAAGATCTTCGCTGTGTTAACGCTAGGGACCTAGGACCGGATGCCAGTCGATTGATCGCGGGCCTCGTCAGTGTCGAGCGATTTCGAATGCAATTGTTAGCGAATTCTATTCATTGCGGCGTGGATCGGGAGTTGGACTGGCTGCTTGCAGAGACCCATGCCTTGCGGCGTTTTCGCGTCGATGTACCGAGTCCAATCAAAGCAGCGATGTTGGAAGAGACACAGAATTGGTTAACGAAGCAATGTATGACAGATCAGCAAGGATCAGCATTGCCTCGCGAAATCCAAGAGGTATTGGGAGGGCATTCGAAACACAGCATAGAAAAATGGCGAGATGCTGAGTGGGAAGCGGCATGCCTTGAACTGCTGTGGAACGTCATCAAACGGGGAATTACGGCAGCGTATATACCTGCAGATGTGCCTGAAGCCATTCGGCATCGGGACCTACTGAGAACGGTGTCGGCAGTGGACTGCGATCAGTGGGTACATGAAATCCTGGTTCGATATTGTGCCGCTTATCTGGATCAGGGTTTTGCACACTGGACGTTGCCGGATCGCGACCAAGGTTTCTTCAGAGCGTTCTGCAGTTATTATCAGCATCCAGGGATTCTTAGCAAAAGTTGGTGTCGCAATCTGCGGGGAGAGCTGAAGCGAATTGTGGCGAGCGGGATGACCTCTCTGGACTCCATTGAAGAGTCACTCTGCATGCTGGGAATTGCACCTTACGAGGCTCATGATTTCATCTTGTCGACACTGCTTGCCCTGCGTGGTTTCAGCGGCATGATTTGGCAGACGGAGATACGACCCGACCGCGTCTATGTTGGTTCTCCGCCAGGTACATTGGTGGACTATTTGGCCGTGCGATTGATCCTGGATCGACTTGCCTTAAGCTATTGTGCGCTCGAAACACTACAGTACGACGGTCCTTTATCCGAGCTAAGACCTTATCTTAGTTCGCTGACGAGCGGGGCACCCACTGTTACCGCCGAACAGCAGGCCTATACCGTGTTTCAAGTGGCTCAATTATCGAACTGGTCTCCTCAGCGACTTGCGGCATTGACGCTGGACCAGTGGAGCGAATTGTCGACCGAGTTGACGCGATTTTCTAGCCTTGAGCGAAGAAGGATCTACCACTCGGCCTATGAGCGGCAATTGCACAATCGCGTATTGGATGCCATCGGCCAGCGAGCTCGTCAGCCTATGCTGCGACCGGAGAATCCCCGGTTTCAGATCGTATGTTGCATTGATGCTCGCGAAGAATCATTTCGACGGCATTTGGAAGAGCTGGATGATGACATCGAGACTTTTGGAATCGCAGGTTTTTTTGGCATACCCATGTACTATAAGGGAGCGGCCGATGCACACTTCGCATCGTTAGCGCCGATTGTGGTGACACCCAAGCACTGGGTAGCCGAGGAAGTCGTCTATTCATTTGAGGATGCCGATCGGAACCGAGCCCGTGCTCGAAGGATTATCGGATCGACATCGCGGAGCTTGCATGTGGGGACGCGAGGATCGTTGGTAGGAGCGATCCTATCAACTTTGTTCGGTCCATTGGTTACGGTACCACTGCTAAGTCGTGTCCTGTTTCCGCGTTTGGCGGGTGCCCTAAATCGCTCGGCGCGGCAATTCGTTGCTCCACCAGCCGTGACGCGACTTCACGTGGAGCGAGCCTCGGAGGTAGCGCCCGCTGACAGCGACGAGGGCCTTGGATTCACGATTGGGGAGATGGTTGAATTGGCAGGGCGCGCGTTACGCGATATTGGACTCGTTAAGAATTTCGCAAAACTGGTGCTGTTCATGGGGCACGGTTCGAGTTGCTTAAATAATCCCCACGAATCGGCTTATCACTGCGGCGCCTGTTCAGGAAGTCCAGGGGGGCCCAATGCGCGAGCTTTAGCTGCGATGTTAAACGATCCACGCGTTCGACGGCAGCTCAATGACCAAGGCATTTCAATTCCGGAAAGTACATTTTTCCTCGGCGGTTTGCATAACACGGCGACAGAGGAGATCACGTTTTACGATCTAGAGCTCTTGCCTTCTTCGCAGATTGCTGGTCTGCGCTGGGCTCGCAAGAAGCTGACGGAAGTGGCGGAAAGAAATGCACATGAACGCTGCAGACGGTTCGAGTCGGCCCCACTGACACTCAGTGCCCACGAAGCGCTGTTGCACGTGCAGGGTCGGACAGAAGATTTGGCGCAAACTAGACCAGAGTATGGCAACAGTACTAATGCTCTGTGTTTCGTAGGGAGGCGAAGTCGAATTCGAGGTTTGTTCCTAGATCGTCGATCTTTTCTGATGTCCTACGATCCAACGCTCGATGATGGTAAGGCAACAAATCTGTCAAGAATTTTGAACGCCGTTATCCCTGTATGCGAGGGAATCAACACCCTTTATTCGTTCTCGGCCATGGATGCAAGTGGTTGGGGCTCTGGTACCAAGTTGCCACACAATGTGACTTCGCTACTCGGTGTAATGGATGGAGCGGCCAGCGATCTGCGAACGGGAATTCCATGGCAAGGTGTGGACATTCACGAGCCTTTGCGTTTGCTCTTTGTAATTGAGTCGCATCCCCAACAATTGATGGCGATCTTGGAAGCGAATCCCGTATTGTCGAGAATCTGTCGCAATCAATGGTCACATCTTGCCATTCTGGACCCTGCCTCTGCGGCCATTTATCAATTTATTGACGGTCAGTTTGTTCCTTACGATCTAGGTAAGAACGAACTTGCGAAAGCCACCAGTTCAGCAGATTGGTATCAGGGAAGGCGCGATCACTTACCTTTTGCCAGGATTGAACCATCATGACGGAGTTTATTGATAGTTTCTTGTATGTTTCTGGGTTGGTTGTCGTGCTGTGCCCGATCGTGCTATTGACGGTGATCGGCATCTTGCCATTGCTTGGCTTAAGGCTGAGCGAACGTACGATCACTTACCTGACGCAGACCAGTGTCAGCATCGGCTGGTGCGCTTCGGTATTGATCATTGCCGTCATGTGGAGCTTCGACATATTTAAGTATCCGCTCAGCATTGGAAACTGGGTAGAAATTCCACAGGAGCACTTTCATCTAGAAACCAAGTTTGTTTTCGATCGACTCTCCTTGCCATTTCTGATTTTAACTTACACTTTGTGTGGGGTGATCGGAGCATTTGCGACGCGATACTTGCATCGGGATGAAGGTTACTACCGGTTCTTCTTGTTCTATGCGATGTTTTATTTGGGGATGATTCTCTCATCTCTTGCTGGAACGATAGAAACGTTGTTCTTGGGTTGGGAACTGGTTGGACTTTCATCCGCCTTGCTTGTGGCGTTCTTTCATACACGGAAAAACCCGGTCCGCAACGGTCTCCGCGTGTGGACGGTCTATCGGATTTCTGACGGTGCTTTTCTGCTTGCCGCACTCGCCATGCATCACCTTACAGGCGCTGGGGACTTTGAGATTCTGATGGGCGCTGAACCATGGCCTGAGGGGGTGGCATCTTGCACATCGGGCCAAGCGTTCGCTGTGGGCTTGCTGTTATTGGTCGCCGCTGCAGGAAAGTCTGCACTCGTTCCTTTTTCAGGATGGCTTCCCCGTGCGATGGAGGGTCCAACGCCATCGAGTGCTGTTTTTTATGGTGCACTATCGGTTCACCTCGGCGCGTTTTTGTTGTTGCGTGTCAGTCCACTGCTGGATCATTCATGGCAGTTGAGATGGGTAGTCATTTCGCTAGGTGGGGTTACGGCCGTCTTTTCGGCCATGACATCACGCGTTCAAACGGATGTGAAAAGTGGACTCGCTTTTGCGTCGCTGACCCAAGTCAGCATTATTGTTGTGGAGATCGGCTTGGGGTGGCGGTATCTGGCCCTCTGCCACATAGTGGGCCACGTCTGCATGAGAACATTGCAACTTCTCAGAGCCCCGTCGGTACTCAAAGACTATCATGCGATGGAAAATGCTATGGGTGAGCACCTCCGTTTACCGACGGGGTTTTCCGACCATTGGATTAGTACTCGATGGCGTAATTGGTTTTACCGATTGGCGATGGAACGCGGCACGCTTGATACGTTTTTAGACGTTTTTGTGGTCGGACCATTTATCGCCGTATTTCAGTGGTCTGATCGCAATGAGCGACGCTGGAATGCTTTCTTGGCGGGAGAAAAGACAAGAGTGGCCTCGACGACGGATGGCAAGCCAAAGGAAAGTGAAAAAACATGACGTCCGAGCTTCATTTGCCGTGGCTGGGGATGGCGATTCTGCTTCCCCTTCTAGGCGCATTTTTCGCATTTCTATGGCGCAATCATTATCGGCATGTCTACCGCATGTCATGGGTTATTAGCGGTCTTACGTTGTTATGTACGATTGGAGAATGGGCCGATTTTGCGACCCTTAATACCTTTGGTGCACATGACCATTGGGATATCTTTAGGCTGCTTGCGGCGCAAGATGTCTTTGTCGTCGATGAGCTGAGCGCCCCGTTGCTCCCTTTGACGGCGCTGCTCTACTTTCTTGCCATTCTATCGACCCCTCAATCGAAAGCGGCTCGATTTCCGTTCTTGCTCGCGTTGTTTTCTGAAGCGGTAGGCCTTGCCTTGGTCAGTTGCAACAGCACCGGGTTGATCATCTCATTTCTCGGTTTATCGATGATCCCATTGTGGATTGAATTGCGAGATCGAAATCAATCGACGCGGAGTTTTTCCTTGCATATGGGACTCTATGTGACCTTGTTGCTGGCAGGATGGATGCTCATTCATTTTTCTAAAGAGGGTGACAGCATTTCTTTCGCAGCGACAATCGTGTTGTTGATGGCATCGGTGCTTCGAGCGGGGATTATTCCAGTTCACCCATGGTTGGCGGACTTGTTCGAGCGGGCATCGTTTGGGACGGCTCTGTTATTCATCACACCGATGTCGGGCGCTTATGCTGTCATGCGTTTGGTATTGCCGGTTGCTCCGACTTGGGCAATGCAATCCATCGCGATCTTATCGCTAATTACGGCCGTATATGCTGCCGGCATGGCCTTGGTGCAAACTGAAATGCGACGATTTTTCTGCTATTTGTTTTTGAGTCAGTCATCATTGGTTTTCGCGGGATTGGAGATCAGCAACACGGTAGGATTGACGGGTGCACTTTGCACGTGGCTTTCGGTTGGCTTGTCGCTTGGTGGGCTCGGTCTCATTATGCGCATGGTCGAAGCGCGCGTCGGCAGGGTCTCGCTCAACTGCTATCACGGATTGTTCGGAGACATGCCACTTCTTGCCTCTTTGTTTCTGTTGACAGGTTTGTCGTCGATAGGTTTCCCGGGAACCTTAGGATTTGTGGGGATGGAGCTGTTGGTCGAAGGAACGGTAGAGTTTAATCCGCTGGTTGGCGCCTCAGTCGTTCTAGCTGCTGCACTGAATGGTATTGCCATTTTGAGAGCCTATTTCCTGATTTTTACTGGCACTCGCCATATCGCGACGATTTCACTTGCTGCTCGCAAACCTGAGAAGTTCGCGGCAATTTTGCTTAGCCTCATTGTCCTGGGGGGAGGGTTGTGGCCGCAACCTCTCGTCCATTCACGCTACCATGCGGCCGTTGTACTGCTTCGACTTCGCTCAAAAGCCGATTCATCGGGTGCTGCGTTAGCAGCACCCGGCATTGCCTCTCCACATGGCCAAGCAGCCGAGTAACAACGATGGAAAATTTGAGAACATTATGACTAAAGCAATTCTCTTTTCGCCAGCGACACTACCACGAGACTTCATCGCGGGCTTTATCGTGTTTCTTGTTGCCCTGCCGTTGTGTTTGGGGATAGCGCTGGCGTCGGGGGCTCCCTTGTTTTCTGGCCTGGTCGCTGGAGTCGTTGGCGGAATTGTAGTGGGCATGTTAAGTGGATCTCATTCAAGTGTCACAGGGCCAGCGGCCGGTCTCACTGCCATTGTTGCGACACAGATTGCGTCCCTCGGCTCGTTCCGCGCATTTCTGCTCGCGGTTGTGGTTGCGGGCGCTTTGCAAGTCGTGTTGGGAGTCATCAAAGCAGGTTCGCTTTCCGCGTTTTTCCCCTCCAGCGTGATCAAGGGTTTATTGGCGGCCATCGGGACGATTTTAATCCTTAAGCAGATTCCTTATCTGCTGGGGTACGATATGATTCCCACAGGCACATCGCCGGCACATTCCAGTATCTTTAGTCAATTGCAGAAGCTATTCACTGGGAACATCCATGCGGGTGCGTTGGCGATCGGCGGCATTTCCATCGCTATCCTGATGGTCTGGGAGAGAGTCAAATTTCTCAAACACTCGTTGGTGCCCGGGCCCTTGGTGGTGGTCGTATTGGGTGTGCTAATGGGGCTCGGCTCGGACGTGTTGGGTGGCCAGTGGGTGCTCGACAATGCGGCGCGGTTCATGGTCAACGTGCCCGTCGCTGCCTCTCTGGCCGAGTTCCTGGATTTTCTGACTCTGCCCGATTTCACGCAGTGGGCCAACCCGGCCATTTATGTGGCAGGCCTAACGATTGCAATTGTGGCTTCGCTCGAAACTCTTCTCAACCTTGACGCAGTCGACAAGCTGGACAAAAAGCAAAGGCAATCGCCACCCAGTCGCGAACTATGGGCACAGGGTGTGGGCAATATTGCCTGTGGTTTACTTGGCGGGCTTCCTGTCACGAGCGTCGTGATTCGAGGATCCGTGAATGTGAACGCAGGCTCCGCTACGAAACTCTCAGCGATCTTTCATGGCGTATTTCTACTGCTTTGCGTAATGCTGGTTCCCACTGCTCTGAATATGATTCCCTTGTCGTGCCTCGCTGCGATTCTAATCATGACGGGATGCAAATTGGCAAGTCCCAAATTATTGATGTCCATGTGGCGCGATGGCGCATCACAATTCGTTCCATTCATGGTTACGCTGCTGGCGATTGTAGCCACCGATTTACTTATTGGCATTTCAATCGGTTTCGGATTCAGTCTGCTGTTCATCTTGGCCAGTAATCTTCGCTTGCCGATTCGCCAGATCGTGGAAAAACACGTTGGGGGTGAGGTTCATCACATTGAATTGGCAAATCAAGTGAGCTTCTTGAATCGTGCTGCGCTCGAACGCGTGCTGCGAGACGCTCCCAGTGGAGCTCATCTGTTGCTGGATGCACGCAGAACAGACTATATCGATCCCGATATTCTGAGTCTTATTCGCGAATTTAAAGAGACAATCGCCCCCGCCAACGGTGTTCAGGTTAGCTTGCGCGGATTCCGATCGAAGTATCAGCTCCAAGACAATATTCAGTTCGTAGACTACACCACTCGCGAATTGCAGTCACAGCTCTCGCCGTCGCGGGTACTAAAAATGCTCATGGACGGTAACGAACGGTTCCGAACCGGGAATCGACTCGATCGCGATCTCAATATGGTGGGAGCCAATGATGTGCCCAAAGAGCATCCGATGGCCGTCATTTTTAGTGGTACCGATCCACGAACTCCCGCTGAAGTGGTCTTTGATCTGGGCCTGGGAGACGTCTATAGCATTCGTATGGCTGGCAACGTGATTGGACCAAACGTGATAGGTAGCATGGAGTATGGTTGCATTGTGGGTGGGGCTAAGCTGATCTTAGTCATGGGGCATTCGCATAGCGGCTTAGTCGAGTTAGCTATGAATCAATTCTGTTTGGAAAGTGACTTTCCGCAGAATCCCAATTGTCCTCATCTAGGACCTATTCTAAACCAAATTAGAGAATCCATTGATCCGTCGGAGTGTAGAGATTATCGGCAGGCAACTCCTGATCAGCGAAGGAAGTTTATCGATGATGTCTCTCGCAGGAACGTATCGCGATGTGTGCAACAGATCGTGCAGAAGAGCCCTGCAATTCGACAATTGGTCGATGGCCATCAACTGGCGGTTGTGGGTGCCCTGTTCGATGTCGATTCGGGCAGAGTCGAGTTTCTGGAAGAAGGCATCGCTGCGAGCGGTTCTTAAAAAGCAAAGTGCTTGACAGCTCGTATTCTGACCGATTTTCTATCGAAGCGCCTTGGTCAACAAGCGATCCAAGGCATCGGAAAATTGTTTTTTGTCTTTGGCCGAATAGGGTGGCGATCCACCTGTGCTGATACCAGCGCCCCGGACAGAATCGAAAAAGTCTCGAGTTGCGAGTCGTGATCGAATGTTGTCAGGAGTGTATTCGTCGCCCCGCGGATCCACGACGGCCACTCCCTTTTCTACAAGTTCTGCGGCGAGAGGAATGTCTGCGGTTACTACGACATCCCCGGGGGACGAGCTGCGGACGATGTAGCGATCGGCCACATTGGCCCCCGATTCAACCTGAACAGTCGTTACCGTGTCAGCGTTGCTGGGAATTTGCAGAGGGCCATTCGCGACCAGCACGGTTGGTAATTGCAGCCGTTTTGCGGCGCGAAAAACGACTTCTTTAACCTCCCGGGGGGCCGCGTCGGCGTCAATCCAGAGTTTCATGCCAGAGTTTTATGAGTGTTCGCGAAAAGGGGTTGCGGGAAATGCTGGTCCCCTAATGTAACATCGCTTGTTTCCCAGCGCGATTGCCCTAGCCCTGTGTACCGACGTATGCTGGTAGAATGGGCTGGCGGATAAATGAGTTGAAACGCAAAGCCGGACCTCTCGCCTACTCGTGAAGCATTGGGAATAGGGTGCAATGGGAATGAATAGGATCATATCAAGAAAGGCGGCTCAACAGCCTTTTCGATTTTGCATGCTAATTGCGCTACCATTCTTGTTTGCCGCCAGTCTACTGGCCCTGGGATCTGCAGCATGTTGCGTTGCGAGAGACGATGTTGCGGGCGAAAACGTTGAATCGATCGAGGATCCGGACCAATTAGCAGCCGCGATTCAAAAGCACATCAAAAATCTCGGTCATCCTAGCTACGCGGTTCGTTCGCGAGCGAAATTGGAACTAGAGCGGATGGGCTTGATTGCTCTGGATGCAATTCGCGAGGCGGAAGACTCAAGCGATACAGAAATTGCTTCTTCGGCGCGCTACTTGATGAGCAACCTTGAAGTTCAGTGGTCCAAAGAATCAGATCCGATTCAAGTTCAGCAGATTCTTTCGGAGTACGGTGCCCAGCGCGACTCGGAGCGGAAAAGTCGCATGGACCAACTCGCGGGACTACCCGACCAACTCGGCTTGGTCCCCTTAGCGCGGCTCGCTCGATTTGAACAGAGTTTACGATTGAGTCGCTTGGCAGCACTCTTGGCGATGCGTCCGGTGAAATCCGAAGCAGAGCCAGACGACGAGATCATTCGGCGGATGGTGCAAACGATTGGTGATAGTCGTCGCACCTCGGCTGATTGGTTGCGACAATATTTGAACGATTTGCGCAATCACGATTATGATCAGGCGGCGTGGCGAAAGATGATCGATGCCGAACGCGAACTGGTCGACAATGGCTCCAGCCCCAGCCATACGGACGCGGTCGTACTATTGGAATTCTACCGCGTGAGCGCTGTGCGGGCTCAAGCGAATGGCAATCGAAGTGAAGCGGTGCGATTGGCGATGGCTAGCTTGGATAAAGTGATGTCGCGCCGCCAGGATTTGATGGATGCCGTGAGTTGGGCGCTCGATAGTGAAATGGTGGATGTGGTCTTGGAACTGGAAAAGCGAGACCCGCAACGATTTGCCGCAGAAGCAGAATTGTTGTACGCAGTTGCCGAGGCGCAGCTTATTCTTGGCAATAACGACAAGGCCGAAAGTTTGCGTCTATCCGCACTGCAAATTGATCAGCTTCCAGCAATGAGCACTGAGGAAACAGAAGGGCAAAATGCTAAAGGAATGGCTGCCGATGTGATCGAACAACGAGCCATGCGGCATTGCGAAATTGGTCGTGTACTGGAAACCCGAGGCAGATTTGCCTGGGCCGAGGGAGAGTACCGCCACGTGATCGAGAACCTACCGCCAGACTCAATCTCAGCGGCAAGCAATCGCGTTAAGCTGGCTGATCTGCTCGGGTCATTGGAAGAGCACCAAGCGGTTGTCGATGTCCTCTTCCCCTTTGTGGATCGCACCAGCAAAGATTCGATTTTTCGCGCTCGCTGTCAACAATTGCTAATCGATACTCAGTACTATCATGGCAAATATTTCTACCACATGGCGCTTGCCAGTGAAGGAGCTGAGGCGCGAGACGCTCTCCGCAAAGCAATTCGGCAATGCCCCACCAATCCTGATATCCTGATCGCCATGTATCGCCAAACGGGAGACGCGGAGTGGAAACGCGAAACCGATAATTCGATTGATCAGTACTTGGATCGCTCCGAAATTCTCATCAATCGGCTCGAACAAATGCTGAAAGAACGGGGTGCACCCGATGTGGGTGCAAGCGTTGCCCAAGAATGCAATGAGTATGCTTGGTTGGCCAGCAATACGGATAGACAGTTATCCAAAGCGGTCAAGTTCAGCCAACGCTCGCTTGAGTTAGCGCCTGGCTTGGCCGGGTATCGAGATACACTCGGCCGTTGCTATTTTGCCATGGGAGATCTCGATGAGGCGATCTACCATCAGCGGTTGGCGCTACGCATCGATCCACATGATGCGTCGATGCTTCGCCAACTCGATCTATTTGTTAGTCGAAAGCAACAGCTGCAGGATACGCCAGAGACTGAGAACACTCCCAACCCAAAACCTTGAACACGCCTGCTAATCATTCCTCTGAAGCTCCGATCGGCGTTCACCGTTCGCATTCCGTAGTGGATTTCTCATGGGCATTCTGGCTAAGCGGTGCTTCGTTGATTCTGATCGCATCCATGCTTCTTTGCTTTCGGCCTCCCGATCAAATTATGGTGCCCTGGTTTGAGTTGACTCTTCCTCAATCCTGTTGGTCGAGGCGGGTTCTGGGAATGAATTGTCCCGGATGCGGTTTGACGCGATGTTTCGTTTTGGCCAGCCATGGACAATGGCGCGAAGCGTTTCAGTCGCATCCACCTGGGTTGTTTCTCTACTTCGCGGTTGTCCTGCAAATTCCCTTGCGACTTCTGCAAGCGATTTCGCCGCGGGATTCCCGATTGGAGAGGCTGGTGAAACAGTGTTTGTCCGTCCCTTTTTGGGGAGCATTTGGTGCGGCGTTAGCGTGCGTTTCTATGATTTTGTGGCTAGTCCGGTAGCAAGCAAAACACAAAAAATGCAATTGGACGCTTGATCACTCTGTGATTTTGCGTACACTTCCACGCTACGGCCCATTTTTAGACCGCGCTCCTGCCATTCAAGGTGGAACCATGACTGACACAACCGTTACTTTGGACCGCTCTGCGGCTGACCCCAAACTGCTTCTGCGCACCCATTTTGGAATGCAGGATTTTCGTTCGGGACAGCTTGAAGTAATTGACACTTTGCTTGCGGGTCGCAGCGCGGTAGCCGTGTTTCCTACCGGTGGCGGCAAGTCACTGTGCTATCAGCTCCCGGCACTCGCATTCTCTGGCGTTACGGTGGTTGTGTCGCCGCTGATTGCACTAATGAAGGATCAATGTGATGCGCTGGCTGCTCGCGGTATCAAGGCGGCGCGACTAGATTCCACCCTCACGACACAAGAGTTTTCTCAGGCCATGCGGGGCATACGAGCAGGTGAAATCAAAATCGTTTATGTAGCGCCGGAGCGATTTTTCAACGAACGATTTCGTGCGTCGATTGAGGAATGGAAAATTTCACTTTTTGCCATTGACGAGGCTCACTGTATTAGCCAGTGGGGGCATAGTTTTCGATCCGATTATTTGAAACTTGCGGAGGTGGCTCGCGAGCTTCAAGTCGCGCGCGTCTTGGCGCTGACGGCTACTGCGACTCCATCTGTCTTAGATGATATTCGAGCTGCCTTCAGTATCTCGCCGCAGGATGCTGTGCGAACCCCTTTCTTTCGCGCGAATCTGATTCTCCGTGCGACTCCAGTTTCTGAGCAAGAGCGAGATTCAACGCTGGTTGATCGTCTGAAAAATTCGCCGCAGGGTCCGACCTTGATTTATGTAACATTGCAGAAGACAGCGGTGGAGGTGGCGGAGCAATTGGCTGCGGAGGGTTTTCCCGCGCGACCCTATCACGCGGGAATGGATGCGGAAGTGCGTAGCGAAATTCAGCAATGGTTTCTTGAGTCGAACGATGGCATCGTGGTGGCAACCATTGCTTTTGGAATGGGTATCGACAAACCAAATATTCGATATGTGTATCATTACAATCCAGCGAAATCGCTGGAGGCCTATGCACAGGAAGTGGGCCGAGCAGGGAGAGATGGCCAAGAGTCCGTTTGCGAGTCCCTCATAGTGGCAGGGGATAAAACCGTTCTCGATAATTTCGCCTATGGCGATACGCCCGAACGGAACAATGTTCGTCGGCTGGTCGAGTTCTTGGCAGCGCAGGGAGAGTCGTATTATTTAAGTCTCTATCATCTTTCCAACGACATGGATATTCGCCCGCTGGTCCTGCGGACACTGATTACCTATTTGGAATTAGACGGTTTTATCAAGTCCACTTCGCCACGATATGATTCGTATCAATTTCGACCTTTGACCACTTCTAAAGTGATCCTGTCTCATTTTGAAGGCGAACGCAAAGAATTCATTTCTGGGATTCTTTGCTCGGCGACGAAGGCGAGAACGTGGTTTAAAGTTCCGATAGCAGTCGCCGCACGACGACTGGGGCAAGAACGATCGCGAATAGTCAAAGCACTCTGCTACCTGGAAGAGCGTGGTTGGTTGGAATTGCAGGTTAGCGACCTCGTGCATGGCTATCGTCGAGTCAACGAGATGACCGATCCGATCGCGTTAGCCGATTCGCTCTATGAGAGAATTATCAAACGAGAAGCAAGCGATATTCATCGCACCGAACAAGTGTTTGAAATGCTTCGCGCTGGTTCGTGCATGGCGGCAATGCTGTCGGGTCACTTTGGCGAGCAATTGGACCAGGCCTGTGGACGCTGTGACGCCTGCGAGGGGAAAGGACCCTATCCCCAATCAACTTCCGGACCGCTGGGAGTGGGACGCGGCGCACTGGCAGCGATTCGAGAGCTGCAGCGTCGCCACCCGCAACAATTAGCTACCGCTCGACAGCAAGCGAGGTTTTTGTGCGGATTAACAACACCATCGCTAACCCGCAGCAAACTAACGCGAGATGCTCACTTCGGTGTGTGTGCGTCAGTTCCATTTTCCGTGGTCGTGAGTGCGCTAGAAAAACAATAGCCACCGCCCTTGAGCGGTTTTGGCGCTAGCCACCGGCCTTACCCCCGATCACCGTATGTCTGCATTCCGCGCGCTGTGTGCGCAATGCCGGCGGCTAGCGCCGAAACCGCTCATTGTATTCCGCGCGCTGTGTGTGCAATGCCGGCGGCTAGCGCCGAAACCGCTCATTGCATTCCGCGGGCTGTGTGCGCAATGCCGGCGGCTAGCGCCGAAACCGCTCATTGCATTCCGCGGGTTGTGTGTGCAATGCCGGCGGCTAGCGCCGAAACCGCTCATTGTATTCCGCGGGCTGCGTGCGCAATGCCGGCGGCTAGCGCCGAAACCGCTCATTGTATTGCGCGGGTTGTGTGTGCAATGCCGGCGGCTAGCGCCGAAACCGCTCATTGTATTCTGCGGGTTGAAGGCAACGGGATACTACCTCACTAGGCTAAGATATCGTGCATGACATTGCCGTAGACGTCGGTCAGGCGAAAGTCGCGGCCCGCATAGCGATAAGTCAATTTCTCGTGATTGAGCCCCAGTAGATGCAAGATCGTCGCATGCCAATCGTGGATGTGGCACTTATTTTCTACCGACTCATAACCAAATTCGTCGGTTGCACCATAGCTGAATCCCCCCTTCACTCCTCCGCCAGCCATCCAGGTTGTATAGCCTTTATTGTTATGGTCCCGACCATCACCATTGGAACCATCAGGAGTTCTGCCGAATTCACCACCCCACATTACCAGAGTGTCTTTTAGCATGCCGCGTTGCGCCAAATCTGTCAGTAAGCCAGCGATAGGCTTATCGATTTCATTGCATTTTTCTGTCAACTGGGCACCCAGCCGAACATGGTGATCCCAATTGCCGTGGCTAATTTCCACAAAACGCACTCCCGATTCGACGAACCGCCGTGCCAACAAGCATTGCCGTCCGAACGTGCTGGTCTCGGTCTGATTGATTCCGTACAGATCGAGAGTTGCTTCGGATTCGCCGTTAAGATCCATGAGATCCGGAAGTGTTTCTTGCATGCGGAAAGCAAGTTCCAGGGACTCAATTGCCCCTTCGACTCCGGCATGTTGTTGATCGCTTTTTAACTTGCCCTGATTCAATGTTTGAATGAAGTCAATTTGTCGCCGCTGATCAGTGCGGGAGAGTCGCGAATTTTTGATATCGGGTACTTGAGGCTGAGCATTATTGGCGGCGCGCAACGCGGCGGCTGGCCCACGTCCACCGGTGCCGCCAATGGGAGTGCCTTGATAGACGGCCGGTAGAAAGGCACTGCCGATGGTCTGGCTACCGCCGTTGGGTGGATTTAATGCAACAAAGCCCGGCATGCTTTCATTCTCGGTACCCAAACCATAAAGCGTCCATGCGCCCATGGAAGGTCGAATGAATTGCGCGTTGCCTGTATGCATTTGCGTCATTGCGCGCGGATGGACCGGTTGGTCGCAATGCATGGATCGAATCAAACAAAGATCATCGGCGTGTTTTGCCACGTTTGGAAAGAGGTCCGAGATCCACAAGCCACTTTCGCCATGTTGCCGAAAATCCCATTGGGGAGCCAGCAGTTTACCACGATTTTTTCCATTTTGGCCGGTGCGTTTGATCAATTCAGGTTTGTAGTCAAACGTATCAACATGGGAAGGCCCACCCTGCATGCAGAGGAAGATGATTCGTTTGGCGCGAGGTACAAAGTGTGGTTCGCGCGCACTGAGTGGATTGGTGGATGGAGTGGCAGGAACGATATCGTTTCCCGATGCTCGAGAGCTCAATCCGGCAAAAGCTAAGTAACCAAAGCCCGCAGACATGCTCTTCAACAGACTGCGACGCGATGCGGGAATGTTGGTCGGGTTCATGTGAGGCCTCGGATTAATTGATGTAACGGAATTCAGCAGCAGTGAAGAGGGCGTGGCAGAATTGTGCCATTGCCGACAACGGTTCGGGCGAAGCGGTGCCCCGCATTTGTGACGCGCGGTTGCGAAGGGGAAACCGACGATTGGCTTGAGCCAATGCAGCGGCCTCTTGCGCATCTTCTTGAGTCGCTTTCAAAAATCGCATGCTGGCGTTCATTTCTGCCTGCGAGGGCTCGCGGCTGTACGCAATGGAGAATGCGTGTCGAACGGCTTGTTGCGGAGTTTTCGAGTTCGCAAGAATTCGCTTGGCAAACTCCATGCTTTGTTCGAGGACAAACTCATTGTTCAATAGATACAATGACTGCGTCGCTGTGTTCGAGACTTCGCGTTGCCCGACGACCATCGTAGGCTCAGCAAAGTCGAACACTTCCAAGGATCGAGGCAAAACGTTTCGTGAAATCGGCAGGTATACCGCACGATATTCCCCCGTCACACTGCTGACCGGAGTGGGACGATTGCGGAAATTGGCTAGTGCAGCCTGTGGCGAGCCTTGTGCATCGAGGATCGTGGGTCCAAAGGCGGCGATTGCCGATGCGCGTGGTCGTTGGTAATCCATTCGATTACTGGCGACGAGCATGGCGTCACGAATCGACTCAGCTTCCAAACGCCGCGAATTCGCACGACTCAGCAAGCGATTTTCGGAATCGATTGCGGTTACCTCTGCATCGTAGGCAGTCGACAATCGATAGGCGCGAGAGCTCATCATCTGCCGAATACTATCCTTAACGCTCCATCCAGAATTCATGAACTCGATTGCTAAGTGGTCCAATAGCTCAGGGTGCGTGGGTTCTGCACCAGAGGCACCAAAGTTATCAGTTTCAGCAACGATGGCGGAACCAAAAAGGTGCAACCAAATACGATTGACCATCACACGTGAGGTAAGAGGATTGTCACGGCTCGACATCCAGCGGGCCAATTCCAATCGTCCGCTAGAGCGATTTGGCAGAGCAGTTGGTTGATCACTGATGACTTGCACAAAACCTCGCGGTACTTCTTGCGCGGGTTGATTGATTTCACCCCGCACTAAGACTTTTGCATTGACGGGCGTTTCAAGATCTTGAACCCCCATACAGAAAGTTAATGGCTTGCCCGAAGCGTCCACTTGGTTGATTCTTGCTTGCATCACAGCCAATTCACGCTCGGCCACTCGTGCCTGTTGCTGTATTCGACGTTGTGCTGCAGGATCCTGATTGGGAGATCGAGTGGCATTGCGGGCGGCCAATTGTGCCTCGCGACTTTCTCGTTCTTTCGTTTCAAGCTGGCCTTTCAATTGTAAAAGTTCTTCCCGCGACATCTGGGGATCGAAGGGATTGGGATCGGCTGTCGGCAAAATCAA
The DNA here is from genome assembly GCA_041749395.1 of Pirellulaceae bacterium. Lineage (GTDB taxonomy): Bacteria > Planctomycetota > Planctomycetia > Pirellulales > Pirellulaceae > Laterigemmans. Next base: position 241,829 of record JBGTBJ010000186.1, read on the forward strand.
CAGATTGCTTGATTGACGAGTTCGTTGAGAATTAATACCGCCAAAAAAGGTTTCCGTACTTTGAAAAATTCCCGCCAATGCGTAGTAATCACTTTGCGGAATAGGATCGAATTTATGATCGTGGCAACGGGCACACGCGACAGATATCCCTAAGACAACGCGTGTTGCTGTATCAATCTGTTCGTCAACTGTATCCGCTTGGAACTGGCGAGGATTACGTTCCATCAACGTCTTGGGACCAATCGCCAGAAAGCCTGTCGCGACCAAGTTCTCTGTCCATTGACTATCCGTCTCCACTGGGAGCAGGTCGCCAGCGATTTGTTCCTGAATGAAACGATCGTAGGGCTTGTCGCTGTTGAACGAGTCGATGCAGTAATCGCGATACCGCCATGCATGTGGGAAAGCCAGGTCGATTTCCTTACCACTGGACTCGGCGTATCTCGCCACGTCCAACCAATGTCGACCCCAACGCTCGCCATATTGCGGTTCTTCCAGGAGGCGATCGACTTCAGCAGATACAGCTTGGTCGGGATTCTTTTTCCACGCGGCGACGAAGGCGCTCACTTCTTCAGGCGAAGGAGGTAGACCATGCAAATCGAAATGGATACGTCGAGCGAGTGTGTGTGGATCGGCATCGGGCGTAGGACTTAATCCGGCCGACTCCATAGCCGCCAGCAGGTAGCGGTCAATCGTCGTGCGCGCCCACTCAGTATTTTTCGTTTCGACAGGGGGCGTCAAACGCGGTGGTTGAAATGACCAAAAGGTTCGTCCCGCTTCGATTGTTTCTGGAGTGACTCGCGAACTGGTCACCGGCGACTGGGCGACGCGTGGATCGGGGGCACCTGCAAGAATCCACTTGCGAAAGTCATTGATCACATTTTCGGGCATCTTGCGATTGGGAGGCATCTCCATGCCATCGTGGTTGATGGCAGCCCAAAGCAGGCTATCTTCGAGATTGCCGGGAACAATGGACGGTCCCGACTCACCACCACCCAGAAGTCCTTCGCGGCTATCGACCATCAGGCCACCACGAACGCCTTGACCGTCATTCGAATGACATCGATAGCAATGCTCGACCAGCGCTGGACGAATCTTCGATTCAAAAAACTGCGTTTGCTCACTGGTAAGTGCCGGTTCCGAAGCTCCCGGCTCGTTGACCGACTGGCCCAGGGCAGTGGTTGTTAGGCAAGAGGTTACGCCCAAAAACAGCCCCATTCCGAGCAATAGACTCCGCACGGGGCGTTGAACCGAACTTTTTAGGTTGTTGAATTCTCTACCCATTCGCATGGTCTCACCTTAGGATACGCCGTTACTTTAAGGTGGCAGTCACACTCCGCGTGCCTGCTACCTGGATGCGACTCAATCGATTCTCTGCGATCATTCTGTAGCGGGCCGCTTGGGCTTCACACCCGATCCATTTTTGGCATCGTCCGCACGATCAATTTTGTTTCCACCGAGCTGACGTGCCATTCGACCAGCCGCTTTCTTCATTTCTTCTTTATCGATAGCCCCGTCGGCATTGGTATCGAGTCGCTCAATTCGGGCCATCATCTGTTCAGGAATTTCGTCACCAGAGAGCATTCCGTCTCCATTGGCGTCGCGAGTTTCGAACATGCGGGCCATCATCTCGCCATTGCCGGCGGGCGGTCCTCCTGCCTGGGGGCCGGGTTGACCGGCGTTCCCGCCTAACGGCCGTAATTCTTCGATTGTGAGTTTTCCGTCTCCGTTCTTATCGAGCGATTGCAGTGCCGCGACGGCTCCTTCGATTTCAGTTGCTGAAAGTTCACCATTGCTATCCTTATCGAGCGCTACAACGAGGGGCAGACGCTTGAGCATTGCGGCAACACCGCCAGCTTTGGCAGGTCGCGCAGGCCGATCCGTCTGTGCTTCCTTTTCGACTTGGGCCTTCTTTTCCGCCTGTGCTTTCTTATTTCGTCCTGGCTTCTTTTCTTCGTCTTGTGCCGACACCAAACCGGGGGTGACTAACGCTAATGTGATCGCAACTGCAATTCTTTTTGTCATTTTCATAGGTGAATCCTCGGGAGCGAATTGTAAGTTACATTGGGCTGACAGAGTGGATACCGCTTTGGTCCGACACTATTCCACAGCTGAATTCGAGAATTTTTGCCACACTCAGCTAATACCGAATTCAACCCGATGGATCGCCTGGCGAACCGAACAAAAGTACATCTTCTATGTCGAATTCTAATGCGAACGAAGATTCACTGCGGCTTGTCAGTGGAGGCGAAGCGGCGTTAGCGGAATTATTCTTGGACTACCGCGAGCGGTTAGAGCGTATGGTGGAATTTCGCTTGGACCCACGCATTCGCGGCAGACTGGACGCGAGTGATGTGGTGCAAGAAGCTTTTTTTGAGATTTCGCGTCGCCTCCAAGAATACGTTCAGAACCCGGCCGTTTCGCCCTTTGTTTGGATGCGTCAACGAACCTTGCAAACGATGATTGATCTGCAGCGCCGCCATTTTCGCGACAAGCGAAGCCCACTGCGCGAGTCGGCACCGGTCCCTGGCGCTGTTTCCGATGGGACCAGCATTGCCCTGGCGTCGTACTTGATCGCTGAAATGACTTCGCCCAGTCAAGCAGCCGTGAAAGCAGAAGAGATGATGCAATTGACACAGGCGTTAGAGTCCATGAATGAAATCGATCGTGAAGTACTAGCCTTGCGTCATTTCGAATTATTGACGAACCAACAAGTCGCAGAAATTTTGCAGCTTTCCATTACTGCGGCCAGCAATCGATACGTTCGCGCGGCGGCTCGGCTGGGCGAGATCATGAAAGTGTTTGCGCAACTTGGCAACCATCGACAGCCAGGCAGAGATCCGCGTCATGAATGATGACCAGCGACATCCAGTAGAAATTTTGGCGGAGGAATTTGCGGATCGCCTCCGCAGCGATCAACAGCCATCGATCGAAGAATACGTCTCTAGATATCCAGAGCATGCGGAGATGATCATGGCGATCTTCCCTCCGATTGCCATGATGGAACAGGCGCGTGAAGTACATGCGAGTAGCAGTCGTTTGAGTTCTCGAACGTCCTCGTCCAACCTGCCGTCGAATAAAACGCAGATTCCTGATCGCTTGGGCGATTTTCAATTGCTGCGCGAAATTGGTCGAGGTGGCATGGGGGTGGTATTCGAAGCGGTCCAGCAATCGCTTAAACGCCATGTGGCCTTGAAAGTGATGAGTGACATCGCGGCTGGGAGTGCGCAACGGCGAGCTCGATTTATACGCGAAGCCGAGGCGGCGGCGCAGTTGCACCATACGAATATTGTGGGAGTGTTTGGTACTGGCGAAGAAAGTGGTTACTTGTTCTATGCCATGCAGTTGATTCAAGGCACGCCGCTCAATGAAGTCATCGCGGCGATCAAGCGGGGTGATGCTAGTGGCATGCCGGCAGATGCCACGGAGAAAAAAGACGGTTCAAGAGTAAACAATGCGACAGATTCACTAGGAAATGTCGCAACATTGTCTAGTCATCCGACTGCGGTGCCGCGAGAAGTTCTAGCCTCTCCAGTCTTGCGGCCACAGTACTTTCACCAAGTTGCGCACTTGATCGCCAATGTCGCCAGCGGACTTCACTACGCGCATCATTTAGGTATTTTTCATCGCGATATTAAACCTAGCAATTTGCTGCTCGATCGCGAAGGAGCGATTTGGATCACAGATTTTGGAGTTGCCAAACGCGATTCATTGGAAGACGTCACTCAGGCGGGCGAAATTGTCGGCACGTTGCGTTATATGGCTCCAGAGCAATTGCGTGGCACGAGCAATGCGCGCAGCGACATCTACAGCCTCGGTCTGACATTATTTGAGCTGTTAACCCTGCAGCCAGCGCTGACTGCGACGACCGGCTCATGGTTTGAAACCGTTGCCAAAGGCCTAATACCTTCGCCACGTTCCATTCGCAAAGACATTCCTCGCGATTTGGAAGTGATCACGCTCAAAGCTTGTGCTGCCGATCCAGCGGAACGATATGCAACGGCCGAAGCCCTGGAACAGGACCTACGACGGTTTATGGAAGATCGTCCCGTTTTGGCACGGCGTGAATCGGTCGCATTGCGAATCCGTCGTATTGTGCGGCGGAATCCGGCTGTTGCTACGTTAACGTTGGCCCTGATCTTGATGCTCACGGCCGTGGTCGCATTGTTAGGGCGGGGGTATCATCTCAAACAGCAAGCGCTCAAGAAAATTCAGCTCGAGTACGATCGGGCGGAAGAGAACCTCCAACAGAAAACGAGCGCTTTGGTCACTGCCGATCATGAACGCAATCGAGCCGAGAAGAATCTCTCGATGGCCATCGAGGCCTTTGCGGGAGTCGTTAACAATATTGCTTCCCGAGGTGGTTCGGAATCACTGTTGGACGAACTGGGTGACGAGGATATTGACTTGGCGTCGGTGGACGCCATTCTCAGCGATGCTGACGTGCAGTTGCTAGAGAATTTGATGGCGTTCTTTGATCGTTTTGCTTTGGAAAATGGTACCGACTTGAGCGCTCAATCGGCACTTGCCACACGTCGCGTCGCCGATATTCAACATCGCCTAGGACGTCTTGAAGGGGCAGTTCAATCGTATCGCAAGTCACTAGAGATCTATCGTAATTTGGCAGAGAAGCATCCCGATAACCGGGAGTTTCAATATGCACAGGTGCAGATTGTAAGTGAGATGATCGTTGTTTCTGCAAAGCGAGGTCGTATGGGTGAAGTGCTCCTGATGTACAACAAAGCGCAGTCGCTTGCTATGCAATCGAGTCTGTTGCGAGACACTGCGGAGGGAAAGTTAGCGTTAGCTCGATTGTGTAACACAATGGCCTCGCTGGGTTCGCGTTATGGTGGTGACAATCGATTGCGTCCCGTACGAAATTGGATGAGGCGTGTGATGTCTTCGCCAGCACGCGATGTGGTAGTTTCACCAATTACCACTGAGAGATTGAAGCGAGAGAATGAGGCCAACACAATGGCGCTTCGATTGCTGCAGGAATTGCTCGCCGAGGAGCCGCAGCAGGTTGCCTATCGATTGACGTTGGCACGAGTGCAACGAGAGGATGTTCGAATCGCCCAGTCGATGCGAGAATTTGAGCGGGCCGAGGCGGCGTTGAAGGCCTCTATTGAAACGTTGGAAAAGCTAATTGCAGAGTATCCCGATGTGGATGCATTTCAATTCGAGTTAGCAAACACGTTGAGGACAGGTGTCATTTACAGCCCCGCTGACATGCAACGATTCAGTCGTGCGGTACGCATTTGCGATCATTTGATTCAATCGCATCCTCACGAAGTCGAATATCGTTCGCTGCGGAGTTCTGCATTGATACGAGTGGCAACGGTGCAGAATGCAACGGGTAAATCGGATCGCGCCATAGAATCGCTGAAGACGGCTTATGAGGATCAGGCATTGATTGCGGATCGCTTTCCCGAAATTTTGGTCTATCAAATTGCTGCTGCACAGACATTGTCGAATCTTGCCGAAGTACAATTGAATGCTGGTGATCGAGTCGCCGCCATGCAGTCGATCGATCGAGCGATTCACTATGGGAGTCGTGGAGCAAAGAATGGACGCAACGTGCCATTTTTGGAACGGTTGCGAGAGAAGAAAAAGTCCCTTCAGGGGGACGCTCTGAAGAAAGAGAACAATGACGCCCAGCCGACGACAATTCCTTAGCCAATCAACGGTCGCGGCCATCGCAATAGGAATGGCTGCCCCAGTGTTGCCTGCTGAGGACATGTCCGCTGAGGACCAGGTTCATCGTGAAAATTTATTAACGGGTTCGACCGATTGGCAGTTGACACGAGTTCGAACACCGGAGGTGGGTGGCATTCGCGCAGCAGACATCGAGGGTTACTGCGATCGACAAAGTTATCGTGCGGGAGATACCGTGCGGGTGCACGTTTCAATGGCACAGAGTGGTGCATTCCAGTTGGATGTTTTTCGAACGGGCTACTACCAAGGATGTGGAGCGCGGCTGATGAAGTCGCTGGGTCCCATTCAAGGGCAAGTTCAGGTGACACCGCAACCACAGGGTGACGTGCGCTTGATCGAATGTGGTTGGGAGCCAACGCTTGAGTTTGTCATTCCCAAGGAATGGATCAGTGGCGTCTACTTAGGGCGATTGACCACAATACAAGAAGATGGCAACTACTGGCAGAATTATGTCGTGTTCATCGTGCGAGATGATCGTGCGGCCGACATACTGTTGCAATGCTCTGATAATACCTGGCAGGCCTACAATCAATGGCCCAGTACGTATTCTGTTTATACCGACCCGCGTGGCAATCAGGGTCCTTGGTCGCATGTCAGTTTTGATCGACCCTACGGCAAGTACTCGCAGATCTACGACAATCCGCAATCATTGGGCTCGGGAGAATGGTTGTGTTTTGAGTTTCCAATGGCCTATTGGTTAGAGGAGCACGGCTACGATGTTACCTACTGCTCCAATAGTGACATGATTGAACCGGCCTGTGCGCTGCGTTGCAAAGCGTTTCTAAGTAATGGGCATGACGAATACTGGGACATTCGACAATATGAGTCGGTCGTCAGTGCGCGAGACGCGGGAGTTAATCTGCTCTTTTTTTCAGGTAATTCGGTCTGTTGGGTCAGCCCCTTTGACAGATCGAATCAAGGTCAAGAAAAGCGACGTATTTTTCGTGGTGGTCCGTACGGTGGCAGCTATCGGTTTGCCGAAGATCGCCACAGAGAGCATGGGCCCTTTCCGTTTCGTGGACCCGATGAGGGCTATCTCATCGGTGCGAGAAATGTCGAGCCCGTTAATGGAGGTGGCGATTGGATTTGTCAGAATGAATCGCACTGGATGTTCGCTGGGACCGGCATGAAGAACGGCGATCGAATTCCAGGTTTGATTGGCTGGGAATACCATGGGGATCCGCCCGCCGATCTTGCGGGACTGGAAGTTGTTGCGGCAGGGAATGCATGGCAAGGGGGCGTGCGACCTCAACAGTGGACATCTACGATTTATCCAGGTCCCAAGGGAAATTTTGTGTTTAATGCTTCGACCATCTTTTGGTGCCAGGGGTTGTCGAGTCCGCCGGGCCATATGCTGCCCTGGTCCCATTGGTCTCGGCCGCATGGACCGGACAAAAGGGTGCAGCAAATGACACATAATTTGTTGCGACGTGCGATCGGGGAGGGCAGGTGACATACAGGTCACCTCGCCCCGCTGGAACGTTACTCTAAACTGATCACTGAATCGATGTAATTCAGGATCGGGTCATTGAACATTAGTTGGTCTGGGCGAGTGCGGCATGGTTTCGAGTTTACCTGTTGTTGAAGAGCAAACGTTGCCAGAGCAGCGTGCGCATTTGTTGGATATGGACACTGCGGGGCTGAAGATTTGGTTGCAGGAACAGGGGGAAAAAACGTTTCGCGCGGCGCAAATACGCAAGTGGATTTTTCAGCGTCGCGCCACCCGTTTTGAGCAAATGACAGATTTGTCTGCCAAGCTGCGGGAAAAACTGGAAGCCAATTTCGTCATTTTCCGGTCGCAGATACGGGCGGAACAAAAAAGTAGTGACGGCACCGAGAAGCTGTTGGTGGGGTTGGCTGGTGGCGGCGAAGTCGAATGTGTATTACTCCGAGACGGCATTCGCCGCAGTATTTGCGTAAGCAGCCAAGTGGGCTGCGCGATGGGTTGCGTGTTTTGTGCCAGTGGTTTGGATGGCGTGGATCGCAACCTGACCAGTGGCGAAATCATTGAGCAGATGCTTTGTTTACAGCATCGCTTGGCCGACGATGAGCGACTCAGTCACATCGTGATGATGGGCATGGGGGAGCCGCTCGCCAACTTAGATCGAGTCTTGGGCGCTTTGGCAGCAGCGAAAAGTGACGATGGTTTGGGGATTAGTCCGCGACGGATCACTATCAGTACTGTGGGATTACCACCTGCCATCGATCGCTTGGCCCAACATGGGGTTCCCTATAATTTGGCCGTGTCATTGCATGCGCCGAATGATGAATTGCGGAACGAATTGGTACCGGTGAACAAAAAGATTGGCTTGCAGCCAGTTTTGGAAGCGGCGGATCGATATTTTCAAACGAGTGGTCGCAGGCTCACTTTTGAATATGTTCTATTGGGTGGCGTAAACGATTCGGACGAATGTGCCAGCGAGTTAGCGAGACTGTTGTCATCGCGAGCTGTTCTTTTGAATGTCATTCCGTACAATCCGGTATCTGGTCTACCCTATAAGACACCAACGGGTACTTCCATCGCTAGATTCCGAGAAATATTGGAACGGGGTGGAGTGAATGTTCAGTTTCGCCAGCGGAAGGGAAGCGAAATTGATGCAGCTTGTGGTCAACTGCGTAGAAATCGCGCCTAGCCGGAACCCAGGCATGGACGCGGTGTTCAAATATGCGAGTTGGGGGACGGCTCGTTTCGCAATCCACCGTAGTTGGTAATTGAATTGACAGTTAGCCCCTCGACAGCAATGCGTTATCAGCAATTGGACCCTGATGTCCGGTTAATGCTGCGCGTGCGCGATGACGACGAGGGGAATGCGGCAGCAGCCTTTGAGGAGATAGTACGCCGCTATCAGAATCGACTGGTTCGATTGATGGAACATTTGGGGCCACGTCGCGATTTAGCGGAAGACCTAGCTCAGGAAACCCTGCTGCGAGTATTTCGCGCCCGAAAAAATTACCAACCCGGAGCAAAGTTCAGCACCTGGTTATTTACGATTGCTGGAAACGTTGCCAGGAACGCCATACGGACTCAAGGACGACGACGTGAATTGGCGGAGGTGGATAGTCCCGGAAGTCCATCGGGGAGCCAGGCGGCAGTGCTGGAGGGCATTGCGGTCGAACGTAGCGGCTTGATGCCAGCGCGTCAGGTGGAAGGAGAGGAGCGTGCCGAGATGGTTCGACAAGCGATCCAAAACTTGGGTGAACGCCAACGGATGGCCCTGATGCTCTCAAAGTTTGAAGGGATGAGCTATATCGAAATTGCGGAAGCCATGGATCTTTCCACAAAGGCCGTCAAGTCTTTGCTGAGCCGTGCACGCGTCAACCTTAAAGAATTACTCGGCCCGTACATTGACCAAGAACGATCTTCGGCAGATAGCGATGAACCTGTCGACGAAGAGGCCTAATGCTATGTCAACTCTACCTTCACAGAATCGGGCTTATGACGATGATGACGATAGTCCAGTCGATGAACTGGACGAGTTGTTGGTCGCGTATCTCGACGGCGAACTTGACGAGCAACAGCGGCGCGACTTGGAAGATCGATTGATTCTCGACGATGCCCTGCGACAACGCCTGGGTGGTTTGCAACACGGCTGGGAACTGCTCGATCACTTGCCGCAAGCATCAGTGACCGGAGACTTTGCACAGACCACCGTAGAAATGATTGCCGCAACGCAATCACGCACCCTGGCTATCACGGGGCGACAATATCGATGGAAGCAATACGCGTGGCTGGGAGCGCTGTTGACTTCAATCGCGCTTTGCAGCGCCGTCGGTTGGTTCTTTCCAAAAGCCCTTGATGAATTACAATTTCGCAGACAACTGGCCGATCTGCCCTTGGCCGAACACCTCGATGCCTATCTTCTTGAGGTCGATTTAGGGACCATGGTAAAGTTGTCTAAGGAAGAACGCTGGCAACGAGCGATGCAGTTGGCGGCAGATGCCGGCGGGATCGTTGTTCCCGTTTCGCTCGAATTGGGGCAGCGAGATAAATCGCAGCAGATTGATGTGCTGGGGCGCATGGACCGCGATGCCCAGTCCAAGCTGTCAGCAAATTGGGGGCGGCTCAATGCACTCTCCGAAGATCGAAAGCAAGCGGTTCAAAATCGCTATGACGAGGTTCGTAGCTTGGATCATCCAGGCGATGTGCTAAAGACCATGCAGCAATACGCCAGCTGGTGGAATCAACTCTCTCCAGAGAGCATGAACCGCATTTTTATGGCTAAGGACGACGAGCGAATCGAGACCATTTTGCAGATTGTCGAACGCAGTTCTCTGCTCTGGGTACAGAACTATGCCAACACATTGGGAGAAACGGATCGTACGTTGATGTACGAAAGACTGCGTTTGATGGCTCGCGATCGAATTGATCAAGCGGAAGTCATCATTGATGAAGCAAAAGCACAAGGGTTGTCTCTGGGCAACGAGCAGCGCCGTTGGTTTGTTGGTCCTGAACGGTTGCTGGAGCGCATTGCGTATTTTGCTCTATGGAATTTTGACCAACAAGCCAAGCGAGGTGGCAATCCGCAACCGAATGCTGGTGGGAATTCGCCACCACCGGGACCACCACCAGCAGAGTCAGGGCAAGTTGACGCAGGGCGAGGTGACGCAGGACGAGGTGACGCAGGAAGGCCTGGCGCATCTGGCTCGGATGTCCGCAAGTCTTTGCAAGATCGCATCGGCCAACTTCTCTTCTCACCACCCAGCAGTGAAGAATTGGCCGCGGTTGAGCAAGTGATGAGCAACAAAGCGCTAGCCATTCTGGGCGCGAGAACAAACTCAGAGCAGTCGCGTCAAGATATTTTGTGGCGATGGTGTGCGGAGACAATTGTGCAGACATCGCCGCGGCGCGATAGTGCGGAAGTGATTCTGGATCGTTATGAATCCTTGGGCGAAGAATATCGTGATTCGTTGGACCTCAAAAGTCCGGATAAAATTTTTGACGAATTGCAGGATCCCCGTCTGCGGCCTTGATCGGAAGTGGAGGGAGTCGAAATACGGAGGTAATCATCGCCCATTCTGGGTCGGAAACGGTTATCATCTCAGGATCATTGACCTGCGTGAAAGCGTTGACCCGAAAACAGGACCCTCCTGAGATGAAAGCTGCCTATATCCTTGCTACAGGTCCAGCGGAGAACATTGAGATCGGCGAACTGCCGAAGCCTGAACCTGGGGCAGGGCAAGTGCGTGTGCGTGTGGAAGCGGTTTCGGTGAATCCCATCGATACGTATGTTCGCAGCGGCATCGTGCCCATGAATTTGCCGTCCCCCTATATCGTTGGTTGCGATATGGCTGGCGTGGTAGAAACCGTTGGAAGTGATGTTAAAGGCATTCGTGAAGGAGATCGGGTGTGGTGTACCAACCAAGGTCTCCTGGGACGTCAAGGAACGTTTGCCGAGTACGTCGTGATTGATGCGTCTTGGCTCTATGCGCTGCCCGATGGAGTACAAACGGCTACCGCAGCAGCATGTGCTCTCACGGGCGTTACAGCTCACATAGGGCTCTTTCGCGAAGCCAAACTACGCGCCGGTGAGACCGTGCTCGTTATCGGTGGAACCGGAGGTGTCGGATCCATGGTGGTACAAATGGCGAAGGCTGCTGGAGCGACGGTGATTGCAACGGGAGGTGGCGACGAAAAGTGTCAACGTTGTCGTCAGCTGGGGGCAGATTACGCTATCGATTATCAGAGTGAGTCGATTGTAGATCGAACCAAAGAGTTAGCACCATTAGGTGTGAATGTAGTTTGGGAGACACGGCGCGTGCCTGATTTTGATGGTGCCGTTCAAGTGATGGCGGAGCGAGGCCGGATGGTGCTGATGGCCGGTCGCGATGCCCGCCCTGAATTTCCCGTTGGGCCTTTCTATGTGAAAGGATGTTCGCTCCATGGGTTTGCCATGTTCAAAGGAACTCCCGATGAAATGCGAGTCGCAGCCGATGACATCAATGATTGGTTAACGAGTGGGCAACTCAAGCCGCAGATAGCTCTTCGTCTACCATTGGATCAAGCAGCGGAAGCGCACCGCTTGCAAGAGCAATCCACGATTGACGGATCGTGTGCATTGGCAGGAAAAATTGTCCTAGACGTGTAGTCGGTTTTTTTTCCTAGTGGAGTTTTTCCTAGTGGAGATCGCTACCAAACGAGAAATCGACGAATGAGTTCGATCCCGGGTTCGGTAAGAAAGCTCTCGGGGTGAAATTGCCAACCTTCGATTTTATGGAGACGATGTCGCACGCCCATAATCTGTCGGGTCCCGCCGGTATCGGTCCAAGCAGAAACGATCAGCTCGGCCGGGCAGGTGTCGGGATCGATGACTAAGCTGTGATAGCGAGTCGCAATAAATGGTGAAGGTAAGCGAGCGAACAGTCCTTTAGAATCGTGAAAAATAGGATCTGTTTTGCCGTGCATTAATTGAGGGGCGCGAATGATCTTTCCGCCCAGTGCCTGGCCAATGGATTGGTGTCCCAAGCAAACTCCCAGGACGGGAACGCGACCAGCAAAGGCATGAACGGCAGCCACGCTGACGCCCGCTTCACTTGGTGTGCAAGGGCCGGGAGAAATGATGACGCGATTGGGCTGCAACGCCACGAGCTGCTCGATGGATAATTCGTCATTGCGAACAACGCGAACATCAATTGTCGCATCAATTTCGCCCATCCGCTGGACGAGATTGTAAGTGAACGAATCGTAATTGTCGATCACCAGGATCATGGGACACTCAAGGTGCGGGTGTAGCGAAGTCAAAGAATATGTTACTTTAGAGGTAGGTAAACAGAAGTCCCAGGCCGGAACTAGTCTTCCGTTTTCGAAGTCTAACTCCGTTCAGACAGTTTTTTGGGGCCATAGGTAATCTTGGCAGAATAAAAATTTGTTGGCCTGTAGAATTCTGAGGGGGAATCGGTCTTTGGTAACCGACCACCTAGACCGTATAATCCGTTTTCCCTCAGCGACCCTGTCACAAATCGCTCGTTATCGAGTTTGACTCGCCTTGTCGGGAAAATATTATTCATTTCAAACAAATTTGAAACAAAGCGGTGCAACCAAACGGTTTGGAACACTGGTTCGCGACGTCGTTTGTGTTTGCCGGTCATTTTCAATTCAGGAACAGCCTGTGCTTTCGGTCCGCCCACGAGTCGCCGAGTTGGCCTTTAGTTTATTGGGACGTTCGCTCCATCCCGAACTCTATTCGATCTTCACTTCACGGCGAATTGAACGCAGTGGATATGAAGCAAAACTTGATATCACCAACTCGGGCCATGTAATTACATGGATCGGGGGTGGGCAGACTTTGACGGAGGTTGCCGCATCGGCTAGGCAGCCATTACCTGTTCGTCGACAACTGATTTCGGAAAAAATACAGGGCAAGCGATGCGAACAGCATGAGTGTCGCGGGGGTGCTACCTATCGCACTCAGTATCAGTTGGAATCGATTCCTCCTGAATTGTTTTGGTCTCTGCAGAAGCAGTTGTTTGAAGGCCCAGCACCAGAGGGACTCGTTTTTCGCTTCGATTCAAGTGGCCGGCTCGCCTTGGGAGCTTTCAGCTATATACACGTCGAAACGCGTTCACGCTCCATGTTGGTACAAGCGGTGCATACGTTTCCCGATGACTTTGCGATCCTCAAAGTCGAATCAGTGTTTACGTTGCCTGAACATCCGTTGGTGATTTAGCGCGAGCTTTTCTCTGTGCATGATTGAATGCATTGATGAGTGCACAGGGCAATCTGCAAACGCTGGCAACGATTATTTCTATTGCACCGCCCGTCCTTGCGAAACTTTCCGGGTTGCGGTGACTTTCTGGCTGGTTGGTCCCTGTCGTTTGCCGATCCCTTTCCTTACGACGGAGCACGGTGCAGGGATTCGCACTGGGCCGGATTCTGATCACGGATGGATCGCTCGATTTTTCTCTGCGACATCGATCGTGCATCGCCTCACAGGCATGCAACGTTTTGGTGTTTGCGAGATCAGACCTCAATCACGTTCGAGGGCGGCCAGTGTCGCGGCAGATCCCAAGTTACCTGCGATTGCATATTGCAGAAGACACGTCACGGCCCGTTCGCCGGCCCCAATTCGCTGATACCACTGCCTCCTTTTGGCATTCCTTTGCCGATGCAACAGGCTGGGCGGTTGAGTCGAGGCGAAGCGGTGGGACGGTCCGCTTGCGATCCAATGTAGGTGTGGGATCCGTATTGTCGGCCGACGATCTGGATGACTGTCCGACAATCTCTCATGACGCGGCAATGCACTTGGCAGAAGCCGGCGCACTCCTGGCAAAACAGCTTGTCGAGGCAGAGGAGCTCATTCGACAACAAGAGGCGAGACTAGCGGCAGCCGAGGTGGCTCCTCTCGTTTCGGCGCCCATTACCGACACTACGGTGCTGCCTGGGCAACTGCCAACAAGCCGACCTGCCGAATCGAAATCGCTTGCCGATCGAGTCATGGCAGTGCTGAAAGATGGAGTAGAAGCAACGGGTTGTGAGGCCGCTGGGCTTTATTTGTTAGATGATGCAACCAGTCAGCTGAAGCTGCGGGTCAGTTACGGATTACCGACATCGAAACTGGTCGAGCCACCTCGGCAATTGCGTGGCTCTGCCGCCGATTTAGAGGCGCTGGTCGGAAGTGTGGTGACCCTTTCTGATATTGCGAAAATGCCCGAGTGGAGCAGCCCGGAACCATTTGCTGCCGCGTTATGCATTGCAGTCTCGGTCGGCAGCACTCCTGTGGGTACCCTGTGGATGTGGACCAGCCGCATCACAGAATTTGCCAAGATGCACGAAGCGGCGATGCGATTGACTGCAGGTCTTGTGGCCAGTGAGTTATCTAGCGACACCCTGCAACGGCGCGTCGTTGCGGCAACACGAACAGCACGGCCGTTAAAGGCGGCATCGGCTTGGCAAAAACGCCAACACCCCCTGGATGCATCGCTCGCTCCAGGCTGGCACGCCGCCGGATGGACGGAGTCTGCTAGTCCCCTCGCATCCACCTTCTATCATTGGGACGTGCTTCCGGATGGTATGATCGCGATGCTCATCGCAGAGGCTCAAGGAATGGGGTTCGATGCGGCCATGATTGCCGCCACGACTCGAGCCGCATGGCAATCTCACTCCGGGTACCGCCACGATCCGGCACAGATGCTTAGCCGTGTTAGCGATACCCTTTGGCAAACGAATACCGGTGACCAACTGGTTTCATTGCTCTATGCTCAAATCAACCCCGAGACAGGCGAAGGTTCTTGTGCTGCGGCGGGTGAGATTAGTGGCATCATCACCAGCCGATACGGATTCCGTCCGCTGGTCGAATTGAGCCAGCCTTTGGGAACACAGATTGACTTGAGGCCAAAACTGCATCATCTGCAACTTGCGAAAGGAGAGACTCTTTTTGCCTATACTGCGGGTCTAGTCAATTTGAGTCTCCATGATGCACGGCAATTTCACCTTAGTCAACAACGATTGGCGGATCGAGTTCGCGATGCTGGCGACGCAGCTCCGCATGAAGTCCTGGCGGCGGTCCGACGATTGGCGGCCGAGACAGGCAAGTTGACGCGAGATCGTACGGTTTTAGCGCTCAGACGGGACTGATGCCTTGCAGTACAATGGGACGATTGCGACTTTTGACGAGCGGTCGTTCGGCGACAGTTGTGCCCCCCGTTGTTTGTTCCTATGTCCCAAGAGATGTTTGTCATGCGGTCCCCATTTCGACGCGCGGCGACTGTAGCATTAGCAGCCAAATTGCTCGCTTTCACCGCCGCTCTGATTCTTGCACCCCAGCACTCTCTCTTTGCCGAAGACTCACTCGACTGGCCACAATTTCGTGGTCTCCATGGGTTGGGGGTTGCGACGAAGGGTACGTTGCCGGACCAATGGACCGAGAATGACTATCGATGGGTGATTGATTTACCCGGAATGGGAATCGGATCGTTTGCAATTCATCAAAATCATATTTATTTGGCTAATGCTGAACCTGATAAAAACAGTCGCAGTGTCTTAGCACTCGACCTCGCCTCAGGAAAAATTGCGTGGCAGATTGATTTTCCGTTAAAGCCTCATCCGCTGCATGCCCGCAACACATTCGCCAGTTCCACACCAGTCGTAGATGAACGGGCGGTTTATTTCGCCTGGGCGGACCCTGATCAAATGGTTGTTATGGCAGTCTCTCATGGCGGAGAAGTGCTATGGGAACGCCAATTGGGTCGCTGGCAGAGCGAACATGGATTTGCGACATCTCCTACCTTGCTGGACGGCCGTTTGTTTCTCTTGAATTCGCAGCAGGGTGAACAGCTGGATCCAGGTCAACAAGCTGGGCAGAGCTCGGTGCTTTCGTTAGATCCTTTGACAGGTAATACCATTTGGGAATCACCCCTCACCACCAAGCGAGTCTGCTACGGAGTTCCGGCATTACGAATCGCGCGCGATGGGAGTCGTCAAGTCGTTGCCGCCACCGACGGTGATGGTTTGTTTGGGCTCGATTTTGCAAGTGGTAAGATGCTCTGGCAAAACCGTGTTTTCACTGCACGCTGTGTGAGTTGTCCTTTGGTGATGGAGGATTTAGTCATTGGGTCCGCAGGGAGTGGCAACGGGGGAAATCACTTAGTCGCAGTTCGACCGCCAGAGACTCAAGCGAATACGCAAGATGTGATGGAAGCGCCGGAAGTCTACCGCATGAAGAAATTTGCTCCTTATGTTCCCACAGCGGCAGTGGTCGGAAAGCGATTGGTGATGATCGATGACAAGGGGATCGCATCGAGCATTGATGGGTTGTCGGGTGAATTGATGTGGAGTGAACGAATTGGTGGCAATTACAGTGCGTCGCCCATTGTTGTGGGAGACAAGATGTTAGTTATTGACATTGATGGGCAGGCCCATGTGTTGGGAATTGGCAAACGTCTGGAGATTCTGGGAAAGATAAACCTAGGAGGGGCAGTGCAAGCAACTCCTGCATTTGCTCAAGGTTGTTTGTTACTGCGAATCGGAAATCGAGTTTGCTGTTTGGGTGGTAAATCCGCTTAGAAAAAGTGTGCAAAAAAACTGGAGCGCGTCGCGACCGACGTGACCGCTATATCCGGAACATTTTATCGCTCAGGTGTGAATCTCCTGCGGATTCGGGTTCATTGCCAAAGGCATTACAACCGATTTGCTTCTTTGCCGGTCGGAGTGGTTAGTGATCACTTCGGCACAAATACCGGGAATCGCGTCAACAGATTCGTGTGGGGACTTGAATCTTTTGACACGGGCGGTCCTCGCGGAATACGCAACTCGGCGCGGTGGAGAGGTGAGCGATTGCCTCTCCACCGTGTTTTCACTTCACTTGAGTGAAAATGCGAAAGCGATTCAAATTAGAAACGGGTTGATTGGTTGTGGATGATCTCCGAAGCTGATCCCCATGCCTCGTGCGGCTTGAACGGCCGAGCCGTTAGCGGGCACTGTTCGCAAGCACTCTACGGCTTGAGCGATCGGTACCGATTTTATTTCAGGCGGTGCATAGCTGACCATCTCGCCAAACTTCTTTTGTGCTACCAGTCTAACTGCGTGTGCACCATACATCGTGGCTAGCGTTCTGTCGAAAGTAGTGGGGGCACCGCCACGTTGTAGGTGACCAAGCACGACGCAGCGAACTTCCTGATCGCCCATCTCTTGTAGTGTGCTGGCGATAAGATTCCCGACTCCACCCAGTCGTGTTTGGCGGTCGGCTTGCTCGAGTTCCGCATTCACAATACCACCTGAAGGAAGGCGAGCACCTTCAGCGACCACGACCAGAGTGAAGCGTTTACCCAACGAATGTCGCAATTGAATTTTGGACATGATATTTTCAAAGGTCCAATCAATTTCAGGCATCAGTATGACATCTGCGCCACCTGCAATTCCGGCATGTAATGCGATCCAACCTGCATGACGTCCCATCACTTCCAGGACCATGACGCGATCATGGCTGGCAGCCGTCGTATGTAAGCGATCCAGCGCGTCGGCCGCACAGGCGACTGCGCTATCAAAACCAAACGTGGAAGCCGTACAGTCCAAATCGTTGTCAATGGTTTTCGGAACACCCACTACGGGCAGCCCCGCGTCATGAAATTGCAATGCAGTGGTGAGTGAGCCATCCCCGCCAACGCAGATCAACCCTTCCAATTGAAAATTGTCAAACGTCGAACGGACCTGAGCCAATAGTTCGGGCGCCAATTCCCGCCGACCGTCGACACCCACTCGCGAGGAAAAACGTCCGCGATTGCTGGAGCCCAGAATGGTACCTCCTTGAATTAGAATGCCGGCGGTATTCTTGTGGTCTAAATATTGATAGCGAACGGGGTCCACGAGTCCTTCGAATCCCTGTTGAAAGCCAACGATCCGATATTGGAGCGAAATTCCTGTTTTCACTACGCCGCGAATCACCGCATTGAGACCGGGGCAATCGCCTCCCGAGGTCAAAATTCCAATGGTTGGCGCATACGCTGGTTCGCTCATTGTTTCACTCTTAGAAGATTTTTTCAGGATGGACAACTCGCCCTTAACCTCTATCGAATCGCTAAAAGATCCTCGTTTGGAGCCTTATTGCAACCTTCGCCATCGTGATCCGGCAAATGATAGAGCCTGCTTTATTGCTGAGGGGCGCCTCGTCGTCGAGAGGCTATTGAACAGTTCCTTGGATTGTCAGTCGATTTTGGTGCAGCATGGCAACCATTCGGACTTGGTGGAGTTAACGCAAAAGAAACACAAACATGTGCAAATATTCTCCACCGATTCGGTAACGCTGCGGCAATTTGTTGGTTATGACTTTCATCGAGGCATTCTGGCCTGCGGAATTCGTCCCGTTTTCCGGCCTCTTACGGAATTACCGGTTGCAACCGCTGCCTCATCCACATTGCTGGTGGCGTGCGGAGTCAATAATCCGGAGAACATTGGTGGCTTGATGCGAACGGCTGTAGCATTTGGTGTCCAAAATATCGCTATCAGCAGCGATGTAGCAGATCCATTTTCGCGTCGCGCGTTGCGAGTGAGTATGGCGGCAGCGTTCCGCTTGAAATTTTGGACGATGAATCAACCTCTCCAGGACTGTCAGTTTCTGGCCAACAATTTGGGCTATCGCACCATCGCGACCGCACTCGACCCCCAAGCTACTTCCATCAAATCGTTTCGCCGTGACCATCGACCTTTAGCGATTCTTGTCGGTAGCGAAGGGGACGGTTTGCCACGCGACATCATTAACGTAACAACCGACATCGTTACCATCCCCATGAATGCGGGCACCGATTCACTCAATGTGAATGTGGCAACCGCGATATTCCTCTATGAACTACTCGCCTGATCGCGAACTGGCTGTTGCCATCGCTACGATCGGTAATGGTTGTGGTACAAGCGGTGCTGACCTTGGGGTTGAGGTCAGTTTAATTCTCTTCACGCACGATGTTTTGTCGAATGATCAGAATGTCTATTCCTGTCTAGCATGGAAACCGCGATGAGCGATTCGGAGTCATCCATTCCTTTTGGGAAAGCATTAGTCGCAGTGTTAGTGGCTGGCGGTGGCTGGATGTTCCTGCGCAATTACGAAATTCAAGGTCTTGATGGTATTGAAGTGAAGCCGCGATCCGCTGCGACGTCACCCAGCACGGATGGTCGGCTGGAGGATTTTTTTGCGAATCGATCGCAGGTATCTGGCACAGGCACACCGCTGTCGGACGCACACGAAGGAGTCCTTCCGGGCGTTCAGGGCGTTCCCTCAACCTTCGCCTCGAGTCGCGGTTCGTCGACCACCATCGGCACCTCCGGCGGTCTCGACTCTGGATTATCATCCGCTCAACCAGTCACGCAGTACGATGCAAGTCGGGTTATTCGTGTGGGAAGTTGGGCGCTGGCAGGATTCAATCGCGACAAGTTTGCCAAACCGAAGTCGATGGACTTACTAGCGAGAATCGTGCGCCAATTTGATGTGATTGCGATCCAGCAAATCACCTCTCAAGAAAGAGATCTGCTCCCCAGAGTCGTTGAAATCATCAATCGAACCGGTAGAAAGTATGATTTCGTCCTAGGACCAACCGTTGGCCCCGGTGGAGGTGTCTCAAACGATCTCGGTGAACAGTATGCATTCCTGTTTGATTCGGAGAGTATCGAGACCGATCGAGGCCAACTTTATACAGTGGCTGATCCAGGAGACAAAATCTCTTACGATCCGCTCGTAGGATGGTTCCGTGTGACAGGCGTACCTAAGGAGCGAGCTTGGACATTTACCTTGGTGAATTTTCGCGTTGATTCATCGCGCGCGACCCAAGAAGTGCCACTCGTTGGCAATCTGATGGCGGCCGTAGCAGCCGATGGTCGTGGCGAAGACGATTTGTTGCTCGCCGGTATGCTCCATGCAGACGACCGCCAACTGATGACTTACTTGGGAGGGGATGCGAGCCAAGCGGCTGTGCGAAGTACACCGACAGATATCTTTGCTCGCTATCAACTTTCTAATCTCATCAGCCCACGGAAAACCACGACCGAGTATTTAGGTCGAGGTGGAGTCATCGATTTTCTGCGACTCTACAATCTGTCGAGCGCTGAATGTGAAGAATTGACTCCCCATTTGCCCGTCTACGGTGAATTTACGCCGACCGAAGGCAATTAGACAGCGCCGCCGGAAATTGCTTGCCCCTCATGGCGGTCATCTCTTAGACTCTAAGTCCCTCCTTGATGCTTTCAATCAAAAGCAATTAACGACGGACCAAGGGGAGGGAGTTTCTCTGATTTGCACCATATATTGGACGCATCATGTCGGAACAATTCAGCTCCTTGCACTGTGCTGCAGGAAATTGGGGATTCGATCCGAGCACCGGTTTGAAGCCGTCGCTATTTGTCTCCTGCGCGTCTAACGAGTTTAAATCTCATCGCGTTTTTCTTGCCGAACAATTTCGCAGCTCCGACCTCAGTATTGTCGAGCCGATTACGCAAGAAGACTTCCGGGCTCATCCTGGCAGCGTGCTGAAACTCTTGCACGACCGTGTGCGGTATTCATCCATGGTCTTGCATCTGATTGGAAATTCCGTTGGCTGGACCGAAACGCCACCACAAAGGGAAATCGACACTGTATTGCAAGAAGTCCAGGTGGCGCTGGAAAAAATGGGACGAAGCCTGCCGCCTAAAGAGTTGCTCCCCGATTTCAATCACTTGAGTTACACGCAGTGGGAGGCGGTGCTCGCGTACCTATACCGTAAGGACCTGTTCGTTTTTCTGCCGAGAAATCTTCCTTTTACTTTTGAGAAAGTGGTGGATGTTCATGCGTTAGAGCCGGGCCTAGCTTCCCAGCAAAGGCACATTTCGTGGCTGATTCGCATCGATAAACACATGCAATCCAATATTTTTGAAACTCAGGATGAACTCTGGCGAGTCGTTTCAAGTGTTGTTTTTCCGCACATTGAGGCGATGAAAAACAAGGCGGAAAAAGAGCATCAGTCGCGTCGACTGCAACGATTACGGGAAGCCTTTGAGCCCCGTTCTCCTCAGGATGAAACAGCCCGAGAGCTGCGCTCCCGTGGTTTGCAAGAGAGCCAATTCTATGGGCGGAGGTGGCTATTTGAGAGCATTGAGAATTGGCTCGATGCAAAAACAAAGCCGGTCTTTTGGTTGCAAGCCGATGCTGGGTTTGGAAAGTCTAGATTTAGCGCAGAGCTAACTCTAGGGGAACAATCTATACATCACGGCGCGGTGGTGGACGCCGTCGTGTTTCTTACTCCAACCGCTAGTCCTATATCGGTACTAGCACGCCTCTGCGCACAACTTCGCACGATGTGTCCGAATTATCGGCAGGACTTCGAGGCCGCGTGGGCACGCGTTGATTGGGACAGAATCTCGATTCCAGCCGATTGGGATCAAGCAGGTGAAACGCAAGAGCAATTTGTGGAACAGTTGATTGAACCATTGCTGTTGCAGCCTTTGAAAATGCAGAAGGCGTGCGAGCCAGGTACGAAGTATGGATTGATTGTCATTGATGGACTCGACGAATTACTGCAGTCGAGAGATGGCCGCCCAGTCCTTTCGCTGGAAGCACTATTGACCAAGTTGCTAACCACCTCATTGCCGAATTTTCGTTTAGTGCTCACCAGTCGCCCCGCAGCAAGACAGGCTTTGCTTCATAACTTAGTATCATCGAGTCATCCAGTCGTCCCCAAGCTTGATCGAGCGTCGCTCAGGGACGACGCTCGGGAATTTATTTGTGGCGAATTTCCGACCGATTGGATGGTTGAATCCTGTATGGAGGCCGTGTTAGTAAAAAGTAAAGCTTGTATGCTTTATCTATACTACCTTTCATCGGAAATCCATGAACGTGCCTTTAGTCCGTCAGACATCAGCAGCCTTCCCTTTGGTATGGCTGATTACTATTTGCACAAAATGAATCAGTATTTCGCGGGCGACCAGTATGAAGCTGTCTTTGTAAAGCAGGTCAAGCCATGCCTAGACGTCATCGCGGCTGGCGAACGAACGGAGTTGTCGGTCGCGGACGTAGAGGCGTGTTGCGGCTTAGATCAAGTGAACGCCATGCGACGTTCGCTGCGAATGATGATGGTGCAGCGGTCTGCGACACCAAATCATGTTTGCTCGCATGATGGTGCACTCATGGTGCAACACGAACGGAAGATCGACGGGGTTGCGCAACAGATCTTCGTGCCATTTCACTTGAGCTTTATGGATTGGTTGCTTGGCCGTAGTTTTGATGAAGGAGACGACGGCACCGACGACGATGATTTGGAAAGAGAGAAACGACAGAACCACGATTTTCGAGTTAGCGCTGTGTGCGGCGATCGCTCGCTTGCTGATTGGACAATACGCGAGTTTGAACAGTCGAGAGATGTGACCCTCCAAGTTAGTTCCAGCGTCTACTGGATGCGACAAGGCGTCGATCACGCTTTGCGATTTTTCAGTCTTTGGCGGACTCAGCTAAGAGCGACTTCTCAGGACAGTACTCTTCCCGAATATATCTATTTGATCAAGTCCGTTGAGGTCCTTGGATGGTTGAAAAGCAAATCGCTTCAGCAGGATGCACGCGATGCTCTTGGACGTTCTCTTTCCTTGCTTTCTACCGCACTCGCACAATCGACGCGCGAAGACGGCTTTATGAATTCGGACGACCTGATTGCCATGCAAAATGTCAATCAATTCATTCTTTTTGATTTGATCAAGGATATTTGCTCGACAGATATCACTGACGATGTCGTTTGGTGGATCGGCCGAACGCAACTCAATCGTGACGAATGGTGGCATCTCGTTAATGAAATGCTCAAACTGGAATGGGTTGTTCGTTTTGCAGCCGCAAGTGGTCAAGCGGCTCGCTACCGACGTCTAATTACGGACACAGCCATTAGCGACGAAGATCGTCATCTCGCCAAGTCAGAGATCAATTCGTTACTCAATTCTCCCGATGTGACTCGTCAAGAAATGGGATGTTATGCGGTCGGCGAAATTGCCAAACATGAAGACGAATTAGTCAAGCGAGTACGTCCAGACGTTTACCAATGGGTAAAACAAGTCTCGTCAATCGACTTGTATTTTGCTCAATCGGTGATCGCTGATGTCTTGATCGATCTCACTTTAAAGGGAGCACATGAGAGGGTTGAAGATCTTGATCAACTTCAAGCCATCGAGGGCTTCTGGAATCCTATTTGGGTATACAATCGCCAAGATATAGCGAGAGTCCTTTCGCATCGAATACTCGATCAAGCAACCCCTCTTGAGCGAGATGTGAGCGAGTTCGAGAGCGATATCGATCAGGCTGTCCGCTTGCTAAAGGCCCGTGAAGTTCGCATTATTGCACTGTGCGAAAAGGCCGGGGATTTTAGCGAAGCGCTAGCTGAATTGCTTCACCTCTCCGAACTCGACGACAGTAATGACGACACTATTTTCGAATGGCTCACACGTGAGAATATTTCACCAGACGAACGCATTAGTACTGCTGTCGAGTTGTTGAAATTACTTTTCACGCATACATCCTGGCGAGTGAGCGAGAATGGTGCGGCAGTTCTCGCGGAACTCCATGCAAGGTCACACGATGCGGATACTTGCTTGCGAATCCTCGATGCCTTAATCGATTCTCTGGATACCCTCGAAGACGAATGGTGGCGAGTCATCTATGGAACGATTGAATCCTGTTACTTAGCAAGGCATTTCGATACAGGAAAGGAATTTGAGCCAGGAGTCAAAACGACACGATTGGACTATTGCATCAAAAAATATCATCACCATGCCAACGTTGATATTCGAGGTCTAGTGATTGAAGAGATATTTATTCTGGTGGAACAGCCCGATCAGGGCCAGCGAGCTGGCATGGGAAAAAGTGAGAAACGAATCGAATACCCGAAGCACTACACAACCGAGATCGATGCTTTGCTGCTCGATCCCGATATCTGGGTTCTCGAGCACGTTCATCAGATGTTTCAAACCATCAAGGAAATGCACGAATCTGACCTGGCCCTCGGACCCTGGATCGAAAAACGTCTCAACTGGGTGATGAGTCATCCCCTTTGCCTGTTAGCACGCGTTAGTCAAGAAACTAAGCAGTCGTGGATTGACTTGCCGAGAGAACAGTTCCTCGCTTGCCTTCAGCAGTTGCAAAGAGCCATCCTTGAGTCTGGGACTAAGTGATCAGGGGTGTCTCCATTTGCGCTCTGTCCCACAATGCGTCACATACTTCCTTGACGGGGCCAAGGTAGCCAGTCACTTTGTATTGTTTTTCCGGGGAAGTAGCTGCGTGTGCAGCGACATGGCTTGCAATCGCTTGATAGAGGAGCCCTTCAAAGAGTAAATGTGGGTATACCACGACTCGTTTGACCTGACCTATTTTGCTGATTTGTTCTAGCACCTCGGGCAAACGTGGATGCGCCATTGCATAGAATCCCGTGCCCCAATGCTGTGCCTGAAAATGACGTCGTACAATTTCACTGAATAACATCATATCGGTTCGCGCACAGGGATCGTGGCTGCCACGGCCGATCATGATTACGGCCGTTTCACCTGACTGCAGTTCTTGTCGCGATGCGACTGCCTCAATGCGGTGAATGGCTAGCTTCACAATGGCCGGGTGTCGCGACAAAGGTCGCGAGTAGCCAATTGTGAGCGGCGATCCATCACTAGCGGGATGTTGCAGCGACGACTTCCGTACGGCATCTGGGATGTCGTGTCTTGCATGGCCAGCCGTGAATAGCAGCAGCGGAACCACACTGATATGCCGGACTCCGCAGGCCATCAATCGCGTCCAACCCTCCGCAATGTCTGGCGATTGCAACTCCAGTAGGCAGGGCTGGACTGGAATTGGTGCGATTTGAGAGGCCAGCCGATCCGCCAAGTGGAAGAATTGCTCGGTCCCAACCAGATCGCGCGTCCCATGCCCAACCAACAATACACCTCGATTTCCCAATGCATTCACTGCCAGAGTTCTTCTACATGGGGATGAATGGGTTGGGCCGAAGGTAGAGTCATCTGACTACTGAACGACTTCCGCGCCGGTAAAACCCTTAGCAGCCAAAGCGGCAACTGCTCGATCAATATCAAATTGTGAACTCGCCTTGATAATCACGACAGGATTATCAATGGTTCCCTCTTCTTTTTGTTCAGCCAGATCGACACTTTGTACGCCCGTGGAACCCTCGAGAGTCTTTTTGACCGACGGGTAGCAGGCAAACGGACAATGCATCGTGGGAACTTTGAGGCTGACCAATTCAACCGATGAATCTTCAGCTTCATCGGCCAAAGCTTCCACCGGTGCAGGAGCGGTAGCCTCTGTATTCGCCGCAACCTCAGCTGGATTCGAATTACTCATGTAGTAGACAATTCCAGCGGCAGCAAGCACGGCAACAGCGTAAACAACTAATCGCATAAATATTCTCCTTCAGCACTGAGCATTGGCAGCTCGCAGGTGATCGTCTTTGGGCGACGCGTTAAAAGCTAAACCCCGAATACCAATATCCTGACCTGATGCCGTACAAAAGGTCAAGATGTAATACCGCGACGTTTGCGAATAGGGGGAATGGTCTTCTACCGTTCGCACGTACACAGGTGGGCTGGCCCATTAAGGGGACACGGCCCGTTTAGGCACGCCAACTGATGAGCGAGTAAACCATCATTCCGCCAACGGTCGACATCGCCACGGACAAAAACAACAGAAACAAGGTCGCGAAAGTACCGAATTGCATTCGGAATGGCCGAGTCAACGCGCGGAGCGGTTCGGGAAATAAAAGCGAAAGAATAATGATAAAAGTAACGTTCAGTCCAAATGTCAAAAGGGTCGTCGCGACGGCAATGGAGCTCCAGTGAGTCCAATGGGTCTCCCATTGGCTGCCGTGGACAAAAGACAAGCAAAAGAACATCGCGGATAACAGTAGCGGCCAAAAAATGGCTAACAGAATGAGCAGAGAAGTAATGACGCCGGCCGGATAAACCACCAAGTATCGCTCAGCAGTTGTGGCGGCACGATCGCCGATGATGGCTAGCGCAATGCGATGCACAACAAAACAACCCGCCAATCCAAATGCGATTGCAATCGCAGAGTCCTCCTCACGACGCGCGTCAGCCGCCAAGGCGGCACCGCAGAGGAACACGAAAAAACCTATCAAACCCAAGATCACAGTGAGGTGCGCAATTGCCCAATTCTTTAGTTTGACGAAGTGACTAAATACGGAGACTAGTCGCGCGGGGTGCTCCTTTAGATTGGCAAAATTTGCAGCCGATTTGAGTCGAGCAAATTTATCGTGGACTGCTTCTGCACTGAGGAAATTCTTGGCGACTCCGAAGATCGGATACCGGGACTCTTGTTCTTTGTTCGACGCTTTCGGGGCTCGCGAGGCATGTTCAATATCAGTACGGACGTCAGCAGCCGACGCATATCTCCTCTCAGGTTGTTTCTCTAACGCGCGGAGCACGATTGCATCGAGCCCAACATCGGATTGGACTCGTTGGCTGGGTGACTGGAATCGCCCTAACGGCAGTTCGCCTGTAAGCATTTCATAGAAAACCACACCAAGTGAATAGATATCGGCACGGTGATCTACGGCCGCAGGTCGTTCCAGTTGTTCTGGAGCCATATATTGAAACGTCCCCACAACACCACCGCCTCGCGTTGCGGCATGCGTTTCGGTTGCAGCGATTTTTGCTACACCAAAGTCGGCAATCTTCACTCGTCCCTCCGTAGTCAGCAGAATGTTCTCAGGTTTGATATCGCGATGGACCACGCCCTGAGAATGTGCCGCCTGTAACGCGTCGCAAATTTGGGGAACCACTTGAATCGCTTCCATCGGAGTCAGGTGTCCCTCTCTGAGCAGCGTACGCAAATTGACTCCGTCGATGTATTCCAGAACCAAATAGGCATAAGGACCGGCTTTCCCAAAATCGTATACCGCCACAATGCCCGGATGATTTAGTTTTGCCAGTGCACGTCCTTCGCGGGCAAATCGCTCTTGAAAACCCTCAGTTGCGGCAATCTCAGGGGGCAGGATTTTAATTGCAACGAGGCGATCGAGTGACCTCTGGCGTGCCAGATAAACCGCCCCCATGCCACCACGTCCTAAAAGCTCCAGCAATTCAAACTGTGGAAAATGTTCCTGCAAAAGGCCAGGCGCTGGTGGCTCGAAATGGTGCTGACCCGTCCAACCACCGGAGGTTTCCTTGCCCTGAGTTGCCCCCACTACGTTCTTATCCAGTAAACAATGCGGACATTGACCTTGAGGCGCATCGGATGGCAGGTCTCGTCCGCAACGATGACAAATGATTGTGGCTGTTGGCATATTGAGCATCTGTAATCAGGGCTTGGAAAATAGGTTCGGCAACGATATCTAGCCAAACGCATGACAATGGTTTCCAAGCAAATCCAGTTTTTTCCTAAAAAACAGCAGCGAATACCAGAAGCACTCGACTCTCATTGGCTTAGTGCACGAAACAATGCGGCTCGCTCTTCATCTAAATCAGCGGGATCCTCGACAGTTGACAACAACTGTTGGTCCAATAGACGCCGGTAGCGCGCCCGCAAGCGATGCACAGACACTTTGATATTTAGTGCGGAAATGCCTAATTGTCGAGCGGTATCGGCGTAAGGAAGTTGGCCGGTATCCGTAGTCAGATAAGGTCGCAGGGCAGCAAAGAAGGCCGCATTGTCCGAGTATTCCGCTTGCAATTTCGCCAGTACCGCCTCTAGCAAGGTAACCGCCCAAGCGCGTTCGAATGCCGATTCGGGGCTTGAATCGCGAGCTGCCATTGCGAGATAGCGACGATCGGCTTCCGAAGTATCCAATGGTTCAACCCCGCGCGTGCCGCCTCGCTTGAGCGCCTGTTGGTCTCGATAATCGTGCGCCGCAAAATGGCTGAGTGAGGTCAACAAATAGGTTCTAAAGCGACCACGTAGGGGGTCGGCGGCAGCCAGCAGGTCTTTTTCGAAAAGCTGCAAAAAGAAACCTTGGACGAGATCTTCGGCATGAGTTGCCGAATGTCCCTTGCGACGTAAAAAAACGAACAGGGGATACCAATAGGTGCGACAAAGAAGGTCCCTCGCCGTCTCGCGTTCAGGCACATTACCAGACTGCGCTGCCCTAGCAACGACGCTCCATCGCGTCGCTGAGAGGCGAGGCGATGGAGTGGTTTGATCAAGCATCTTTGGCGATGCTACGGGCGGAGTGGGGAAAGACATGCGGACGGCTCCACGGTTGCGCCAATCAGGATGTCTGTTAGTCTAACCAGGACCGGCGACTACATGTTGCCAAATTTAGCAACCAAATCGGCGGTACGGCAGCTGTAGCCCCATTCGTTGTCGTACCAGCTCACAACCTTGGCCAACTTGCCCTTGTCACCCAAAACTTGAGTAAAAGGAGCAGCAAAAACGCTACTGTGGGGATCGCCGATGATGTCACTGCTGACAATCGGGTCTTCGGTGTAACACAAAATTCCCTTGAGTGGGCCCTCGGCCGCAGCCTTCATTGCAGCGTTGATGGTATCTGCGTCAACTTCTTTGCTGAGGTTGACGGTTAAGTCGACCACGCTGCCGGTAGCGACAGGAACTCGCATGGCGATACCGG
Organism: Pirellulaceae bacterium; assembly: GCA_041749395.1. Classification (GTDB taxonomy): domain Bacteria; phylum Planctomycetota; class Planctomycetia; order Pirellulales; family Pirellulaceae; genus Laterigemmans. The sequence continues at coordinate 270,554 of JBGTBJ010000186.1, forward strand.
TCAGCTTGCCCTTGAGCGAAGGAATGACGAGAGCAACTGCTTTCGCCGCACCTGTGGTCGTGGGGATAATGTTTTGGGCGGCAGCTCGTGAACGATAAAGGTCAGCGTGCGGTTGATCCTGAACTTTCTGGTCATTGGTATAAGCGTGAACCGTTGTCATAAGACCCGATTCGATACCAAACGACTCGTGCAACACCTTGGCGACCGGAGCCAAGCAGTTTGTGGTGCAGCTGGCATTGGAGACGCACTTGAGGCTGTTATTGAGCTTGTCATCATTGACGCCCAGCACGCAGGTCAAATCCGCACCGTCTTTCGCAGGTGCACTGAGAACGACTTTGCGAGCACCTGCGGTCAGGTGGCTATCGTAGCCAGGCTTTCCGCCCGCTGCACGACCGGTGAAGAAACCGGTCGATTCAATCACGACATCAATCTTCATGTCGGCCCAAGGCAATTTGGCTGGATCTTTCTCTGCAAGTGCGTGGATCGTCTTGCCATCCACAATCAATGCGTCATCATTCCAAGCGACTGTACCTTTGTAACGACCGTGAATAGAGTCGTACTTCAGCAACATGGCGAGTGTTTCGTTGTCGGTCAAATCATTGACGGCAACCACTTCAAACTCGCTGCTACGCTGCATCAGGTTACGAAACGTCAATCGCCCGATGCGTCCGAAACCGTTGATGGCTACTCGAATAGTCACAGTCTTGAGAACTCCCAATCAGATGTACGTAAGTTAATGCTATGTATCGCAAGCAACGGATTATAGCGACCAAGCCAAAAACACCTCCAGCCCCCCTCCCCTTCGCTAACCGACACATTGCGAGAGTTCCCCTTGAATGATCCTGCCCCCCTACCGCGGCGACAACGTCCTGCCGATTGGAATCTCCCCCCAGGAGTCGCCCCAGGCACATGGGATTATACTCAAACTGAGGGGATCGCCACCGCGTACGATACTTTCTTAAGTGGTACAGCGCTGACGGAGCTGGACCTGCAACTTCTGTCGAATTGGTTACCACCTTCGACAATCGCAGGGCAGCTCGTGGCAGATCTGGGATGTGGCACTGGCCGAACAGCTCAGCTCATTTCCCAAAAAGGATTTCAATATTTGGGAATGGACCTTAGCCAATCCATGCTCAAGCAACTGGGGCAACGAGCCACCCAGGAAGGCTTCGATGCGTGGCGCATCAGAGTCAATCTGGTTACCTTGGATTGTGTCGCTGACCAATCTCTAACACACGCAATTTGTTTATTCAGCACGTTGGGAATGGTGCGCGGCTGGCGCAATCGGAGACGCGTTCTACAGCACGTCTATCGCATGCTGCGACCCGGCGGACGTTTTATTGTCCATGCGCATAACCGTTGGGCTGCCTGGCGCGATCCGGGGGGACTGCGACACTTGCTCAGTTCTGCATGGAAAGCCAGTAGGAGTGACGAAGCCGATTTCGGTGATCGTATCTACGTGTACCGTGGACTGCCCAATATGTTCTTGCATAGCTATGGTCGCTATGAATTGATTCGCGATCTTCAGTCGGCTGGTTTTGATGTGGAACAAATACTGCCGTTGACCGTCAGGGGCGATGCTTCTCTCCAATACCGATCTTGGTTTCCTTCCATCCGCGCGGGCGGTTTTATGGCAGTGGCGAAGCGACCGCTTGAAACTGCTTCTTAAGCGATTCATCTTGAGGCGATTGAGTCAGCAAAACGTATCGAGCCAGCTTCGCTGCCCCCTCTTTGTCTCCACTAGCTTGCATGGCTAGCGCAGTAGCAAGTTTTGCTTCATACCATTCACGCGAGCCTTTGGGCAAACCCAAGGACAACTTGTTCCAGTATTCCAATGACAACTTCTGAGCTTCGGAGTCACTAACGGTGACAAGCAATTCGGCGATGTGTCGTATGACTTCACCCTTACGTTTGGACTCACTGGCAAGGGCCTCCAATTGTTCGACAGACTTGCGCCAATCTCCCGTCCAAGCGAGTGCATCCGCACGCATTACGAGTTGACTCTGCGTCGACGTCGGACTCCCTGTGGCTACGCGCAATATGGCGCGACCAAGCCGATTTCGATTGGAGGGAGCAAGCATCGCATCCGCATGCAATCTCGCTACGGCCAAGTCTACGATAACCTGCGTTGCTTCTGGCGCTAGTGTAGGGATCGGTGGATTCAATGCAACGGCATCGGGTGTGATCGGCTCAATACGCACGCGTCGTAAATCATTGGCAAAACCGACAGTCGGATTTTTAAGCACATCGTTTTCCGGAGTGATCCAGTTTTGACGCAAGGCATTCAAGTCCAAACCCAGGGCAGCGAGAAGATTTGCTTCGGTCATCGCCGACTGCGTTGCTTTTTCCAAGTCTTCGTTTGCCGGTAGTGGCGCCGTCGTATTTTCTTGTGCTGCTCCCTTTATCGATTCCAGCAATTCAAGCAGCTTGGTTACACCGATCAAGGCAATTTCGCTTCGTTCCTCAACCTCCGATGCTTGTAGCATGGCCAGTTGCCACAGCCGGGACGAATTCTGAATGTCCTTCTCCCACTCCACCGAAATCCCCGTCAACTGCAATGCGACCGAAGCGGCCTCCCCATACCGTTTACTGGCTTCTAATAACTTCAGCAGCCATAGCTGCGCGGTGCGCGTCGATTCGGCTTTGGGCCAATAGCGGAGTTGGTCCAACAGACGACGCTCGAGTGTTTCCAACAATAGTTGTTGATCAGTCGCCGCGTCGATGGAAGCGTTGGGTGAACGACTTTGGATTCGTTCTCCTAGTTGTCGGGCTGCTTCGAAGTGGAGGTCAGCAGCTTTCTCTTCCCGGGGGAATTTTACAGCGATTTGAGCAAGCCACTGAGTCCCCTCAACTATATCTCCGGCTTGAATACTAGCCGCCGCTGCCGACACGCCCAACGGAAAGGCTTGGTCGTTAAGACCTTGTTGTACGGCCAATTCCGTAGCCTGTAGATAGAGCTGAGCAGCTTGCCTAGTACTCTCTTGATCGCCCGCTCGCAGCAGTTGACCGGCTTGCGCAGTGAGGACCGTGAGATTGCCACTGTTCGGGTCCAAACGCATGGACCGAAGCAATTCTGTTTCGGCACGACGCTTGGCAAAGAGACCTCCTCGTCGTCCAATGGCATCGACCCACCCGGTTACGATAGTCGCCTTAGTATTTGCGTCGTTGTTGGGCCGCAGCAAAAATCGAAGCCTCGCCAAATCCATTGCCACCGAATGAAGTGCATTCTCAGGAATATCGCCGTAGTATTTTCGTAATAGATTCTCGGCATCATCCCATTGCTCAAGATCCAAATGTGACAAGATCAGTTGTGCCAAACTCTCGGGCTCGATGTTTCCTTGTTGCTGCAACCATTGCTGCAGCACGCGCAGAGCTTGGCCAGGCTTCTTGCCACGTCGATAGGCTTCCGCCAGCATGCGTTCCACTGCTTCTCGACTAGGATCCGATAGGGCGATGGATTCGCCAAGTTTCTTAGCGGCTATCTCGGCGGACGTGGCAAGCGCCAATGCATCATCCGAGTTGGCGTCCAACGCATCGATCTGCAACAACAATCCCTCGAGCATCTTTCGTCGAACCGATTGCTGCAATGTTTGCAGGTCGGATGCAGCAAGTTTCTGTTCCAAGCGACCACTGCTGGCAAGCGGAATCCAATCTTCCAACTTCGTGTCCAATTCTTTCAATGCTTGTAGCGTTGCACGCGACAGCTCCATCAGTTGTTGTTGCGACTCTTGGTCCGTCGGATTTCCCAAGACCTTCATTCCCCAGCATTGCATGCGGCCCAGATTGACGATTTGTTGCTGAAACTCCAGCCACAGCGCGGCGGGCTGGTCTTCATAGCCGCTGAGCGCTTCTCGAAGCGGCCGATCGGCTGCGATCCAAGCAGCATCACTTTCTGGTCCCGCTTCTTGTGCCTGGTGGAGGAATACTGCAGAGAGGCGGATGGACCAGGCAGCGAAGGCCGGTGTACCGCGTGTTGACCCGGCCAGCTCTCGCTCACAAATGCGCAACGCTTCATTGGGCAAATTGGCATCGACCAATGCGTCAATTAAATCCGCGTTCCGATCCGTGGTACGGCGGCCGGTGGGGGACTCCGATGCGTGTACCCCTTCCGTTGCACCTCCGAAACCGACAAGGTTGCAGAGGCAAATCGCTAAGGTGGCAAATATATGTAAGCCAAAACGAGGGTTAAGGTTTTTCAATAGTTGGTTCCATTTCGGCCGCGAACAACACTCGTTCCAATCCAGCTTGACGGGCGACGTCATAGACATCGATAACCATTCCTACGGAAGTGTTCGGTTCTGGGTCGACTACGACGGGTGGTTGAGCACCAAGCTGCACGATTTCTGACAATTGCCCTCGCAACGTATTGATGTCACTCACCGCGTTACCATTGAGTGTAAGGCGGAGTGCGTCCGCAGTTCCACCGACGGTGAGGACGATTTCATCGAATGCTTCTGCCGGCGGCGGAGCAATGGGTTGATTGGCGAGCCCCATAGGTGGTTCCGCCAACGCGCTGGGTAAATCGAATTCTGGTTGTTCGAAACTGCTGGTCCAAAGAAAAAAAACGAGTAGCAAAAAAACGACGTCGATCATGGGAGTCAATTGCAACTCAATCGCGCTGCGTCCACCCTGCTTTGGCAATCGCATTATCCACCCCCCTTTCCTGAATTGGGTTGGTAGACAGCGATCGAGATATTCGGCAAGCCCGCTTTCGCCGCCTCACGCAAAAGTGGTTCCAATCGCTCATAGGGAACAGCACGGTCGGTTCGAATCCGTACCAGCGCGTTCGCCCCATTGCGCTTTCGATATTCTTGCAGGGCGCCTGAAAGTGTAGCGGTATCCACTTGTGTTCCACCCAATTTCCACGTGCCATCGGCGAGAATGTTCAGCGTTAGAGCCGAGGCCTCAAGATTGGGTGGTAAATGACTGTCGGCTGTTGGCAGCAGTAGCGGAACATGCGATTCTTGACGGGCCAGATGGCTGCTCACGAGGAAGAAAATAATCAACAGGAACACCACATCAATCATGGGTGTCATGTTGTTGGACAAGCCTTGGTTTTGGCCGCGTGAAGGAACTCGCATAAAAAGTAAAAGCCGCTTTAAGGAATTTGTGGTGGTGCGGTGGGTGCCGGCACAGATCGCTTTGAAGTGGGCTTGCGCTTGATGGGTCCCAGTGCATGTTGGCTCTCGTAAGCGGTCTCTGCAATCAGCCCGTCCACTCGGTTGCGAAAGATAGCGAACGCCCCGAGCGAAGGAATAGCGATCACAAGACCTCCTACCGTGGTCACCAAGGCTTGATAGATACCCTCGGCCAAATCACCAGCACCCGCCGCCCCCTGCGAGCCGGCTACTTGTTGGAAGGCAAAGATCATTCCCGTCACGGTACCAAGCAGACCGACCATGGGGGCGATATTGCCAATGACCGACAAGTATTCAATGCGCCGCATTAGCCGGGCCGATTGTTCGGCGAGTGCCTCTTCCATTGCTTTCTCAACTTGCGACCAACCAAGCTCCAATTCCGTCAGCCCATTATGCAGCACAAAGCCAAGAACGCTGGGCGAACGTCGGCAGGCAGCATCCGCTTCGGCAATGCGTCCGGTCAACAACGCTTGGCGAACCGCTTCAGCAAGCCCCGCGGGCATGATTTCGTTTCGCCGCAATGTCATGATCTGATCAAAGGCCAAATAGGCGGCCGTGATACTCAAGGCCAACAATAACAGCAGGATCAGCAAGCCAATGATTCCGCCACTAAAGATAATCTCCATTAGCCCAGCAGCTTCCGGCGGCGCAGACTCCGTTCCCGGGGTCGCGCCTTGAGCCAACAAATCCAACGCGAGCCACAAGTTTGAAAAAACGGGTCCCATGGGGAGCGGGCCCTATCAGTTGGAGGGAGAAAATGAGAACGAGCTAATATTCAATACTATCGCAAGTGGGGCCTCTAAGAGTAGTCCAGGGTCCAGTTGTTCGACATGTGGGGGCCGGACTATGTCTAACGACAACACCAGCGAGGACGGCAAACGCTGGCAAATCACGTTCTTCACGATGCGCACGACGCGCCCATTGTTCCCGTCGCACCACAGAACCAATGTTTTTTCCTGTGTGCGGCCTCTGTCGTCCGATGATTAGTCTCGGAGCACGACTCGCCTCGTTGCCCAAAACGTAGTCCGCAAGCTCTGCGGGCGGCTGATCCCAACATGCCCTGAACCTCGTCCCACCTTCCCAATCAAGAATAACGAGCACCCTGCTTCCCGATTTCCAGTCCATTGGTCAATGCGGCGATTCCACTCTCGCCGTATCCCGCCTATGCCAATATTGACGAAGAAATCGGTCAGGGCCGCTCGTTAGGGACCCCAATGTTCGGTTGCAGCCGCCCGCTAGATCCTCAGCACCTCCACCCACTCCAGCCTCTAACCTTCCCAATATGCGGAGGCATTATGTCTAAAAAAGATACTTTTCGTATCGTGACCCGCGCCGGCGACGGCACTCTGATGATTCGCGATTTTCCAAACTCGGAATCAATCATCCGTTCGCACACTCAAATCGGTATTGACGATTGCAGCACCGACCTGGAGCTTCGTGGTCTACCCGTTTTTCGAGGCTTGATTGGCCCCATGCCAGAAGGCAAAAATGTCATCCGCTACGAGACGCCAGAAGTCTTTGAAATGCTGACGAAAGAATGGGGCACCAGTAAGCCACGCCGTCGTACCCGTCGACGAACATCGTCACCTACCGAACAATCCGACAGCCCGGTGGCCATAGCGGAACCATCCCCAAGCATTATCTAGCGTCGTTTTTGCAACATTTCGTGCAACATTCGCGCACGCGGCTTCCGCCTCAACCAGCAAGCGTTTCCTTGAGCCTTTTCTTAGCTCATCGAAAGCCAGGCGTGGTAGCCGCTCCTTGGTCCGCAAGCATGTTACTTATTGCGTCGAGCTTCTAAGCGTTCAATATCTTCAACGCGGTCTTGCGACTTTAGAAATTCAACCAATGCGTCAATTAACACCTCGCGACGAGCATTGGCCTCCTTTGGGCCTTCGGAATGGTGCAACTGCATGCCATCTATCGCTGCCGTCAATATAGGCTCTGCCTCGATGTGTTTCTGCTCTCTCAGCAAGCATTCCCCCAGCATCCCGACATTGTTAAAAGTTGTCCATTGATCGGGTTCCTCTTGCTGACTAATTGCCACACATTCTCGCAAAATCGGCTCCGCAATTGCGAACTCCTTTGATCGTACTAGGACGCTACCAAGCACGGCCAGTGACTTAGCTAGCATATGGCTTTCGGGCGGATGAGTATTGCGAGCATCTGTCAAAACGGTTTGAAGAACGTCCAGACCCTGCTGCGTTTTACCCGCGCGAAGTAATCCATCTAAATACTCAGCTCCAACGAACTTCATCGATGGCATTGCTGGAATCGAAAGGTACGCTTCCTCAAGTAGCGGCAGGGCCTCATCAAAACGGCCCGCATCTCGATAGTTCACTCCCATGTTCGCGATCGCCAGCAGGGTTGAAGGGTGAGCTCGACCGAATTTCTCTACCCAATATTTTAGTACTTCTTCGAACAGCGGCACCGAAAGATCTAACTGTTTCGAAGCATGGTAGCCAACGGCGAGATTTTGCTTGATGGAAATCGTGGTCGAGTGTTTTTCGCCAAGAATCTCCAATGCGAGTTTCAAGCATTCCTCATTCAACAACTGTGCCTTCTCCGTTTGACCCATGGCGCTAAGTCCAGCTGCCAAGTTGACTTTACTCGTTAACGTTGCAGGATGTTTGTCGCCAAAAATTACCATTCGCCTTGCCAATGCGTCTTCGAATAGAGGCAGCGCTTTCTCATGTTCCTCAGCAGCGCGATAGGACATCGCGAGACTGGTTAAAGCATTGGCCACATTGGGATGCTCATCTCCAAACGCCTTACGAGTTAGCTCCAATGTTCGTTCGAACATTGGAATCGATTTGTCAAGTTGGCGTTGATTGCGATAGTGGCTCGCTAGACCTGCCATGGCATATATTGTGCTCGGATGTTCGGCACCGTAGTTTTCGATGCACCAAACCAGACCTTTTTCTAATATCGGTATCGCTCTATCGAACTGACCTGCTTGAGAATAGAGCCCCGCGAGTAGCTCACCACAAGTGTGGACATCCGGATGCTGCTCGCCCAAATGTTCTTCCTGGAGCACGAGCGTTTTTTCCAGTAGCTGTATTGCTTTTTGCGGCTCGTCGGCTGATTTCAGCGCCTGTCCGAGATCGTACGTTGTGGCAAGCACTATCTGCTCGTAAGGACCGTACAGAGCCGTGAGCCCAGCAATCGTCTCTTCCAGCAATGTCACTGACTTCGCAGGATTGCCCGTCATTCGCAGGAGTTGAGCGAACATGCGTTTGCTCCTGAGAGTTTGGCCGGAATTGCTACCCAACAAATCAGTCTCGTCGGCGAGTAGCTGCTCGGCCAGGGGTAAAGCCAGGTCATACTGTCCGTTCGCGTACAAAGCTTGAATAAGCATGCTTTGTTCGTTTAAGGTATCGATGTGTTTTGTACCCGACGTGTTGGCGAAGAGCTCCGTACTTTGCTCGAAAGCGTCGATCGCACTAGAGAACGCGCCTAGGTTCATATAGCTCTGGCCGACAATATTGAGTAGTCTTGCTTTCGTTTCCGGCTCCAGGTCGTCTCGAGGTTTGAGCTTCTTTGCGGCCCGGTCGAGCAAATCGCGAAGTGTGCTATCCTTGTTTAGTTCTGACTTGTTACCCTCGTCAAAATCAAGTCGCCCTTCGAAACTTGTCAGTGCCAGGAAGTCCCGGATGACAAAATCTGCGATCGCTTCCGCGTGCTTTCGTTCAGCCGCTTCGCTCTTGCGAGCCTCCTCCTTGGCGATCAGTTCTTGCTGCGTAGCAACCGCTTGTTTGTTTGCTTCGAACAATCCCCAAGTCGTACCTGCAATGCCGCATATCATTGTCAAAAACAACACGCTTGCAGCGCCCACTTGCGTTTTATGGCGTTTGACAAACTTCTGCAGTCGATAAGCCGTGCTGGGTGGCCTAGCTTCAACCACATCGCCGTCTAAATATCGCTCCACATCGCGGGCCAAACCGTTAACCGTTTCATATCGACGTGAGCGATCCTTCTCGAGCGCTTTCAGAGCGATCCAGTCAAGTTCACCACGTAGCGTTGGTGCCAATCTATCCGGCTCGATACTGCGGTTGGCAGCGATTTTCGAGAGTGAAAGCGACGAATTTACTTTGGTGCTGGGCCGAGGCGAATCCACCTCGTGAACCATCCGAATCGCTTCCATAAATGCACCACGACGCAAATTGACGGTATCGCGTGGCGGCGAACCCACTAGCAATTCGTACATAATGACACCCAAGGCATAGACGTCCGTGCGGGTATCGATATCGTTTGATTCGGGATCTGCTTGTTCCGGCGACATGTAGGCTGGCGTGCCAACAATCATGGCTAACGAAGCTGCCAGACTTTGTTGGGTTCGTTGAAGATCGATTGCCTTGGCCACTCCGAAGTCAATGACTTTGGGGACAGGCCGACCATCAACTTCGGTAACCAAAATGTTGCCCGGTTTCAGATCGCGGTGAATGATCCCCTTCGCATGGGCATGTTGCACCGCTTTGCAAATCGCGACGAAAAGCGTCAACCGCGCTCGTAAACTCAAACGCCGCTCGTCGCAGTACGCAGTGATTGGAACGCCGCGAACCAATTCCATCGCAAAATAGGCTAACCCATTAACCGTTTGCCCGCCGTCGTATACGCGCGCTATGCCTGGATGGTCCATCAGCGCCAGCGACTGACGTTCAAATTCGAATCGAGCCTGCACCGCTTTTGAGTCCATCCCACCCCTGATGAACTTGATCGCAACCTGTCGCGTTATCGGCTCATGCTGGTCAGCCAAGTAAACCGATCCCATGCCCCCTTCGCCAATCAATTTCACAATCGTGTAGCGACCTTCGATGACCGTTCCAGCCGGCAACAATTCATCAGGCATCGACGGTGTTTGAAACTTAGCGTTACCAGAACGCGCGGCAGAAGAGCTCTCGTTTTCAACCTTAAAAATATCAAGTATCTCAGCACGATACTCAGGAAATCGCTCGAGATAGCCAGACTCATCAGGGATCATGCCCTGCGACTGAACCCACTCCGATTCAATCGCCAGCAACTCGCGAAATACAACACCCCTCAAAGCGGTCGGAACCGGTTCGAGATACGACTCCATGTTGACCAATTGCCCCGCGCGTATAGACCGCTCGAAAGCCTCTGAGGTGATGTGCAAGACGTTTAGTTGTTCGTCATTGAGGTGTTCAAACGGATTCGTGTCAGTCATTCTCGCATCTCCAACCCCATCAATTGACGACGAATAACCTCTAGTCTGCGCTGCACCGTACGACGCGAACACTTCAATTGTTCAGCGATTTCAGCGTCAGTTCGACCTTCCATCCGCAACAGCACTACCTGCTCCAGCTGAGGGTCATCCAGCGATTCGAAAAGCGAATGGCATGTCTCAGCAAACTCTGCAGCAAATTCTGGCGTCGGTTCGCGTGAAATCAAACGGTGTATGCCGTCGTCGACTGCTGAATTATCCAAGCGGCAAAACACGGATTCCGTCACAGTGCGTCTTACGTCGCGGCGTTGCTGACGATCGAAGCGATGTCGGTTGGAAATCTTTTGGGTGGTCATGATCAACATCAAGGCCCACAGACTGTTGCGATCATTTAGATCTGGAAAGCTCCCTGCTGACATGCCCGCGCAAACGCTGCGGAAAACGCTTAGTGCCGCGTCTTCTTCGTCGTAAAGTTTCCGCGTGTTCGAATGCAGTTTTCCACGCGCGATCGCGCAAAGACGCTCCGCGAAATGCTCCCATACCTTGCGCGCTGCAGCCTCGTCAGCCGCTTTGAGCTGATCGATCCAAACCGATACTGGATCATTCGTAGTCATGAGGAACGCATCCCACCTGTAGTCCTTTAGTATTTTCATTAGAAACGAGCAGGCAAGTACACCGTTGTACGCAGCTATTAGGTTCCTATCTAAACGAGCATTGTTATGATACACACTGCGCGACCGCTCCCGGCTCTCTAGCGTGATTCCTTTCGGCTGCGTACTGCGCAGAATTCGGTTCTCCGTTTTGTGATAGGCAACGTGCAGGACTGGCGTCCGCCGAATGAGCGATGCCGGCCGCGTCTCGAGAAAAGTCGCCTTTCGCTCCGCGAAAGTAGCGTCGTTACCAATCGCTATTTTCGCGCATTGGCTGTGAATTTATTGACCGAATCAAAGGGGTCAGGCCCGAATGCCGCGTGTTTAAGCGTGAATCACTAGATGCAATCGCCTACGGTGTTTGCTGGCACTGCGGGTAGTGAGAGCAAAAGCGGCAATGCACTTTTCGCGCCAACGGCGATTTCAAACACGACCGAGCTCTGTTCTGATGGACTGAACTTCAAAAGCCGATGCCAACACCACCTCATATTGCAAAGCTCGTCAGCGACTGCCCGAAGCGGTTGTTGCCGAAATCAGTAGACGCAGTGGCCAACGATGCCAGGCAACCGCCGCCTCGAATTGGCAGTGGAAGGGACGCAATGTCAAGCTCGCCGACGGTACCTCATTGACGATGCCTGACACGGACGCGAATCAGAAAGAGTACCCCTGGATATCGCGATGGCCCCTTATCGTGGCAAAGAGACTGGCGAGAACAGCTTGCTACAAACGATTATTAAGCTGCTTTTTCCCGGCGAAATCTTGCTCGCCGATCGTTATTACGCTACCTTCGCGAATATCCATCGAGCCTACCGGCAGGGTTACGACGTGGTGTTGAATCAAAGGGGTCAGGCCTCTTTGGTGTGCGAAACTGCAGAAATAAGCCTGGCCCCTTTGACTCGTTTGCGAAATGTGATTGGGATCAGCTATCGCAAGGTCCCCCGAACGATCCAAGAACTGTTTGGCGTCAGCTTCACGCCAGCTACATTGCTGGGCTTTGAAGACAAGCTGGCTCAGCGAGCCACGGTAGTGGTCGATGACATTGCCAAGAAACTTGGTAGTAGTGACGGGCCCGTTCATGCCGACGAAACGTACTGGACGCTCGATGGCGAGCGGGCCTATTTCTGGGTTCACGGCAATGACGATTTCATCCACTTTCAGTTCGACACCACGCGCGCTGGA